>JAODBK010000043.1 GCA_025463925.1 Acidimicrobiales bacterium | reverse complement strand
AGTCGGTGGTCGAGGCGGCCCGCCAGGCATCGGAGGCCGCGGCCGGCGCGGCGGCCGACCTGGCCGGCCAGTTGCGGGCCGCGAAGGACGAGCTGGTGCGGGCGGAAGCGGCGGCGGCGCGATCGGCGACGCTGTCGCCCGACGAGGAGTGCCCGGTGTGCGGTCAGTCCCTCGGCGACGCCTTCGAGCAGGTGCAGTCGCACCGGCGCCGGGAGGTGGAGGATGCCGCGGCGCGGGTCGAGGCCCTCGCCACCGAGCAGCGCGCCGCGGCGCAGCAGGAGTCGGTGGCGAGGGGCGCGGTGTCCGAGGCGCGGACGACGTTGGCGGCGGCGCGCCAGGCGTGGGCGGCGTGGCAGGAGCGGGCCACCCGCCGGACCTCGGCCGAAGAGGGGCTCGCCGGCGCGCTGGCGGTCCTCGGCGAGCCGCCGGCCGACGATGAGTTGGCGCGCCTGCTGGGGGAGGTGGACGCCGGCAAGCGGGCGTCGGCCGAGCTCCACACCCTCGAGGGCCGGCTCGAGCGTTCGCCCGCGATCGCCGACGAGATCGTGGCCCGCTCCGAGAAGATCGACGAGCTCACCGCGACGCGCGACGCGTTGCGCGTCAAGGTCAAGAAGGTCGGCTTCGACAAGGACGCGCTCGCGGTCGCGAAGGCCGGGCGCGACGCCGCCCGCAAGGCGGCCGATCGCCTCGCCAAGGAGGCCGAGGACGTGCGGGTGGGCGCCGCCCGGGCGGGCAGTGCGGTCGACAACGCCAAGGAGAAGCTGGCCGAGGGCGAGGTGCGCCACGCCGACATGACGGTGCTCGTCGAGGACGTGCGCCACACCGGGCGGGTCGCCGAGTTGCTCGGAGAGTTCCGCAATACGGTGGTGCAGTCGGTCGGGCCGCTGCTCGCGCAGCAGGCGTCCGAGCTGTTCGCCGAGCTCACCGACCACGAGTACGACGCCCTCGACGTCAACCCGGAGACCTACGAGATCCAGATCACCGACGACGGCATCGAGCACGGCCTGGGCCGGTTCTCCGGATCGGAGACCGACCTCGCCAACCTCGCGCTGCGGATCGCGATCAGCGAGCACGTGCGCCTGCAGTCCGGCGGCCAAGTGGGACTGCTGGTGCTCGACGAGGTCTTCGGCCCGCTCGACGACGATCGCAAGGCCCGGATGCTGCTGGCGCTCGAACGACTGCGGGGCCGGTTCCGCCAAGTGCTCGTCATCACCCACGACAGCAGCATCAAGGAGGAGATGCCGAGCGCCATCGAGGTGGTGAGGCTGCCGGGCCGCCGGGCCACCGCCCGCGTCGTCGGTGTCTAGCGCTACCGGTCGGCGATCGAGTCGATCGGCCTGCGGGGGCCGAACTTCGGGGCGCCGATGCCGGCGGCCTCGATGAGCCGGACGACGCGGCCGCGGTGGGGGCGGAAGGGCTCGAGCAGCTCGAGCATGCGGTCGTCGTCGCCGCGGGCCACGCCGGCGAGGGCCCAGGCGACGGTGTTGGGGATGTGGTAGTCGCCCACGCTCACGGCGTCGGCGTCGCCCAGCGCGATCTGCGCGACCTCGGCCGCGGTCCACGGACCGACGCCGGGCAGCGCGGTGAGCCTCCGCCGGGCGGCTTCCATGGGCAACGAGGCGGCCTCGTCGAGCCGCCGGGCGTACGTCGCGGCGACGCGCACCGTGTCGGCCCGCCGCCGCTCGACGCCGGCGCGATGGAACACCCACGACGCGGTTGCGGCCCACACGTCGGCGGTGGCCGGGACGACGAGGCCGAGGGCGGCGCCGGGACCTGGCGCCGGCCGGCCGAGCGTGCGCACGAGCCGGGCGTAGGAGCGGCGGGCCTCGTGGCCGGTGACCTTCTGCTCGATGACCGTCGGCACCAGCGCCTCGAACACCTGGCGGGTGCGTGGCATCCGGAGGCCTGGCATGCGACGGGCCAGGTCGGCGACGAGCGGGTGCCGGGCCGCCACGTCGCCAAAGCCGCCGACGTCGTCGCCGGCGCCGGCGAGCGCGGGCAGCCCGGCGCCGGCCCACGACGCGCCCGGGCCCCACGCGCGCATGCGCACGTCGCCGTTGCGATCGACCCACACGTGGGTGGTGGCCGGGCCGTCCGGGGTGTTGGTGGCGCGCCAGATGCCGTCGCGCCCGACCCGCATGGCCGGCCAGCGGGCCATCGGACCGAGCGAGCGGCGCAGGTCGATCGACCAGCCGGGCCGGAAGCGGGCCTCGGCGTCGGGCGCCTCGGACTCGATCACGGGCGCCGCTCCATCGCGGCCGCGAGCCGGTCGACCGCGTCGCGCAGGTCGTCGGTGGTGACGACGTCGGCCAGGGCGAGGCGGATCGACGCGATCTCGCGCGCGAGGAACTCGGTCTCGGCCTGGGTGCGGGCATTGACCGCGCGGTCCTGCTCGGCGATGGCGCGATCGCGATCGGCCTGCCGGTTCTGCGCCAGCAGGATGAGCGGCGCCGCGTAGGCCGCCTGCGTCGAGAACGCCAGGTTCAACAGGATGAAGGGGTAGGGATCGAACCGCAGCGCGGCGGCGACGACGTTGACCGAGATCCAGACGATGACGAGGCCCGTCTGCAGGACGAGGAAGCGGGCCGTGCCCAGGGTGCGGGCGATGGCCTCCGAGAAGCGGCCGAAGGCCTCGGGGTCGTAGTGGATCCCGAGGCTGCGGCCGCTGCGCGGCGTCGACAGGTCGCCGGCGCGCTTCATGGGCCTTCCCGCTCGCCGGCGGACGCGGACGCGCTCACGCCTTCCCGCTCAGAGGGCCGCTCGGGCCACGCGCGTCCTGCGGACGCGCTCACGGTCGACCTCGCCAGCCGGCGGGAAGGGTCCGGTCGAGGACGTCGTCGACGCTGACCGCGCCGAGCATCCGGCCGGCGTCGTCGCAGACCGCGACGGCGAGCAGGTTGTACGCCGCGAGCCGCTCGGCCACCCCGACCTCGGACAGGTCGGCGCCGACGGGATCGGGCGAGTCGGTGAGGCACGCGCCGACTTCGGACGACGGCGGCTCGCGCAGCAGTTGTTGGAAGCCGACGACGCCGAGGTACGGGCCGGTCGGTGTCTCCGTCGGCGGCGAGACCACGAACACCTGGGCGGCGAGCGCCGGTGGGAGGTCCGGATCGCGCAGGCGGGCCAGCGCCTCGGCCACCGTGGCCGTCGGCTGGAGGATCAGCGGCTCGGGCGTCATGAGCCCGCCGGCGGTGTCGGCGGCGTAGAGCAGGAGGCGGCGCAGCGGGTCGGCCTCGTCGGGCTCCATCGCCGCCAGCAGGCGAGCCCGGCGATCGCCCGGCATCTCGGCCAGCAGGTCGGCGGCGTCGTCGGGCGCCATCTCCTCGAGGACGTGGGCGATGCGTTCGACCTCGAGGCCCTCGAGCAGCACCACCTGATCGGTCTCGGGCAGCTCCTCGAGCACGTCGGCCAGCTCCTGGTCCTCCATGCCCTCGGCCAGCTGGCGGCGCCGGGCCAATGGCACGTCGCGCAGGGCCGCCGCCTGATCGGACGGATGCATCTCGCGGAGGCGCGCCATCTCGCGGTCGATCGGGCCGAAGTCGAACAACGATGTCGCGTCCTGCCAGCCGATGACGCGATGGGTCCGGCGCCGGCGCAGTGGTCCGACGCTGCCCAGCGCGATCGAGGTCACCTCCCACGCGCGGGCCCGCGTCGCCGACGGCGCCAGCGCGAGATCGTGCAGCGTCTCGCCGTCGATCCGGCGGTCGAGCAGGCTCGTCGCCAGCAGCTCACCTGGTCGTTGCCGGAAATGCCGCAGGTCGACGGTGCCGCCCGCGAGCCGGACACCGGAGGCGTCGACCTCGGCGATCCGGCCGGCGCCGACGAAGATGCGGCGCCGCTGGACGGACACGACGAAGCCCAGCACCCGAGGAGGCTCGGACGCGGCCGACGGGCCGAGCAGCACGTCGGCGACCCGACCCACGGTGGCGCCGTCGGCGTCGAGCAGCGGGAGGCCCACCAGCCGCGAGACGTAGATCGGCGGCCCGGGCATGGGCCTGACCCTATCGACCGGCCCGGCGGGATCGGTGGTGCTCGCTATCGACCGCGGGACGACCGAACCACTCGCCGGCCGGCAAGTGCGGCGGCAAGGAGCAGCGCGGCACCCAGCGCGACGGGCAGGGTGCTCGCACCAGTGACCGGGAGGGTCGCGACCGGCGCGGGCGCCGGTGGCGGCGCCGGGACCGGACCGACGACGGTCGACGCCGGCGGGTTGGTGAACACGTCGTCGCCGAACGCCTTCAGGCCGGCGGCCCCCGCCATGCCGAGATGCTCGAGACCGAACAGGTCCTCGATCGATCGCAGCAGCGAGTAGTGGTTGTACGGCGTCGGGTTGCTGCCGCCGGGCGCGATGAACGGTGAAACCAGCACCGCGCCGACGCGGCCGCCGCCGGGGCCCTGCTGGCCCGGCATGGGGGAATTCGGGCCGGGAGCCTCGCCGCAGCACGCGGTGGTGTCGCTGTTCGACGCCTCGTCGAAGGTGACGACGAGCAGGCCACCGTCGCGGTAGCCGGCCGAACCGAGGATCTTCGGCACCCACTGCTCGAGGAAGGCGTTGGCCGAGACGAGGCCGCCCGGTTGCTTGTCGACGCACGGCGAATCGTGACCGTCGTGGCACAGGTCGGGGACAATCACCGACAACGATGCCGTCGTCGACGTAGTCGCCAAGTCGCCGGGCAGCCGTTCGAGCGGCACGTCGTTGGCGACGCAGGCCGGGCTGTCGATGATCGAGTGGAAGTAGACGAACGGGTTGTGGCGGGCGGCGTACTGGTCGCCGACCTTGGCCTGCTGGGTCGTGTCCTGGGTGTTGAGGTCGGGATGGCGGCAGGGCGATCCCATGCTCTCGAGATAGCCCTTCCACGACAGGCCTTTGGCGGTCAGCTGGTCGGCCACGGTGGCCACCGCCTTCGGGTACACGCATCCCTGGCCGATCGCCTGGCCGTCGGGACCCACGACTCCGGGAAGGAAGTCGGTGTAGATCATGCAGTCGGCCTGCGTCTGGACGTTGGGCGCCTGGCCGCTCACCATGGCGACGTAGTTGTCGAGGCTGAAGTGCCCGATGCCGTAGTACTGGCTGAGGTGCTGGCCCATCGACGTGAGCGTGTTCGCGAGGTACGGGGCCTTCGAGCCGGGTCCGAAGCTGGCGTCGTAGTTCTCGTTCTCGAGCACGATGACGAACACGTGCTTCACCGGCGGGAGGGCGGACGCGTGCGCGCCAGTCACCGTGGACGCCCACGCGGTCGACACCACCGCCAGCGCGGCGAGGGCCCGGCGCATCACGGACCCGCGGCCTTCGCCTTCACCTGGCGGGCGGCCAGGCCGGCGCCGATCGCCGCCGCGCCGGCGACGACGGCCACGGTGCTCCGACCACCCGTGGCCGCAGTCGTCCCGCTCACGCCGGATGCAGACGGGGCGCCGCTCCCGCCGCCGGCGGCGCCGCCGGGGCCGGCCGGCGCGAGGGGTTGCGGCGGCTTGGCCGCCACGCTGGTGGGGCCACACGCGATCGAGGCCTGCGCCGGCGGCAGCGGGATCGCCGGGCTGTCGGTGCGCGGCGGGCCGGTGAGGTCGAGGGCCTCGGCCAGGTTGCGGGCGTTGGCGTCGCGCGCCGTGAGCGGCTGGAGGCCCCACCGCCACTCGATCATCTTGAGGACGGACGTGTGCTCGAACGGCGCGCCGCCCGACACGATCTTCTTGGGCGCGAACGGCGACGCCACGACGCAGGGCACCCGGAAGCCGAGCTGGTGGTAGTCCGGGTGGGGCGCCGGGGACAGGAACGTCGGCCCCGGTTTGGTGTCGTCGATCACGCGCGGCGGCGGCACGTGGTCGTAGAAGCCGCCCCACTCGTCGTAGTTCACGACGAAGACGGTCTTCGACCACTGCGGCCCGATCCGCAGCGCGTGGTAGATCTCGGCGATCAGCGCCTCGCCGGCCCGCATGTCGCCGTGCGGATGCTCGTCGCCCGACGCGCCTTGGCCCTCGCCGGCGAACGACGGGTCGACGAAGGACACCGCGGGCAACGTGCCGGCGGCGGCGTCGGCCAGGAACTGCGCGTACGGCCGACCGTACGTGAGGTGCTGCGCGCCGAAGAGCCCGATGAACGGCTCGTCGATGAAGTAGTACGCCTTGCTGATCCCCGCGGCTTCGAGTCGCGTCCAGATCGTCTTGGTGATGACGGACTGCGTCACGCCCATGTTGTGGTCGCGGTCGGTCGTCGCCGCGTGCTGGTAGAAGCGGTTGGGGAACGTCTCGGCGAGGATCGAGCAGAAGTAGTTGTCGAACGTCGTGTAGTTGGTCGCCAGCGCGGCGAGCACCGGCAGGTCGGCGGCGGTGTAGTAGCCGATGGGGAAGGTGTCGCCCGGAGCCGCCGTCTTCAGGAAGCCGTCGCACTTCCCGCCGTCGAGCTGCTTGACCCCGCCCTCCCACGAGTGGTCGGGGTCGGCGTAGCCGCAGCCCTGGAAGTCGGGCGCCAGCGGGTACGTCGGGTACACGGTTCCCTTGGTGTCGGCGTAGGAGAGGCCGCCCTGACGCCCGTCGGCGCCGGGCAACCAGCCGAGCAAGTGGTCGAAGCTCCGGTTCTCGAGCATGAGGAGCACCACGTGGTCGAACGGCGCCGCGGCCGGGGCCGGGAGCGCCGCCGGCGCGCCCTCGGCGAGCGCCGCGAAGGCGCGTTCCGGTCGGAGGGCGGTGAGGGCGGTGGCTCCGGCCGCGGTCCGGAGGAACTGGCGCCGGGTCAACACGGGCCAGATGCTGCCCGAACGGAGGCCTCCGGAACCAGCCGGAGACCGACATCGCGGTGAACGACGAGCAAACGGTCGGCTACCCGGACACCCATGCGGTGAACCGCCCTTCGCGCTGTTCGAGCCGGACCGGCAGCCCGAACGCCTCGGAGAGGGTGGCCGCGGTGAGCGCGTCGGACAGCGGGCCGGCGGCGACCACCCGACCGTCGCGCAGCAACATGGCGTGGGTGAAGCGGCGCGGGATCTCCTCGACGTGATGGGTGACCAGGACGAGCGGGGGCGCGGTGGGGTCGTCGGCGAGCTGCGCCAGGCGGGCGACGAGCTCCTCGCGCGCCGCGAGGTCGAGGCCGGCTGCGGGCTCGTCGAGCAGCAGGAGCTCGGGCTCGTTCATCAGCGTACGAGCCAGCGCGACCCGTTGCCGCTCGCCGTCCGAGAGCGTCAGCAGCTCGCGCTCGGCGGCGTGGCCGACCCCCATGCGTTCGAGCAGGGCGACGGCGCGATCGCGATCGGCGGGCTCGTACTGATGCCACCACGGCTCGAGTGCCGCGAAGCGCGCCGTCATCACCGCGTCGGCCGCCGTCAACTGCGGGCGGAGCATCGCGGTGAGGCCACCGCTCGCCAGGCCGATGCGGCGGCGCAGCGCCCGCACGTCGACGCGCCCCAGTCGCTGCCCGAGCACGTCGACGCGCCCGACCGACGGATGCAAGTACAGCGCGGCGATGCGGAGCAGCGTCGTCTTGCCGGACCCATTGGCACCGACGACGACCCAACGATCGCCGGGTGCGACCGCCCAGTCGACGTCGCGGAGGATCCACCGGCCGTCGCGGACGACGCCGACCCCGCCGAGGGCCAGCGCCGGGCCGCCGGCCGGTCGACTACCCGGCAACGCAGCGGTTCCGCAGCGCGCCGACGCCCTCGATCTCGGTCTCGATGACATCGCCGTCGCGGAGGAACCGGGGCGGGGTGCGGGCCACGCCGACGCCGGCCGGCGTGCCGGTGAGGCAGACGTCGCCCGATTGCAAGCTGAGCACCGACGACAGGAACGCGACGAGCTCGGGGACGTTGCGGATCAAGTCGGACGTGCGCGAGTCCTGCAACTCCTCGCCGCTGACGCGGCACGTGATCCGGAGGTCGAGCGGGTCGGCCAGCTCGTCGAGGCTCACGACCGCCGGACCGAGCGGGCAGAAGGAGTCGAAGCTCTTGCCCATCGAGAATTGGTTCCCGGCGGCCCGTTGCACGCGGCGGCAGGAGATGTCCTGCGCCGCCAGGTACCCGGCGACGTGGTCGAGGGCGTCGCCCTCGCGGATGTGCCGCCCGCCCCGGCCGATCACGAAGGCCAGCTCGGCCTCGTAGTCGACGGTGTCCTCGTCGGGCGGCAGCACCACGTCGCCGAACGGCCCGTTGATCGACGGCGGAAACTTGGTGAAGATCGCCGGGAGCTCGGGCACCTCGGCCCGGGTCTCCTCGGCGTGGCGGTGATAGTTGAGGCCGACCGCGAACACCGCGCCGGGGCGCGGCACCGGCGCCCGCAGGTCGGCGTCCTCGACCGCGATGCCGGCCCCCGTCGTGCCCTGCGTCCAGAGGGCCGCCGCCTCCGACCAGTGGCCGGCCAGCACCGCCATCGGGTCACTGGGCAGGGCGCCACCCGACATGGTGGCGACGTCGTGAACCCGGCCGTCGACCAGGAAGGCGGCCCGGCCGTCGGCGTTGGCGAGTCGCATCTGCGCAGTCAACCACCACCTACGCTCGGCGGCCGTGCCTGCCGCCGATGGTCCCGACGCCCGCCTGGCCGCGCTCGGCATCGAGCTGCCGGGCCCCCACCCGCCCCATGACCCGTTGGTCGCGGTCGTCGTCCACGGCGGTCGGGCCCGGACGTCGGGTCAACTCCCGAGAGGAGCCGACCACCAGCTGGCCCACCCGGGCGTCCTCGGCGACACCGTCACCGTCGAGGCCGGGTACCACGCCGCCCGGTTGTGCGCCCTCAACGCCCTCTCGGTGCTGAAGGCCGAGCTGGGCTCGCTCGACCGGATCGAGCGGGTCCTGACGGTGCTGGCGTTCGTCGCCTCGGCACCGGGATTCGACGCGCAGCCGGCCGTCGTCGACGGCGCCAGCCACGTCCTCCACGAGGTGTTCGGCGAGGCCGGCCGGCACACCCGGTCGGCGGTCGGTGTCGCCGCCCTGCCCCGCGGCGGCGCGGTGGAGATCGAGGTGGAGGTGGCCCTCCGCCAGGAGGGCGGGAACACCTGGTAACAATCGTCGGCGCCATGCGCCCGGCGGTTGCAGCTCTCGTCGTCGTTCTCGGGCTCGGCGCCAGTGGGTGCTCGGGGTCCTCGTCACCGAAGCGGGCCGTCGCGCCGCCGACGACCGCCGCGCCGGTCGTCAAGCTCTCGGTGAGCGGCACCGACGTGATCTGGACCGGCAAGCCCGGATCGTTCCCCGACGCGACCAAAGCGGGGGTGATGGCCACGCTCGACCAGTGGTTGACCGGTGCGGTCGTCACGCCGCTGCAGTCCGGTGCCGCGGGCGACATCAGCCCCTTGTTCAGCCCCGAGGTCGCGCCGCGCCTCGCCGGACCCGACCGCGTCGCGCTGGTCGACGAGGGTCTGCCGCGCGCCACCGGGATCACCCCAGCCGCCCAGACGGTCAAGCTCACCGCGTTGATCGACGCCGTCGGCGCGGTCGCGCTGGTGACCGCGACGCTCGACGTGCGGCTCGACATCGCCGCGGTCGGCGGGCCGTACTCGGTCACGCACCTCGGCGAGCTGATGCTCCAGCAGGACGGCGGTACCTGGCGGATCGCGGGGTACGACGTCCGGTCCGTGCACGAGGACGCGGCCGGCGTCACCAGCACGACCGCGACGACGACCACCGTCAAGGCGGCCGGCAAGTGAAGCGGCGGCGCGTGCTCGTGCTGGTCGGCGTGCCGGTCGGTGTCCTGTGCCTCATGACGGCCGTGGCGCCGCTGGCGAAGGGCCGCACGGTCATCCGCGTCGACAAGATCGCGGCGACCAGCGAGGCCCACTTCACGGGCGCGCCCGACCAGCCCGTGTTCATCCTCGCGATCGGCAACGACGGTCGGCCCGGCGTCGACGGCGCGCGCGGAGACGCCATCCACCTCATCGGCGTGAACCCGGCAGCCGGCAAGGCGACGATCCTCGACATCCCGCGCGACACGTACGTGCCCATCCCGGGACATGGGCGGGACAAGATCAACGCCGCCTTCACCTACGGCGGCCCCGAGCTCGAGGCCGCGGCCGTCAGCCAGTTGACAGGCGTGCCGATCAACTGGGCCATGACGACGAACTTCGACGGCTTCATCGGGATGGTCGACGAGCTCGGCGGTGTCGACGTCAACGTGCCGTACCCGATGAACGACAGCTTCTCGGGTGCCGTGTTCTCGCCGGGGCTGCAGCACATGGACGGTCACGCCGCCCTGGCCTTCTCGCGCAACCGCCATCTCGGTGACGGCGACATCACGCGCAGCTACGACCAGGCGCTGATGATCCTCGCCGCGCTCGGGAAGCTCCGGACCGACCGCACCTCACCGACGAAGATGCTGCGCGACATCGGCGTGCTGGCCCGCCACACCGAGCTCCACGGCGTCGGCTTGCGTGACCTTTATCACCTCGGGCGGCTCGGGTTGTCGATCGACCCGGCCAACGTGCGCAACGTCGTCATGCCGTGGACGCTCGGCTTCGTCGGTCCGGCGTCGGTCGTCTTCGTCGGTCCCGGTGCCGACGGGCTCTTCGCCGACTTCCGCGACAACGCGCTGCTCGATTCGCATTAGCGACCCGGGTCGGATCGGGGACCAGCGCCGCTCGCCGGTAGCGTCGTGTCGATGCTCGCGGTGACGATCGTCGACGGTCAGCTCGAGGTGCGCGAGCACCCCGATCCGGTGCCGGGCGCCGGGGAGTTGCTCGTCGACGTGCGGGCCGCCGGTCTCAACCGCGCCGACCAGATGCAGGTGGACGGCTTCTATCCCGCGCCGCCCGGCAGCCCGCCGGACATTCCGGGCATGGAGCTCGCCGGTGAGGTCGCGGCCGTCGGGGAGCGCGTCACCCGGTTCACGGTGGGCGATCGGGTCATGGCGATCGTCGGCGGCGGCGCCCAGGCCGAGCGCTGCTTGGTCCACGAGCGGGTCGCGATGCCAGTGCCGGACGGCATCTCGTGGCCGGAGGCCGGCGGCTTTCCCGAGGCGTTCGTCACCGCGCACGACGCGCTGTTCGGGCAGTGCCGGCTGGCGATGGGCGAGCACGTGCTCGTGCACGGCGCCGCCGGCGGCGTCGGCACCGCGGGCGTGCAGCTTGCGGCCGCCGCCGGCGCGCGCGTCACGGCCACGGTCCGCAACGAGAGCCTCCGCGACGCCGTCGCCGCTTTGGCGGAACATGGTCGGGTGCTGGCGATCGCGCCCGAGGGGTTCGAGGACCACGGCCCGTTCGACGTCGTGCTCGAGCTCGTGGGTGCGCCGAACCTCGCCGGGGACCTGGCATCGCTCGGGACCGGCGGTCGCATCGTCGTGATCGGGGTCGGCGCCGGCGCTCGGGCCGAGGTCGACCTGCTGGCGTTGATGGCGCGCCGCGGCCGCATTCACGCGTCGACGCTGCGGGCCCGGCCCCTGGAGGAGAAGGCGCTGGTGACCCGAGGGGTGGAGCGCGAGGTGGTGCCGCTGCTCGCCGACGGTCGCGTGCGGGTGCCGATCGCGGCGACGTTCCCGCTGGCCGAGGCGGCGGCGGCGTACGAGCGCTTCGCCGCCGGGGGCAAGCTCGGCAAGGTCGTCCTCGTCACGTGAGCGACCTCCTCATCGAGTACCGCCTGAAGACCGTCCGCGTCGGCGTGGTCGTCACGCTCATCGTCATCGGCGAGCTCGCGGTCTACCCGTTCATGTCGGGCCACGGCGAGATCCACCGTGGGTCGTACATTGCCTTGATCGTCGCCGCGTCGGTGGGCGCGGTGGTGATCGCCGCGCTCCCGTGGCACCGGTTGTTCCAGACCGGCGCGGGGGTGTGGCTGCTCTACGGGTGGTCGGCGTTCGACGTCGTGCTGATCACGCTGGCCGTCGCCGCGACCGGTGGCGGGCGCAGCCCGCTGGTGTTCTTGTGGGCCCTCACGACGGTGTTCGCGGCGTCGTCCTACCCGCGCAACGGTCAGCTCGCGGTCCTCGGCTTCACGTGTGCGTGCCTGGTCGCCGTCGTGGTCGTCGGCGACAGCGGTCCCGGCTCGGCCGTGGTGCTCCTCGAGCTGGTCGTGCTGGGATGCGTCACCTTGCTGGCCGCCTTCCTGTCGGGTCAGCTCGTCGAGCGCATCGCCGCCGAAGCGGCGACCCGCGTCGAGTCCGAGCGGCGGGCGCACCTGCTCGCTGCCGTGGCTGCGGCATCCCGTTCGATCGCCGACCTGGACCCCGACGTCGTCCTGCAGCGGGTGGTCGGCTGCGTCGCCGACCTCGGGTTCTCGGCCTGCAACATCAACCTGCTCGATGCCGACGAGCCGGTCTACCGCGTCCCGCACTCGCACGGTCTCCCTCCCGAGTACGTGGACGCGGTGCACCCGAACACGATCGGGATGGTCGGGCTCGTGCGCGAGCGGGCCGCAACCGTCGTCATCAACGACTACGCCAAGAACGCTCGCGGGGTGCCGCAGCTCCGCCAGGCCGGGTTCAAGGCGGTGGTGGCCGTGCCGGTACGCGTCGAAGGGAGGATCGCCGCGGTGCTCGTCGGCGGGTCACTCGAGCGTCATGCGATCGCGCCAGAGGAGGTGGAAGCGGTCGAGCTGCTGGCGGCGCAAGCCGGTGTTGCCCTCACCAACGCCGAGCGGTTCGAGGCCGAGCGGGCGATGGTGCGCCGGCTGGCCGAGCTCGACCGCCTGAAGCAGGACTTCATCGCCACCGTCTCGCACGAGTTGCGCACCCCGCTGACGGTGATCCACGGCCTCGGCAAGACGCTCGAGCAACGGTGGGCCGACCTCGACGACGACCTGCGCCAGGAGCTGCTGCACCGGGTCAACGACAACGCCGCGGTGCTGGGCGGGACGATCGACACGTTGCTCGACTTCGCGCAGCTCGAGGCCGGCCGGCTCGAGGCCCGGCTGGTGCCCTTCGACCTGAGCGCGTCGGTGACGCTGGCGACGGCGCGCCTCGGCAGCCTGTTCGGGGCCCGAAGCCTGCGGGTCGACATCGAGCCCGACTGCTGGGTGCTCGGCGACCAGCGCCTGCTCGAACGGGTCGTCGACAACCTGCTGGCCAACGCGGCGAAGCACACGCCCGACAGCGCGCACGTCGTCGTCGCGGTGCGCACCACCGCCGACGACGCGATCGTGTCGGTCGTGGACGACGGGCCGGGCATCGCCGCCGCCGATCTGGCCCATCTCGGCGAGCGGTTCTTCCGCGGCGGCGACGCCCACACCCGCAACACGCGCGGCACCGGGTTGGGGCTGGCGTTCGGGCGCGAGGTGATGGCACTGCACGGGCGGCCCCTCGACATCAGCAGCGTGCCGGGTCGGACGGAGTTCTCGTTCCGCATGGCGCGGGCGGCACCTCCTACGCTCGCGCCATGGGACTCCTCGACGGGCACCGAGCGTTCGTGACCGGCGGCGGGTCGGGCATCGGGCGGGCCACGTGCCGGCGCATGGCCGCCGAGGGCGCGACCGTTGCGGTGGTCGACGTCGACGGCGACGCCGCGGGCGCCGTCGCCGGGGAGATCGGTGGGATCGCGCTCAACGTCGACGTCGCCGACAGCAAGGCGATGGCGATCGCGGTCGCCGACGCGGCCGAGCAGTTGGGCGGGCTGTCGTTGCTGTTCAACAACGCCGGTGGGAGCAACCTCGCGGCCACCGACGCGTACGACCCCGACGAGTGGGAGCGCATCGTCCGGGTCAACCTGCTCGGCGTGTATCACGGCATCCGCGCCGCGGCACCGATCCTCGTCGCGGGGGGTGGTGGCGCCATCGTCAGCACCGCATCGATCAGCGGTACCCGACCGGCGGCGGGGGAGGGGCCCTACTCGGCCGCGAAGGCCGGCGTCGTCGCGCTCACCGCGACCGCGGCGTTCGAGTACGCGCCGACGGTCCGCGTCAACGCGGTGTCACCCGGCATGATCGCGACCGGCCTGACCGCCCCCCTGCTCGACAACTTCCCGGAGATCAGCGATCGCATGGTCGAGAAGACGCCACTGGCCCGCATCGGCACGCCGGAGGACATCGCCGACGTGGTCGTGTTCCTGTGCTCCGACGCCGCCCGCTTCATCACCGGCCAGAACCTCGTGATCGACGGCGGGATGACGCTGCACGGTTCCGGCGTGGACGGCCTGCTCCGCTCGTTCTCACCGGTCGAACCGGCGTAATCCGCCATCCCGACCGGGGAGGAGCGCGTTGGCGAGGTCGGCCGGCGTGTTGACGTTGGCCAACTCGCCTGGACCGGCGACCACCTCGACTACCGGGCCGAGCGCGTCGAGCAGGGCCGACAGCCGCAGTTGCCCGTCGGCGAGCAGGCGCTCGGCGGCTCGCAGGGTCGGCTCGCGGCGGTAGCGCGCGCACAGCGGTTGGCGGCGGCCGAGCTCGTCGACCGCGACGACGACCGGGCCGTCGGCCGCCAGCAACCGGTCGAGGATGTCGCCGACCGCCGGCAGGTCGCAGGCCAGCACGACCACGTCGTCGGACGGGAGCTCGGCCAGGCCGGCGACGATGCCGTTCAGCGCCGCGCGCGGGCCCGGCCGGTCGTCGACGACGTCGACCGGCAGCGTCGGGAGGTCGATCGACGCGTGCGAGGCAACGACGACGCGGCCGGAGCACCGCGACAGCAACTGTGCGACCGCCCGTTCGACGAGGGTGCCCCCGCCGATCGGCACGATGGCCTTGGGCCGGCCGAAGCGCCGGCCGGCGCCGCCGGCGAGGACCAGCCCGTCGATCGGGCCGGGCCTCATGCGCCGAACACGCGGGCGAGCTCCTCCGGCACCACGACCTCCAGCTGGTCGTAGGTGCACGAGCGCGGGTCGCGGTCGGGGCGCCAGGCGACGAAGCGGGCGGCGTGGCGGAACCGGTCGCCCTGCATGTGCTCGAACGCCACCTCGCACACCAGCTCGGGCCGGACGGCCTCCCACGACAGGTCCTTGCCGGCGTTCCACCGACTCCCCGCGCCCGGCATGCGCCGGCCGCCGGCATCGGCCATGGCCTCGGCCCATCCGGCCCACGGGTGGCCCTCCAGCGCGTGCTCCCGATACGGCGCCAGCTCGTCGACCAGCTCGCGGCGCCGCGCCGCGGTGAACGCCGCGGTCACCCCCACGTGTTGCAGGTCGCCGGCGGCGCTGTACAGACCGAGCAGGAGCGAGCCGATGATCCCGCCGCTCTTGTGCCAGCGGAAGCCCGCGACCACGCAGTCGACGGTGCGCTGGTGCTTGACCTTGAGCATGACCCGCTCGTCCTCGCGATAGGGCTGGTCGAGGTTCTTGACGATGACGCCGTCGAGCCCCGCGCCCTCGAAGCGATCGAACCAGTCCGTCGCGACGGCTGCGTCACCGGTCGTGGGAGTGAGGTGCACCGGTGGCCGCGCGCCACGCAGCGCATCCGCGAGCCGGGCCCGGCGCGCACGGAAGGGTTGCGACCGCAGGTCCTCGTCGCCGATGGCGAGCAGGTCGAAGGCGACGAAGCTGGCCGGTGTCTTCTCGGCGAGCATGCGGACCCGCGATTCCGCAGGGTGGATCCGTTGCAGCATCGCGTCGAAGTCGAGGCCGTGCTCGCCGGCCACGACGAGCTCGCCGTCGATGACGCACCGCGCCGGCAGGTTGGCGCGCAACGGATCCAGGATCTCCGGGAAGTACCGCGTCAGCGGCCGCTCGTTGCGGCTCCCCAGCTCGATCTCGTCGCCGTCGCGGAAGACGATGGTCCGGAAGCCGTCCCACTTCGGCTCGTACGACACCCCGTCGGCCGGCGGCAGCGCACGCGCCAGCTTGGCCAGCATCGGCTTGACCGGCGGCATGACCGGGAGGTCCATGCGCGCAGCCTAGGCATCGCGATCGGTATGCTCGTCGGGCGGGAGCGGGCGGGAAAGGCTGGGTGGCCAGTCGTGCGACGCCTCCGACCCCTGCTCATCGTCTTGGGACTGCTCATGACGGGCATCGCCGCGACCGCGGGGCCGTGCTACCGCGTGATGCCGGGCGACACCCTCGGCGGGATCGCGTCCAGGTTCCACACCAGTACCGGCGCGCTGGTGTCGGCGAACAAGATCAAGAACCCGAACAGCATTCGGGCCGGCCAGCTGCTGGTGATCCCCGGCCGAGCGGCCCCACCGCCCCCGCCGGAAACGATCTCACGCGCCTACTTCGTCGCCGGTGGCACCGGCGCGGGCACCTACACCGTGAAGCCCGGCGACTCGCTCAGCGCGATCGCCATCAAGTTCCACACGACGACCGCGACGTTGGTCGCGATGAACAAGCTCGCCCACCCGAACGTCCTGCCGATCGGCAAGGTGCTCGCGGTGCCGGGCTCGACGTGGAAGTGCCCGGTTGCCGGGCCGCACCACTTCACCGACGACTTCGGGTACGTGCGCCCCGGCCGCGGACCCCACGCCGGCAACGACATCTTCGCCGCGGCCGGCACGCCCGTCGTGGCGCCGGTGTCCGGAGTGGTGGAGCGCCGGGTCGGCCCGATCGGTGGCAACGCCTTCTATCTCAACGGCGACGACGGTGTGCGGTACTACGGCGCCCACCTCGCGGTGTTCCGCGGGAGTGTGGGCCGGGTGGCGCAGGGCGCGGTGGTCGGGCTGGTCGGCAACACCGGCGACGCCCGCTTCACCTCGTCGCACCTCCACTTCGAGGTCCATCCCGGCAGCGGGCTCGCGGTCGACCCGTTCCCGACCCTCAAGAGATGGTGCTGATGCGCTCCGCGCCGGCGTAGACGTTCATGCGGTCGCCGCGCGCGAAGCCGACGAGTGTCATCCCCGTCTCCTCGGCCAGTTGCACCGCCAGGCTGGACGGGGCCGACACCGCGACGAGGGCGGGGGCGCCGGCCATCAGCGCCTTCTGGGTGAGCTCGAAGCTGGCGCGGCCCGACGCGACGAGGACATGGCCGCGCAGCGGCAGCCGACCCTCGCCGGCGGCCCAGCCGATCACCTTGTCGAAGGCGTTGTGGCGGCCGACGTCCTCGCGGAGACACACGAGGCCGCCGTCGGCGGTGAAGATCCCGGCGGCGTGCAGCCCACCGGTCTGCTCGAACACCCGCTGCTCCTCGACGAGCATCGACGGCAGCGTCGCCACGACCGCGGCGTCGAGGACGACCGGGTCGTCGGCGACGCGGTAACGCGAACGGGTGCGGACGGAGTCGATGCTGGCCTTGCCGCACAGCCCGCACGACGACGTCGTGACGAAGGCCCGCCGCTGGCTCGGCGTCGGCCGGCGCACGCCCGGCGCGAGGTCGACGTTGACCACGTTGTACTGCTGGGTGTCGTCCACGCAGTAGCGGAGGGCGAGGACGTCGGCGGCCCGGCGCACGACGCCTTCGGTGAGGAGGAACCCGAGCGCCAGCTCGAAGTCGTGTCCCGGCGTGCGCATGGTGACGGCCAACGCGTCGCCGTCGACGCGAATCTCGAGTGGCTCCTCGGCCGCGACTGCATCGACGACGGTCGTCGCCCGGCCGCCTTCGACGCGGACGACCTTGCGGGTCTCGGTGGCGCGGGCCATGGGCAGATGCTCCGGGCGACGCGGTCAGATGTCGACGACGGAGTCGTCGCCGCCGAAGTCGTTGCGGACGTACGAGTCGGCTTGCCAGTCGTTCTCCCACCGTTCGCCGTCGATGAGATAGCGGAAGCGGTAGCTCGCGCCGGCGTCGAGGGTGACGGTGATGCTGAAGCGGCCGTCCTTGCGCTTGGTCATCGGATGGGAGGTCTCCGACCACTCGTTGAACTCGCCGCACAGCGCGACCGCTCCCGCGCCGGCGGCCCCCGGCAGCTCGAACGTGACCTTCGCGGTCTTGCCGTTCTTCGCGGGAGTCTTCTTGATCACGGGGGCATGATACGCGTCGGATTGACGCACTCTGGCCACGGGTAGCGTGCTGAGGTGGAAGTCTGGCCGGGCCGTCCATACCCACTCGGCGCGACGCCAGACGGCAGCGGCACGAACTTCTCGGTGTTCTCGGAGCATGCGACCGGCGTGGACCTCTGCCTCCTCGACGAGGACGGCCAGGAGACCCGGGTCCGGCTCCCGGAGACGACCGCGCACTGCTGGCACGGTTGCCTGCCGGGCGTGGGCGCCGGCCAGCGGTACGGGTTCCGCGTGCATGGCCCGTACGAGCCGGCGGCGGGGCACCGCTTCAATCCCGACAAGCTGCTGATCGACCCGTACGCGCGCGCCATCGAGGGCGCGGTCGATTGGCGAGAGGCGGTGTACGGCTACCGGTTCGGCGGCGACGACGCCGACCTGTCGTACAACGACTCCGACTCGGCACCGTTCATGCCGCGGTCCGTCGTCGTCGAGTCGTCGTTCGACTGGGGTGACGACCGGCGGCCCGACACGCCGTGGCACGAGACGTCGGTGTACGAGGCGCACGTGAGGGGCCTGACGATGCGGCACCCGACGATCCCGCCCGAGTTGCGCGGCACTTACGCCGGGCTGGCCACCGACGAGGTGATCGAGCACCTCGGGCTGGTCGGCGTCACTGCGATCGAGCTGATGCCGGTGCATCAATTCGTGCACGACCACCGGCTGGTGCGGCAGGGGCTGCGCAACTACTGGGGTTACAACACCATCGGCTTCTTCGCGCCCCACGACGAGTACTCGTCGTCCGGGCGGGCCGGGCAACAGGTCGACGAGTTCAAGGCGATGGTGCGGGCGATGCACGCCGCGGGCATCGAGGTGATCCTCGACGTCGTCTACAACCACACCGCCGAGGGAAACCATCTCGGGCCGACGCTGTCGTTCAAAGGGATCGACAACGACGCGTACTACCGGCTGGTCGAGGACGACCGCCGCTTCTACCAGGACTACACCGGCACCGGGAACAGCCTGTACATGCGGCCCCCGTCGGTGCTGCAGTTGCTGATGGACAGCCTCAGGTACTGGGTGACCGAGATGCACGTCGACGGCTTCCGGTTCGACCTGGCGGCGACGCTCGCCCGGGAGCTGCACGACGTCGACCGGCTGTCGACGTTCTTCGACGTGATCCACCAGGACCCGGTCGTCAGCCAGGTGAAGCTCATCGCCGAACCGTGGGACGTCGGCGACGGCGGGTACCAGGTCGGGAACTTCCCGGTGCTGTGGTCCGAGTGGAACGGCCAGTACCGGGACTGCGTCCGCGACTTCTGGCGCGGCGCCGACGAGCAGCTCCGGGAGTTCGGCAACCGCTTCACCGGCTCCAGCGATCTCTACCAGGACGACGGTCGGCGACCGTACGCATCGATCAACTTCGTCACCTGTCACGACGGCTTCACCTTGGCCGACCTCGTCTCGTACAACGACAAGCACAACGAGGCCAACGGCGAGGGCAACCGCGACGGCGCCGACGACAACCGATCCTGGAACTGTGGCGTCGAGGGCCCAACCGACGATCCCGACGTGCTCGCCCGGCGCGCCCGTCAGCAACGCAACCTCCTCGCGACGCTCTTCCTGAGCCAGGGCGTGCCGATGCTGTTGCACGGCGACGAGATGGGCCGGACGCAGCTCGGCAACAACAACGCGTACTGCCAGGACAACGAGCTGTCATGGGTGGACTGGAGCCTGCGGGATGACAACCTCACGCTGCTCGGGTTCACTCGCCGGCTGGTCCAGTTGCGTCGGTCTCAGCCGGTGCTCCGCCGGCGCCGATGGTTCGTCGGCCGGCCGATCCGCGGCCTGAGCGACATCGCCTGGTTCACGCCGGGCGGCGTCGAGATGACCGACGAGGAATGGGAGGTCGGCTTCGCCAAGTCACTCGCGGTCTTCCTGAACGGCGACGGCATCCCGTCGGTCGACGAACGCGGCCATCGCGTGCGCGGCGATTCGCTGCTGATCCTGTTCAACGCCCACGACGACACCCTGGACTTCACCATGCCCGACGACCGGTGGGGCGAGCGGTGGAGCCTGCTCATCGACACCGCGGCTCCGGAGCTGCTGGACGGCGACCGCGAGTGCAAGGCGGGCGACGACCTCGCCGTCACCGGTCGCTCGGTCGTGGTGCTCGAGCGTGCCTGACGCCACGCCCCGGGCGACCTACCGCGTGCAACTGCACGCCGGGTTCACGTTCGACGCCGCCGCCGCCATCGTGCCGTACCTCGCCCGCCTGGGGATCAGCCACCTCTACGTCTCGCCGATCCTGGAGTCGGCGCCCGGCAGCATGCATGGCTACGACGTCGTCGATCCCACGCGCCTGTCCGGGGAGCGCGGCGGCGCGGAGGGGTTCGCCCGGTTGCGGTCGGCGTTGGTCGCGTTCGGCATGGGCCTGATCGTCGACATCGTGCCGAACCACATGGCCGCCGATCCGCGCGCCAATCCCTGGTGGTGGGACGTGCTGGAGAACGGCCCGGCGAGCCGGTACGCATCGGCGTTCGACATCGACTGGGACCCACCCGAAGCGAAGCTCCGGCAGGTCGTGCTGGCGCCGATCCTCGCCGATCACTACGGGCGCGAGCTCGAGGGCGGCCGCATCGCGATCGAGCGCGACGAGGGCTCGTTCGCGGTGCGGTACTTCGAGCACGAGATGCCGGTCTCCCCGCGGACGCTCGACGACCTGTTGGCGGTCGCGGCGGCCGAGTGCGGGAGCGCCGAGCTGGCCGACATCGCCGAGGGCTGCCGTTCCCTCCCGCCGGCGTCTGCGACCGATCGTGAGAGCGTGCGCCGCCGGCACCGCGACAAGGAGCTCCTCGGCGTGCGGATCGCCCGGCTGTGTGATGGCGACGTTCTGGTCGCCAAGGCCATCGACGACGTCGTTGCCCGCATCAACGCCAGCCCGGACGCGTTGGACGAGCTGCTGGCCCGCCAGAACTACCGGCTCGCGTGGTGGCGCGTGGCCGGGCAGGAGCTCGATTACCGCCGCTTCTTCGACGTGCCGAGCCTCGTCGCGCTGCGCATGGAGGACGAGTCGGTGTTCGCCGACACCCACACGCTGTTGCTCGATCTCGTCTGGGACGGCGCCATCAACGGATTGCGTGTCGACCATCCGGACGGGCTCCACGACCCTCGGGGCTACCTCGGCCGGCTGGCCGAGGGATCGGAGGGGGTGTGGACGGTGGTCGAGAAGATCCTCGAGCCGGGAGAGGAGCTCCCGGCCGGGTGGCCGGTCGCCGGGACGACGGGGTACGACTGGCTGCACGCCGCAGGCGGGGTCTTCGTCGACCCGGCCGGCGAGGCGCCGCTCGTCGCCCTGTGGTGCTCGATCACCGGCGAGGCCGCCGACTTCGCCGAGCAGGCGTGGCGGGCCAAGCACGAGGTGATGGCGCGCGACCTGGCGGCCGACGTCGAGCGGCTCACCGAGCTGCTCGTGCAGGTGTGCGAGCGGCAGCGTCGCCATCGGGATCACACGCGCGTCGCGTTGCGCGAGGCCCTGCGCGAGATCGTCGCCGCGTTCCCCGTCTACCGGACCTATCTGCAGCCCGGGACGCCAGCGAGCGCCGGCGATGTGGCGCGCATCGAAGAAGCAGTGGCCGCCGCGGGCCGGCGGCGCTCCGACATCGACGCCGAGCTCCTCGCGTTCGCGGCCGACATCTTGTGCCTGCGGGTGGATGGCGCCGTCGAGGCGGAGCTGGCCATGCGCTTCCAGCAGACCACCGGCCCGGTGATGGCCAAAGGGGTGGAGGACACGGCGCTCTACCGTGACCTGCGGTTGGCCTCGCGGTGCGAGGTGGGCGGCGCGCCCGATCGTTTCGCGACGAGCGTGGCCGAGTTCCACGCGCACAACGCGGCCGCGGCCGAGCGGTGGCCGGCGACGATGCTGACGACGTCGACCCACGACACGAAGCGAAGCGCGGACGTGCGCGTTCGCATCGGACTGCTCTCGGAGATCCCTGAGGTGTGGGCCGAGGCGGTGGCCCGCTGGCAGGGCGCCAACGATCGTCATCGTCGCGGTCCGTGGCCGGACCCGGCGACGGAGTACCTCCTGTACCAGACGCTCGTCGGCGCGTGGCCGATCGACACCGCGCGGGTGCTGGCGTACCTCGAGAAGGCGACCCGTGAGGCGAAGGTGCACACGTCGTGGGCCGATCCCGACGCGGCCTACGAGGCCGCGGTCGCCGACTTCGCCACCGACGTGCTCGCTGACGAGGCCTTCGTCACCGATCTCGCCGAGTTCGTGGCGCCGCTCACCGACGCCGGTTGGGTCGTGGCGTTGGCGCTCACCCTGCTCGAGCTGACGTCGCCGGGCGTGCCCGACATCTACCAAGGGTGCGAGCTGTGGGACAACAGCTTGGTGGACCCCGACAACCGCCGGGCGGTCGACTTCGGCCGCCGGGCCGAGTTGCTGGCCGAGCTTCCGGAGGCCGCGGGCGAGGCCGAGAGCGGCGCGCCCAAGCTGTTCGTCATCCGCGAGTCGTTGGCCGTGCGCGCCGAGCGGCCCGACGCCTTCGCGCCCGGAGCCGCGTACCACCCGCTCCCGTCCGGCGAGCACGCGGTGGCCTACCTCCGGGGTGACGACGTTGCAGTGGTCGTCCCCCGCCTCGTGCTCGGCCTGAACGATCCCGAGAACGAGTCGGTGGCGCTCCCGCCCGGTCAGTGGGTCGACCGCTTCACCGGCACCGCGCACGGCGGCGGGCCGGTGCCGCTCGTCCGGCTGCTGGCGAGGTTCCCGGTCGCGTTGCTCGTGCGGGAGGGCTGACCTTGGCGTTGCGGGTGTGGGCGCCGTGGCCGTCGCGAGTGGATGCGGTCGTCGGCGGCGACCGGCTGCCGATGGCGCGGTCGGACGGCGACTGGTGGCTCGCCGAGGTCGACGGTCGCGTGGAGTCCTACGCGTTCTCGCTCGACGGTGGGCCGCCCCGCCCGGACCCGCGCTCGCCCTGGCAGCCCGACGGCGTTCACGGCCCGAGCCGGCCGGTCGACCACGCGACGTTCCCCTGGACGGACGGCGGGTGGCACGGGTTCGACCTCCCGGCGGCGGTGGTCTACGAGCTGCACGTCGGCACGTTCAGCCCGGAGGGGACCTTCGACGGGGTGATCGAACGCCTCGATCACGTCGTCGATCTCGGCGCGACCGCGATCGAGGTGATGCCCATCGCCGAGTTCCCGGGGCGCCGCGGATGGGGCTACGACGGCGTCGCGCTCTACGCGCCGCACCACGAGTATGGCGGGCCCGACGGATGGAAGCGGCTCGTGGACGCCTGCCACGCGCGCGGCCTCGGCGTGGTCCTGGATGTCGTCTACAACCATCTCGGCCCGGCCGGCAACTACCTCCGCGAGTTCGGGCCGTACTTCACCGATCGGCACCGTACGCCGTGGGGCGACGCGGTGAACTTCGACGGGGGAGGCAGTGACGAGGTGCGCGCGTTCGTCATCGACAACGCGCTGATGTGGCTCCGCGACTATCACGTCGACGGCCTTCGCCTGGACGCGGTGCACGCCATCGTCGACCTCTCGGCAACCCACGTGCTCGAGGAGCTCTCGGTCCGAGTCGACCAGCTCGCGGCCCATCTCGGGCGGCCGCTCTGGCTGGTCGCCGAGAGCGACCTGAACGACCCGAGGCTGATCCGGGCACGCGACAGCCACGGCCTCGGGTTGCACGCGCAGTGGAGCGACGACTTCCACCACGCGCTGCACGCCGTGCTCACCGGTGAGCGCACCGGCTACTACGGCGACTTCGGGTCACTCGACGACCTGGCAACTGCGCTGCGCGCCGCCTTCGTGTACGCCGGGCGCTACTCGCGGTTCCGCCGCCGCCGTCATGGCCGAGCGATCGGTGACCTCCCCGGGCACCGATTCGTCGGCTACGCGCAGAATCACGACCAGGTCGGCAACCGGGCCGCGGGCGAGCGGCTGAGCCACCTGGTGCCGGTCGAACGGCTCCAGGTGGCAGCCGCCCTCGTACTGTGCGCGCCGTTCGTGCCGATGCTGTTCCAAGGCGAGGAGTGGGCGGCGTCCTCCCCGTTCCAGTACTTCACGGATCATGACGACGCCGGGCTCGCCGACGCGGTCAGCGCGGGTCGCCGCCGGGAGTTCGTGGCCTTCGGCTGGAAGCCCGACGACGTCCCGGACCCGCAGGACCCGCAGACGTTCGAGCGATCGCGGCTCGACTGGGCCGAGCTCGACAAGCCGCACCATGCCGCAGTGCTGGCCTGGTCGCGGCAGCTGATCCAACTCCGGCGGCAGTGGCCGGAGCTCACCGACGGCGACCTCGGCGCGGTCCGCGTCGACGTCGACCATGAGTCGCTGGTGATGCGCAGGGGTCGGGTGACCGTCGCGGTGAACATCGGACCCGGCGACGTCACCGTGGCCACCCAGGCCAGCGCGATCGCGCTGACCTCGGACGCGACGACGACGCTGTCGGACGGATGCCTCGTCGTCCGGCCCGACAGCGTGGTCATCGCAACCGATTGATCTCGATCGGACACCGGCCGCGGGATGCACCCGTCAGGGGTCGGGCCACCCCTCGGCGCGCTGGGCGACCGGCCAGTGGGCCTCGGCCTTGCTGAGGTTGCGCGCGGTGTTGACCAGCGACACGTGGGAATACGCCTGGGGGAAGTTGCCCAGCTGGCGGCGGGTCACCGGGTCGTACTGCTCGGACAGGAGGCCCACGTCGTTGCGCACCGCGAGCAGCCGATCGAAGAGGCGCCGGCCTTCGGCCACCCGTCCCTGGAGGGCGAGGTTGTCGGCCATCCAGAACGTGCACGCGAGGAACGCGCCCTCACCCGGCGGCAAGCCGTCGACCTCGCACACGTCGCCCTCGTGGGCATAGCGCATGACGAATCCGTCCTCGGTGGTGAGCTCGCGCTGGACGGCCGCCACCGTGTTGACGACGCGCTCGTCGTCGGGGCGCAGGAAGCCGACGAGGGGAATCAGCATCAGGCTGGCGTCGAGCGTCTTGCCGCCGAAGAACTGCGTGAACGCGCCCCGGTCGGCGTCGTAGCCCTGCTCGCACACCGCGCGGTGGACGTCGTCGCGGAGCCTGCGCCAGCGGTCGACCGGACCCGGCATGCCGAACCGCTCGATCATCTTCACACCGCGGTCGAACGCGACCCACGCCATCACCTTGGAGTGGGTGAACTGGCGCTGCAGGCCTCGCACTTCCCAGATGCCCTCGTCGGGCTCGTCCCATGCCGTCTCGAGGAACTCGAGCAGTTTGGCCTGCAACGCCCAGGCCGCGGCATCGTCGCCGGTACATTCGACCTTGCGGGCCTGGTACAGCGCGTCGTTCACCTCGCCGTACACGTCGAGCTGGAACTGCTGCACCGCGCCGTTGCCGACCCGCACCGGACGCGACCCCTCATACCCGCGGAGCCAGTCGAGCTCCGTCTCGGGGAGCCGCCGCTCGCCCGCCGGGCCGTACATGATCTGGAGGCGTGACGGATCGCCGGCGACGGCGCGCAACAACCAGTCGCGCCACGCGCCGGCCTCGTCACGGTAGCCGGCCAGCAGGAACGCCCACAACGTGAACGTTGCGTCGCGCAACCAGCAGTAGCGGTAGTCCCAGTTGCGGATCCCGCCCAGCTTCTCCGGCAGCGAGGTCGTCGGTGCGGCGACGATGCCACCGGTCGGCGCGTAGGTCAGCGCCTTGAGGGTGATCAGCGACCGGTTCACCGGGTCGGCCAGCTCGCCGCGGCACGTCGACTGGCCCGACCACTCGCGCCACCACCGTTCCGTGTCGGACAGCGCTTCCTCGGCGTCGATGGGTTTCGGGAGGTCGCGGAACGACGGGTACCAGGTGAGGACGAAGGGCACCCGGTCGCCGGCAGTGACCTCGAACTCGGCGATGGTCGTCATCGCGACCCCGCGGGTGCGAACGGGAGTGCGGAGCAGCAGTGCGTCGGGCCCGGCGACGGCCGAGAGCGCACCTTCGCGGCGGTTGACCCACGGCACGATCCATCCGTAGTCGAAGCGCATCGTCAACTCCATGCGCATCGGCACCGTGCCGCTGACGCCTTCGACGATGCGCACCACGTCGGGGGCCTCGCCGCGCACCGGCATGAAGTCGATGATCCGCACTGTCCCACCGCCGACGTCCATCTCGGTCTCGAGCACGAGCGTCCCGTCTCGGTACCGACGCCGGGTCGCGGTGCACGCGCCGACGGGCGCGATCTGCCAGCGCCCGTTCTCGGGCCCGCCGAGCAGGGCGGCGAAGCAGGCGGCCGAGTCGAAGCGTGGGAAGCACAGCCAGTCGATGGAGCCGTCCCGACCGACGAGGGCCGCGGTCCCGGTGTCGCCGATCATGGCGTAGTCCTCGATCCTCAATGCCACG
Organism: Acidimicrobiales bacterium; assembly: GCA_025463925.1. Classification (GTDB taxonomy): domain Bacteria; phylum Actinomycetota; class Acidimicrobiia; order Acidimicrobiales; family AC-14; genus RYN-50. The sequence goes on along the minus strand of JAODBK010000043.1, from coordinate 9,636 downwards.
CGAGCAGCTGCTCCAACGGCCAGGTGTTGACGACCCGTTCGGTGGGCACCCCGCATTCGACGGCGCGTGGCACGCCATAGCGCTGCCACTCGAGCTGGCCCGGCGCATGGGCGTCGGTGTCGATCGAGAACGTGCAACCGGCGTCGACCGCCATGCGGAGCAATCGCCGCGGCGGGTCGAGGCGCTCGGGCCGGCAGTTGATCTCGACCGCGGTGTCGAACTTCTCGCACGCCGCGAACACCAGCTCGGCGTCGAACTCGGATTCGGGCCGGCCCCGGCCGACGACCATCCTGCCGGTGCAATGGCCGAGGATGTCCACGTGCGGGTTGGCGACGGCGACCACCATGCGGCGGGTCATGGCGTCGCGTTCCATCCGCAGCTTCGAGTGCGCGCTGGCCACGACGACGTCGAGGCGCTCCAGCAGGTCGTCGTCCTGGTCGAGCGTGCCATCCTCGAGGATGTCGACCTCGATGCCGGTGAGGATGCGGAACGGCGCCAGGCGCTCGTTGAGCTCGCCGACGACGTCGAGCTGCTCGAGCAGCCGTTCACGGTCGAGCCCGTGGGCGACGGTGAGCCGAGGGGAGTGGTCGGTGAGCGCCCAATACTCGTGTCCGACGCCCCGCGCCGTCTCGGCCATCGTGTCGATCGGGCTGCCGCCGTCGCTCCAGTCCGAATGGCTGTGGAGGTCACCCCGCAGCGCGGCCCGCAAGTCGGCCGCGGCCCCGGTGAGCTCGGCCTCGCCGGGGTCGGTCTCCTCCAGCTTGGCGAGGTACGCCGGCTTCTCGCCCCGCAGCGCTTCCAGCACCACGCGTTCGGTCTTCTCGCCGATGTGGGCCAGCTCGCGCAAGCGGCCGCTCGACGCCAGCTCGGCCAGCTCGTCGGGCGGGGTCTTCTTGACGGTGGCGGCGGCCCGGCGGAAGGCCTGCACGCGATACGTCGGCTCGCGGGCGCGCTCCAGCAGGTAGGCGATTCGCTCGAGGGCCTCGACGGCGTCCACCAACCGAGCGTACCCACCAGCGCGTAGCGTCTCGCGGCGTGCACGTCGTGGTGCTGTCCGACACCCACATCCGGCCCGGCCGCCATCGTCGCCTGCCCGACGCGGTGTACGCCGAGCTCGACCGGGCCGACGCGGTGCTGCACGCGGGCGACGTCGTCACGCCGGAGCTGCTCGACGAGCTGGGCGGGTTCGCTCCGGTGCACGCCGTGCTCGGCAGCAACGACGATGCCGCGCTGGCGGCCCGGCTGCCCGAGACCGCGGTCGTCGACCTGGGCGGTGTCTCGGTCGGCATGATCCACGACAGCGGTCCCACGGCCGGACGGGTGGCTCGCATGCGCCGACGGTTTCCCGCGGCCGACGTCGTCGTCTTCGGCCACAGCCACGCGCCGGTCGATGAGGTCGGGGTCGATGGGCAGCGGCTCTTCAACCCGGGTTCACCGACCGAGCGCCGGTGGCAGGCGGTTCACACGATGGGTGTTCTGACCATCGACGGCGGGCGCCTCGCCGGGCACCGCGTGCTGCCGCTCGGGTGAGTGCCGCGACCCCCGATCCCGGCTTTGCGAATCCGTCCATATCGGACGACGTCGGGCGTGAGCGCGAGAACCGCCCGCGGTTCGTCGTTGATCGTGTGTGACAAAGCGAGGGCGTCGCCGATTGTCGGTGTTGTGACGGAGGGCGCGCAGCCGCGACTGCTGCGGGTCCTCGTCGTCGACGACGAACCCGACATCGTGGTCCTGCTCGATCGAGTCGTCCGCGCCGAGGGCTACGAGGTGAGCGGCACTGCGAGCGACGCCGAGACCGCGATCACCATCGACCTGCGCGACCACGCGGATGTCGCCGTCCTCGACTACTCGCTGCCCGACGGCACCGGGCTCGGCGTGGCGGAGACGCTCAAGGCCGCGCATCCCGACACCTTCGTGATCCTCTTCTCGGCCCAACCAGTCGGGGCCCAGGTCCTCTCGAGTCCCGCCATCGACCTCTTCCTCCCGAAGTCGGAGGTCACCCGGCTCCCCGAGCTGCTCGAGACCATCGCCCGCGATCGCGGCCTGGGCTCCGGCCCCTGAGGTCAGTGCCGGGAGGCAACGCCCGGGGAGTGCGCCAGAATGCCGGCCGTGCGCTTCCCGCTCGGCGTCGTCGACGTGGTGTTCGGGCCGCGGCCACTGGCCGAGGCGGCGGTCGAGGCGAAGCGGCTGGGCTTCGCGCACATCGACGTGTCGGTCGAGGTCGACGACGAGTACGCGGTGCCGATCGGCGACCGCATGTCGTTCCCGTCGCCGCGGCCCGACCGCTCGTGCCCGGCTCCACCTGAGAGTGAAGGCGCGTGGGAGCGCGCCGTCGCGGCGTACCGCCGATCACCCGGGATGCGACTCGAACCGTGGGGTGGCTCGATCGTCAACAGTGTCGCGAAGGTGCGAGCCATGATCGACGAGGTCCCCGGCCTGCGGCTGCTCGTCGACACCGGACACGTGGCGTCGTGGGGTGAGGACCCGGTCGAGCTCCTGCCATGGGCCGACCACGTCCAGCTGCGGCAGGCCAGCAGCGGGGTCGTCCAGGCACCCGCGCCCGACCAGGGCGACGTCGACTTCACCGCGGTGATCGGCGCCCTCGACGCCCTCGATTACCCCGGCCTGCTGTCGATCGAGTACTTCGACCTGCCCGAGTACGGCTGGCCGCTCGCCGACCCGCTGGGCCACGCGCTGGCGTTGCGCGAGATGCTCCTGCCGTTGCTCGAGCGGGAGGACTGACATGCGGGTGCTCACCCAGATGGGCGGCGGGATCGCCGACGCGCTGGCAGCCATCGACCCGTCGGTCGAGGTGATGGTCGTACCGCTCGAGGGCGACGTCTCCGACGTGCCCGACGCCGATGTGCTGGTGGCCAGTCACAAGAGCGCGGCCATCCTCGACCTGGCGCGCAAGGTGCCATGGGTGCAGGTGTTCGGCACCGGCGTGGATGGCCTGCCGGCCGAGATCTACGACGGCCGCGTCGTCACCTGCGCACGCGGTGCCGGCGCGGTGCCGATCAGCGAGTTCGTGCTGGCGACGATGCTGGCGTTCGAGAAGCAGCTGCCCGACACGTGGATCCACGAGCCGCCGCGGCATTGGGGTTGGACGCAGCTCGGCGGGTTGGCGGGCCGAACCGTCGGCATCGTCGGGATGGGCGGCATCGGCAGTGCGGTCGCGGTGCGGGCGCTGGCGTTCGGGTGCGACGTCGTGGGGTTGCGACGCCGCACCGGCCCGAGCCCGGTCGACGGCGCGCGCACGGCGGCGTCGTTGGCCGACCTGCTCCCCGAAGCCGATCACCTGGTCATCGCCGCGCCGGCGACCGCCGCCACCCGTCACCTCGTCGACGCCGCCGCCTTCGAGCGGGTGAAGCCCGGCGTCCACCTCGTCAACATCGCGCGCGGCACGCTCGTCGACCAGGACGCGCTGCGCGTCGCCCTCGACGACGGCCGCGTCGCCGTGGCCAGTCTCGACGTGGTGGAGCCCGAGCCGCTGCCCGCGGGTCATTGGCTCTACGACCATCCGAAGGTGCGGCTCAGCGCCCACGTGTCGTGGAGCTCGCCGTGGCTGACCGAGCGGATGGTGTCGCAGGTGTGCGACAACGTCCGGTCCCGCATGGCCGGGACGCCGCTGCCCGAGCTCTTCGGCGTCGTCGACCCGGCCGCGGGTTACTGACCGGCAGATGCCGGGCGCGATCGTCGTCGGCACGGGATTCGGGTGCCGGGTGCACGTGCCGGCCCTGCGCGCCGCGGGCTTCGATGTGGTCGCCCTCGTCGGGCGCGACGCCGAGAAGACGGCGCGGCGGGCCGAGCGCCTCGCGGTCCCGCACGGCGGCACCGACCTCGATCGCGCCCTCGGGCTGGACGGCGTCGACGTCGTGAGCGTCGTCACGCCGCCGCACACCCACGCCGCCGTCACCCTGGCGGCGCTGGCCGCCGGCAAGCACATCCTGTGCGAGAAGCCGTTCGCGCTCGACCACGCCGAAGCGGTGACGATGCGCGATGCCGCCCGCGACCGAGGTCTCGTCGGCTTCGTCGGTCACGAGTTCCGGTTCGCGACCGACCGCGCGACTGCCGGCCGGCTGATCGAGCGGGGTGCCATCGGTGACGCGCGCCTGGCGACGTTCGTCTCGTACGTCGGGCTGGTCGCCGACCCCGACGCGCCGGTGCCCGAGTGGTGGCTCGACCCGGTACGCGGCGGCGGCTGGCTGGGCGCGTCGGGGTCGCACGTCGTCGACCAGGTGCGGGCGTGGCTGGGCGACGTCCAGTCCGTCGCCGCCGGCCTGACCCTGACAAGCGATCGCCCGGCCGGCACTGCCGAGGACTCGTTCACGGCGTACCTGCGCATGGCGAGCGGCGCCGACGTGGTGGTGCAGCAGACCGCCGGCGCGTGGGGCGCGATGGCGATGACGACCCGCGTCGCCGGCTCCCGCGGCACGGTGTGGCTCGACGGCCGCGACGTCTGGCTGGCCGACCACGACCGCCCGCAGGGGACGCTCGTCGAACCGCCGGCCGACCTGCGGTTGCCGGACCCGCCACCGCCGAGCGGCGACACCCGCCACCGGTTCACCCACCTCGAGCTCGGCCCGTCGATCCGGCAGGCCGAGGCGTTCCTGGCGGCCATCCGTGGCCGGCCGGCCCCTGGTCCGGCAGCCGCGACCTTCGACGACGGCGTGGCCTCGATGGCGGTCCTCGACGCCATCCGGGCATCGGCGGCGGGCGGCGGCCGACGGGTTAGTCTCTGACATCGCCGTCAGGGAACTGGAGACGAACGATGACCGACCTGGCCGAGGCCTACGACCCCTCCGAGATCGCCGACGTCTTCGGTGACGTGCGCGACCCGTACCCCGATCTGGCGAATGCCCGGCGCGCCAACCCGGTGGAGCGCATCGACTTCGGCGAGCTGGCGATGGGCGACGGCGACCCGAACCTGCCGGCCACCCCGGCCCATGACACCTACACGGTGTACAGCCACGAGCTGGTGCAGCGGGTGCTGCTCGACAACGAGACGTTCTCGTCGTCGGGCTACGCCGAGATCATGGGTGTGCTGATGGGGCACACGATCCTCGAGATGGACGAGCCCGAGCACCGCCACCATCGCGGCCTCGTGGCCCAGGCGTTCCGCGAGAAGACATTGGCCCGCTGGGAAGCCGACCTGGTGCGCGCGACGGTGGACGAGCTCGTCGACAACTTCGCCGGCGCCGGCCACGCCGAGCTGGTGCGCCAGTTCACGTTCCCGTTCCCGGTGCGGGTCATCGCCCGCATCCTCGGCCTGCCGAAGGAGGACTACGTCAAGTTCCAGCGCTGGTCGATCGAGCTGATCAGCGTCACCGCCAACTGGGAGCGAGCCCTCGCCAGCAGCAACGCGCTGCGCGACTACTTCAAGCCGATCGTCGACCAGCGGCGCTCCGATCCGTCCGACGACCTCATCAGCGACCTGGCGCAGGCCGAGCTCGACGGGAACACCCTCGACGACGAGGAGATCTTCGCGTTCCTGCGGCTGCTGCTGCCGGCCGGCGTCGAGACGACCTACCGGTCGACCGGCAACTTCCTCTATGCGCTGCTCACCCACCCCGAGCAGATGGAGGCGTTGCGAGCCGACCGCAGCCTGATGAAGCAGGCGATCGAGGAGACGCTGCGGTGGGAGCCACCGCTGCTCTTCATCACGCGCACCGCGGCGAGGGACGTCGAGCTCGGCGGTGTCGCGGTGAAGGCCGGGTCGCAGATGGGCGTCTCACTGGGTGCCGCCAACCGCGACGAGAGCCGCTATCGCGACCCCGACACCTTCGACATCTTCCGCGACCCCGGCCAGCACATCAGCTTCGGGTTCGGGCCGCACCTGTGCCTCGGCATGCACCTGGCTCGCATGGAGATGCGCGTCGCGGCCGACGCACTGCTCGACCGCTTGCCGAACCTGCGGCTCGACCCGGCGGGCGACGACCCGCACATCCACGGGATGATCTTCCGGTCGCCGAACCGGCTGCCGGTGGTGTTCGACTCGTGACCCGACGCTGACGGGGGTCTAGGTCGCCGGCTTCTCGTCGGCCCGCTTCTCGTCGGCCTCGTCGTCCCGGCCGCCCTCGCGCAGGCCCTTCTCGAACTCGCTCTTCGCCGACCCCAGCGAGCGGGCCAGCTTGGGCAGCTGCGAGCCGCCGAACAGGAGCGCGACGACGATGACGACGGCGAAAAACTCCCAGCCGAAGATCTCGGCGATGACTGCAGCCATGCGGGGCTCCTTCTCAGCGATCTCCCACGAGTCTACGGAGGCAACGACGCACCGGCGACCACGGTTCCCTCAGCCGACCTCCTGGGCGAGAGCGGTCTCCCATGACGCCCCCTCGGCCAGCAGGCGGCGGTAGGTCATGAGCTGTCGGGGCCGGCTGAAGGCCAGCGCGCCGGTGAGCCGACCGTCCCGCCCGTAGAGGACCACGAACTTGCGGTCGGCGGGTGAGCCGTGGACCAGGGCGATCTCGTCATCGGGCGCCGAGTGGCCCACATACTGGATCTTCACGTCGTACTGGTCGGACCAGAAGAACGGCACCGGCGCGTAGGGCTCGGCGGCATCGGGGCCGGCGAGGAGGTTCTTGGCCGCGTGATCGCCCTGCTCGGCCGCGTTGGTCCAATGCTCGACGCGCATGTCGGCACCGAGCCACGGGTTGTGCCAGCGGGCCACGTCGCCGGCGGCGACGATCCGGCCGGCACTACCGGCGGCGAAGCAGCGGTCGTCGCACAGCACGCCATCGCGGAGCGCCAGGCCGGACCCGTCGAGCCATGCCGTTGCCGGCGACACCCCGACGCCGACGACCACCACGTCGGCGTCGATCTTCCGACCGTCGGAGAGCACGACCCGCTCGACGCGCTCGTCGCCTTCGACCGCGGCCACGCCGACGCCGCAGCGCAGGTCGACGCCCTCGTCGACGTGCAACTGGCCGCACACCTTGCCCATCTCCCCGCCGAGGACGCGGGCCAGCGGCACCGGCAGGGCCTCGAGCACGGTGACGGTGGCGCCGCGCCGGTGGCACGTCGCCGCGACCTCCGAGCCGATGAACCCGGCACCGACGACGACCACCCGGCACCCGGGGCGACCGACGGCGTCGGAGAGCCCGATCGCGTCGTCGAGGGTTCGCAGCGTGAACAGTCCGGGCATGTCCGGCATGCCGGGCAGCACGCGCGGCGACGCGCCGGTCGCGATGACGAGGCCGTCGAACAGCACGGTGGTGCCGTCGGCGAGGGCGACGGTGGACGCGGCGACGTCGAGCCCGGTGGCCCGCACGCCGAGGCGCAGGTCGAGGTCGAGCTCGCCGTAGCGCTCCTCGTCGCGCAGCTGCACGCGGTCGACGCCCCACTCGCCGGCCAGCACCTGCTTCGACAGCGGCGGCCGGTCGTAGGGCAGCCGTGACTCGGCGCCGACGACGGTGATGGTGCCGTCGAAGCCCTTCTGCCGCAGCGCCTCGGCGGCCCGCAGTCCCGCCAGCGAGGCGCCGACCACCGTGATCGTGCGCACCGGCGGTTCTTAGCGCAGCTCGTTCTTCAACACCTTGCCGGCGGCATTGCGCGGCAGCGGCTCGGTGCGAACCTCCCACACCGATGGCACCTTGTGCCGGGCCAGCGTCTCGCCGACCCACACCGCCAGCGCGCCGGTGTCGACGTCGGCGTCGGCCGCAGGCACGACCACCGCCTTGACCTCCTGCCCGAGCTCCTCGTGGTCGACGCCGAGCACCGCGGCATCCGCGACCGCGGGGTGCGCGGCCAGCCGGTTCTCGATCTCGACCGGGTAGATGTTCTCGCCCGACCGAAGGATCATGTCGCTGGCGCGCGAATTGATGAAGAGCATCCCGTCGTCGACGTGCCCGATGTCGCCGGTGTCGAGCCAGCGACCGGGCTTGATGCTCTTCGCGGTGGCGTCGGCGTCGCGCCAGTAGCCGAGCATGATGTACGCGCTGCGCACGTGGATGGCGCCCTCGACACCGTCGGGGAGCGGGGCGCCGTCGGGGCCGCGGATCTCGAGCTCGACCGTGGGCAGGACGCGACCGGTGGCGGTGGGGAACTGGTCGAACTCGGGCCCTCCGATGCTCGAGACCACCGACACCGTCTCGCTCGAGCCGTAGCCCATGCCGAGTCGCCCGGTGATGTTGAACCCGTCGCGCAGGCGCTCGCGCAACGTCGGGCTCAGCGGCGCACCCCCGAAGCCGAGCTGCCGGACGCTCGACACGTCGCAGGTGCTGGTGGCCATCGCCTCGAGCACACGCGGTCCCATCGCGCCCAACGGCGTCCACTGGGTGACCCGCTCCCGCTCCATGAGCCGGAGCACGTCGTGGGCGTCGAAGCGGCCGGTGCGGGTGACGAGGGTGTCGCCGGTCGCGGCGGCGGTGATGATCCCGGCGAACAACCCCGACACGTGGAACATCGGCGAGGTCAGCAGGACGATGTTGCGCTCCGCCGCCGGCAGCTCGACGCCGAACCGCTTGGCCATGGCGGAGCCGATGGCGGCGTTGCACCCGTTCACCTGCACGAAGCCGACGAGGCCGCGGTGTGAGATCAGCGCGCCCTTGGGTCGGCCGGTGGTCCCGCTGGTGTAGAGGATGAGCGCCGGGCTGTCTTCGGCGATCGGCACGCCGGGCAACGCCGCCGCGGTGTCGGCGAGGAGCTCGTGCCTGGCCGACTCCATCTCGATGACGGGCACAGCCGGGTCGGCGCCGCCGAGGCGTTCGAGCCGGCGCCGGTCGGCGATCAGCACGGTCGGCTTGCTGTGGTCGATCGCGTACGCGAGCTCGTCCGGAGTCCACCACCCGTTGCACGCGACCGCGATGGCGCCGCACGAGACGGTGGCCCAGAACGCGATTGCCCACTCGGGCCGGTTCTCGGCCCAGATCGCGACGCGGTCGCCGGGCCCGACGCCGTATCGCTCCGACAACGCGCGCGCCAACGACGCGACCTGCGTGACGTGCTCGGCGAACCCGATGCGCCAGTCGTCGAGCACCAGGTAGTCGCGGTCACCGAACCGGGCCGAGCGCTCGAGCAGCTGGCGCAGCGACCGCGCCCGGCGCGCGAACACCGGCATGCGCTCGCCGAGGACGTCCTCGTCGACGACCTCCCAGTCGGCGCCCGGCGCCGTCAGTTCGGCGACGGCATCGGCTCGCAGTTCCTTCACGCGGCAACCCTATTGGAGCCGCCGCGGGCCGGGCGTGGAGGGGCTACCCTCGCCGTCACCACAACCTCGACCCGAAAGGGGAGCCAGTGGCCTTGGAAGAGGTGGTCAACGAGCACTTCCTCGCCCGGTACCGGGCCCTTCTCGACGAGGAAGATGCCGCGTTCGACGAGCTCGAGCATGCGTTCGAGGACGGCGATCGCGAGCATTTCCTCACCGACCTGACGGCCTGGTGCGCCGCGGTCGAGCGCAAGTTGGCCTACCTCGGCCGGGTCGGCGTCGAGGTCGGCCGCGCCCCGGTGGGCTAGGGGTCGCGCCACCGGCGCACCACGTCCTGCACAATGGACGGCCGTGTCCCGCCGTCTGGTGCATCTCGCCGTCGCGGTCGCCCTGGTCGCCACCGCGTCGGGTGCGGCCGCCCTGCGGCTGACCGCCGGCGACGGTCGCACCGCCCCGGCGGCGGTCACGAGCCCGACGGCTGCGGCCACGAC
>JAODBK010000099.1 GCA_025463925.1 Acidimicrobiales bacterium | reverse complement strand
CGTTGGCCGCGACGGATGCCGGACGCGACGGGGTCGCGGGACCCGGCGCAGCCGCCGGACGCGGAGAGCCGGCGCGAGCGGGCGCGGGCGCCGCCGCGCCACCCATCGGCTGCCGGAAGATCTCGGTGACCCACAGCGTGCCGCCCGACGACACCACGCCCACCCCGACCTGGGTGAACGCCAAGCTCAAGATGTGGTCCCGGTGCGTGGCCGACGACATGAACGAGTTGTGCACCGAGTCGACGCTGGCGCCCTCGCCGACGTTCTCGCCGAGCGACTGCCAGCAGCAGACCTGACTGCCGAGGTTGGGCGTGTGGTACAGCCGGCCTTGCCGGGCCATGTCGGCCGAATGGCGCCGCGCCACCGCGACGAGGTCGGAGGCATACGCCATGCTGGCGAGGCCGCGACTGTTGCGCTCGCGGTTGATGCGGGCGAAGAACCCCGACTCGGCGCCGGTGTCGACGGTCGCGGCGTGCGCCGGGACGGCGCCGAACGTCATCAGCGCGGCGCTGGTGATCGCGACGGCAGCGGCGAAGATGCGGGCCCGCATGGATGTGGTGTTCGACGCGCCGCCCGGTCGTCCTGCCGTCGCCATCGATGTCGAGACGGCGCATGGGATCGTTGGTCCGGTTCAGCCCAAAATGTCGCTGAGTTCGGCCGGTGCAGCCGCCGGCCGCCGGCCCGCTGCTACCCTTGGCCGCCGGTCAGGGGTCGCCCGCCCGATCCTGCCGCATTGTCCCGAATGATCCGTCTCGAACACGTCTCCAAGACCTACAAGGGAACGACCGCCGCGCTTCGCGATCTCTCGGTCGACATCGCGAAAGGCGAGTTCGTCTTTCTCGTCGGCCCGTCGGGATCCGGCAAGTCGACGTTCCTGCGGCTCCTCACCAAGGAGGAGCGGCCCGACGACGGCCGCATCTGGGTCGCCGGCAAGGACATCGCCCACCTGTCGAGCTGGAAGGTCCCGTTCCTGCGCCGCAACATCGGCTGCGTGTTCCAGGACTTCAAGTTGCTGCCGAACAAGAACGTGTTCGAGAACGTGGCGTTCGCGCTCGAGGTGATCGGGCGGCCGAAGCACGTGATCGTCAGCCAGGTGCCGCAGATCCTCGACCTGGTGGGCCTGGCCAAGAAGCGCGACAACCTGCCGACCGAGTTGTCGGGCGGTGAGCAGCAGCGGGTGTCGATCGCGCGCGCCTTCGTCAACCGCCCGCTGATCCTGCTGGCCGACGAGCCGACGGGCAACCTCGATCCCAGCACGTCCGAAGGCATCATGCGCCTGCTCGACCGCATCAACCGCACCGGCACCACGGTGCTGATGGCCACCCACGACCGCAGCATCGTCGACCGCATGCGCCGTCGCGTCATCGAGCTCGATCACGGTCAGCTCGTCCGCGACCAGGCGCGCGGTGTGTACGGCGTCGCCACCAACTGATCCGCGATGGCGATCAAGGTCGACTATGTCGCGCGCGAGACGTTCTCCAATCTCAAGCGCAACGCGCTGATGACCGCGGCGGCGGTCCTCACCGTCGCGGTGTCGTTGGCGCTGGTCGGCTCGGCGCTGCTCGTGCGCCAAGCGGTCAGCCGGGCGACGACACAGTGGAAAGGCGGCGTCGAGCTGTCGATCTTCATGAACCCCGACGCCACTGCCGACGAGATCTCGACCATCGACCGGCAGGTACACGACATGCCCGAGGTCAAGAAGGTGACGTACGTCGACCACACGGCGGCCTACGACGAGTTCGTCCGCATCTTCCGCGACTCGCCGGAGTTCAAGGAGAGCATCCAGACACCTGACCAACTGCCGCCGAGTTTCCGCGTCGTGCCGCAGAAGGCGGAGTTGGTCGACTCCGTCGGCCAGCGATTCGTGAACGGTGCCGGTGTGCGCCAGGTGGTGTACGCACGCGACACCATCAAGACGATCTTGAAGGTGACCCGCTTCGTCACCACGTTCCTCTGGATCGTCGCGCTCGTCGCGCTGATGGCGGCGTCACTTCTCATCTTGAACACCATCCAGCTGGCGATCTTCGCCCGGCGCCGGGAGGTCGGCGTCATGAAGCTCGTCGGCGCGACCAACTGGTTCATCCGCGTTCCGTTCATGATGGAGGGGCTGATCCAGGGCCTCATCGGCGCCGCCGCCGCCGTCGGGCTGATGATCGGCCTGCGCCCGTTCGTGCAGGGCCAGCTGAAGCACATCCAGCTCCTGCAGCAGTTCTTCGTGACGAGCTCGCAGGTGCTGGGTACCGGCCTGATCCTGCTGGTCCTCGGCAGCGTCATCGGCGCCGCCGGCTCCGCGGTCGCCGTCACCCGCTTCCTCGACGTGTAGTCCCGCCGCCGGCGTCGGCGCTGGGCGAAACGCCCCGGTTTCGGATGGGTCGAACGGCCCAATGGGCTCACGGTCGAGACCCGTGGGGCCGATGGGGAGAGGTCCCCAAAGACTTGAAGGTGTTGCTTCTGTGCGTACTGTTGCTGGAGTGAGGCGTGTGGCCGGCGGTCTGGCCGTGCTCGTGGCCCTCGGGCTGGTGGTGCCGCGCGCCGCGCTCGCGGTCGCGCCCGACCCGTTGTCGTCGAAGGTCAACCGCCTCCAGGATCAGGTCGACGAGGCGTCGGCCGCGGAGGCGAAGCTCCTCGGGCAGATCGACGAGTCGAACGCCCGGAAGGCGCAGCTCGACACCCAGGTCGCGGTCATCGACGCGCAGCGCGCCAACGCGCAGCGCGAGTTCGACGCCGCGCAGTCGCAGCTCACCGCGATCGAGGCCAAGCAGGCCGAGGCCGAGCAGCAGCTGACCGCGAGCCGGCAGCAACTCGAGGCGGCACGCGTCGTGCTGCAGCGGCGCGCCGTCGCGGCGTACACCAACGGTCCGCCGCTCGAGCAAGTCGCCGGCATGGTGCTGAACGTGCACTCGATGCGTGAGCTCGAGGCGTCGAGCGGCTATGTCGCCGCGGTCGTGCGGGCCCAAGCCGACGAGGTGCGCCGTTACAAGGCCCTCAAGGAGCGAGTGCAGCGTCAGCGCGACGACGTCGACCGAACGCGCATGCAGGCGGTCGCGCAGCGCGACGCGGTGGTGGACAAGCAGAACCAGCTGAGCGCCCAGCGCCAGGCGTTCGACGGGCTCCGCTCCGCCGTGAAGGGCGAGCTGGCGAGGCAGGCGAATCTGTTCCAGCAGGTCCAGGACCGCAAGGTCGACTTCGAGTCGCAGATCGCGGCGCTCCAGGCGCAGTCCGACGCGTTGGCGGCGTCGTTGCGGTCCTTGCAGAACGGTCAAGGCGTGGCCCCGACGGGGCACGGTGTGCTGGCCGTTCCGATCCCCGGCGCGCCGATCACCTCGGGCTTCGGGCCGCGCCTGCACCCGATCTTCGGCGACATGCGCATGCACACCGGCGTCGACTTCGGCGCCACCTCCGGCACCCCGATTCACGCCGCCGCCGACGGCGTGGTGGTCTCGGCCGGTGTGCTCGGCGGCTACGGCAACGCGACCGTGATCGACCACGGGAAGTCGCTGGCCACGTTGTACGGGCACCAGAGCCTGATCATCGTCCGCGCCGGCGACAAGGTGCAGCGCGGGCAGGTGATCGGCTTCGTCGGGTGCACCGGCAACTGCACCGGGCCGCACCTGCACTTCGAGGTGCGCATCGCCGGCACGCCTGTCGACCCCATGCCGTATCTGTAAGTCGCCGCCGAACCCGGTCGCCGCGCTCAAGGAACTCGGGCTTCGACCGATAGGAACGCATGGCGGTTCGTACTCGCATCCTCTCCTTCGTCGCGGTCTCGTTCGCGCTGCTGGCCTCGGTGCCGTTGACCGGCGCAGCGCAGGCGGCGGAGGCGCATCCGATCCGGTTCCCGGTGGACGGGCCGGTGCACTACATCAGCGACTTCGGCGCGCCGCGGCCCGGCGGCCGGACGCACCAGGGCAACGACCTGATGGGCACCAAGCTCGAGCACGAGGTGGCGGCCGCCGACGGCGTGATCACCTACGTGCACAACGACGGTGACGGCGGGATCAGCGGCAACATGCTCATCCTCTCGGCGGTCGACGGGTGGAGCTACTACTACATCCACATCAACAACGACACGCCGGGCACCGACGACGGAAGGAACCCGCCCGAGTGGCGGTACGCGCCCGGCATTCGCGTCGGCAGCCGCGTGCTGGCCGGCCAGTTCATCGCGTACCTGGGCGACTCCGGTGACGCCGAGACGACCGCGCCGCACCTCCACTTCGAGGTGCACCCGCCCAAGGCGTCACCGTCGGCGGGCGCGGCGATCGACCCGTACCCGAGCCTTCAGGCGGCGACGCGTGGTCCGTCGCCGGTCGTTGCCGGGGGCGCGGCCAATCCGAATGGCGGCGCGTACGTGGTCGAGACCAACGGTGCCGTGCACGCGTTCGGTGGCGCGCTGAACTATGGATCCGACGTGCTGCCGTTGCCGCTGGCCAAGTCGATCGCGGTGATGCCGGACGGTCTCGGCTATGTCGTCCTCGACGGCTGGGGCGGGCTGCATCTCTTCGGATCGGCCAGGGTCGCGCTCGCCGGCATGACCGGCGGTTACTGGCCCGGTTGGGACATCGCCCGCTCGCTGGCGATCACGCCGTCGGGCCACGGCCTCGCGGTGCTCGACGGATTCGGTGGCGTGCACCGGGCCGGCGACGCGCCGGGGTTGGCGTCGAACTACCAGCTCGGCACCGACATCTTCCGCGGCCTGGCGTTCACTCCCACCGGCAAGGGCGGCTACGTCCTCGATGGTTGGGGGCACGTGACCGCGAGCGGCGATGCCATCAGCGGATCGACGCCGTCATGGCCGGGATGGGACATCGCGCGCGCCATCGCCGTGACCAAGTCCGGCAACGGCTTCGCCGTCCTCGATGGTTGGGGCGGTGTGCATCCGGTCGGTGACGCACCGCCGGCACCGGCGGAGTCCTTCGAGCCCGGCAGCTCGTGGCGGTCGCTCTCGATCGCCGGCACCAGGTACGTGCTGGCGCGCAACGACGGCCTCTCCGGCACCTGGGTCGGATGACGGCTTAGCGTCGGCCGCGTGACCGACGCGCTGCCTTCGTACGACGAACTGCCGATCGAGCCGAGCCAGCCGCCCGGCTCGGCGTGGGGCCTGTGGGGCGCCGACGACGTGTTCGGCTGCCTCAACCTGCTGACACCCGAGCGGGTGGTCGCCGCGGCCCGCTGCGTGCGCAAGGGTGCGGTGTTCCCGCTGAACCTCGAGCTCGAGCTCCCGAGCCCGCCGCTGTTCAACCGCGCCGGGCCCGAGCACATCGTGCTCGACCCGGGTGGCGGCTTCCACGACGACCTCCTCTCGGGCTGGAACACCCAGAGCTCGAGTCAATGGGACGGCTTCCGCCACGTGGCCCATCCCGAGCACGGCCACTGGAACGGCGTGGCCGACGAGCGCCACGGCATGCAGCACTGGGCCCGCCGCGGCATCGCCGGCCGCGCCGTCCTGGCCGACGTGGCGCGGTGGCGAGCGTCGGTCGGCCGCGCCATCAACCCTGGCGAGACCGATCCCATCGACGCCGCGGACGTCGAAGCCACGCTCGACGCGCAAGGCGTCGCCGTCGAGCCCGGCGACGTGCTGCTCATCCGCACCGGTTGGCTGGCGTGGTACCGAACGCTCGACGCCGAGGCCCGGGCCGCGCTGGCCGGTCACCGGCCGCGGGCGTGCGGCTTGCGAGCCGGGCGCGACACCGCCCGCCTGCTCTGGAACCTGCACATCGCCGCGGTCGCGGTCGACAATCCCGCGGTCGAGGTCTGGCCGCCGTCGTCCTTCGACGTCGACGGCTTCGCCCATCTCGAGCTGCTCCCGCTGCTCGGGTTGCCCCTCGGCGAGCTGTGGGATCTCGACCGGCTGGCCGACGACTGCGCCGCCGACGGGGTCTACACCTGCCTGCTGACCGCGGCGCCGCTCAACGTCGAAGCCGGCGTCGGTTCCCCCGCCAACGCCCTCGCCCTCAAGTAATCCGTCAGATCTCCATCCAGCCGAGGTGGCTGCGGCCGTCGACGGTGCGGCGGATGCGGCGGATCGCGTGGTGGGGCGAGAGGCTGTCGATCGGGCCGGTCGGCGGATGGAGCAGCAGGTGGCGCACGTCGTAGGCGAGGTCGTAGAGCACGAGCCGGTCGTGCAACCGTGGGTGGGCGAACAGTTCTGGGTAGGCCGCCTTCAGCCAGACGGGCACCTGCAGGTAGTCGCGGGCGTTGGCGAGGTGGCCGTAGTCAGCGGCGACGTGGAGCGCAGGGTCGGCGCAGAAACGGAGGATCATGTCGAGGTCGATGTCGGCCGGTGCCGGCCGGGACCACTCGAAGTCCAGGATCGCGGTGATCGATTCGCCGCCCCAGAGCACGTTCTCGAAGTGAGCGTCACCGTGGACGAGCCCCGGCGCCTTGTCGTCGCCGTCGAACGCCGACGCGGTCGACTCGACCAGATCGGCGGCTGCGGTGATCAGCCCGGGATCGACGAACCGCATGCGGCTGGCTCGGCCGAGCAGCGTGAGCACCCGCGACGCCGGGAGCTGGTGGGGGCACTCGAGGGTGTCGCGGTCGAGGAACGGCGGCCGGATCGGTCCGTACTGATCCACCGGCTGACCGGTGGCGTGAATGCTCCGCAACCCCTCGGCCAGCTGCCACACCGCGTCGCGCCGCACGGCTTCGGTCATCGTCGGCCATGCCCGCGACAGCACCATGCCCGGGACCCGCTTGAGCACCAGCCACTCGGCCGTCGGGCCCTTGCCGTAGGCGATGATCTCCGGGTACTGGACGGCGGCGGGCAGGTGCTTGGCGAGGGCGGCCTCGTACCCCAACCGGTGTGTCCCGGGGGTGGGGTTGACCCGCACGACGTTGGGCCCGTTGAACCACACCTCGTTGAAGGCGCTCGGGACGCGTTCGAGTCCGGCCGACTCGTCGAGCCCGGCGTCGCGCAGCGTGCGATAGGCACGCAGCCGCGCCCCTGCCATCCCCACGTTCTGCATTCTCGGCGCGATCGTGGCAGAGGATAGGGCACGCGGCGATCTGCGCCGTGCTTTGCGCGCCCTGGGGCGAGGATTCGCCAAGCGCTGCCCGAACTGCGGCTGCGGCCACCTCTTCCGGCGCTGGGTCCGGATGGTCGAGCGGTGCCCGTGCTGCGGCTGGAAGTTCAACCGCGAGGAAGGGCACATGCTCGGGGGCGTCGCCATCAACCTGGTGGCCACGGAGTTCGTGTTCCTGGTCGTCCTGGTCGTCGCGCTGATCCTGACGGTGCCGGACACGCCCGTCCTCCCGTTGGAGATCGTCGGGCTGACCCTCAACCTGGTCTTCCCGATCCTCTTCCATCCGTTCTCGAAGACGATCTGGGCGGCCATCGATCTCGTGATGCGACCGCTCGAGCCGGCCGAGGAGGCCGACGCCGCCTTGGCGCGCTTGGACCAGTCGCGAGGTTCGGCCCGTTCGTGACCGTCTGGCCCGTTGACGGCCGCGCGAGTGACTGCCAACGTGAATCCCAGCCAAGGGGGAAGTGATTGGACGCATTCGCAGAGGTCATGCGGTGGCTCGACGCGCTCGTGTTCAGCGTGCTCTCGATCGCGTCGTACCGCGGGTGGCGGCGGCGCGGCGGCGAGGCGGGCGGGTGGCTCTTCGCGACCTTCGGCAACCTCGCGCTGCTCTCATGGATCGGCGTCGCCTTCCATCCCGGGCATGTGGTCAGCGAGCCGGGCGTGACGATCGTCAAGGTGATCCTGATCGGCCTGGCGCTGTACCCGTGGACCCTGTACCGGTTCACCGGCGCGTTCGGTCCCAAGGACCGGCGCGTCGAGCGGCTGGTGAACGGCCTGACGGTGCTGGTGATCGCGGCCGCGGTGCCGCTCCCGCGATTCCCCGCGCAGGGCGAACCGGTCCCGGGTTGGCTCCTCGTCTACGTGTGGGTGTTCCTCATCCAGTGGACGGTGCTGTCGCTGATCGTGGCCCGCCGGCTCTGGGGTGCCGGCCGCGGGCAGCCCACCGTCGCCCGCCGCCGGATGCGGATGCTGAGCCTCGGGTCGATCGCGCTCACCATCGCCGCCCTCCCGGGCGCGTCGCCATCAGTGAGCGCGACCACGGGCGTCACCATCGTCACCAAGTCGTTGCCGCTGCTGGCCGCGGTGTTCTTCTTTATCGGCTTCTCGCCGCCGGCGTTCCTCCGCATGCTGTGGCGCCGGCCGGAGCAGGACGCGCTGCGCCGCGCCGAAGTGGAGCTCATGCGGACGCTCACGGCGGAGGAGACCGGGAAGGCGCTGCTGCCGCACGTCCTGCAGATCCTCGGCGGGCGGGCCGGACTGTTCGCCGACCGCGCCGGCACCGTGCTGGCCGCCATGGGCTTCGCGCCCGACGAGTCCGACGAGGTCCGCGCCGTCCTGCCGACACTGACGCGCGACTGGGAGGTGGTCGAGCCCCGGCCAGGGTTGCTCGTGGTGCCGGTGACCGCCGGATGGCTCGCGGTGCAGGCCGGCCCGTACACACCCTTCTTCGGCGAGGAGGAGATGGGATTGCTGAGCGGACTCGGGCTGTTCACACAGCTGGCGCTGCAACGGGCCGAGCTGTTCGAGCGCGAGCGCGACTCACGGGAGGCGATCGAGAGCGCCAACGCCGAGCTCGAGACGCTCGTCTACGGCGTGTCGCACGACCTCAAGAGCCCGATCATCACGCTGCTCGGGTACCTCGAGTACCTGCGGGCCGACCACGCCGACGCCTTGCCGGAGGAGGGTCGCCACTACCTCGACCGGATGGACGCCAGCGCCCGTTACATGCAGCAGCTCATCACCGACCTGCTCGAACTCTCGCGCGTCGGCCGGGTGCAGACCGATGCCGACGACGTCGACCTCGGACCGCTGGTCGACGACGTGGCGGTCGGGGTCATCAGCTCCCATCCCGAGATGACGATCGCGGTCGGCGCCATGCCGGTCGTGCGCATGAACACCGTCCGGGCGCGCCAACTCTTCACCAACCTGTTGGAGAACTCGGCCGTTCACGCCGGCCGAGCCGACGTGCACGTGCGCGTCGCGGCCGATCGACAGGCGGAAGGCGCGGTCACGATCACGGTGTCCGATGATGGTGTGGGGATCGCGGCCGCCTATCGTGATCGCGTGTTCGGCATCTTCGAGCGGCTCGGCGGCGCGGATCAAGCGGGCACCGGCATGGGTCTCGCGATGGCGCGCAAGATCGTCGAGCAGGTGGACGGGGCCATCGCCGCGGTGGAGCCGTTGCATGGCCTCGGCACCGAGCTCCGGATCGAGTTTCCCGCGCGCGCCGTGCGCCGCGGTCCCACCAACCGACAGGTCGAGGTCTCTCAGTGAGCGAGCGCAGTGAGCGGTCGGTGCGGGTGCTGGTCGCCGAGGACAACGAGGACCACCTGTTCCTCACGGTGCGCGCGCTGCGCGACCTCGAAGGCGTGCGGCTCGAGGTCGAGACCGTGCGCGACGGCGAGGAGGCGCTCGACTTCGTGTACCGGCGGGGCCGGTTCACCAGCCGCGAGCTGCCACATCTCATCCTGCTCGACCTGAAGATGCCGAAGGTCAACGGGCTCGAGGTCCTCGAGCAACTGAAGGCCGACGAGACGCTGCGGACGATCCCGACCGTGGTGCTCTCCAGCTCGGAGCGGCCCGAGGACGTCAACGAGACCTACCGGCTCGGCGGCAACTCGTACGTCACCAAGCCCGGGAGCGCCGCCGGGCTGCGCGACGGCTTGCGGCGGGTGGGTCAGTACTGGACATCGCTGGCGTCCATCCCGAACGTGGACTGAAGGATCCTGCGAGATGGGTGTGCCTCGCATCTCGGTCCTGGTGGTCGACGACAACGAGGACCATCGCCACCTGATCGACCGCCGGCTGCGCGAAGCCGGGCACGTCGTCCGCCAGGCGGCCGACGGCGGCGAGGCGCTGGCCAAGCTCGACGGCATCGACCTCGTGCTGCTCGACTACCGCCTGCCGGGGCTCAGCGGCATCGACACCCTGGAGCGGATCCGCTCGAACGGCGGGCCCTCGGTCGTCATGGTCACCGGCATGGGCTCGGAGAGCATCGCGGTCGAAGCCATGCGCGCCGGCGCCATCGACTACGTGGTGAA
Organism: Acidimicrobiales bacterium; assembly: GCA_025463925.1. Taxonomy (GTDB): domain Bacteria; phylum Actinomycetota; class Acidimicrobiia; order Acidimicrobiales; family AC-14; genus RYN-50. Next base: position 36,399 of record JAODBK010000099.1, on the reverse strand, counting down.
GGACCCCGACTACCTGGCCGCGCTGCCGCAGGTCGTCGAGCGGGCATGGCGCGCCCATGACCTGGCCCGCCGCGCTCGTGAGGTCCAACGGCTCGCGCTGCTCGTCAACTCGGCGCAGGAGCGCGAGACGATCTTCGGCGAGATCGTGGCCGGCGCGCGCGCCCTCCTACGCGCCGACGCGTGCGCCCTGTACGTGCTCACCGGTCGAGCGGTCGTGCGCGAGGCGATGGCGGGCGACGTCGACGCTGACGCCGACGAGCTCGCCGCGGCCGCCGGCGCGGTGCTGTCGGACTCGAAGGACGCGCTGGTCGACGCACTGGCGCCGCAGGGCGATGGCGAGGCGTCGGGCCTCACCGACCGGCTGTTCGTGCCGCTCCCGTCGCCCGACGGCGACCCGCTCGGCGTGCTCGTGCTCCTCGCGGCCGAGCCTCGAGCGTTCCTCCTCGAAGAGATCGAGCTGGCGGGTGTCTTCGCATCCTTCGCCGGCACCGCGCTGCGCAACCTGAGCCAGCTCGAGCTCGAGCGCACCCTCGTCGCCGAGCTGCAGCAGAGCCTCGAGCTGCGCCGCGATCTGGTGGCGTCGGTGTCACACGAGCTCCGCACGCCGCTGACCTGCATCACCGGGTTCTCGTCCACGCTGTTGCAGCACTGGGACGCGATCGGCGATGCCGAGCGCCGTGACTTCGTCAGCAAGGTCCGGCACCACGCCGACGAGCTGGCCGACCTCGTCGAAGGCCTGCTCGACTTCGCGTCGGCCGAGGCCGGCAAGCTCCAGCCCGACCTGGTCGCGGTCGATCTCTCGGACGCGGTGCAGTCGGCGGTCGACGGCCTGGCGCCGGTGATCGCCGGTCGTGACGTCACGCTGGCGGTCGAGCCGGTCGTGGTCATGGCCGACTCGCACCTCCTGCGCCGCACGCTGGTGAACCTGATCGCCAACGCGGTGAAGTACTCGGACCCCGGCAGCCCAGTCGTCGTGCGGGCCGCGTCCGACGGCGGCCTGGTGCGGGTCGAGGTGGCCGACCGCGGCATCGGGCTGTCCGCCGACGAGGCGTACCGCGTCTTCGAGCCGTTCTGGCGGGCCCAGCGCGGTGACAAGGGCAAGCGGGGGACCGGCATCGGGCTCACCCTCGTGCGCGACTACGTGCGGCTGATGGGCGGCCAGGTGCGGGTCGACTCGCGCCCCGGTGAGGGCTCGACCTTCTCGTTCACGCTCCGCCGCGCCTCTTAAGCTCGCGGCCATGTTCGAGTGGAGCGAAGAGCAGCTCATGGTCCGCGACGCCATCCGGCAGTTCGTGGAGAAGGAGATCAAGCCGCACCTCACCGAGCTCGAGCACGGCGACCTCCCGCCGTACGACACCCTGCGCAAGCTCTTCCGGACGTTCGGCATGGACGCCATGGCGCGCGACCGGTTCGAGCGCCAGATCGCCAAGGAGAAGGCGGGCGACATCGATGACCCGGTGAAGACCACGCTGTCCGAGGGCGGCGGCGGGGATGGCGGCGCGTTCATGGTCATCCCGATCATCGAGCTGTGCCGCTACTGCCCCGGCATGGTCACCGCGATGGGCGTCAGCGTCGGGCTCACCGCGGCGGCGATCATGTCGAAGGGGACGACCGCGCAGAAGGAGCGGTGGGCCCTCGACCTGCTGACGCTCGAGAAGATCGGCGCGTGGGCGATCACCGAACCGGGATCCGGATCGGACGCGTTCGGGGGGATGCGTGCCACGGCGCGGCGCGACGGCGACGAGTACGTCCTCAACGGCTCGAAGACGTTCATCACCAATGGGCCGTACGCCGACACGATCGTGTTCATCTGCAAGCTCGACGAAGGCAATGACTGGCCCGATCGCAAGATCCTCACCTTCGTGCTCGACCGCGGCATGCCGGGGCTCGAACAGTCGAAGCCCCTCCGCAAGATGGGGTTGCACTCGTCGCCGACCGGCGAGCTGTTCCTGTCCGACGTGCGGGTCGGGCGCGACCGGTTGCTCGGCGAGACCGAGGACGTGCAGGCGCGTTCGGGGGCCAAGGACACGTTCTCCATGGAGCGCACCGGCGTGGCCGCGATGGCGCTCGGCATCGTCGAGCAGTGTCTCGATCTGTCGGTGCAGTACGCCAAGGATCGCGTCGCGTTCGGCCGGCCGATCGGCGAGTTCCAGCTCATCCAGCTGAAGCTGGCGAAGATGGAAGTGGCCCGGCTGAACATCCAGAACCTCGTCTTCCGCCAGATCGAGCTGGCCCGCGCCGGCCGCAGCCTGTCGCTCACCGAGGCGTCGGCGATGAAGCTGTACTCGGCCCAGTCGGCGATGGAGGTGGCGCTCGAGGCGGTGCAGCTCTTCGGCGGCAACGGCTACATGGCCGAGTTCCAGGTCGAGCAGCTCGCCCGCGACGCCAAGGTGCTGCAGATCTACGCCGGCACCGACGAGATCCAGATCAGCCAGATCGCCCGCAGCCTCCTGGGCTCGTAGATTCAGGCGATGCGCGCATGGAGGGTGCACGAGCTCGGTGAGCCGGCCGACGTCCTGACGCTGGACGACGTCGACGAGCCGGTGGCCGGGCCCGGACAGGTCGTGATCGACATCGAGGCGGCGTCGGTGAACTTCCCCGACCTGCTCCAGTGCCGCGGCGAGTACCAGGTGAAGCCGCCGTTGCCGTTCGTGGTCGGCAGCGAGATCGGCGGGCGCATCGCCGCGGTCGGCGAGGGCGTGTCGGACTTCGCGATCGGCCAGCGGGTGTGCGCGCTGGCCGGGTCGGGGGGATTGGCGGAGCGGGCCAGCGCGGCGGCGATGACGACCTTCGCGATCCCGGACGAGCTGTCGACCGCGGCGGCCACCGCGTTGCCGGTCAACTACCAGACGGTGTGGTTCGCACTGGTCACGCGGGCCGCACTCCAGCAGGGCGAGACCTTGCTGGTGCACGCCGGAGCCGGTGGTGTCGGGTCCGGCGCCATCCAAGTGGGGCGCGCGCTCGGCGCGCGGGTGATCGCGACTGCCGGCGGGCCGGACAAGGTGGCGGTCTGCCAGAAGCTCGGTGCCGACGTCGCCATCGACTACAACACCGAGGATTTCGTTGCCGCGGTGAAGGATGCCACCGGCGGCGCGGGCGCCGACGTCATCTTCGACCCGGTGGGCGGCGACGTGTTCGACCGATCGCGCAAGGCGATCGCGTTCGACGGCCGGCTGCTCGTCATCGGCTTCACGAGTGGCCGGATCCCCGACATTCCGGCCAACCACGTGCTCTTGAAGAACTACAGCGTCGTCGGTGTGCACTGGGGCGCATACGTGGGGCGCGATCCCGGAAGCCTGGCCCGCAACCACGTGGAGCTCGTGCGCCTGGTCGAGTCCGGTGACGTCGACCCGTTGGTCGGCGCCGAGTTCGCGTTCGCGGACGCGGCGGCCGCGCTCACCGCGCTGGGCACGCGCCGTACGGTCGGGAAGGTCGTCGTCAGGCCCGGCGGGTAGGTCCCCAGGTCGTGAGCCCCGCGTTCCTCCTGCCGCCAGAGCCGCTGCGCTCGCTCGACGAGTACCTCGCCACCGACTTCGGCGGCCTCGGGCTCCAGCGGGCCCAGGGGCTCGGCGGCCGGGAGACGATCGACGAGGTCGACCGGTCGGGGTTGCGCGGCCGGGGTGGCGCCGGGTTCCCGACCGGGCGGAAGTGGGCCACCGTCGCCGGCCAGCCCGGTACCCACCGCTACGTCGTGGCCAACGGCGCCGAGGGCGAGCCGGGCACGTTCAAGGACCGCGCGCTGATGCGCCGCAATCCGTACCAACTGGTCGAGGGCCTGATGATCGCGGCGCTGGCGGTCGGTGCCACCGAAGCCTTCATCGCGTGCAAGGCCAGCTTCGGACCGGAGCTCGAGGCGATCACCCGGGCCGTCCAGGAGATGCAGTCCGCCGGCATCTGCCGCGACTGCCCGATCACCATCGTGCGCGGCCCGGAGGAATACCTCTTCGGCGAGGAGAAGGCGCTGCTCGAGGTGATCGAAGGTCGGGCGCCGTTGCCGCGCGTGCTCCCGCCGTACGAGCAGGGGCTGTTCGCGAACGCGCCGCAGGAGGGATGGGAGGCGACGGAGCTCGAGTCGGGACATCGAGGCCGCCACGAGTCGAACCCGACGCTCGTCAACAACGTCGAGACGCTGGCCAACGTGCCGCACGTCATGGCGAGAGGCGCGGAGTGGTTCCGCAGCATGGGGACGGCCGAGTCACCGGGCACGCAGGTGTGCACCGTCGTCGGCGACGTGGTGGCGCCGGGCGTGGCCGAGGTCGAGCTCGGCACACCGCTCGGCGACGTCATCGACCGGGTGGGCGGCGGGGTCGCGCCCGGCCGGGTCGTCAAAGCGGTGTTCTCCGGTGTCGCCAACCCGGTCGTCACCGCGGACCACCTCGACGTGCCGTTGAGCCATGAAGGTTTCCGGGCCATCGGCAGTGGGATGGGCGCCGCCGGGTTCATCGTGTTCGACGACACCGCGTGCATGGTGGAGGTGGCCCGCCTCTTCTCGCGCTTCCTCTATGTCGAGTCGTGCGGCCAGTGCCCGCCGTGCAAGCTCGGGTCCGGCGAGATCACCGACCGGCTGACCCGGCTCGAAGGCGGCATCGGGAACGCCGCCGACGTCGCCGAGATCGCCGGCTGGCTGAACCGCGTGACCGACGGCAGTCGCTGCTATCTCGCCACCCAGGAGCGCAACGTCGTCGGCAGCGTGGTGCGGGCGTTCCCCGGGGAGCTGACCGAGCACGTCGAGGGCGACCGGTGCCCGCGGCCGCGGCCGATCCCGCTGCCCAAGATCGTCGATCTCGACGGCGGCCGGGTGGTGTACGACGAGCGCCAGTATCGCAAGCAGCCCGACTGGACCTACGACGAGAGCTGATCCGCCGCCAGCCGGCGCGGGACGCCGTCGCGCCGGATGCGCCAGTAGACGTAGACCGCGCCGATCGGCCCGGTGAGGATGGCAACGGCGAGGAAACCGCGGCTCCAGCCCATCGGTTGGTGGACGCCGAACACCATCGCTGCGAACGCGAGGAACACCATCCCGTGCAGCGAGCCGAACATCTGCACACCGAGCCGGCTCCCGCCGAGGAACAGCCAGGAGAACCAGAACGCCATCAGCACGAGATAGCTGACGGTCTCGACCAGGCAGACGACGCGCAGCGTCCCCACCTTGCGCTCGAGCTCGGTCGACCCGTCCTCGTCGTCCTCGGCGGTGTCGGCGTACGCGGGCATCGGCCGAGGCTACGACGCCGGCGCGTCAACCGGTGGCCGGGAGCCCGTGGTACGGCTTGCCGAGCTTCTCCCATTCGCCGTACATGTCGAAGAAGGTCTGGCCGAAGGGATCGTCGCCCACCAGCGGCAGCGCGGCCCGGCGGATGGTCCAGTCGCTCGGTGCCAGCCGGCCGGCCTCGGCGAAATGGCGTCGGGCGGCGTCCTCGTCGCCGGCGCGACGGGCATGGGCCGCGACCCGGAAGTGGAGGCGGGCCATCACCTCGTCGTCGCTGAGGTCGGCGACCGCCCGCCGGGCCGCGTCGGCCGCGATCGGCACCTCGCCGTCGCGCACCCACCGCCGGATCTCGTCCTTGTGCGGCTCGGCTTCGACGCCGGTGAAGTCCTTGAACAGGTCGCTTCCGAAGGCGACGCCGTTGGGCCGGGCGATGCGGCCGTCCTCGTCGATCCACAGCACCGTCGGCACGTTGCTGATGGCGAGCAGCTCGGTGAGCAGGTGCTCCGGGTCGATGAGGACGGGGAACGCGATCCCGTCGACCCACGGCCGGACATCGTCGGGGGAGTCGTCGATGGCGACCGCGATGACGGTGAAGCCGTGCTCACGCAGCTCGTCGTGCAGGTCCTGCCACCCGGGCAGGTCGTAACGGCAGCCTCACCAGCTGGCGAATGCCGCCAGCAGCCGCTTCTTGCCGTGCCATTCACTGAGCCGGTGCGGGTTGCCGTCGAGGTCGTTCAGCGTGAAGTCGGGCGCCTGCAATCCGTCGAGCGCCTGGCGGCGCGTCTCGGCGTCGTTGGCGATCGCGGCGATGCCCGCCGCGGCGTCGACGACCGCGGCGCGGCCGAGCGCGCCGGCGACCGCGGCGACGTCGAGCCGGCCGTCGACGAAGAGCGCGTCGCGGTCGCGCACCGGGACGCAGACGTCGGCCTGGCACAGGCCCTCGGGCTTCAGCTGCCACCCGACGGCGTCGGGCAACCGTTCGGCGTCGAGGGTCATCCGGTCGCCGGCGGCGGCACCGTCGACCGTCCGGGCTTCGTCGCTGATGATCGTCACCGTGGCCATCAGGGCAGACGCTACCGCCCCGTGGTCAGGGCGCGACCGCCGCGATCGGCTGGGCGGCGAAGCCCTCGCGCCGGGCGGTGGCGAGTGAGCGCGAGATCGTGAGGAAGACGGCCCCGCCCGAGATCGCCAGCCCCGACAGCTGCTTCACCGCCACGAACGCGCCGATCGGCAAGGTGACGAGGAGGCACAGGGTCAACGCTGCCGAGACGAGATTGACGGCCGCCCACAGCAGCGTGAGGTCGCGGAAGAGCCGCAGCACTCCGGGGTGCACCGCCATTTCCTCGGTGATCGGCCAGAACTCGTCGGCCAGCCGGCCGATGAGCGGTCGCCCGATGCCGACCGAGACCAGGAACACGCCGCCCATGGCCACCGTCGCCAGCACCGGCTGGAAGAAGTAGAGGAACGAGCTGTGGCTCACGATGGCGACGAGCGTCCGCACGGTGAGGCCGATGACGCTGAGCACGAGGAGCGCCGGGACGGCCTGGTGGCGCACCAGTCGGCGGGCGAGGGCGGCGTAGGACCAGGTCAGCGCGCCGACGTAGGCGGCGCCCAGGCCGAAGGCGACGAGGCAGGCGTAGAACACGACCGCCGGCACGACGGTGGCCTCGATCAGGTGCGGACCGCACCGCCGGACGACCGCGGCGAAGATCCCGAGCTTCGAGAGCTCTGGCGGCCCTGGGACCGATGTGACTGTCACCCGCGCAACCCCGTTCGTCCTCGAGGACGCCACCGGGGACTCGGGCGACGAACATGAGGGCCAATGCCCGTTTCGCGACTGTAGGGCTACCGTGGCGGCGACGCACGAAGGGGGCGACAATGCGCGAGTTGCGCGACCGGGTCGCGGTGGTGACGGGTGCCGCGAGTGGCATCGGCCGGGGGATGGCCGAGGCGTTCGCGGCCGAGGGGATGAAGCTCGTCCTCGCCGACGTCGATGCCGGCGCACTTGCCACGACGTCGGGCGAGCTCCGATCGGCTGGGGCCCAGGTGGCCGACGTGCCCACCGACGTGCGCGACCAGTCGGCGGTCGACGCCCTGGCCAAGGCGGCGCTGGCCGAGTACGGCGCGGTGCACGTCGTCTGCAACAACGCCGGCGTGTGGACGATGGGCGCCGAGTGGGAGACCGAACTCGCCGACTGGGAGTGGGTGATCGCGGTCAACCTGTTCGGGGTCGTGCACGGCGTCCGCAGCTTCGTGCCGGTCCTGCTCGATCAGCCCGAAGGCGGCCACGTCGTCAACACCGCCTCGATGGGCGGGCTGTTCGCCGGGCCGTTCATCGGCCCGTACTCGGCCACCAAGCACGCCGTCGTCGGTCTCTCGAAGAGCCTCAGGGCGGAGTTGGCGGCGCGCGGTGCGAACGTCGGCGTGTCGGTCGTGTGCCCGGGCGAGATCGACACGCCGCTCGTGCACAAGGTCAACGCCCGGCCGGATCGCGACACCGCGGCGCCCGAGATGCGCCCCGACGTGCAAGGCATGCTCGGCGCGATGCGCGACGGCCTCGCCCGCGGCATGTCGCCGCGGGACGCGGGCCAGATCGTGCTCGAAGCCGTCCGCGAAGGCCGCTTCTGGGTCCTGCCCAACGGCGCGCACCACATGGACCTTCTCCGCAACGAGATGCAAGAGCTCTTCGCGGCCATCTGATCGACGTGGTGGTGCCGTGCCGTGCGATGAGGGTGCGGTGCACCTCCAACAACGCTCCGACGGCCGACCGCCCGAGCGTTCTTGGAGGTGGCGGGAATCGAACCCGCGTCCTTCGGCTTGTCAATGGGACTTCTCCGAGCGCAGCCGGCGATGAGATCTCGGGCCCGTCACCATCGCCGGCAAAGGCGACGGGCCCCAGTCAGGCTTTGGTGTCCCCGAGTGACCACCTGACGATGTCACCCGGGTGAGCCCTGCTGAATGATGCCCACGACCGACCCGCAGGGCCGGGGCCGGGTGGACATCGCGGTTTCTTAGGCCGCGAACGCGAGCTGAGGCTCGGCGTTTGTGTTTGGTTCCGGCTCTTTTACGTGGACTCCGGAAACCACGGCTCGCTTCTCCCACTTCGAAGATCCGAAGTCGAAACCATGCACCCCCATGTCAAAGGACGACGCCCCGAAGGGCAGCGCAAGTCTAACGGGGCCCCAGGACCACCTATTCCCCGCGCCGCCCGCGGACCATCGCCCGCTCGGCCTCGCGGTTGGCGTCGCGCTCGGCGATGGCGTGGCGCTTGTCGTACTGGCGCCGGCCCTTGGCGAGGGCGAGCTCGACCTTGACCCGGCCGTCCTTGAGGTAGAGCGACATCGGGACCAGCGTGAGCGAGTCCTGTTGCGTCCGGCCGACGAGCTGGTCGATCTCGCGGCGGTGGAGCAACAGCTTGCGGGGCCGCTCCGGGTCGAGCTTGTGGAACGAATCGGCCCGGTCGTACGGCGGGACGTGGACGCCGAGCAGCCAGACCTCGCCCGACTGGACGCGCCCGTAGGAGTCCTTCAGTTGCGCCTTTCCCTCCCGCAGCGACTTGACCTCGCTGCCGGCCAGCTGGATCCCGCACTCGAACGTGTCGATCACGTCGTAGTCGTGACGGGCCTTGCGGTTGACGGTGAGGACCCGGTTGCGGGGGTCGGCGGCCGGCTTGTGGGACTTGGGGGCCATGCCGATGACCAAGGTACCGTGACCGGCTCATGCTCCGGATCGGCGAACACGGATACGAGGAGATGGTCGCCCACGCGCTCGACGGCCTGCCCAACGAGGCCTGCGGGTTGCTCGCCGGCCTGCCCGGCCAGGGCAAGGCCCACGTGGTCTACCGGTGCCGCAACGCCGCCGAGTCCAGCCGCGTCTACACCGTCGACCCGCTCGATCATCTCAAGGCCGATCGCGACGCCGAGGCCAAGGGCATGCAGATCATCGGCGTCTACCACTCGCACACCCACACCGACGCCTACCCGTCGCCCACCGACGTGGCCCAGGCACCGGACCCCAACTGGCACTACGTGATCGTGTCGCTGAAGGACCCCGAGCCGGTTCTGCGTTCCTTCCGGATCGTCGACGGGAAGATCACCGAGGAGCCGGTCGTTCTCGAACGTACGTAGACTCGACGCGCCGTCGAGCTGAACCACCACATCGAGGAGTGCCGCCCGTGGCCGTCGAGATCCGTCTTCCCACCGTCCTGCGACAGCACGCGGGTGGTCAGGCCTCGATCAAGGCCAACGGGGCGACGCTCGGTGAGGCGCTGCAGGACCTGACGCGGCAGTTCCCGCTCCTCAAGGATCAAGTGATCACCGAGGACGGCACGCTGCACAAGTTCGTCAACGTCTACAAGAACGACGAGGACGTGCGGTACCTCGACAAGCTCGACACCAAGGTCGACGACGGCGACACCATCTCGATCCTGCCGGCCGTCGCCGGCGGATAGCGCGCAGTTGGCCCGCTCCGACTCGGTCCTCGGGCTGATCGGCAACACGCCCATGGTCGACGTGAGCGCGCTGTCGCCCAACCCGTCGGCCCGCATCCTCCTCAAGCTCGAGGGCCAGAACCCCGGCGGGTCGGTGAAGGACCGCATCGCGTTGTCGATGATCGAGACGGCCGAGAAGGACGGCACCCTTTCGCCGGGCCAGACCGTGCTGGAGCCCTCGTCGGGCAACACCGGCATCGGCTTGGCGATGGTGTGCCGCGTCAAGGGGTACCCGTTGAAGATCGTGCTGCCCGAGAACGTGTCCGTCGAGCGCCGCCAGCTGCTGGAGATCTTCGGCGCCGAGATCATCCAGTCGCCCGGTTCGGAGGGATCCAACGGCGCGGTGCGCATGGCGCAGCGGCTCGCCGAGGAGCACGCCGACTGGGCGTTCCTCTACCAGTACGGCAACCCGGCGAACCCACGGGCCCACTACGAGGGCACCGGGCCCGAGATCTGGCGCGACTGCCCGGACATCACGCACTTCGTCGCCGGGCTCGGCACCAGCGGCACCCTCATGGGCGTCGGCCGGTTCCTGAAGGAGAAGCGCGACTCCATCCAGTTGTGGGCGGTGGAGCCGCCGGCCGGCGAGATCGTCGACGGGCTCCGCAGCCTCGACGACGGCTACATCCCGCCGATCTTCATCGATTCCGGCGGCGCCGAGCTGCTCGACCGCAAAGTGATCATCCGGCCGCTGGAGTCGATCGAGTGGGTGCGCAAGCTGATCGACGTCGGCATCTTCGCGGGCATCTCGACGGGCGCGTGCATGGCCGGCGCCGCCCGGTGCGCGGAGCAGGTCGACGACGCGGTGATCGTCGCGCTCTCGCCCGACGGCGGCTGGAAGTACCTGTCGACCGGCGCCTGGACCGATCCCATCGACGAGGTCGTCGAGCGGGCCAAGCGCATCATCTACTTCTAACGGACATGGACGACCGCCCCATCGGGGTGTTCGACAGCGGCTTCGGCGGGCTGACGGTCGCGCGGGCGATGATCGACCTCCTGCCCGGTGAGGACCTCGTCTACTTCGGCGACACCGGTCGCTACCCGTACGGCCCGCAGCCGCTCGACCGCGTACGCGAATACGCGCGGCAGATCACGACGGTGCTGGTCGAGCAGCACGACGTGAAGATGGTCGTCGTCGCGTGCAACACCGCGGCCGCGGCGGCACTCGACCTGCTGCGGTTCGAGCACGACGTGCCAGTCATCGGTGTGATCGACCCCGGCGTGCGCGCCGCCGTCACCGTGACGCGGAACGGTCGCATCGGCGTCATCGGCACCGTCGGCACCATCGGGTCGGGCGCGTACCAGCGCGCCGTGCGCTCGATGCGGGCGCCGGTCGAGCTGACGTGCACCGCGTGCCCGGGCTTCGTGGAGTTCGTCGAGCGCGGCGAGTTCCGCAGCGAGCAGGTGCACGTGCTGGCCGAACGGCTGCTGGCGCCGGTGCTGGACGGCGGCGTCGACACGCTGCTGCTCGGCTGCACCCACTACCCGTTCCTTGCCCGGACGATCGCCGACGTCATGGGCCGCGAGGTGGTGCTGGTGAGCTCGGCCGACGAGACCGCGTTCGAAGTCCGGGCGATCCTCGAGGACACCGGGCAGGGCCACCGGCCGGGCAGCGAGGGCAAGCACCGGTTCGTGTCCTCCGGCGACGTCGCCACGTTCAAGGCCCTCGGCCGGCGCCTGCTCGGGCCCGAGCTGGATGACGTCGAGGGGTGGGAGTGGGACTGACCGTCACCGTCCTCGGCAGCGACGGCTCGTACCCCGGTGCCGGCGGGGCCTGCAGCAGCTACCTGGTCGACGACGGCTCGACCCGCATCTGGCTCGACGCCGGGTCGGGTTCGATGGCCAACCTGCAGCAGTACGTCGACCTCACCGACGTCGACGCCGTCATCCTCAGCCACGAGCACCCCGACCACTGGGCGGACCTCGAGGGCTTCCAGGTCGCGTGCCACTGGCGGCTCGGACGCCGCGGCGTGCCGGTCTACGCGCCGGCGGGCCTTCGCCGTCGGACGTACGAACCCGACACGCCGGCGTTCGCGTTCCACGACGTCGGCGACCGCGACCGGGTCGAGATCGGCGGCATCGCGGTGGCGTTCTCGCGGACCGACCACGGTCCCGTCACGTTGGCGGCGCGGCTGGACGCCGGCGGGCGATCGCTCGGATACTCTGCCGACTCCGGTCCGGGCTGGTCGTTCGACGCGCTCGGGCCGGTCGACCTCGCCCTCTGCGAGGCGACGTTCACCCACGAGCAGGAGGGCACGGTGAAACACCTCAGCGCGCGACAGGCCGGCGCGATGGCCCGCGCCGCCGGTGTGGGGCGGCTCGTCCTCACCCATCTCTGGCCGGACGCCGACCGGGAGCGGATCCGGTCCGAGGGCGCCGACGCGTACGGCGACACCGTCGACGTGGCCGAGCAGCACGCCCGGTACGAGGTCTGACGTGGGGTCCCGGCGCGACGGGCGCGAGCCCGACGAGCTGCGGCCGCTGGAGTTCGTGCGCGACTACACCGAGTTCGCGATGGGATCGGTGCTGGTGAGCATGGGCCGCACCAAGGTGCTGTGCACCGCATCCGTCGACGACGACGTGCCGCGATGGATGCGCGGCACCGGCAAGGGTTGGGTGACGGCCGAGTACTCGATGCTGCCGGGCTCGTCGCCGGAGCGGGTCGGGCGGGAGGCGGCCAAGGGCAAGCAGTCGGGCCGCACGCAGGAGATCCAGCGGCTCATCGGCCGGGCGCTGCGCTCGGTCACCGATCGGGTCGCCATGGGTGAGGCGCAGATCGTCCTCGACTGCGACGTGCTGCAGGCCGACGGCGGCACCCGGACGGCGTCGATCTGCGGCGCCTACGTGGCGCTGCACGACGCGTGCACCCGGCTGGTGAAGATGGGTCGGATGCCGGCCAACCCGTTGACGGCCGGTTGCGGCGCGGTGAGCGTCGGCATCGTCGACGGCGCCGGGATGCTCGACCTCGACTACTCCGAGGACGTGCGCGCCGAGGTCGACATGAACATCGTGATGACCAGCGAGGGGCGGTTCGTCGAGGTGCAGGGGACGGCCGAAGGCCTGCCGTTCTCGCGCGCCGAGCTGGACGACCTGCTCGGTCTCGGCGAGCACGGGATCGCCCAGATCCTCGACGCCCAGGCCCTGATCCTGGCCGAGGCGCCGCCGCTCCGCAGCACCCCGTGAAGCTCGTCCTGGCGACCGCGAACCGCGACAAGGCGGCCGAGATCGCCGCCATCCTCACCGGGCACGAGCTGTCGCCACGGCCCGACGCGGTCCCCGACGTCGACGAGACGGAGACGACGCTCGAAGGCAACGCGGTGCTCAAGGCCCGCGCCGTGGCCGAGGCAACCGGCGAGCCGGCCGTCGCCGACGACACCGGCCTCGAGGTCGACGCGCTCGGCGGCGCGCCCGGCGTCCGCAGCGCGCGCTTCGCCGGCTCGCACGCGACCTACGCCGACAATGTGGCCAAGCTGCTGCACGAGCTGGGCGGTGTTCCGGCGGATCGGCGCGCCGCGCGCTTTCGCACGGTCGTCGCGGTCGCCTGGCCGGATGGGCGGGTGCTCACCGTCGACGGCGCGGTCACCGGCACGATCGCGGTGGAGGCCCGCGGCGACCATGGCTTCGGGTACGACCCGCTGTTCGTGCCCGACGGTGGCGACGGTCGCACGTTCGCCGAGATGTCGCCCGCCGACAAGCACGCGGTGTCCCACCGCGGCCGCGCCTTCCGCGCCCTGGCCGAGGCGCTCCGGGCTACCAGCCCCTGAGGTCGACCGGCCAGGTCGCGACGACAGTGCCGTCGCCATCGACCACGTGCATCTGCTCGTGGTACGCGACCGTGGGGTCGACGTGGGCCGGCCGCACCCGGACCCGGTCGCCGACTCGCACCGGCCGGTCCGGGTCGGGGATGAACGTCACGTGCTCGTCCGACACGATGAACACCGACGCGCCGTCGATCACCGGGTTGCCGTGGTCCATCCCGAGCGACTTGAGCCCGGCGTCGCACACCGACCACCCGGGCGACACCGAGATCACGGTCGCCAGCACGGTGAGCGCCTCGCGGAACGCCGGCGCCATCGGCGCGAACGTCGTGTCCATCAACGCGTACGAGCCGGCCTGGATCTCCGTCGCCCAGGTGTTGATGTCGTAGCTCACGGTCGCGCCGGCCGACATGACATCGCCGCCGGTGTCGGCGTGCGCCTTCTGCAGCTGGTCCATGGCGGCTTCCACCGCGGCGGCCCGCTCGGCCGGGTCGGCGATGATCGTCACCTGGCCCTCGTACCCCATCACGCCGCGCACGTGCAGTCCGGCCGACCGGGCCCGGTCGGCCAGCCGCCCGGCGTCGCCGGGGTCGCAGCCGCAGCGCGGCAGGCCGACGTTCACGTCGACGACCACCTCCGCGATCCCGGCGGCCGCGGCGGCGTCGACGGTGGCGTCGGAATCGACCGCCACGGTGACGCGGGCGGTGCCGGCCTCGACCAGCCGGGCCAGTGCGTCGAGGCGGCCGGGATCGAGCACCTCGTTGGCGAGGAGCAGATCCTCGCCGAGGCCGGCCCGCGCCAGGCCGGCGACCTCGCGGGTGGTGGCGCAGGTGAACCCGGTGTGCCCCAGGGCGGCCTGGCGCCGGGCCAGCGCCGAGCACTTGTGGGCCTTGACGTGCGGGCGCAGGCGGCGACCAGGCAGGGCGGCCGCCATCGTCGCCAGGTTGTGCTCCAGGGCATCGGCGTCAACGAGCAGCGCCGGGGTCGGCATATCGGACAGGTGCACCGGGGCACGGTAGCCTCGGCGGCGGTTGAGCAGTCAGCCTGCGGGCTGAAGCCTTGGAGGGGAACTCCACCGGGGAGAGGGACCTTGAGCGGCGAGCTCACCATCACCAGCAGCGGCGATACCGACGATGTGCGAATCGCGCTCACCGGCGAGCTCGACGGCTACGCCGCGCCCAGGCTGCGCGCCGCGGTCGAGCGCGAGGTCGGCGACCGCGTCACCACGCTGACCCTCGACATCGCCGAGGTCTCGTTCGTCGACTCGACGGGGATCTCGATCCTCGTGTGGGCCCACAAGCGGCTCGCCGAGCGCGGCGGGGTGCTCGTGCTGCGCTCGCCGACGGCCGACGTCTACCGGGTGCTGGAGATCACGCGGCTCACCCAGGTGTTTCGGATCGACTGACACCGTCGACGATCTGCTGCGCGATGTCGCGCAGCTTGGTGTTCGATCGTTGTGACGCCCGCCTCAGCATGTCGAAGGCCTCGTCGGGCGCGCACCGCTCGCGGGCCATCAGCACTCCCTTGGCCTGCTCGATGACGGCGCGGGACGCCATCGCCTCTTCGAGCTGTTGCGCCAGCGCGATCGCCGAGGCGTGGGCCAGCGCGTTGACGGCGACGATCGCGGCCTGTTCCGCGAGCAACGTCATCATCTCCGCGGTCGTTTCGTCGAAGTGCTCGCCGTCGCCCGAATGGAACGACAGCTCTCCGATCACCTCGTTGCGCACGACGAGTGGGAACGTGACCGATGGCGACGTGGCTCCGGGGTTGGTGTGCACCGTGACGTAGGCCTTGCCATCGCGCAGCAACATCACGCCGGCGTCGCGGCAACCGGGCACGGCGCGGCACGCGATCTGTGCCATGTGGCGCAATGTCTCTTCGAGGCCCTTGTCGTCCAGCAACAGGCCGGCCAGCGCCAGCATGGCGGCCCGGAGGTCGTCGTCGGTCGGCATTGGCTGGGGGTACCCACGATTTCAATCGTTCATTCCGCGCCGGGGCCGGTACCGTCGGGCGCAGCATGCCGACCGAGCACACCACCGTCCGCCGGCTGCCCGCTCGGGCCCGGTACGACCGGGCGACCCTCGACGCCATCCTCGACGAGGGTCTCGTCTGCCACGTCGGCTTCGTCACCGGCGGCCGCCCGTTCGTGATCCCGACGACGTACGGCCGCGTCGGTGACGACCTCTACCTCCACGGTTCGCCGGCCAGTCGCCTGCTGCGCACGTTGTCCGACGGTGTCGACGTCTGCGTCACCGTCACGTTGCTCGACGGCATCGTGCTGGCCCGCTCGGCGTTCCACCACTCGATGAACTACCGCTCCGCGGTCCTCGTCGGCCGAGCCACCGTCGTCGACGACCTGGAGGAGAAGCGAGCCGCGCTGGACGCGTTCGTCGAGCACGTCGTGCCCGGGCGCGCCGCCGATGCCCGCCCGCCGAACGAGAAGGAGCTGCGGGCCACGCTCGTGCTGCGGCTGCCGATCGCCGACGCCTCGGCCAAGGTGCGCACCGGCGGGCCGATCGACGACGACGAGGACATGGCGCTCGCGGTGTGGGCCGGCGAGCTGCCGTTGCGCACGACGCCGGGCCCGCCGGTTGCCGACGCCGGCGTCGACGTCCGCGTTCCGGCCTACGTCAGCGGCTACCGCAGGGGCGCGAAGGCGTAGACACCGGCGGGGGAGCCTTGTTCCGAGCTGCCGGTCCCGAAGAACACCGTGTCCTTCACGACGGCCATGCCCGAGTCGCTGGGCGCCGGGATCGGGATGGCGTTGACGAGAGTGCCAGTGGCGGCGTCGCGGATCTGCACCTCGCGCGAGATGCCGCACCCGACGAACACCAAGCCGCCGGCGACCGCCGTCGGACCGAACGACTGGCACAACGCGCCCTGCCACACGACCTTGCCCGACACGGCGTCGAAGGCATGGACGCTGGGCTCCTGCACCATCGTGTCGCGCGGGTCCCCGAAGCAGTTCGACTGGCCGAAGCCTTCGAAGCGGCCGAAGTCGCCGAGCGCAGTGGCGCCGTACACGCGGTGCCCGTCGAACGCGGTGGTGCCGATGAACCCGCCGGCCAGCCCGCCGAACACCACGTTGGTCTCCCAGCGTTCGGCGCCGGTGGCCGGGTCGAGCGCGTAGTACGTGCCGTCCTTGCCACCCACGCCGAGGAACGGCCGGCCATCCGCTCCGGTTCCGAGGTTGCTGGTCGCGCCGAAGTCGTAGTCGCATTTCGGGTCCGACGTCGCCAGCCGCTTCGGCGTGTAGCGCCACACCAGACTGCCGTCACCGGCGCGAAGGGCGAGGACCCGCTCGTTGTAGGGGTTGCCGCCGCGGTTGCCGTAGAAGTTGCAGTCGGCGACGTCCTCGATGACGGTGCCGTTCACGGCGTCGACGGTCGGCGACGCCCACACGCCGCCGCACCCATCGTTGAGGATGGTGCCGGACGCGTCGACGTCGGTCTCGAACCGCCACGCCGGCGCGCCGCTGAGCAGGTCCACCCCGGCGACGTAGCCCCGATGGCCGCTCTGCCCGTCGGGGCTGACCCCGACGATGACCTTGCTGTCGACGACCACCGGGGACGAGAACACCCGGGTCTCGTCGTGGGCCGGGTCGGGCGCGAGGTCGGGCCGGCCGGTGAGGTCGTGGGCCCAGACGAGATGCCCGTTCGTCGCGTCGAGCGCGTACAGCGTGAAGCCCCCGCCGAAGATGACCATCGGCGGATGCCATTGGCCGGCCGGCTCGAACCAGGCGGCTGACGTGATCAGGCCGCCGTCCGACGTGACGTCGCCGAGCGCCCGGCCATCGGGGTTCGGATGCACGGAGGCCTGGCGCTTCACCGCGAACGACCACCGTTTCGCGCCGGTGCCGGCGTCGATGGCGTACATGTGGCCGTCCCACGACCCGACGTAGACCGTCCCGCCCACGACGATCGGGTTGGCGGTCACCGCGTCGCCGGTGGCGAAGAACCAGCGCTGCGAGAGCAGCCGCGCCTTGTCGGCGGTCAGCGTGCTCGTGCCGGCGAAGGTGTGCTGCGCGTCGTGGCCGTATGCCCGCCAGTCGGACGGGCCGATCGTGAACTGCGGCGCCGTCGCCCGGGCGACGGGCGCGGCCATCGCGGCGAGCGCGACCGCCAACGTGCCGGCGACGGCGATGCGACCCCCGCGCATCGGGTGACTAGCAGCCGGGATTCTGGACGGCGAGCTGACCGGCGCTGTTCGTCACCGGCGACGACGGGACGATCACGGTCGCGCCCCCACCGACGACCACACCGCATGTGCCGACGTAGGCCGCCGGCAGCGGGTACAGCGGGTGCTGGTTGCCGTTGGAGAGCGGGTCGATCGGCGAGCTCTGCGGGTCCGGATCCTCGTAGAACTGGAAGCCCGGCTCGGCGTACACCGACTGCTTCTCGGCACTGCGATAGCCGTCCATCGTCTGCGGCCCGCCGGGCTCGGCGCACGACGCTTCTTCCTGGGGCGAGCCGCTGCTGCAGTTGTACGGATCCCACGTCTTGCCGCGGTAGTCGTAAACGTCGCGCGATCCCGCGGACCCGCCTTGGTACACGAGCCGCCGCCGCGTCTGCAGGCTGAAGCACACGCCGTCGGCGCAGGCGCCGATGCCGAAGTCGGCGATGCCGACCGGGTTGACGAAGAGGACGTTCGGGTCGGCGACGACCGAGGCGAGCCAGGTCGACCCGTCGCCCGGGTGCCAGTTCAGCAGGACCGCGCCCCCGTCCGACGGGCCGTTGACGGAGCCGGCCGTCCCGTTGGCGCCACTGACCCCGTCGTGCTCGCCGTTGTCGAGGTTGTCGTCGGCGCCGAGGTAGACGTGGGCGCCGGTCAGCAGGGCGGCCCAGGCGGCGCTCGGGGTGGCGACACTGGTGTCGGGGTTGGTCGGATCAGGCGACTGGTTGTTCGGCACCTGGCGGATGCCGTACTGGGCGTAGCGGTTCCCCGAGTCGTCGCTGAGGTGGAGCATGAAGCTCCGGCAGCCCGGCTCGGCCTGGTTCGACGTGGCGGTCGAGTCGGCCGACGGCGAGCAGTCCTGCTGTGCCGGGTCGTAGCCGCCGCTGCTGACGGCGAACGCCGTGCCGACGGTGGCCAGCCCGACGGCGGCGGCGAGGAGCGCGGCGAATGCAGGCCTGATCTTTCGGATGTCCCCCATACCGGAACATTTCGCCACAAATCGTCTGCTCCCTGCTGCCCGGGGGAACGGCGACCACCCGCGGCGTCACGTGGGTAGGGTCCGCGGCATGAGGTACGTGAACCTGGGCCGGACCGGGCTGCGCGTCTCGAGGGTGTGCCTCGGGATGATGAGCTTCGGCAACGACAGCGAGCGCCCGTGGGTGCTCGACGAGCTCACCGCGGCGCCGATCGTCGAAGCCGCGGTCAACGGCGGCATCACCTTCTTCGACACCGCCGACGCCTACTCCCATGGCGCCAGTGAAGTTGCCACCGGTCGGCTGGTCACCAAGTTGCTGAGCCGCGACGAGGTGGTGATCGCCACCAAGGTGTTCATGCCGATGACGCCGGGCGAGAACGGCAAGGGCCTGTCGCGCAAGCACATCATGTCGGCCATCGACGCGTCGCTCGAGCGCCTCGGCATGGACTACGTGGACCTGTACCAGATCCACCGATGGGACGACCGGACGCCGATCGAAGAGACCATGGAGGCGCTGCACGATGTGGTGCGCGCCGGCAAGGCCCGCTACCTCGGCGCCAGCAGCATGCACGCGTGGCAGTTCGCCAAGGCCCAGCACGTCGCCGAGCGCAACGGCTGGACCAAGTTCGTGTCGATGCAGAACCACTACAACCTCGTCTACCGCGAGGAGGAGCGCGAGATGATCCCGCAGTGCATCGACATGGGGGTCGGCGTCATCCCGTGGAGCCCGTTGGCGCGTGGGCTGCTCGCCGGCAACCGCACCCGTGAAGGCGAACGACGTACCACCCGCTCGGAGACCGACGAGTTCACGAACTTCCTCTACGCCCAGCCGACCGACTTCGACGTCGTCGAGCGGGTCGCCGAGATCGCGAGCGAGCGCGGCGTGCCGGGCGCGCAGGTCGCGCTGGCGTGGCTGCTGCACAAGCCCGGTGTGACCGCGCCGATCGTCGGCGCGACCAAGCTCTCCCACCTCACGGACGCGCTGGCCGCCGAGCAGCTCGACCTGTCCGACGAGGAGATCAAGCGCCTCGAGGAGCCCTACGTCCCCCACCCGGTGCTCGGCCACTTCTAGCTCAGTCGGGTCGGGGCTCCCACCGGAATCGTCGCACCGCGATGACCGTGCAGGCGATGAACCACGCCGCCATCGCGGCGTAAGCCACGCCCATCGACGTGATGGCGTGGAAGCCGTGCACCGGCACCGGCGCCGGCCGGTGGACCGTCACCGGGCTGAGCGTCACGCCGTTGTTGGACGTCAGGTACGTGACCGGGACGAGCCGGGTGTGGACGTAGTCGAAGCCGAGGTACGCGGCCCGCAGGGACTCGACGAGCCAGCGGAGCGGGAAGGCATCGCCGATGTACCGCAACGGCCGCGGCATGTCCTGGAACGTGAAGAACACCCCCGAGACGAACTGCAGCGCGAGGAACGGCAGGTTCACGACGGCCGGCGCAGAATCGGCGTTGGCGATGAAGGCGGTGATGGCGACGCCGGCCATCGAGCACACCGCGGCGCCGGCGAGCACCGCCAGCGCGAACGCCGCCGGGTTCCGGGGGAACGGCGTCTCGTAGGCGACGCGACCGATGCCCAGGATCAACGCGACTTCGATCAGCCCGATGACGATGCCGTTGAGGACCTTGCCGGCGAACAACGGGACCACGCCCAGCGGGGAGCCGCGGAACCGCTTGAGCACCAGCAGGTCGCGCTGGAACGCGAGATTGATGGCCATGTTGACGAAGGTCGCCGACATCAGCGCCACGCCGACCATGCCGGCGACGAAGTAGCTCTTGAACAGTGCGCCGCCCACGCCCACCGTGCCGTTGTCGTGGAACAGGCCGCCGAGGAACAGCACGATCATGATCGGCATGCCGAAGGAGAACGACGCCGCTTGGCGGTTGCGCCAGAAGTTCTTCTGCTCGAGACGGAGCTGCGCGAGCGTGAGTGCCGTCATGCCGGCGTGACCTCGCCGATGATCGAGAGGTAGACGTCTTCGAGACTCGGTCGGGCGACCCGGAAGCCGTTCAGGTCGAGGCCGCGCGCCAGCGCCCACCCGGTGATGGCATGGCTCACCCGGACGAGGTCGGTCGATGTGATGCGGATGCCGCGGTCCACGACGTCGACCGCGGCATCCGCCGGCAACACTGGGAGCTCGGACGCGGCCATGCCGTCCGGGAGCGAGAAGGTCACTGTGCCCGGTGCCCGACCGCGCCCGCCTATCTCGTCGGGCGTGCCGTCGGCGACGATCCGTCCCTCGTTGATGATCAGGATCCGGTCGGCCAGCCGCTGCGCCTCGTCGAGGTAATGCGTCGTGAGCAGCAGGGTCATCCCCTGCCCGACCAGCCCGTCGATCAGATCCCACGCCACCCGCCGGGCCGACGGGTCGAAGCCGGTGGTCGGCTCGTCCAGGAACAGCAGCTCGGGGCGGCCGACCAGTGCCAGCGCCAGGTCGAGCCGCCGGTGCTCGCCGCCCGAGAGGCTCTTGGCCCGGACGTCGCGCCGCGCCGTCAGACCCACCGCGTCGAGCACCTCGGCCGTCTCCATCGGGTCGGTGAAGTACCGGCGCCACGTCGTGACGAGCTCGGCGGCCGTCAGCTCCGGTGGGAAGCCCGCCTCTTGGAGGACGATGCCGATCCGCCGCCGCAGTTGGGTGCCGGCGGTCATGGGGTCGGCGCCGAGCACGGAGACGGCGCCGCTCGTCGGCCGGCGGTAGCCCTCGAGGACCTCGACGGTCGTCGACTTGCCGGCGCCGTTCGGCCCTAGCAGTGCGACCGACTCGCCGGTCGAGACGCGAAACGAGATCCCGCGCACGGCCTCGAACGTTCCGTAGGCCTTGTGGAGCTGCTCGACCTCGATGGCGGCGGCCACGGCGGCGCAGGCTATGCCCGCGCGTCTCGATCAGCGCCCATGCGCGGCGCCCGTCGCAGTCTCGAAGAACTCGACCAGGATCCGGGCCACGTCGGTGGCGTGGGTGAATGGCCCCAGGTGGCTGGCGCCCGCGACCTCGACGTACGTCGCGCCGGGGATGCGCGCGCAGGCGGCGCGGGCCGCGGCCGGCGGTGAGTCGATGTCGTGCTCGAAGGCCAGGACGAGGCACGGCACCGAGATCGTCGGCCACCTGTGGATGCCGGTGTGGCCGGTGGACCAGGCCAGACACGCCTCGTACTGGCCGAGCCGACCGGGGTTGGGCCACGGCTCCTGGTCGCCGATCAGCGCCAGCCAGCCGCCGACGGTGGCGTCGTCCTGCAGGTCGTGGTTCGGCAGGTAGCGCAGCGTCTCGCACGCGAAGAACAGCGGCGGGAGGGCCACGCCGGACGCGGCGACGTCGCGCTCGACACGCGTGATGGCGAGCTCCCACTGCGTCGGTGCGTTGCAGCTGCCCATGAGCGCGGCTGCGGTGATGCGATCGGGTCGGTCGGCGGCGAGCACCTCGGCGACCCAGCCGCCCATCGAGTGGCCGGCGACCGAGAAGCGGTCGAACCCGGCGGCGTCGGCGACCGCCAGCGCGTCGGCGGCCAGCTGGGCCACGGAGTACGGGCCGGCCGGCGACGACGAGGGTGCCATCCCGCGGTGGTCGAACGTGGCGACGCGGAAGCCGGCGCCGACGAGTCCCGGCAGCACGCCGGCGTGCCAGCCGAGCGCGGGGCCGCCGCACCCGCAGACGAGCAGCACCGGTGCGCCGCCCTCGTCGCCGGCCACGTCGTACGCGAGCGTCGCGCCGTCGTGGTCGACGATGGGCACCTCGGTCAGCGCTCCTGATGCGACGCGTACTTGCGCACGCCCCACCGGATCGGCCGGCCGAGCAGCGGGTACACCGCGCCGACCGCGCCGTACTGCCGCGGCACGGTCGCGTGCACCGTCTCCCTCTCGATCATGCGGGCGATCGCGGTGGCGACGACCGACGCCGGGTACAGCTTGCCGCGGTAGGTGTTGTCCCCGTGGCCCCAGATCTCGGTGTCGATCGGACCCGGGCTCATCACGCCGACATGGACCCCGCTGCCGTGGAGGTCGACCGCCAGACCATGCGACCAGCGCGAGAGCGCCGCCTTCGACGCGCCGTAGGCCGGCTCACCGGGCGCCGGCACGTAGCCGGACACCGAGGTCACGTTGACGATCGAGCCCGAGCGCCGCTCGAGCATCCCGGGGAGGGTGGCATCGACCAACGCCACCGGCCCGAAGAAGTTGACCGCCATGATCGCGTCGGCGTCGGCCAGGGCGCGCCGGCGCGGGTCCTCGCCGGGGCTGATGCCGGCGTTGTTCACGACGATGTCGACGCGGCCCAGCCGAGCGGCCACCTCGTCGGCCAGCTCGCGGCACGCGCCGGGCGC
The DNA here is from genome assembly GCA_025463925.1 of Acidimicrobiales bacterium. Classification (GTDB taxonomy): domain Bacteria; phylum Actinomycetota; class Acidimicrobiia; order Acidimicrobiales; family AC-14; genus RYN-50. Next base: position 13,477 of record JAODBK010000099.1, on the reverse strand, counting down.
GCCGACGTCGGTCGGGCGGGCGAAGGAGTCGCTGGTGTGCCGGCGGCACGCGGCCGTCGTCTCCTCGAGCCGGTCGGCCCGCCGGGCCACCGCGACCACGGTGGCGCCGCGCCGGGCCAGCTCGACCGCGACCGCGGCGCCGATCCCCGACGAGGCGCCGGTGACGACGGCGACGCGTTCCCGAACGTCCATGCGGGCGTGTCTAGCAAGGAAGGCCGTGGGGCCGAAAGGGCCCCGCCCAGTCAGTCGGCGGGATGGCTCGATGCCGTCGCGATCCCAGACCGGCCGGTGCGGATGCTGATCACGGCGTCGAGTTGCGACACGGTGATCAGTCCGTCGCCGACCTGGCCGGTGTGTGCGCCGGCGAGCAGCGCCTTGATGGCGTCGTCGACCTCCGACTCTTCGACGATCACCTCGATGGCGAGCTTGTGGGTGACGTGCAGCTCGTAGGTCTGGCCCCGCCACTCACCGACCTTCTCGGGCGAGGTGCCGTGCCCGCGGACGTCGGCGATGGTGAAGCCGCTGTACCCGGCGGCTTCGAGCGACGCCGACACCGCGTCGAGCCGGTCCGGACGGATGATGGCCTCGATCCTCTTCATCAGGCTCCTACCTCCTTGCGCAGTGCCGCGGCCGACAGGTCGCTCCCGCCGCCGTCGCCGAGTGGGTAGAACACGCCGCCCTGCGCCTCGAGGAAGTCGGGATAGGCGAGTGCGCCCATCTCGGGGATGTCGAGGCCGGCGATCTCGGCGTCCTCGTCGCTGCGCATGCCGATCGTGCGCTTCAAGATGGTGAAGAAGACGATCGTCATGATGCTGCAGAACACGACGAGCACGATGCAGTCGGTGACCTGCGCGGCCAGCTGGCCGCCGTCGCCGTAAAACAGGCCCTTCACGTTGCCGGTGACGCCATTGAGGCCGCCGCCGTAGGTGCCGTCGGCGAAGAGGCCGACGGCCAACAAGCCCCACAAGCCGTTGGCGCCGTGCACCGCGACCGCGCCGACCGGGTCGTCGACCTTGGCCTTGCGCTCGACCCACAGGACCACGAACACCACCAGCACACCGGCGACGGTCCCGATCACCGCGGCCGCCCACGGTGCCACGAACGCGCACGGCGCGGTGATGGCGACCAGCCCGGCAAGGAGTCCGTTGGCGGTCATCGACGGGTCGGGCTTTCCGAACATGCGCCACATCACGAACATGCCGGCGAGGCAGCCGAACGCCGACGAGAGGATGGTGTTGACGATGACGACCGTCAGCCGAAGGTCGGTGCCGGCGAAGGTCGACCCGCCGTTGAACCCCATCCATCCGACGAGGAGGACGAACGTGCCGAGGATGGCCATCGGGAGGTGGTGGCCCGGGATGGCCCTCGGGTTGCCGTCCTTGTCGAACTTGCCGATACGGGGCCCGAGGATCTTGGCGCCCCAGAACGCCGCGACCCCGCCCATGGCGTGCACCACCCCCGAGCCGGCGAAGTCGACCGCGCCATGGCCCCACTTCGGCCCGAGCGCCCCGAGCTGCGAGAGCCAGCCGCCGCCCCACACCCAGTTGCCGTAGACGGGGTAGAGCAGCATCGACGCGAACAGCCCCCACACGCAGAACGACTTGAAGCTCCAGCGCTCGGCCATGGCGCCGGTGGGGATCGTCGCCGTCGCGTCCATGAACACGAGCTGGAAGAAGAAGAAGCCCAGCACCGAGACGTCGTAGGCCTTCCCCCCGAGGAAGAAGCCGGTGTGGGCCAGCACGTTCCAGTGGCCGACGTGCCACGCGGTCCCGAGCGGTGCCAGCCCGAGCAACGAGTGCTGGTCGACCGCGCCGAACATCAGCGCGTAGCCGCAGACGAACCAGCCGACCACCCCCAACGCGAAGATGACCATGTTCATCATCATCGTGTGGGCGGCGTTCTTCGCCCGGGTGAAGCCGGTCTCCACCAGCGCGAAGCCCGCCTGCATGAACAGGACGAGAACGCCCCCGACCATCAGCCAGGTCATGTTGATCGACAGCGTGTTCTTCGCGGTGCGCGTCGCCACGTCGGTCAGCGTCGGCTCGGGCGTCTTGGCGCTGCCCGGCTGCGGATTGGTGACGAGCCCGCTGACGTCGGTACCGGTGCGGCTGCCGTCCTTGTCACCGTTGTCGGCGAATGCCGCCCCGCCGACGACGCCCAGCAGGATCAGCGACGCCATCCCCATGACGACCAGGCGGCCGCCGCGCGACCGCAGGTCCGCCACCGGTCTGCCGGTCCGCCGGCGCTGGCGCCGGTAGAGCGCGGGCAGGAGCAGCGCGAGCGTGAACACGCTCATCAGGAGCGATCGCACAGGAGGTCCCCTTCCGTCGGCGCGAGAGTCGGACGAAAGGTAGGGACCGCATGTTTCGGGCCGAACACCAACATGTGAACGGCGTGTTACAAGCCCGGGGTGCGCGAGAGCGTGCGGGCGAGAGGACTCGAACCTCTACCCCCGAAGGGACCGGGACCTAAGCCCGGCGCGTCTGCCAGTTCCGCCACGCCCGCGCGGTGGCAGGCTACCGGTGGGAACGACGCGATCGCCCAGGGTGTTGCACCCGGCAACCAAAGGAGCGCCCGATGCTGTTCGGCCGACACAAGACGGAGATGCCCGCACCCGAGGACGCGCTGGCGGGCCGCGACCGACGGATGGCGGTGGCCCCGGCCCACTTCGTCAACGGGGCGACGCTGACCGAGCCCTTCCCGCCGGGCACGCAGCGCGCGGTGTTCGGGATGGGGTGCTTCTGGGGCGCCGAGCGGAAGTTCTGGGAGACCGAGGGCGTCGTGTCCACCGCGGTCGGGTATGCCGGCGGGTCCACGCCGAATCCCACCTACGAAGAGGTCTGCAGCGGCCGGACCGGCCACGACGAGGTCGTCCTCGTGGTGTTCGATCCGGCGCGGGTGTCGTACGACGAGCTGCTGCGGGTGTTCTGGGAGAACCACGACCCGACGCAGGGCATGCGCCAGGGCAACGACGTGGGCACGCAGTACCGCTCGGCGATCTACACCTACGGCGACGAGCAGCGGCAGGCGGCGGAGTCGTCCCTCGACCGCTACCAGGAGACGCTCGCCGCCGCCGGCTACGGCCCCATCACCACGGAGATCGCCGACGCCCCGGAGTTCTTCTACGCCGAGGACTACCACCAGCAGTACCTGGCCAAGAATCCGCTCGGCTACTGCGGGATCGGCGGCACCGGCGTCTCGTGCCCGGTCGGGGTGGCCGGAACAGCCGACTAATCCCGCCGGGCGGGTAGCCTCGACCGCGTGAGCGAGCTCATTCCCGTCAACCAGATGAACCCCGTCGACCGTGGCAACGACATCTACGCCCGGCTCCTCAAGGAGCGCATCATCTTCCTCGGGTCACAGGTGGACGACACCGTCGCCAACATGATCTGTGCGCAGTTCCTCCTGTTGGCCGCCGAGGACTCCGAGACCGACATCGCGCTCTACATCAACTCGCCGGGCGGGTCGGTCACCGCCGGGATGGCGATCTACGACGCCATGCAGTACATCAGCTGCGACGTCTCGACGATCTGCATGGGCCTGGGCGCGTCGATGGGGCAGTTCCTGCTGTGCGCCGGTGCCCCCGGCAAGCGGTTCGCGTTGCCCCACGCGCGGATCCTCATGCATCAGCCGTCGATCGGCGGCGTGCTCCAGGGTTCGGCCACCGACATCGCGATCCACGCCGAGCAGATCATCTACACCAAGCGGGTGATGGCCGAGCGCATCGCCGACCACACCGGTCAGCCGGTCGAGCGCATCGAGGCCGACTTCGACCGCGACCGCTGGTTCACCGCGGCCGAGGCCAAGGAGTACGGGATCATCGACCAGGTGATCACCAAGGCGCGGGAAGTGGTTCCGGCGGGCTGAGCGTCGAGTCGGCGGCGGCCGACTCAGCGGATCGACGTCGACGGGTGGGCCGAGAAGAAGTCCCAGATGACCTGGTTGGCATCGAGCGCCATCGTCGTGCGGCCCACGAATTGCGGCACCGACGCACTCACCGCGCTGCCGGGCCACGCGTGCCCACCGCCGACGATCGTGTAGAGCACGACGTCGGTGCCCGGCCGGCACTGCTCGTACCGCGTCACCTGCACCTCGCTGCCCTGGTTGGTGGTGACCGGCACCAGCGCGCAGCCGTCGAGCGCGGCCCACTGCTGCATCGCGCTGCGCCGATCGGGGGACGGGTAGTTCGCCGCGATCGCCAGGTCGACGCCGGTCGGCCGCGGCAGGTTCACACTGCTGGCCCCGAAGCCCCCGGTGTACTTCAGGAAGGGGTCGGCGGTGCCGTGGATCGCGAGCAACGCCACCGGCCGCGCGCCCTGGCCGCACGTGATCGGGCCGTGCACACCGGCCACCGCCGCGAACGCGGCGACGATGTCGCCCAGGTGGCAGGCGGCGGCGCTCGTCATGCCGGCCCCGTTCGACATGCCGGCCATGAAGACGCGGCGGCGGTCGATGCACAGGCGGCCGGCGGCGTCGTCGATGAGCGCGCGGAGGAAGCCGATGTCGTCGGGGCCGCGGGCGTCGACGGTGATGTTCCAGTGGCGAGGGTTCCCGGTGCCATCGGGCGAGATGACGACGAAGCCGGCGCGGTCGGCGAACGGCTCGATCCCGCTGAAGGCCGCCTGACCGTCGCCGTTGGACAGGTAGCCGTGGAGGTCGATCACCAGTGGTGTGGGCGTGTGGCCGTCGTAGCCCTTCGGCACGAACTGGCGAGCGGTGCGCGTCGAGCGGCCGGAGACCAGTGACAGATGGGTCGTGCCGGGCGTCGCGCTCGACGTGACGCACCCGGTGCTGGCCACGACCGCCGGCACGGTCGGCGGCGGCGCGGCCCTGGACGAACCGCGGTCACACGCGGCGCCGGTCAACAGCACCAGCAGCGCGACCGCGTGCCAGGCTCGGTTCACGGGCGGGAGGCTAGCCACGGCCACCGCCGCCACCCCGTCACTAGGTTGGGTCGGATGCGAGTGATCGTCACCGGTTCGCAGGGGTTCATCGGCAGCGCGCTCGTGGCGCGCCTGGTCGCCGACGGGCACGCGGTGACCCGCCTCGTCCGCACGCCGTCGCCGGGTTCCGGCGAGGCGGCGTGGGACATCGAGCGAGGGATCATCGACGCCGCCGCGCTCGAGGGCCACGACGCCGCGGTGCATCTGGCGGGGGCGGGGATCGCCGACTCGCGGTGGACCGACGAGCAGAAGCGCGCCATCCGCGACAGCCGGACGCGCGGGACCGACCTCCTGGCCCGGACGCTGGGCGGACTCAGCGCGCCGCCGGCCGTCCTGGCGTCGGGATCGGCGATCGGCATCTACGGTGACCGCGGCCGCGAGACCCTCACCGAGGCGTCGCCCCCCGGCGTCGGGTTCCTGGCCGACGTCGTTGTGGACTGGGAGGCCGCCACCGCGCCGGCCGTCGCCGCCGGACTGCGGGTCGTGCTGCTCCGGAGCGGCATCGTCCTCGCCGGAACCGGGGGCGCGCTCGGCAAGCAACTGCTGCCGTTCAAGCTCGGGCTGGGCGGGCGGCTCGGGTCGGGGTCGCAGTACCAGAGCTGGATCTCGCTCGACGACGAGGTCGGCGCGATCCTCCACGCGCTCTCGGACGCGACGCTGGCCGGGCCGGTCAACCTCACCGGGCCCGAGCCGGTGACGAACATCGCGTTCACCAAGGCCCTGGGTGCCGCGCTCCACCGGCCCACGTTCGTCCCGGTGCCGATGGCCGGACTGCGGCTGGTGTACGGGCGGCAGCTCGTCGAAGAGATGCTGCTCGCGAGTCAACGGGTGATCCCGGCCGCGCTCGAGCGCAGCGGCTTCCGGTTCGTGCACCGCACGGTCGACGAGGCTTTGGCCGCCGCCGTGGGGTAGGGCCCGGCCGGCCCGGGTACGCACCCCGCGGTGGATGGCGGGACACCTCAGTCGCGGCGGCGCTCGTTGACGATCTCGACCGGTGGTGGCGCGAGCGGCTCGGACCATCCCTCCGGCAACGGCTCGGCCGCGGCCAGGTCGTGGCAGATCTTGCGGGTGAGGAGGGCGACGGCCAGCGGCAGGGCGAACACCGCGACGCGCAGCGTGTAGGTCACCGACGGCACGCCGAGGTGCAGGTGCTGGGCGATGATGTCCTGCGAGCCGGCGACTGTCAGCACCGCGTAGAAGGCGATCACCCCGGCGCCGATGGCGGTGCGACCGGCGCGGTCGCGCGGGCGGTCGAGCAGGTGGTGCTCGGCGCGGTCGCCCGTGACCCGCGCCTCGATGAACGGCCAGAGGTAGAGCAGGAGGAAGGTCAGCGACGGCAGCACGACGCCCGGCCAGAACACCTCCGACACCGTGTAGCCGAACACGTGCATGCGCCAGGCCGGGAAGATGCGCAGCGCGCCTTCGAGCCAGCCCATGTACCAGTCCGGTTGGGCGGCGGTCGTGACGGCCGGCGCCTGGAAGGGGCCGTACAGCCAGACCGGGTTGATCTGGGCCAGCCCGCCCAGCAGCGAGAGCACCGAGAACACGATGGCGAGCAGGCCGACCGATCGAGCGGCGTACGTCGGCCACAGGTACGAGCCGACGACGTTCCGCTCGCTGCGGCCGGGCCCGGCGAACTGCGAGTGCTTCTGCCGCCAGACGATGGCGAGGTGCGCGCTGAGCAGGATCGCGATCAGCGCCGGCACGAGCAGCACGTGCAGGACGAAGAGCCGCGACGTGATCGCCTCGGCCGGGAACGTCCCCCCGAAGAACAGGAACGCCAGCCACGTGCCGACGACCGGCACCGAAAGCGCGATCGAATAGGCGATGCGCAAGCCGGTGCCCGACAGCAGGTCGTCGGGGAGCGAATAGCCCGAGAACCCGTTGAACACCACCGCGATCAGCAGAGTGACGCCGACGACCCAGTTGAGCTCGCGCGGCCGCCGGAACGCGCCGGTGAAGAACACGCGCGACAGGTGCATGACGATGGCGGCGACGAACAGCAGCGCCGCCCAGTGGTGGATCTGGCGGAACACCAGCCCGGCGCGGACGTCGAAGCTGAGCTGCACGGTCGACCGGTAGGCCTCGGACATGTGCAGGCCCTGCAAGGGCTTGTAGCTCCCGGCGTACACGACGTCGCGCGCGCTGGCATCGAAGAAGAAGGTGAGATAGATGCCGGTGACGATCAGGACGATGAAGCAGTACATCGCCACCTCGCCCAACATGAACGACCAGTGGTCCGGGAAGACCTTGTTGAGCACGCTGCGGGCGAACTCGCTGGCACCGATGCGGTCGTCGACCCAGCGGGCCAGGCGCTTGACCATTACTCGACGGTCCCGACGAGGAGGCCGGGATGGACGCGGTCCTCGGCCGCGAGCCAGGCGGCGAACAGCGCCGCGGCGGCGATGACGTACGCCAGGCCGGTGCCGGACCACATCACGACGCCGGCGAGCTGCTGGTCGGCGAGGGACGGGTACGACCGGTACCACGGGTGGGACGCGAGCAGCAGCGCGGCGCCGAGCGCGGTGCCCGGCAGCGCACCGACGAACAGGACGACGACCGCGCCGAACCGCCCGGCGGCCCGGCCGGCGACCGCCCACCAGAACACGGTCGTCGTGGCGACGAACGACACGTGCTCGAGGACGTGCACCGCGGTGTTGCCGCTCGCCGCCTCGTAGAGGACGGGTGCGTGCCAGACCCACATGACGGCCGCCTGGACCAGCACCGACCCGATGCCCCAGTGCAGCCATCCGGCGCCGCGCCGCGTCGCCGACACCCGCCGCCACGTCGCCAGGCTGCGGCCGCGGAGCCGGTCGGGGAGCGACCACAGCAACCCCGGCAGGGTGCCGCCGAGGGCGAACAGCGGGGCGACCACGGCCATGAGCACCACGTGCTGCGCCATGTGCGCGGCCAGGCTGCGGTGCACGCGGTGGTCGACGGCGGGTGCGAGCGTGATCGCCAGCACCGCGAAGCCCATCACCGCGCGCCGGCGCTCGCCGCGACTCACGATGCGGCCGGGCCCGGCGACGCTCCACGCGCGCGCCACCCCGCGGAGGTACGCCGCCGCGACCGCGGCGACGAGCGGCATGGGGAGGACGTCAGGTGACACAGCGGTTGAGGAAGGGCACGTACGCACCCTCGAGGACGATGAGCAGGAGGTTGATGCTGCCGATGAGCAGGCCGACCGTCCCGAGGAAGAGCAGCCGGGCATCCGGTGAGGCGGCCTCGTCTTCGGGGTCGTTGGCACCGGCGTTCCGGGCGACGCGCACGAGGTTGGCCGAGAGCGCGATGGCGGCGATCGTGATGGCCGCGGTCACCGCGGTGGCCAGGTGCAGCACCCACGTGCGGCCGTGCACGCACGTGTACCTGGCCATCGACGCGACGAACAGGATGTGCACCGCCCACGCCGGGATGCCGCCGAGCACCGCGAACCACACCCGGATGCCCCGCCCCATCGGCCCGGCGGCTTCGATCTCGTGCACCGCGGTCATCGGATGTGTGGTGAGAGGAAGAAGACGGGGAACACGAACAGCCACACCGCGTCGACGAAGTGCCAGTACAGGCTGAACACCTCGACGGTGACGTGGCGCTCGGCCGAGAACTTCCCCTGCCAGGCCTTGATCTGCACGATCAGGCTCATGAGGAGTCCGATGACGACGTGGGTCGCGTGCAGCCCGACGGTGATGTAGAAGATCGACCCGTAGGCGTGGTCGCGCCAGCCGAAGTGCAGGTCCTGGAAGTCCTTGATGGTGTACGCCACGAACGCCAGGCCCATGAGCGACCCGACGAGCAGACCGATCCGCAGCCCGCGCTGGTCGCCCCGGCGGATGGCGTGCTCGGCCCGGAACACCGGGATGCTGCTGCCCCACAGGACGAGGCTGAACGGGATGACGAGCGTCAGGTTGGGCACCTCGACGCCCGGCGGCGGCCACTGCTTGTTGGTCGCCCGCAGGAAGAAGTACGACGCGATGAGGATCGCGAAGATCATCCCTTCGGTCGCGATCATGCAGACCATGCCCCACCACGCGGTGCTGTAGCCGCGGCGGATCGCCGGTTGGACCTCGATCACGCGGGGGCGGGTGGTGACGGTCACCGCAGGTCCACGTCCGTCCGCCAGGCCCACCACATCAGTCCCATCGCCGCGAGCGCGACTCCGGCCACCCCGACGACGACCCCGTTCACCAGCAGGCCGAGGAAGAAGACCGCGATCCCGAGCGCGGTCAGCAGCGGCAGGTACGTCTCGTGCGGGATGGTCATGGTGGCCTCCGGCGCCGTCTCGATGCCGTTGGTGATCGGCGTCTGCCGGGCCAGCGCGCCTTCCGGCCCGAGCGCGAACGTCGAGTCGGGCGACGCCGACGCCGACACCGGCACTGGCTTCTCCGCCCACAGCGGGTGCCGGCCGATGACGGCCGGGATGCTCGTGAAGTTCCAGTGCTCCGGCGGCGAGGTCGTCGCCCACTCCAACGAGTCGGCGTTCCAGGGGTCCTCGCCCGCGGGTTCGCCGCGGAATCGGGCCCACGCCCAGTTCACCAGCGAGATCCCCGTGCCGAGGCCGAACAGCCCGCCTCCGATCGTCACCAGCTGGTTGATGCCCGTCCAGCCGACGCCCGACGGGTACGTCCAGATGCGGCGCGGCATCCCGAGGATCCCGAGGATGTGCATCGGGAAGAACGACAGGTTGAAGCCGACGAACATCACCCAGAAGCTGACCCGGCCCCAACGCTCCGACGGGCGTCGGCCCCAGAACTTGGGCAGCCAGTAGTACATCGCCCCGAAGATGGGGAACACGACGGCACCGTTCAGCACGTAGTGCAGGTGGGCCACGATGAAGTACGTGTCGGTGGCCTGCCAGTCGAAGGGCAGCACCGCGACCATCACGCCGGTGATGCCGCCCAGCAGGAAGATGAGCAGGAAGCCCAGCGCGAACAACATCGGCGTCGACAGGCGGACGACGCCGCGCCACATCGTCGAAATCCACGCGAAGAACTGCACACCGCTCGGGATCGCGATCAGGAGGCTGGCGCCCGAGAACGCCGCCAGGGCCAGCGCCGGCATGCCGGTGGCGAACATGTGGTGGATCCACACGCCGAAGCTGATGAACGCGATGGCGACCAGCGCGGTGACGACCCACACGTAGCCGGCGAGCGGTCGCCCGGTGAACACCGGGATGATCATCGAGATCATGCCGGCGGCCGGCACGAACAGGATGTACACCTCGGGGTGGCCCCAGAACCAGAAGAGGTGCTGGTAGAGCAGCGCGCTGCCGCCGCCCGCCGGGACGAACAGCGACGTCCCGAAGATCCGGTCCGTCTCCAACAGGCCCGACGCCAGCGTGATCGCGGGGAGCGCGAACAGGATCATCAACGAGAACACGAGCATCGCCCACACGAACACCGGCATCCGGTTGAGCGTCATGCCCGGCGCGCGCAGCTTGAAGATCGTGACGATGAAGTTCACCGCGCCGACGGTCGACGAGATGCCGACGAACATCACGCTGAGGCCCCAGAAGTCCATGTTGAGCCCGGGTGAGAACTCCTTGTTGGTGAACGGCGTGTACGCGAACCAGCCGCCGTTGGGCGGGTGCCCGACGAAGAAGCTCGAGCACATCAACAGCCCGGCGAGGAGGAAGACCCAGTAGCTGAACGCGTTGAGCCGGGGGAACGCCATGTCCCGTGTCCCGAGCTGCAGCGGCACCAGGTAGTTGCCGAACCCGGCGAGGATCGGCGTGTTGAAGAGGAAGATCATCATCGTCCCGTGGACGGTGAAGAGCTCGTTGTACGTGGTGGGGCCCACGACGTGCTGGTTCGGGCCCGACAGCTGTGCCCGCATCACCAACGCGATGAGCCCGGCGACGAAGAAGAAGAAGAAGCTGGTGTAGATGTACCGGATGCCGAGGCGCTTGTGGTCCACGGTGGACAGGAAGCCGGGGATGCCGGGCGCGTCGCTCCACACCCGCTCGAGCTCGTGGCGCTCGTCCATCACCGGAGGCTCTCCAGATAGGTGACGAGCGCGTCGAGGTCGGCCTTGCTCAACGTGATCGGTGGCATGAGGTTGCCGGGCTTCACCGCTTGGGAGTCGACGATCCACGCGCTCAAGTGGTCGCGGTCGTTCGGCACCGTCAGCGCGCCGATGGAGCGGCGGGCGCCGAGGTCGGTGAGGTCGGGGCCGATGGTCGCGTCGGCCGGCGTCCCCGCGATGCGGTGGCAGCCGGCGCACGCCTCGCGCAGGAAGACGCGCTGCCCGCGCGCCGCCAGCTCGTCCTCCGGCACGCCCGGAGGTTGCGCGTGGCGCGCCGCCCAGCGGTCGAAGTCGGCCGACGGCACCGCCAGCACGACGAAATTCATCTTGGCGTGCTCGACACCGCAGTACTCGGCGCACTCGCCGCGGTACGTGCCGGCCCGCTCGGCGGTGAACCGCAGGACGTTTCGCTGGCCGGGGATCTGATCGGTCTTGCCGGCGAGCTGCGGGATCCAGAAGCTGTGGATCACGTCGGTGGACTCGAGCGTGACCGCCACTTGCCGCCCGACTGGCACCCGGATCTCGTTGGCGGTGCGGAACCCGAACGTCGGGTAGCGCACGTCCCACCACCAGCGCTTCCCGGTGACCTCGATCGCCAGCGCCCCCTTGCGATGGGTGTCGAGCACGCGGGTCGTCGTGACCGTCACCACCGCAAGCAGGGCGAGGATAGCGATCGGGACGAGCACGCCGCCGATCCAGATGAACGCGTTGTCGCCGACGCGCGACGGCCGCCCGTGCTCGGTGCCGCGGCCGCGCACCACGCTGATGATGATCAGGCCGCCGACGACGAGGTACACGCCGGCGGCCAGGCCGAACATGAGCCACCACACGCCGGCGATGTGGCGCGCGTGGTCGCCCTGCGGGTCGAGGGTGTTCGGCGCCCGCTTGTCGCACGCCGCCATCGTCATCGCGACGACCACGAGCAGCGGCCCGACGATGGGCCGGCGGCGGGTCATGAACGGTGCCAGTACGACGGGCCGACGGGCACGGGGAAGTCGCCGCGGGCGACGAGGAAGCCGTCGGCGTCGATGCGCACGGGCAGTTGCGGCAGCGCGGCCGCCGCCGGGCCGAACACCGGCCGCGCGCCGCGGAGGACGTCGAAGGTCGACTGGTGGCACGGGCAGAGCAGCTGATGGTCCTGCGCCTCGTACAGCCCGACCGGGCAGCCGGCATGGGTGCAGATCTTCGAATACACGAGGTAGCCGTCGGGCGACCAGTCGGCGCGGCCGGGCGCGGCGCGGATGAGCTCTGGCCGGACCCGCACCAGCACCGCCTGGCCGTCGGCCGAGCCCGGCAGCCCTTCGGGGAAGACCGTCACCAGGCCGTCGAGCGGCACGTCGGCGGCTCGCACCGGCTGGCCGGTCTCGGTGACCAGCCGGAGCCCGTCATGCCACGGCGTGGTCGAGAGCGACCGCCCGGGCCGCGGGCCGAGCGACCGGATCGGGAACAGCGCCGCGACCCCCATCGCACCCACCGCGGCGCCCATCGCCTTGAGGAGAACGGTGCGCCGGCCGATCTCGCCGCCCCGCTCGACGTCGGTCTCGAACGCGGCCCGGTCCGACGCGAGCGACGAAAGCGGCTCGCGCTCCTGCACGTGGTGGCCGTCGGCGAGGATGTGGTTGGCCCACGTCACCATGCCGTAGCCGATGCCGGCGAACCCGACGCCGAGCAGCGCGCCCTCGATCTGCGGCTGGCCACCGGTCCAGTAGACGACCGCCAGCCCGAGCGCGGCGACGGTCGCGATCGCGAATGCCAGCGTCGCCTTCTTCTCGGCCCGACTCATGCCGACGCCCGTTCGCCCATCCAGCGCACGGCGAGGGTGATGGAGCCCATCGCCAGCACCCACGCGATCAAGCCTTCGGCGACCGGGCCGAGGTGCCAGAGGGGATTGCCGCCCCGGTCCCGCGGCCGGTCGAGGTAGCGGACGTACGCGACGAGCGCGTCGAGGTCGGTGTTGTCGACCGCGGCGGGGCCGAACGCCGGCATGTTGCCGGGCCCCACGCGGATGGCCTCGGCGATCTGGGTCGGCGTGGCGTCGTGGAGTGACGGCGCTTCGCGATGCAGCAGCGCGCCGCCGTCGCCGGCCCACGCGTGGCACGCCGCGCACTGCAGCCGGAAGATCTCGCCCCCGCGGGCCACGTCGCCGGTGGCGACGTCGACCGCCGGGATGTCGGGGCCGCCGGGGCCGAGCGACACCACGTAGTCGACCAGCGCGCCGATCGTCTCCGGCGGGTACGCCGGCTTGTGGCGGGCCGGCGGCGCCGCCGGATCGAAGCCGCGGAGCGGCGGCGGCAGCTCGCGGTACGGCGGGAGGGGATCGTGCCGGACCGGTGTCGTCAGCGGCATGCGCCCGGTCGACACCCAGTAGTCCACCGACGCCCGGCCGAGGCCGAGCAACGACGGCCCGCGCGGCGTCCCGGCGCCGTCGCTGCCGTGGCACACCGCGCAGTCCCGGAGGTAGATGCCGCGCGGGTCGGCCGGCGCCGGCGCCCGCGCCTCAGCCGGAGTGGCCGGCT
>JAODBK010000082.1 GCA_025463925.1 Acidimicrobiales bacterium | reverse complement strand
CGTCCACCCGCGACGCCGCGTCCGCGGTCGCCGCCCGGCTGGGCGTCGCCCGCAAGCGCGCCTACGACCTCGCCACCCGCCGGCCCTGACACCGGTATCTCGCGAAAGTGCGGTGGCGGACGCCGGTAACGTCGCGGCGTGGGCCGCTTCTACGTCACGACGCCGATCTATTACGTCAACGACGCGCCCCACATCGGCCACGCGTACTCGACGGTGATCGCCGACGCGCTGGCCCGGTGGCATCGGCTCGTCGGCGACGAGACGCACTTCCTGACCGGCACCGACGAGCACGGGCTGAAGGTCCAGCGGGCGGCCGAGGAGCGCGGGCTGACGCCGAAGGAGATGGCCGACCAGACGAGCGAGCGGTTCAAGGACGCGTGGCGGCTCCTCGACATCTCCTACGACGACTTCATCCGCACCACCGAGCCGCGCCACTACGCCGCGACCCAGCAGTGGCTGCAGAAGGTCTACGACAACGGCGACATCGAGCTCGGCACTTATGAAGGTCTCTACTGCGTCTCCTGCGAGGCCTATTACACCGAGGGCGACCTGGTGAACGGCAACTGCCCGATCCACGGGCGCCCGGTCGAACTGGTGAAGGAGGACAACTACTTCTTCAAGCTCAGTCGTTACCAGCAGCGCCTGCTCGACTGGTACGAGTCGCATCCCGACTTCGTGCTGCCGGAAGGCAAGCGCAACGAAGCGCTCGGCATCATCCGGCAAGGGTTGCAGGACTTCTCCATCAGTCGCACGTCGATCTCGTGGGGCGTGCCGATCCCGTGGGACCCGAAGCACGTCACGTACGTCTGGTACGACGCGCTCATCAACTACGCGACCGCGGTCGGGTACGGCTCCGACCCGGAGCGATTCGCGACGTGGTGGCCGGCCGCGCACCACATCATCGGCAAGGACATCCTCCGCTTCCACTGCGTGTACTGGCCGGCGATGTTGATGGCAGCCGGCATCGACCCACCGCAGCACGTGTACGTGCACGGGTACCTCCTCATCGGCGGCGAGAAGATGAGCAAGACGAAGCTCAACCAGATCGCGCCTGCGGATCTCGTCGCCGACTTCGGCGTCGACGGCTTCCGCTACCACTTCCTCCGCGACACCCCGTTCGGGCCCGACGGCGAGTTCTCGTACGAGGGCATGGTCGCGCGCTACAACGCCGACCTCGCCAACAACCTCGGCAACCTGCTGTCGCGCGTCGCGACCGTCGTCGACAAGAAGTGCGGCGGCGTCGGCCCGGCGCCCTCGGCCGACTCGCCGTTGGCGGCGGCGGCCGCGACCGCGTCGCACGCGGCGGCCGCCGGGTGGGCCGCGGTCCAGCCGCACGAGGCGCTCGACGCCACCTGGCGGCTGATCCGCGAGGCCAACGCCCACCTCGAGGCCCACGAGCCCTGGAAGATGGAGCCGGGCCCGGCCCTCGAGGCGGTGCTGGGCGACGCGCTCGAGGTCCTCCGCATCGTCGCCCTGCTGGCCAGCCCGGCGGTGCCGGCGGCGGCAGCCGAGATCTGGCGCCGGATCGGCCTCCCCGGTCGGCCGGAGGACCAGCGCCTCCCGGCAGGGGCGGCGTGGGGCGGCTACCCGGGCGGACTCCCGGTCGAGAAGGGCGCCCCCCTCTTCCCCCGGAAGTAGCCGATGCCCTGGTTCGACAGCCACTGCCACGTCTCGTACGACGGCGTCGGTGAAGCCGCCATCGACGAGGCGCGGGCCGGCGGCGTCGCCCGCATCGTCACGATCGGCACCGACGCCGCGCACTCGCGCGCTGCCATCGACGTCGCGCACGCGCACGACGACGTGTGGGCCACCGTCGGGTTGCATCCGCACGACGCGGTCGACGGTGTCGCGGGGTTGATGCCCTTGCTCGACGAGGAGAAGGTCGTCGCCGTCGGCGAGTGTGGTCTCGACTATCACTACGACCACTCGCCGCGTGACGTGCAACGCGCCGCGTTCGCCGAGCAGATACGCGTCGCGCACGCGCGGGATCTCGCGCTCGTCGTCCACACGCGCGAAGCATGGGACGACACGTTCGCGATCCTCGAAGACGAAGGCGTGCCGACGCGCACCGTGTTCCATTGCTTCACCGGCGGCCCGGACGAGGCCGAGCGAGCGCTCGCGCTGTCGAGCGGCACCTTCATCAGCTTCAGCGGTGTGGTCACGTTCAAGAACGCCGAGGACGTGCGCGCCGCGGCGACGTCGTGCCCACTCGAGCGCATCGTCGTCGAGACCGACGCGCCGTATCTGGCGCCGGTCCCGCATCGCGGTCAGACCAATCGGCCGGCGTGGGTGGCCGTGGTCGGCGCCGCGATCGCAACGGTCAAAGGCCTCGATCGCGACGCGGTCGAGGCCGTGACCTGGGACAACGCCAATCGGCTGTTTCGCTTGACGTAACGCCCGTTTGCATCCGCCGACGCGGTCTGCCTAGCTTCCACGCCGGGTCCTACGACCGAATTCGCCCGCCAGGGAAGGACGGAGTCCTGACGCACGAACTCGGCCGAAGGCGGGTGCGCGTGGCTGTCGCGATGAGTGCGGCCATGCTCGTCGTGCCGCTTCTCGGCCTGGCTCGCTCACCGCACCACGGTCGCGCCGACGCACAGTCGGTGGCGGCCGTCGACACGCGCGCCGAGCTCAGCGCGCGGTTGGCCGGCGACATCGGCCGCGTCAGCCGGGACCAAACGGTGCTGGTGGCCCCGCTGCCCGACACCACCACGGCGACGGCGAGCCCGGCGACGACCGTGGCCCGCGCGTCGGCACCGAAGCCGGCGACGCTGCGCCGGACCACCACCGTGCGCCAGACGGCGCCGGCAACGACCAAGCCGGCGCCCCGGCCGGCGCCGGCCCCGACCGCGCCGCCACCGCCGCCCAAGCCGGCGCACGACATGAGCGGCGGCGCGTCCTGGTACAGCGCCCCCACCGGCACGTGCGCGATGCGCGACGCGCCGAAGGGCACCGTCGTGCGGGTCACGAACCTGGCCAACGGCAAGTCGGTCACCTGCACGGTGAGCGACTACGGCCCGACGATGCAGAGCCGCATCATCGACCTGTCCAAGGGATCGTTCTCGCAGATCGCGGATCCGGCGCAGGGCGTCATCCAGGTACGCGTCACCTGGTGACACTGTCGTTCGGGTGACCCTGTCGCGCCGGGACGTCTCCGACCTCCTCGCCCGGCACGGCATCCACCCGAGTCGGGCTCTCGGGCAGAACTTCGTCGTCGACCCCAACACCGTCCGGCGGATCGCGCGCCTCGCCGACGTCGGCCCCGGCGACCACGTCGTCGAGATCGGTGCCGGCCTCGGCTCGCTCACCCTGGCGCTGCGCGAGACCGGCGCCGCGGTGACCGCGGTCGAAGTCGACCGGCGGCTCGTGCCGCTCCTCCGCGAGGTCGTCGAGCCGGTCGGCGCGCGCGTCGTCGAGGCGGACGCGACGACGCTCGACTGGCCGGCGCTGCTCGCCGAGGGGCCGCGATGGTCGCTGGTCGCGAACCTCCCGTACAACGTGGCCACGCCGCTCGTCGCCGATCTGCTCGACACCGTGCCGGTGATCGACACGATGCTGGTGATGGTGCAGCGCGAGGTCGGCGAACGGTTGGCGGCGCGGGTCGGCGACGAGGCGTACGGCGCGGTGTCGGTGAAGGTCGCGTACTGGGCCGAGGCATCCGTCGTCGGTCGGGTCCCGGCGACGGTGTTCCTCCCGAAGCCGAAGGTGGAGTCGGCGCTGGTGCGCATCACCCGGCGACCGGTGCCGGCGGTCGACCCGTCGGTCGTGGCACCCGACGCGCTGTTCGCGCTGGTGCGCGCCGGCTTCGGCCAGCGGCGCAAGATGCTGCGGCGGGCCCTCACCGGCTTGGTCGACGACGCCGCGTTCGCGGCCGCCGGCGTGGAGCCGACGGCGCGGGCGGAGGAGCTCGACGTCGCCGCGTGGGGCAGGCTGGCCGCGTGTTCGACGTCGTAGGCGCGCCGGCGAAGCTCACGGTATCCTTGCGGGTGACGGGCACACGAGCCGACGGCCTGCACCTGCTCGACGCCGAGTTCGTCGCCATCGACCTGGTCGACCTGCTCGAGATCGACGCCGACGGCGACGGCCTCACCGTCGACGGGCCCTTCGCTGGCGAGGTCGGCGATCCGGCGGGCAACCTGGTGTCGCGTGCGCTGGTGGCGGTCGGCCGGCGGGCCCACGTGCGGTTGACGAAGCGGATCCCGCCGGGCGGTGGTCTCGGTGGTGGCTCGGCCGACGCCGCCGCGGTGCTGCGGTGGGCCGGTTGCGACGACGTCGCGGTCGCGGCATCGGTGGGCGCCGACGTGCCGTTCTGCCTCGGCGTCGCCGGCGGCCGGGCCCGAGTCGGCGGTGTCGGCGACGAGCTGGTGGCGTTGCCGTTCGCCGAGCGGGTGTACACGTTGCTCACCCCGCCTTTCGGCGTGGCGACCGCGGACGTCTACCGGGCGTGGGACGCCATGGGTGGGCCGACGGGTGCGCACGGCAACGACCTCGAGCCGGCCGCGCTGGCCGTCGAGCCCCGACTGGCCGAGTGGCGCGATCGCCTCCGCGGCATCACCGGTGTCGTGCCGACGTTGGCCGGTAGCGGGTCGACCTGGTTCGTCGAGGGCCAGTTCGCGGGCGACGGCCTGGTCGTGGCCCGCACCGTGCCCCTGCCCTGACACCCGTCCCCCGGGTGGCTGACGCGAAACGGCCGCCCCGGGTGGGCGGCCGATCTACTTGCCGGCCCGCCGTTGCCAGCGGGTGGCCTTGAGCATCTTCTTGTGCTTCTTCTTGCGCATGCGCTTGCGGCGCTTCTTGATGAGCGATCCCATGTCGGCCGGTCAGGCTAGCGGTCATCGCGACCGGTCACGCAAAAGCGCCCCGAGACCACACGGCAGTGCTCCGGGGGCAGGGCTCGAACCTGCAACATCCGGCTCCAAAGGCCGGCGTTCTGCCAGTTGAACTACCCCGGACCGCTTCCCATCACAATCGCACGCGCCGCGGTCAACCCGTCGTGACCTGGACGTTCGAACTGCTCCCCTCGACGATGACGAGCTTGCAGTTCGGGTTGTTGGCGCAGGCCGCTTCGGCCTGCGCCTTGATGTAGGCCGTCGCCGCGGCCGGCACCGCGGGCGCCTCGGCCCGGATGCGCTGCGCGTCGGCGTCGCCCTGCGCGGCGGCGACCTTGGCGGCGGCGTCCTGCTTCGCCTTCAGGACGAGCTGCTGGGCCGCGGCGGTCGCGGCGAACGCGTCCACCACCGACTGGGGCGGGATCGCACCCTGCAGGATGAAGCCGAAGTCGGTGCAATTCGTCGATGTGGAGTCGGGCCCGCAGAAGTACTCGCCGCCGAGGTTCCGGTTGATGCCGTCGGCGAGGATCGGCTTGATCGCGTTCTGGATGGCGACGCGCGTCGCCGGGTCGTGCCACATCGCCTCGTACTGGTACTTGCCGGCCTCGGTCCGCAGCGCCTGATCGACGGTCGGCCGGAAGTACTGGTCGAGCATGCGGTCCCAGCCGCCGCCGTCCGACAGGTCGGTGCAGTTGTCGTGGAGGCAGATCTGGTTCATGAAGTCGCGCACGGTGCAGTCGCCGAACGAGATCCCGTGCGGGTTGTGGCAGGCGGTGTTCACCTTGAAGTAGATGACCGCTTCGAAGGTCATCGGGACGGAGTTCGGCTGGGCCGACGCCGCGGTCACGTAGTCCGAGCCCTTGCGGTCACCGCGGTTGGGGTCACCCGAGATGGTGTACGTGCGCTGGGTCGACGGCAGCTCGTAGTAGTGCTCGAGCAGCCCGTAGAACTTCGTGCGGGTGCCCGGCGCCACGATCTCCTTGAAGTGCGTGCCCTGGATCGGACCGCCGGTATAGTGCAGCATCACCTTGTCGGGCGGCACCGACTTCCAGCCGGCGAGGAAGAGGAAGAACCACACGACCGCGCCGATGGCGACCACGATCAACGCCGCCCCGCCGGCGTAGCCCAGGCTTCGGTGATGGTGGGGCTCGTGGGGAGCGACCGGCCGCGACAGGAACCGACGTGCCATGGGGATGCGCCTCCTAGAGGTCGGTGTAGAACTCGTCGAGCAGTCGCTGGACGCGGGCCCGCTCGTCGTCGGTGAGGAACGGCACCATCTCGTCGCGCTGCTTGAGCCCGTCGAGCTCGCGGACGGCGCGCTGCGCGATGCGGTAGTAGGTCGTCGCCTTGGCGAGGGCCGCCGAGCGTTGCCCCTCCTCGAGTGCCATCACCGGCGTCTGCGCCAGCACGAGCTCGTCGCGACGCGCGTTGAGCCGGTAGACGACGCCCGCACCGACGCCCGCGACGATCACCACGCCGACGAACAGGGCGATCAGTTCCCCCATCGAGCATCTCCCGCGACTGTGTTCGCAGGATAACTCCCTCGCTCGAGCCCGCCGAGCGGGTAAAAACATCACATGAGCTTTCGCCCGTTGTCGGCGGTCGTGATGGCGGCGGGGGAGGGAACCCGCATGCGGTCCGAGCGGCCGAAGCCGTTGCACGTCCTCTGCGGCCGGCCGATGCTGCTGCACGTCATCGACGCGCTCAGCGAGCTGCCGCTCGAGCGGGTGGTCGTGGTGGTCGGCCACGGCGCCGAGCGGGTGGTGAAGACGTTGCAGGACCTGGGTCCGCCGGAGCTGGTGATCGACCACGTCGAGCAGCACGTCCAGCGGGGCACCGGCGACGCCGCCTCGGTCGCGCTCACCGCGTTCCCGGACGACGACATCGACGACGGCGACATCGTCGTCCTGCCAGGTGACACGCCGTTGCTCCGGCCGGAGACCCTGGCGCTGCTGGTGCAGGAGCACCGGCTGGCCGACGCCGCCGCCACCGTCCTGACCGCGGTCGTGCCCCACCCCACCGGTTACGGCCGCATCGTCCGCGACAAGGACGACCGCGTCCGCGCCATCGTCGAGGAGGCCGACGCCAACGCCGCCGAGAAGGCGATCGACGAGGTCAACACGTCGATCTACTGCTTCCGCCGCAGCCTCCTCGCGCCGGCACTGCGCCGGCTCTCGCCCGAGAACGCCCAGGGCGAGTACTACCTCTCCGACGTGATCGGGGTGCTGCACGACGCCGGCTACCCCGTGATCTCCTTGATCGCCGAGGACGGCGGCGAGACCGTCGGCGTCAACGACCGCAACCAGCTGGCGACGGCCGAGGGCGCGCTCCGGGCGCGCACCAACGAGCGGTGGATGCGACTCGGCGTCACGATGCTCGACCCGGCCCGGACCTACATCGACATCGACGTCACGATCGAGCCCGACGTCACGCTCTTCCCGGGCACCATGCTGCACGGGCACACCGTCGTCGGACGCGGTGCCCGGATCGGACCCGACGTCCGCCTCATCGACTGCGTGGTCGGCCACGACGCGTCGATCGAGCAGACCGTCGGCCAGGACGCGGAGGTCGGCACCGGCGCGATCGTCGGCCCGTTCGCGATGCTGCGGCCCGGCAGCCACGTGCCCGACGGCGCCCGCACCGGCGCGTTCTACACTGCCGACGGGGCCGACGACTGACGGAATCGAGGGGGAGCCGCGGGTGGAGCTGATCGCGAAGAAGCGGCTGCAGCTGTATGCCGGTCGCTCGCACCCGGAGCTGGCAGAGGACATCGCGGCCCACCTCGGCGTCCCGCTCGGCGCGACGAACCTGTCCAACTTCGCCAGCGGCGAGATCCACTGCCGCTTCGGCGAATCCGTGCGCGGGACGGACGTCTTCATCATCCAGACGCACTGCGCGCCGGTGAACGACTCGATCATGGAGCAGCTGATCATGATCGACGCCGCCAAGCGGGCGTCGGCCAAGCGGATCACCGCGGTGTGCCCGTTCTACGGCTACTCGCGCCAGGACCGGAAAGCCACCGGCCGCGAACCGATCACCGCCAAGCTGGTTGCCGACATGCTGCGGACGGCCGGCGCCAACCGCGTCGTCAGCGTCGACCTGCACTCCGGCCAGATCCAGGGCTTCTTCGACGGCCCGGTCGACCACCTCACCGCGATGCCGGTGCTGATCGACTACGTCCGGGCCCACGCCGAGGGCGACACCGTCATCGTCGCGCCCGACGCCGGGCGGGTGAAGGTGGCCGAGCGGTTCAGCCAGCACGTGCACGCCGACCTGGCGTTCGTCAACAAGCGGCGCCCGAAGGGCGTGGCCAACGCGGTCGAGGCACGCGACGTGGTGGGCGAGGTCGAGGGCCGCCGCTGCATCATCATCGACGACATGATCGACACCGCCGGCACGATCTGCGCCGCCGCCGACATCCTCGTCGAGCACGGCGCCACCGACGTGTGGGCCATGGCGACCCACCCGGTGCTGTCCGACCCGGCCACCGATCGCCTGAAGAACTCGGTGATCAGCCGGGTCGTCGTCACCGACACCCTGCCGCTGCCCGACGAGCGTCGTATCGACAAGCTCGAGGTGCTCTCGGTGGCCAAGATCGTGGCCGACGCCCTCGACGCGGTCTTCGAGGACACGTCGGTCTCCGAGATCTTCGGCGGCGACAACCTCTCCTAGCGTCCTCTAGACTCTCTGGGTTCCGTTCCGCCCCTGTTCAGGAGCGCGCCCGCCATGCCTTCCGAGGTCGTCCTCACCGCCGAATCCCCCCGCCCCACGGGCAGCGCCGCGGCGCGCCGGCTGCGCCGCGCCGGCAAGATCCCGGGCGTCCTGTACGGGCACGACACCGACCCGGTGGCGCTCGCCGTCGAGGGACGGGACCTCCGGCACGCGCTCTCGGGCGACGCCGGGCTGAACGCGCTCATCAACCTGGACGTGAAGGGCACCAAGCATCTCGCCATGGCGCGCTACCTCCAGCGCGACCCGGTGCGGGGCACGGTGTCCCACGTCGACTTCCTGATCGTCCGGCGCGACGAGGTCATCAGCGCCGAGGTGCCCGTCCACCTGGTGGGCGAGGCCGAGGACGTCCACCGCAACGACGGCCTGGTCGAGCAGCAGCTGTTCACCCTCACCGTCCAGGCCAAGCCGGCGGACATCCCGCACTCGATCGAGGTCGACGTCTCGCGGCTCACGATCGGTCACACGATCCGCGTGGCCGACCTCGCCCTGCCCGCCGGCGCGACCACCGACGTCGACGCCGAGGAGCCGGTCGTCGCCGGGATGGCGTCGCGCCTGGCGGCCGAGGTGGAGGCGGCCGACGAAGCCGCGGCCGAAGCGGTCGCCGAAGCGGTGCCCGAGGGCGAGGAGGCGGCGGCGCCGGCCGAGGGCGAGGCTCCGGCGGAGGCCGCGTCCGAGGGCGGCGGCAGTTCCGAGTCCGGCGGGGAGTAGCGACTGCTCCGGCGCGACCGCACCGGCACCGCGGCCGACCTGCTCGCAGTCGGCCTGGGCAATCCCGAAGCCGAATACGCCGGCACGCGCCACAACCTCGGCGCCGAGGTGATCGCGTTGCTGGCCGAGCGGCACGGCGGCCGGCTGAGGAAGGCCAAGGAGCGCTCCCTCGTGGGCGAGGTGCGGGTCGGCGGCGCGCTTCTCGCCCTTGCCTTCCCGCAGACCTACATGAACGAGTCGGGCCTGGCCGTGACCGCGCTCGTCCGCCGGTACGGGATCGAAGACCTCGACCGGCTCGTGGTGGTGCACGACGAGCTGGACCTCCCGAGCGGGCGGGTGAAGGTGAAGGTCGGCGGCGGCAGCGCCGGCAACAACGGCATCAAGTCGGTCGTCGCCCACCTCCACACCGGCGACTTCGTCCGGGTGCGGATCGGGATCGGCAAGCCGCCCGGCCGCCAGACGGGCACCGACTACGTGCTCAAGCGCCCCGGCAAGGCCGAACGGACCGAGCTCGACGTCGCCGTGGTGGAGGCCGCCGACGCCGTCGAGGCGATCCTCGCCGAGGGCGCCGACGCCGCCATGAACCGCTTCAACACCGCCAAATAGGCGGCCGCCAGGCGGCGCGTGCCCGATGTCACCGGCCGGCCCGGTAACGGTTCGGGCATCTCGGGAGTTGAATGTGAAGATGTTCACGTTCGCTAGCGGGAGTATGCAATGAGCGAGACCCAGGCCAGCTACATCTACCGGACCATCGACCTGCCGCCGGCGGAGGCGTCCCGTGCCTTCGACCGGGTCGCCCGCGCCGCCGGGCTGGCCGACGGTCGCCTCGCGCTCGAACGGCCGGGCTCGCCGGTCCCGCCCGACGGGGTGCGGTACTGGCCCCTGCGGACGATGACCGGCCGCCTGAAGATCGGCGTCGGCCGGTCCGTGCCAGTGGAGCTGGCGCTGCTGCCCTGGTCGGAGACCCGGAGCGAGGTCAGCATCCGGCCGACCACCCGGACGGCGCCGCGGAGCACGAGCTACGGCCCGGTCGCCGGCGCGGTCGTCGATCGCATCGCCGCCGCCGTCGAGGCCCGCGCCACCGGGCGGCTGGCCCTTGAGTCGGGCGCCGAGGCGTCGGCTGCCTGACCCATCCACCGTCGCGGGCGGCGCGGTTCGTACGATCGACGCAGCGAAGCCGTTTTCCCCCAGCGGACAAGCAACCAGCGGACAAGCAACCAGCGAAGCGCGACCGACGCCGGCGCATGCCGGCGTCTCTCGCGCCCGGCCGACGGATGTCACGCCGGGCACCGGTAGCCTCGATCTCCC
Source organism: Acidimicrobiales bacterium (assembly GCA_025463925.1). Classification (GTDB taxonomy): domain Bacteria; phylum Actinomycetota; class Acidimicrobiia; order Acidimicrobiales; family AC-14; genus RYN-50. The sequence goes on along the minus strand of JAODBK010000082.1, from coordinate 18,389 downwards.
GATGGCGCCGCCGCTGGCCACCCTCCCCCCGCTGTTGCGTGACGATCCCGGCCTCACCGGGGTCGTCGGCGCGCCCGGCGCGATGCTGGCGGTGCCGGAGCCGGCCCGTGCCATCACCATCGCGGCGCTGGCCCACCTGTCGGGCCGCCATCCGCTCGTCGTCGCGACGCCGACCACCACCGACGCCGAACGCCTGGCTCACGACCTGCGCGCCTATCTCGGCACCGACGAGGTCGACATCCTGCCGGCGTGGGAGACGCTGCCGTTCGAGCGGGTGAGCCCGAGCGTCGAGACGATGGGACGCCGCCTGCGGGTCATGTGGCGACTGCGCGCTTGGCGCACCGGGCACGCGGATCCGGCGCGACATCCGCGGGTGCTCGTCGCCGGCGTGCGGGCGTTGGTGCAGCGCCTCGGGCCGCACGTCGAGGAGGTCGAGCCGATCACCATCCGGCCGGGCGACGCCGGCGTCGATCCCACCGTGCTCGTCGCCCAACTGGTGGGCTCGGGCTATCGCCGCGAGTACCAGGTCGAGCACCGCGGCGAGGTCGCGGTGCGCGGATCGATCGTCGACGTGTTCCCGTCGACCGCCGACCGGCCGGTCCGCATCGACCTGTGGGGCGACGAGGTCGATCGGCTCACCGAGTTCTCGATCACCGACCAGCGCGCCACCGACCCGATCGAGGTCGTCGAGCTGTTCCCGTGCCGGGAGCTGCTGCCCACCGAGGACGTGCGCGAGCGGGCCGCCGCGCTGGTGGGCGCCGAGCCGTGGGGCCGCGAGCAATGGGAGCGGCTCGCCGAGGGCGCCACCTTCGAGGGCATGGAGTCGTGGCTGCCGTGGCTCACCGAGGACGAGCGCGTCGTGCTCGACCTGCTGGGGCCGGACGCGCAGGTGTTGCTCGTCGAGCCCCGCCGCATGCGTGACCGCGCCGCCGAGCTGCTCGAGGAGGAGCAGTCGCTGGCGTCGACGCTGGCACAGACCTGGGGCGCCGGGGACCGCGAGTTCCCGCAGCTGCACCTGCCGTTCGACCGGCTCCTCGCCCACACCGACGCGTCGGCGTGGACGATCCTCGGCGCCGCCGAGGGCCCCGACACCGCGGTGATCGCGGCCACGGGCTGGGATCCCGTCGTCGGCGACGGGGCCCGACTCGCCAAGCACCTGTCCGACATGCTCGCCGACAAGTACCGGGTCGTGGTCGCGGCCGACGGCGCCGGCAGCGCGGCGCGTGTGGCCGACCAGCTGCGCGAGCTCGGCGTCGCGCTCACCGTGTTGCCGGAGGGCGAACCGGTGCCGACGACGCCCGGCGGCTACGTCGTGGTCGCGCCGCTCGAGCGCGGCGTCGTGCTGCCGTCGGCGCGCGTCGCGGTGCTCGCCGAGGCCGATGTCACCGGCCGGCGGCGGGCCCACCGGCGCGTGCGGCCGCGGCGCACCGACGCCACATCGATCTTCGAGGACCTGCAACCGGGCGACTACGTCGTGCACCACCAGCACGGTGTCGGCCGCTACGCCGGGATGGTCACCCGCACCATGGGTGGGGTCGAGCGCGACTACCTGCTGCTCGAGTACCGGGGCGGCGACAAGCTGTACGTGCCGTCCGACCAGATCGACGCGGTGCGTCACTACACCGGGGGCGAGGCGCCCAGCCTCCACCGGCTGGGCGGCTCCGACTTCGCGAGGACCAAGGCCAAGGTCCGGGCCGCGGTGCGCGAGATCGCGCAGGAGCTCGTGGTGCTGTACCGGCGCCGCGTCACCACCCCGGGCCACGCCTTCCCACCCGACACGCCGTGGCAGCGCGAGCTCGAGGACGCGTTCCCGTACGTCGAGACACCCGACCAGCTCAAGGCGATCAGCGAGGTCAAGGCCGACATGGAGGAGCCGGTGCCGATGGACCGGCTGGTCTGCGGCGACGTCGGCTTCGGCAAGACCGAGGTCGCGATCCGCGCGGTGTTCAAGGCGGTGCAGGACGGCCGGCAGGCCGCGGTCCTCGTCCCCACGACGCTGTTGGCGCAGCAGCACTTCCAGACGTTCAGCGACCGCTTCGCCGGCTACCCGGTGCGCGTCGAGGTGCTCTCCCGCTTCCTCACGCCGGCGCAGGCCCGAAAGGTCGCCGACGGGCTGACCGACGGCTCCGTCGACGTCGTCATCGGCACCCACCGGCTCCTTTCCGGTGACGTGAAGTTCAAGAACCTCGGGCTGCTCGTGGTCGACGAGGAGCAGCGCTTCGGCGTGACGCACAAGGAGGCGATCAAGCAGCTCCGCTCGGACGTCGACGTGCTGACGCTGACCGCGACGCCGATCCCCAGGACGCTCGAGATGAGCCTCACCGGCATCCGCGACCTCACGTTGCTGAACACCCCACCGGCCGAGCGCCAGCCGATCCTCACCTACGTCGGCGAGCTCGACGAGCGCGCCGTCGCCGAAGCGATCCGGCGCGAGCTGTTGCGCGAGGGCCAGGTGTTCTTCGTGCACAACCGCATCCAGGACATCGACGTCGTCGCCGGCCGCATCAAGGACCTCGTGCCCGAGGCGCGCGTCGCGGTCGCCCACGGCCAGTTGGACGAAGGCCTGCTGGAGCGGGTGGTGCTCGACTTCTGGGAGGGCCAGTACGACGTGCTCGTGTGCACGACGATCATCGAGTCGGGCATCGACATGCCGACGGTCAACACCCTCGTCGTCGATCGCGCCGACCGCATGGGCCTCGGCCAGCTGCACCAGCTCCGCGGTCGCGTCGGCCGGGCGGGCCAGCGCGCGTACGCCTACCTCTTCTATCCGCCGGAGCGGTCGCTGTCGGAGGAGGCGTACGAGCGGCTCAAGACGATCGGCGAGCACACCGAGCTGGGGTCGGGCTTCAAGATCGCGATGCGCGACCTCGAGATCCGCGGCGCCGGCAACCTGCTCGGCGCCGACCAGTCCGGGCACATCGCGGCCGTCGGCTACGACCTGTACGTGCAGATGGTCAGTGAGGCGGTGGCCGAGCTGAAGGGCGAGACGCCGAAGGAGCCGGCCGAGGTCAAGCTCGACCTGCCGGTCGACGCCCACCTGCCCCGCGACTACGTCGCCCGCGAGGAGCTGCGGCTCGAGGCCTACCGGCGGCTCGCCGCGGTCACGACGCAGGCCGAGGTCGACGACATCCGGTCCGAGTGGGTCGACCGGTACGGGCCGGTGCCGCCGCCGGCCGAGGCACTGCTCGCGGTGGCGTCGCTGCGAGCCGACTGTGTGCGGATGGGCGTGCGTGAGGTCAACGTCGCCCGGGACGTGGCCCGCGTCAGCCCCATCGAGCTGCGGGCCAGCCAGCAGGTCCGGCTGCGCCGGCTGGCCCGCGATGCCGTGTACAAGGAGGAGCAACACCTCCTCGTCCTGCCCCTCCGCGGGCCGGGCGTGGTCGAGAAACTGGTGGCGATCCTGCGTGAGCTGGTCCCACAAGAGGACCTGGCCGTAGCATCATCGACGCTGTGAAAAAGCCTCTCGCCCTTCTGGCCTTGCTCGTCGCGCCCCTGTTCGTGGCTTCGGCCTGCAGCTCGGTCGCCCCGTACGCGGCCGTCGTCGGCGGCCACCGCATCGCGCAGTCCGCGCTCGACGCCGAGCTCAATGCCATCAAGGCGAACAAGGACTACGTCAAGCAGATCGAGGCCGGCGGCGCCAAGGTGGCCGGCACCGGCACGTCGACGTTCGACCTGAGCTTCACCGACCAGGTGCTGACCCGCCAGATCTTCTATGCGCTGGCCGATCAGGAGCTGGCCAAGCGGAAGGTCACGGTCGGGACGAGCGATCTGGCCAAGGCCAGGACCGCGGTGCTCAGCCAGCTCGGGCAGGGCGACGCCGCCGCCGGGCAGACCCTGCTGAACGGGTTCCCTGTCTCGTATCGCGACACCCTCGTGCGCCGCGAGGCCCAGATCAACCTCCTGTCCACCGCGCTCGACGCGTCGTACTACGACGCCCACAAGGCCGATCTGATCCAGGTCTGCGCCAGCCACATCCTCGCCGGCGTGAAGGACAAGACCGACCCCAGCGGCCAGAAGATCGATCTGGTTGCGAGCAAGGCGAAGGCCGACCAGGTCGCGGCCCGCCTGGCCAAGGGCGACGACTTCGCGACGATCGCCAAGGAGATGTCCGACGACACGGGCAGCGGCGCACAAGGTGGCGACCTCGGCTGCGCGACCCCGGACAGCTACGTCAAGGAGTTCGCGGCCGCGACCAAGTCGCAGCCGCTCGGCGTGGTGGGCCAGCCGGTGCAGACGCAGTTCGGCTTCCACTTCATCAAGGTGAAGTCGCGCGACCCGATGACTCTCGACCAGTTCGAGCAGCAGGTCACCGCCGGCTCGATCCAGATCTCGCCGTTGAACGACTTCCTCCGCACGGCCATCGCCAAGACGAAGCTCAGCGTCAATCCCAAGTTCGGCACGTTCGACAAGAACGCGCAGCAGCCGGGCGTCGTGCCGCCGACCACGCCGACGACGAAGGCACCGGCCGGCGGCGTCCCCGCCACGGCGCCGCCGACCACCGGGTAGTCCGCTGGCCCGGGTCGTCGTCGTCGGGTTGGGCCCGGCCGGGCCGGGCCTCATGACCGCGGCGGCGACCGCCGCGGTCGACCGGGTGCCGACCCGCTTCTTGCGGACGGTGCGCCACCCGGCGGCCGGCGCGGTGCGCGACGCCGTCGCCTTCGACGACGTCTACGACGCGGCATCCTCGCTGGCCGAGGTCTACCGCGAGATCGTCGAGCGGCTGACGGCGGCGGCGCACGAGCACGGCGAGGTGCTGTACGCGGTGCCGGGCTCGCCACTGGTCGCCGAGCGCACGGTCGAGCTGCTGCGGGCCGACGGCCGCGTCGAGGTCGACGTGGTGCCCGGCCTGTCGTTCCTCGACCTGGCGTGGGCCCGGCTCGGCGTGGACCCCGTGGCCGCCTCGGTGCGGGTCGTGGACGGCCAGCGGTTCGCGGTCGAGGCCGCCGGCCAGCGCGGCCCGTTGCTCGTCGCGCAATGCGACTCGGTTGCGGTGCTGTCCGGCGTGAAGCTGGCGTTCGACGACGACCCGCCGCCGACGGTCGTCGTGCTGCAGCGGTTGGGCCTGCCCGACGAATCGGTGCGGGAGGTCGACTGGGCCGACCTCGACCGGCCGGGCGCGGTGGAGCCCGATCACCTCACGTCGCTGTGGATCCCCGTCGTGGCCGCGCCGGTGGCCACCGAGCTCGTGCGGTTCGCCGAGCTGGTGCGCGAGCTGCGCGAGAAGTGCCCGTGGGACCGGGAGCAGACCCACCAGTCGCTCACCCGCCACCTGCTCGAGGAGACCTACGAGACGCTCGAGGCCATCGAGGGCCTCCCGGCGTCCTACGGCCACCTCGAAGAGGAGCTGGGCGACGTGCTGTTCCAGGTGGTGTTCCACGCGACGCTCGCCGCCGAGGAGGGCCAGTTCACGCTGGCCGATGTGGCCCGCACGATCCACGACAAGCTCGTCGGCCGGCACCCTCACGTGTTCGGCACCGTCGAGGCCGAGACCGCCGACGCCGTCATGACGAACTGGGAACAGATCAAGAAGGCCGAGAAGGGCCGCGACAGCATCATGGAGGGCATCCCCGGCGACCTCCCGTCGCTGCTCTACGCCCACAAGGTGCAGCGCAAGGCGGCGTCGGTGGGCTTCGACTGGCCCGACGTCGGCGGCGCCTACCCGAAGGTCGCCGAGGAGCTGGCCGAGTTGCAGGCCGATCCGTCGGCCGACGAGCTGGGCGACCTGCTGTTCGCGGTGGTGAACGTGGCCCGGCACCTGAAGCTCGATCCCGAGGCCGCGCTCCGGGGCGCCACCGCCAAGTTCCGTGACCGCTTCACCGCGGTCGAGTCGCGGGCCGCCGAGCGTGGGATCGACATGGCGACCGCCGACCTCGCCACCCTCGACGGGCTCTGGGACGAGGTCAAGCGCACCGTTCTTTGAACCCCCGGCCACCCCCACGGTGGGAATGCGTTCAAAGACCGGGGTGGGTCCGGTACTTTCTGCACATCAGCAACAGGAGCAACAGGTGAGCGAGATCGAGCACGTCCACGCCCGCGAGGTGCTGGACTCGCGCGGCAACCCGACGGTCGAGGTCGAGATCGGCCTGGCGACGGGGGCGCGCGGCCGGGCCATCGTGCCGTCGGGCGCGTCGACCGGGAAGTTCGAGGCGGTCGAGCTGCGCGATGGCGGCGACCGGTACGGCGGCAAGGGCGTGCTGACCGCGGTCGAGCACGTCAACGGCGAGATCCGCGACGCCGTCGCCGGCCTCGACGCCCTGGACCAGCGGGGCCTGGACCTCGAGCTGATCGCGCTCGACGGCACCGACAACAAGAGCCGGCTCGGCGCCAACGCCATCCTCGGCGTGTCGTTGGCGAACGCCAAGGCGGCGGCCGACGAGCTGGAGCTGCCGCTCTACCGGTCGGTCGGCGGCGCCAATGCCCACGTGCTGCCGGTGCCGATGATGAACGTCGTCAACGGCGGTGTGCACGCCGACAACAACGTCGACCTCCAGGAGTTCATGGTGATGCCGATCGGCGCGGCGTCGTACTCCGAGGCGCTGCGGTGGGGCGTCGAGACGTACCACGCGCTGAAGGCCCTGCTGCACGAGCGCGGGTTGTCCACCGCGGTCGGCGACGAGGGTGGGTTCGCGCCGAACCTGTCCTCCAACGAAGACGCGGTGCGCGCCCTGGTCGACGCCATCGAGCGCGCCGGCTTCGCGCCCGGCGAGGACATCGCCATCGCGCTCGACCCGGCCACGTCGGAGCTCTGGAAGGACGGCCGGTACGAGCTGGCCGGCGAGGGGCGGTCGCTCACGTCGCAGGAGATGGTCGGGTTCTGGGCCGACCTGGTCGCTCGGTACCCGATCGTGTCGATCGAGGACGGCATGGCCGAGGACGACTGGGACGGCTGGGCCGCGCTGACCCGCGCCGTCGGGGACAAGGTGCAGCTGGTCGGCGACGACCTCTTCGTCACCAACACCGAGCGGCTGGGCCGGGGCATCGAGTCGGGGGTGGCGAACTCGATCCTCGTCAAGGTCAACCAGATCGGCTCGCTCACCGAGACGCTCGAGACGGTGTCGCTGGCGACCCGCTCGGGCTACACCGCGGTGATGTCGCACCGCTCGGGCGAGACCGAGGACACGACCATCGCCGACCTCGCCGTGGCTACCAACTGCGGCCAGATCAAGACCGGCGCGCCGGCCCGTTCGGATCGGGTCGCGAAGTACAACCAGCTGCTGCGCATCGAGGGGGACCTCGGCGACTCGGCGGCATTCTGGGGCGCCGGCGCGCTCGCCGGCGGGAGGGCGACATGAGGCGTGTCATCTGGATCGCGTTGCCGTTCGTCGTGTTGGCCACCCTGTTCCTCGCCATCTTCCCCACCCGCGCGCTGCTCGAGCAGCGGTCGCGCAAGGCCAAGGCGATCAACGAGCTCACGACGCTCGAGCAGCAGAACACGAAGCTCGACGACGACGTGCGCCAGCTCCACACCGACGCCGAGATCGAGCGGCTGGCGCGGGAGCAGTACAACCTCGTGAAGCCGGGCGAAGAGGCGTACGCGATCCTCCCCGGCCGGCCGGCATCGACCACGACCACCACCACCTCCACCCGGTCCCGCCGGTAGCCCGTCCGCGTGGCGGACGCGGCGTGTTGGGTGAGCGCTGTCCTCGCCGTCAGACGGTTGTCAGGAATGGGTCGTACTACTTAGTCCTGGCGAAGTGACGATCCGTGGGCGCGTATTTGGTCGCCTGGTCCGCGGGGAGCGAATGGCGAACCCGACGCCGCATCTGAGGGACGTCGCGGGCCACCTGGCCCGCCGGAGGGAGAGAGATGCGGATATCGAGTTTGTGGGCCCGGCGCCCCAAGAAGACGGGTCGGGCGTTGGTCATGACTGCGCTGATCGGCGGCCTCGTCGTCGTTGGGCAGCTTCCGGCCAGCGCGGTGCACGACGACACATTCCAACTTGACGGCAACACAGTGGTGGGACCGGACACCCACAACTCCGACAGCTCCACAACTCAGAACCTCGACTGGGAGAGCTTCTTCAAGGCGTCCACTTCTCCGGTGACCGGGGACATCGTGAAGAACCTGACGCTGCCGGACGCGACGAACGCTCCGGGCTACGGCGCATCCGGTGCGAAGGCCGACTACGTGTTGCCCGACGAGACGGTGTACGCGACCGGCAGCAAGGACACGCTGAACATCAGCTCCGGATGGCAGTGCAAGAAGGCGAACAACGTGGGCGACAAGGTTGACATCGTCAACGCGTACGCTGCGGCGTACACCGCTCCGAATGGCGACTTCATTCTGTATTTCGGCATGGAGAAGTCGTCACCGAACGGTGACTCCAACATCGCGATGTGGTTCCTCAAGGATGGAACCGTCGACTGTGACTCCACGAGCGGAACGAAGAACTTCACTGGTGACCATCAGGATGGCGACCTCCTCGTCGTCAGCGCCTTCACCAACGGCGGCCTGAGTGCCAACGTCGCCGCCTACAAGTGGAGCGGCGGCGCAAACGGCCATCTCGACACCAGTCCGAGTGCCACGGGCGGTACCTGTGGCCCTTCCACCACGCCAGATCCCGCCGACCAGAACGCCTGCGCGATAACGAACTCCACGGCATCGATAACCCCGCCATGGAATCATCCGGACAAGGACGGCGGTGCCCTCAATCCATTGGAGTTCTTCGAGGGTGGCGTGAACCTGACGGCGGCCGGCCTCGGCTCCTCTTGCTTCGCGACCTTCGTCGGCGACACCCGCTCGTCTCAGTCGCCGACTGCGACGATCTTCGATTTCGCTCGCGGGTCACTAGGTGTCTGCCGACCGAGCACGACGCTCAGCCTGACGGTCTCGCCGACGACGGTCTACGCCGGACAGAACGTGACGATCTCGGTCACCGAGACGAACGACGGCAACCGCCCACTGGCGTCTCCGACAACGACCACCGCGCCGGCGTCGCATTACGTCTCGCTGAGCGGCACCGCCGACATCTCAGCGTGCCCGACGCAGCCGGCCGACGTGATGGGGAGCGATGCCGATGCGATTCCGGCCAGCAACGTGACCCACAATGTCGGTGACCTGAACAACAACGACATCATGGATGCCGGCGAGGCGTGGCAGTTCGCCTGCGGCCCGTTTGCGCCGAGCAGCGGTGGAACCATCATCGCCACCGGTCACGGGATCGATACGAGCCTGAACTCAAGTGGCCTGGACGTCACTTACTGCACGAGCGGCCCGGGAACCGGCGGAGTCGGGCTCGGGACCGGGACAGATGCCGGAAAACTGTGTGACCTCGAGGAACAGCAATCGGTGACCCTGACGCGGATCGCGCCGGCCACCGAGCTCATCAAGACGGCGTCAGCGGCGATCACGTACACCTACACGGAGCACAACTCGGGCAACGCCGCCCTCGATCAGCCAAATGCCACCGGCAGCCCGATAAGCGCCACGGACAACGGCGGATGGGTCGTCGACAACAACTGCTCAGCCGTGAAGCATGTCCTGGGCGTCGCCAATGCGACCGATGGTGGTAATCCCATCAGCGACGCGACGCACAACGTCGGCGACATCGGGAATGGAGCTGCGACCAACAATCCGGGAGCGAACAACAACAAGCTTGATCCCGGCGAGACGTGGACGTTCACGTGCACCGCGACCCTCGCTGGGCCCACCGGCACGGCGACGTCGAGCAGTGTGAAGAACATCGCAGTCGGTCACGGCAAGATCCCGACCGCCCTTGACGCGAACAACCCGGATGTGACGTCGTGCTACCCGTTGGGGACGACCACTGACATCCATACCCGTTGTTCGGCAGCCGAGCGGGACGTGGTGACGGTCACGATCGATTACGGAGACCAGAACACGGCACCGTAGTCATTCGTAAATGCGAGCATGAGGCGGGGGTCGGTTTGCCGGCCCCCGCCTCACTCGTTGTTACCCCCCGCTCGTGGCTGAGGCCGTGAAGAAGTGCACGGCACCATCGGCCATCCGCGTCGCGAACTCGTTGTGCTCCGGCCCGAAGGCAATCGTGTCGTACTGGCTGTAGGTCGTTCCGAGACGGATCGCGTTGCCCCAAGCTCCCTGCGTGAACCGGCTGACGTAAACGTCCTGGTACGTCAACGTCGACTGATCGACCGGCCGGTAGGTCAGCCATGTCGAGCCGCCGTTGACGACGAGTCCGAGTTGCGACACGCGCTCCACATACGTCGCGAGCGAATCGAAGCTCACCGCGCCGCTTGCTGCAACGCGGGCGACGGCGATGAAGCTTCCGGCGACGAATGGTGAGGTCGAGAAGATCACGCGCTTGTGGCTCTGATACGCGAGCGCGATCGTCCCTGTCGTCGGATCCGGCACGGCCTCAATGTCGGGATTCTCGGGATCGGGCCCGTGGTCCCCGTATTTCGGAACGTCGACGAAGCTGCCATTGGTCCAGTCGAGTGCGAGTCCATTCGTGGTCTCGGTGAGGTGCATCGCTCCGATCGCGCCCCAAGAGTCAGCGTCGCTGAACACCCAGACGCTGCCGTCGACGGGATGCTGCACGGCCGCCTGCCAGCTCGCGACCGTCGGCATGAACTGGATCGGGTACGTGGTCGACCAGTTGCCTGATGCATCGCGGTATGCGAGACCCTGACCCTGGGACCCGGTGTCGCCCTGCTGATGCCACACGCCGACGATCGCCCCACTCCGAAGGACCACCAGATCGCCCGCTCGGCTGTCCGAGTCGCCGAGCACCTTGTCGGAGACAAGTGCTGCGGTCGTCGGGAGCGGTGACCCACTCAACCGGTATTGGCGGATATGCACCGGTCCGCCACCGGACAGGATCCAAAGATCACCGGCGCTCGACCAGGCGTATTCGGCTTTGGCCCAATCATTCCCCGGCGCTTGGTTCGTCGGGAGCGCCACGTGAGAGGTCGCGCCCGAACTGCGGTCCCGGAAATAGGCCCACGGCTTGTGCGTGCTCGACTCTTGGTAGAGCAGCACCGAAACGGTGCCGATCTCGGTCATGCGGCCGCGGCCGGTCACTATCAGGTTCGTGCCAACGTTGGGGTTGGCCAGGACGATGTCTGCGGCGGATGTCCCGTTCGCGGTGGTCACGGCGACAATCGCCGTAGCGATGTTCCCGGCACCGTCGGTCGCCCGCGCCGTAATGGTGTGCGAGCCGTTCGTCAGCGGTGTGCTGTCGATCGTGGTCGACCAGCTGGTCGACCCACTCGCAATGTTGAACGCGCCGCCATCGACCTGCACGTCGACCTTGGCAACGCTGATGTTGTCGGATGACGTGCCGGAGACCGTGAATGTGCCACTGACGTTGCTGCCTGGAGAGGGCGTGGAGATGCCGACGGTGGGTGGCGTCTGGTCGGCGGATGAGCACGGCGACTTCCGGCTGCAGGTGGTCCCCGACGAGCTGCCCTTTCCTGCGGCCATCGACGGCGAGGTTGCAGCAGCGCTTGCGACTACGACTCCCGCGGCGACGATGATCGCCCGGTATCTCCGCACCCTAAGTGACATCTCACCCTCCGCAGGTCAAACTGCTCGAATGCACCTGCGGATGGCGGCCCCAGCCGCCCAACCTGTTCGGCAGCCCGGCTGCCCGTTCTGGGCCCGTGGCGTTGCGTCGCCGCATTCCTACGGCTTTGCCGGTTCGCAGGTACTGCCCTCCGTCCCAATACATCGGTGGCCGCGGCGTTGATCTTGAGCTAGTTCTTTGCGCATCACGGCGACGGCCGTATCGCCCGCGCCTCGTGGTGCGATGACGTTCACGTGGGGGGTATGCAGGTTCAGGTTCTCGCGGTCGAGGACGATCCCGACGTGCGCGACCTGTTGGTCGCCGTGCTCGAGCGCGAAGGGTGGGCGGTGCACGCCACCGGTCCGGCCGACGACGTCCAGCGCGTCGCCGACGAGATGCGGCCCGACGTCGTGATCCTGGACGTGCGCGACGGATCCGACGATTCCGCCGGGCTCAACGTGGCGCGCCGGTTGCGCGCGGGGAGCGACGTCCCGATCGTGTTCTGCTCGGCGTTGGGAACGGTCGCCGACCGGATCTCGGGTTTCGAGTCGGGCGGCGACGACTACATCGTCAAGCCGTTCTCACACGACGAGCTGATCGCCCGGCTCCGGGCGGTGCTCCGGAGGTCCGGCCGTGGTGCCTCGCCGGTGATCCGCGTCGGCGATCTCGTCGTCGACGACCGGGCCCACGTCGTCTCCTACTGCCGGCACGTCCTCGACGTCACCCGGCTGGAGTTCGGCGTCCTCTCGTTGCTGGCGGGTCACCCCGGCCGCGTCGTCTCCAAAGTGGAGTTGCTCGACCGCTTGTGGGGGCACGGCGCCTGCGACGTCAACCTCGTCGAACGCCACATGTCCGGGCTGCGGGCGAAACTCGAACTGGTCGGACCGAGGATCGTGCACACGGTGCGCGGCGTCGGGTACGTGCTCCGCACCACCTGAACCCGCCGGTTTCGGCGGCAAGTAGGGTGCCGCTCGATGACGGGGGTCCGCGTCGGGACGAGTGGGTGGTCGTACCGCGAGTGGGTCGACGCCTTCTATCCGCCGGGCACCGGGCCCGGCCGGATGCTGCCGTACTACGCCGAGCGGCTGCCGACGGTGGAGGCGCATGCGACGTACCGCCGCCGCCCGAACGAGACCACGCTCGCCGGCTGGATCGGCGCCAGTCCTGACGGCTTCCGGTTCGCGCCGAAGGCGCACGTCGGGATCACCCACCGGCGCGACCTGACCGGGATCGAGGAACGGGTGTCGGAGTTCTGCCAGGCGCTGGCCCCGCTGGCCGAGCGCGATCGTCTCGGGCCGATCCTCTTCCAGCTGCCGCACCAGCAGCCCGACGTCGAGCGGCTCGACCGCATCGTCGCCGCGCTGCCCGACGGGATCGACGCCGCGTTCGAGCTGGCGCCGGCGTGGCTCACCGACGCGGTGTTGCAGCGGCTCGACGTCGCCGGGCCGACGTTCGTGCTGACCGACAGCGACGACCGCGCCGCGCCCGACGTGATGGTCGGCCGCCTCACCTACGTCCGGCTCCGCCGGGCGCGCTATGCCGACGAGGAGCTCGACCGCTGGGCGGCGCGCCTGCAATCGATGGCCCAGTCGGGCCGCGACGTCTACGCCTACGTGAAGCACGACGAGGCCGGACGGGCGCCGGTCTACGCGCAACGCATCCAGCAAGGACTCGCCGCGTGACCGAGCGGACCCGCGATGTCGTGTCGTGCTCACGGCGGCCGACGAAGGAGGCCGACACGTGAGCGAGCGGAGCGAGCGAACCAACGATGTCGCGCCGTGCTCACGGCGGCCGACGAAGGAGGCCGACAAGTGAGCATTCTCGGGAACCGTGTCGTGCGGTTGGAGGATCCGCGGTTCCTCACCGTCGGCGGCACCTACGTGGACGACGTGCCGCTCGACGGCGCGCTGTTCGTCACCTACGTGCGCTCGACGATGGCGCACGCGGTGATCTCGTCGATCGACACCGCCGAAGCCCGCGTCGCGCCCGGCGTGGTGGCGATCTTCACCGCGGCCGACGTCGACCTGGCGCCCCGCCCGCCGGCGATCCCGATGCTGAACATGGCGATGACGAGGCCGTGGCTCTCCACCGACCGCGTCCGCTTCGTCGGCGAGCCCGTTGCAGCCGTCGTCAGCGAGACCCGGGCCGCGGGCGTCGACGCCGCCGAGCTGGTCTTCGTCGACTACGAGCCGCTGCCGGCGATCGTCGACCCCGAATCGGCCGAGCAGAGCGAGGTGCTCCTGTTCCCCGATGTCGGCACCAACATCGCCATGGACATCGGGGCGATGATGGGCTTCTCGCCGGCCCCGGACTTCTTCGACGGCTGCGACGTCGTGGTGCGCCAGCGGATCGTGAACAACCGCGTGGCGCCGTGCCCGATGGAGGTGCGCGCCGCGGCCGCGGTGTGGGGACCGGACGGCCGGCTGACGCAATGGGCCTCGACCCAGAACCCGAACGCGCTCCGCGACTCGCTGGCCGAGGCGTACGGCCTCGAGCCGAGCCAGGTGCGCGTGATCGCGCCCGACGTCGGCGGCGGCTTCGGCGCCAAGACGGGGCTCTCGACCGAGGAGCACCTGCTGCCGTGGATCGCCAAGCGCGTCGACCGGCCGGTGCGGTTCGTCGAGACCCGCACCGAGAGCATGCTGACGATGGGGCACGGTCGCGGACAGACGCAGTTCGTCGAGCTCGGCGGCACCCGTGACGGCAAGGTGCTGGCGTGGCGCAATGTCGTCCTCCAGGATGCCGGGGCGTACCCGGGCATGGGTGGCTTCCTCTCGTTCATGACGCGGCTGATGGCGTCGGGCGTGTACGTCATCCCGAAGGTCGAGTTCGGCGGCAAGACCGTCGTGACGAACACCACGCCGACCACCGCGTACCGGGGCGCCGGGCGTCCGGAAGCGGCGGCCGCCATCGAGCGGGCGATGGACCTGTTCGCGGTCGAGATCGGGATGGACCCGGCCGAGGTCCGGCGAGCGAACCTCATCCAGAAGGACCAGTTCCCGTACGCGACCGCGATGGGCGCGACGTACGACTCCGGCGACTACGAGCAGGCCCTCGACCTCCTGCTCGACGCCGCCGGCTACCGCGCCCTGCGCGACGAGCAGGCGCGCCGTCGAGCCGAGGGCGGCACCCGCCAGCTCGGCCTCGGCCTGGCGGTGTACGTCGAGATCACCAGCCCGGTCCCGGGGCCGGAGTTCGGCGGCGTCGAGGTCACGGCCGACGGCAAGGCCGTCGTCCGGGCGGGAACGTTCAGCCATGGCCAGGGCCACGCGACGGCGTTCGCCATGATCGTGGCCGACCGGCTGGGCATCGCGCTCGAGGACATCGAGTTCGTGCAGGGCGACACCGACCTGATCCCGACCGGGCAGGGCACGATGGGCAGCCGGTCGTTGCAGACCGCCGGCGTCGCAGTGGCGCAGGCGTCGACGCAGGTCGCCGACAAGGCGCGGGAGGTCGCGGCCAACCTGCTCGAGGCGGCGCCCGACGACGTCGTGCTGGACACCGCGTCCGGCAACTTCCACGTCGCCGGTTCGCCGACGGTCACCCGCAGCTGGTCGGAGGTCGCAGCCGCGGCCCACGCCGACGGCGACGGCCTCCGGGTCGACATCGACTTCACGCCGGAGGGGGCGTCGTTCCCGTTCGGCGCCCATCTCGCGGTCGTCGAGGTCGACGTCGAGACCGGGCGGGTCGAGCTCACGCGATTCGTCGCGGTCGACGATTCGGGCCGGATCCTCAACCCGCTCATCACCGAGGGCCAGCGCCACGGCGGCATCGCCCAGGGCGTGGCGCAGGCGCTGATGGAAGAGGTCCGCTACGACGAGGACGGCAATCCCGTCACTGCCAACCTCGCCGACTACGCCATGATCTCGGCCGCCGAGCTGCCGAGCTTCGAGCTCGTCCCGATGGAGACGCCGACGCCGCTCAACGAGCTCGGCGCCAAGGGCATCGGCGAGTCCGGCACCATCGGCGCCACGCCCGCGGTGCAGAACGCGGTGGTCGACGCCCTCAGCCACCTCGGTGTGCGTCACGTCGACATGCCGCTGACGGCGGAGCGGGTGTGGCAGGCGATCCAATCGGCAGGGGAGAAGGCGTGAAGGTCTCGATCGCGGTCAACGGTGAGCAGCAGCAGCACGACGTCGAGCCGCGGGTGCTCCTCGTGCACCACCTGCGCGAGACGCTGGGCTTGACCGGCACCAATGTCGGGTGCGACACGTCGTCCTGTGGCGCGTGCACGGTGTTGCTCGACGGCGAGTCGGTGAAGAGCTGCACGGTGCTGGCGGTGCAGGCCGACGGCCGCAGCGTCACGACGATCGAAGGGATCGGGTCGGCGGCGGCGATGCACCCGGTGCAGGCGGCGTTCCAGGAGCACCACGGGTTGCAGTGCGGGTTCTGCACACCGGGGATGGTGATGGCCGCGCTGTCACTGCTCGAGGAGCACCCGAAGCCGACCGAAGCCGAGGTGCGCGAGGGCCTGGAAGGCAACCTGTGTCGCTGCACCGGTTATCACAACATCGTGGCCGCGGTGATGGCCGCCGGTGGCTCGAAGGCGACCGCGTGATCCCCGCGGCGTTCGACTACGTGCGCGCCGGATCGGCCGACGAGGCGGTGTCGTTGCTGGCGCAGCACGGCGACGACGCCAAGCTGCTCGCCGGGGGCCACTCGCTGCTGCCGCTGATGAAGCTGCGGCTCGCCACGCCCGGCGTGCTGGTCGACGTCGGCCGGGTCGCCGAGCTGTCCTACGTGCGCGACGCCGGTGACGAGATCGCGGTCGGCGCGCTGACCCGCCATCGCGACGTCGAGGTGTCGGACGCGCTGCGCGCCGACTGCGGCATCCTCTCGCACGTGGCCGGGATGGTCGGCGACCCGCAGGTGCGCCACCGCGGCACCATCGGCGGATCGATCGCCCACGGCGACCCGGCGTCCGACCTGCCGGCGGTCGTGCTGGCGCTCGGCGGCACGCTGGTCGCGCAGGGCCCGTCCGGCCAGCGCGAGATCGCGGCCTCCGACTTCTTCCGCGGCTTCCTCGAGACAGCGCTCGCGCCCGACGAGCTGCTGACGGAGATCCGGGTGCCGAAGCTGGCCGGCGGCTGGTCGTACCAGAAGTTCAACCGCCGGGCCCAGGACTGGGCGATCGTCGGCGCGGCCGCGGCGCGCGTCAACGGCGGCACCAACGTCGCGCTGGTGAACATGGCGGCCACGCCGGTGCGGGCGACGTCCGTCGAACAGGCGCTCGCCGGTGGCGCGTCGGTCGCCGACGCCGCGGCGTCGGCCGACGAGGGCACCGAGCCGTCCGCCGACCTCAACGCCAGCGCCGACTACCGCCGCCACCTCGCCCGCGTCCTCGTCCGCCGCGCCCTCGACGAAGTCGGCTGACGATTCGGATTTACCTCCCGTGACCGGCCTCTGCGGCCGGTCCCGGGAGGGAAAAAGTCACCGGCTCGTACACTTCTCTCATGGTCTCGTCGGTCGAAGAGGTGCGGGCCGCGCTGGCCGCGCACGACTACCTGGCCGACGAGGGGCTGGCGACCGCGGTGTTCCTGGCGCTCACGCTCCATCGCCCGCTGCTGCTCGAGGGGGAGGCCGGCGTCGGCAAGACCGAGGTCGCCAAGGTGCTGGCCCGCTGGACGGGAGGGCACCTCCTCCGGTTGCAGTGCTACGAGGGGATCGACG
The DNA here is from genome assembly GCA_025463925.1 of Acidimicrobiales bacterium. Classification (GTDB taxonomy): domain Bacteria; phylum Actinomycetota; class Acidimicrobiia; order Acidimicrobiales; family AC-14; genus RYN-50. Next base: position 1,234 of record JAODBK010000082.1, on the reverse strand, counting down.
TCGCCCAAGCGGTGTACGAGTGGGACTACAGCCGGCAGCTGCTCCACCTGCGAGCCGCCGAGGTCACCGGCGAGTCGGCCGCCGGTGTCGAGGACGAGCTCTACTCGGAGCGCTTCCTCGTCCGGCGCCCGATCCTGCAGGCGATCGACGGTTCGGGCGCCGACGGTCCGCCCCCGGTGCTGCTCATCGACGAGATCGACCGGGCCGACGACGAGTTCGAGGCCTTCCTGCTCGAGGTCCTGTCGGACTACGCGGTGACGGTGCCCGAGCTCGGAACGTTCACCGCGGTCGTGCCGCCGGTCGTGGTGCTGACGTCGAACCGCACGCGCGACGTGCACGACGCGCTGAAGCGGCGCTGCCTCTACCACTGGGTCGAGCATCCCGACCTCGAGCGCGAGGTCGCCATCGTGCGGCTGCGCGCGCCGGCCGCGTCGGCCACCCTGGCCCGCCAGGTCGCGGCCGCCGTGGAAGCAGTGCGCGGCATGGAGCTGTACAAGCCGCCCGGCGTCGCCGAGACGATCGACTGGGCGCAGGCCCTGGCATCGCTCGGCGTCGCCGATCTCGACGAGCGGGCCGCGGCCGCGACCCTGGGCACCGTCCTGAAGTACCGCGAGGACCAGGAGCGCGTCCGGGCCCACGGCTTGGCCGAGGTGGTGCAGGCGGCGGTCTCCCGTGACGGCTGAGGCGACGCCGGTGTGGGGGCCCGAGGTGGCGGTGGCGTTCGCGACGGTGCTGCGATCCGCCGGCGCCGACGTCGCCGTCGGGCGGGTGCCGGTGTACGCCGACGCGCTGGCCGCCGTCGGCCTCGATGACCGCGACGCGGTGTATTGGGCGGGGCGGGCCACATTGCTCGCCCGGCCGGAGGACGCCGGCGTCTACGACCGGGCGTTCGAGCTGTTCTGGGCCGGCCGGACAACCGCGGTGTCGTTGCCTGAGACGGTGGAGCTGGTCGCACTCGCGATGGACGCCGCGGATGACGGCGACGACGGAGCGGGCGCGGGAGAACCGCTCGCGGTCGACGCGCCGTTGCTCACCGTGCGCTACAGCGCCACCGAAGTGCTGCGGCACAAGGACTTCGCCGCCTACAGCCACGACGAGTTCGCGGAAGCCAAGCGGCTGATGGCCGACGTGCGCCTCGCCGGCGCGCTGCGGCGGAGCCGGCGGTTGCGGCCCACGAGCAACCCCGGAGCGGGCGCCCGGCCCGACGTGCGGCGCACCGTGCGCCACGCGCTGC
>JAODBK010000080.1 GCA_025463925.1 Acidimicrobiales bacterium | reverse complement strand
GCACCCGCCGCGGGGCCGCCGCGGTCCGCCACCGGCAAGGCCATCCCGCCGCCCCCCGGCGGCCCGCCGCGCTCGTCGACCGGCAAGCTCATCCCGCCGCCCCCCGGCCAGGGCGGGCGCGGGGGACCGGCCCCCCGACCCGGCGGCGTCGGCGCGCCCCGCACGGGCGGTGCCGGCCGGCCCGGTGGCGGCTTCGGCGGTGGCGCCGGTCGTCCCGGTGGTGGCTTCGGCGGTGGCGCCGGTCGTCCCGGTGGCGGCTTCGCCGGCGGCCCCGGCCGTCCCGGTGGTGGCTTCGGTGGACCAGGCGGTGGCCCCGGTCGCCCGGGCGGCGGTCCCGGTGGTCGTCCCGGTGGCGGCCCCGGCGGGCGGCCGCGCCCGCAGCGCCGGCGCAAGCGGCGTCGCAGCTTCGAGGAGCTCGAGCCGACACAGGCAACCAACTACACGCGGTCGAGCGCGCCCGTCCCCGAGGGCGAGGTCGTCATCGAGCGCGGCAGCACCGCGCAGGACGTCGGGCCCAAGCTCAACCGCACCGCGGCCGACGTCGTGCGCTTCCTGCTGCAGGAGGGCGAGATGGTCACCGCGACCATGTCGCTGTCCGACGAGCAGATCGAGCTGTTCGCGCTTGAGATCGGCGCCGACGTGCTGTTGGTCGACCCGGGACAGCAGCAGGAGGCGGAGCTGCAGGCGCTGTTCGACGACGGCGAGGACGAGGACGAGGAGCAACTGCGACCGCGCCCGCCGGTCATCACCGTCATGGGCCACGTCGACCACGGCAAGACGCTGCTGCTCGACCGCATCCGCGAGGCCAACGTGGTCGCCGGTGAGGCCGGCGGCATCACGCAGCACATCGGCGCGTACCAGGTGGAGAAGGACGGCCGCCTGATCACGTTCATCGACACGCCGGGCCACGAGGCGTTCACCGCGATGCGGGCTCGCGGCGCCGACGCCACCGACATCGCGGTGCTCGTCACCGCGGCCGACGACGGCGTCATGCCGCAGACGGTCGAGGCCATCAACCACGCCCGCGCCGCCGAGGTCCCGATCGTCGTGGCCATCAACAAGATCGACCGCGACAACGCCGACCCGATGCGCGTCCGCCAGCAACTCGCCGAGCAGGGACTCCAGCCGGAGGAGTGGGGCGGCGACACGATCATGGTCGAGATCTCGGCGCTGCAGAACCTCGGCATCGAGGACCTCCTCGACCAGCTGCTCCTCGTCGCCGACGTCGAAGAGCTGGTGGCCAACCCCGAGGGGCCGGCCCGCGGCGTCGTCCTCGAAGCCAATCTCGACGTCGGCCGCGGTCCCGTCGCGACCGTGCTGGTCGACAAGGGCACCCTCCGCGTGGGCGACCCGGTCGTCGCCGGCGCCGCGTGGGGCACGGTGCGCGCCCTCATCGACTACGCCGGCGAGCAGGTCAAGGAGGCGTCGCCGTCGATGCCGGTGCAGGTGCTCGGGCTCTCCGATGTGCCGGCCGCGGGCGACGAGCTGCGGGTCGCGCCCTCCGGCAAGATCGCCAAGACCGTCGCCGAGGCGCGCGAGCAGCGATACCGCCTGCGCGACCAGCGCGGCACAGCGTCCAAGATCGGCACCGGGGTGCGGCTGGAGGACATCTTCGAGCAGATCCAGCGAGGCGAGACCGCCACGCTGAACCTGATCGTGAAGGCCGACGTGCAGGGCTCGCTCGAAGCGCTCACCGAGAGCTTGAAGAAGCTCGAGCGCGACGAGGTCAAGCTGTCGTTCGTCCACCGCGGCGTCGGCGGCATCACCGAGAACGACATCCAGCTCGCGGCCGCGGCGAGCGCGACGATCATCGGCTTCAACGTGCGCCCGGATCGCAAGGCCCGCACCTTGGCCGAGCAGGAGAAGGTCGAGATCCGGACCTACCAGATCATCTACCAAGTGCTCGAGGACATCGAGAACGCCATGGTGGGCATGCTGGCGCCGGAGTTCGAGGAGATCGTCACCGGCGACGCCGAGGTGCGCGAGGTGTTCCAGGTGCCGCGCATCGGCGCCATCGCCGGTTGCTACGTCCGCAACGGCGTCATCACCCGCGGCTCGAAGGTGCGGTTCCTCCGCGACGGCGTCGTCATCTGGACCGGCGCGATCGCGTCGCTCCGTCGCTTCAAGGACGACGTGCGCGAGGTGCAGGCGGGCTTCGAGTGCGGCATCGGCCTTTCGGACTTCAAGGACCTCAAGCCGGGCGACGTCATCGAGACCTACGACGAGCGAGAGATTCCACGCACGTAGCGTCACTCGAGTTCGACCTGCGGCTCCCGGCCTGCCATTCGCTCAAGGAGAAGCGGGCGGTGATGAAGACGATCATCCACGGCGCGCAGAACCGCTATGGCGTGGCCGCGGCCGAAGTCGCCCACCAGGACAAGTGGCAGCGGGCCGGTCTCGGCTTCGCCACAGTTTCGGCCAGCGCCGGCCACGCCGACGAGGTCATGGCCAAGGTGGAGCGATTCGTGTGGTCGTTCCCCGAGGTCGAGGTGCTGTCGTCCGAGCGGGACCGTTCGTGAGGCGCGGCAAGAGCCCGAGACGCTACCCCCGCACGGCCCGGGTCAACGAGGTCCTGCGCGAGGTCGTCGCCGACGAGCTCGAGCGGATCGACGACGAGCGCCTCGGCATCACGACGGTGACCGCGGTCGAGGTCAGCCCGGATCTGCGGCACGCCGTGGTGTGGCTCTCGTCCGAGCCGGCCGAGGAGGCCGGGGTGGCTCTTGGTGAGCACCGGGTCCGGTTGCAGGCGGCGATCGGGCGCCAGTTGCGGCTCAAGCGCACCCCTGGGCTGGACTTCCGCCCCGATCCGGGGGTACTCACTGGGGAGCGGGTCGATGCGATCCTGCGCGAGGTGCACCGCGACGAGCACGGCGAAGAGGAGGATGGAGGCGCGTGACGCCGGAACTGGAAGCCGAGCTCGACCGAGCAGTCGCGGTGATCCGCGGCGCCGGGTCGCTCGCGCTCGCCTGCCACGTCACCCCCGACGGCGACGCCCTCGGCTCGCTCCTCGCCATGCACCACCTGTGCCGGGCCAACGGTCAACCGTCGCTGGCATCGTGGCCCCGGCCGTTCGTCGTGGCGCCGCACTACCGCTACCTCCCGGGCCTCGACCGCTGCACCAAGCCGGACGACTTCCCCGAGCAGCCCGAGGTGATGCTCACCTTCGACTGCGGCTCCCTGGCCCGGCTTGGCGAGCTGGCGTGGCCGGCGGAGGCGGCGGGCGACCTGATCGTGCTCGACCACCACGCCACCAACGACCGCTACGGCACCATCAACGTGATCGACACCGGCGCCGCCGCGACCGCGGTCGTCGTCCGCACGCTGGCCCGGCGGCTCGGTTGGCAGCTCACGCGCGACGCCGCCATCTGCCTCTACTCCGGGCTCGTCACCGACACCGGCCGCTTCCAGTACGACTGCACCACGCCCGACGTGTTCGCCCTCGCCGAGGAGCTGTCGCGGTTTGACCTGCCGATCTCCTCGATGAGCCGGCAGCTGTTCGAGGAGCACCGCTTCGACTACCTGCAGCTGGTCGCGGCTGCGCTCGGACGGGCGCAGCTCGACAAGGAGCGCCGCTTCGTGGCGACGTGGGTCACCATCGAGGACTTCGAGCGGTTCGGCTGCGACTTCGAGGAAGCCGAGGGCCTGATCGACCTCGTGCGGCGCACCTCGGAAGCAACGGTGTCGTGCGTCCTCAAGGAGACCCACGACGGCACGCGGGTGTCGCTGCGGGCGGTGGACGACACCGACGTCGGCGTGATCGCGCTGCAATTCGGCGGCGGCGGCCACCGGGCGGCGGCCGGCTGGACGGACGACCGGCCGATCCCCGAGGTGCTGGAGGCGATCCGGGCCGTGCTGCCCGTCCGTGCCGTTCTTTGAACGTGTGACCACCGCCGCGGTGGTCCGACGTTCAAAGAACGGAGTGGGGGCGCGGTGATCGACGGGCTCGTGCTCGTCGACAAGGAGGTCGGCTGGACGTCGCACGACGTCGTCGCCAAGTGCCGCGGCATCTTCGGCCAGAAGCGCGTGGGCCACTCCGGCACGCTCGACCCACCGGCGACCGGCCTGCTGCTCGTCGGCCTCGGTCGGGTCACCCGGCTGCTGCGGTTCCTCGGCGCGCTGCCGAAGCACTACGTCGGCGAGGTCGTCCTCGGCACCGAGACCACGACGCTCGACGACACCGGTGAGGTGACCGCGACGCACGACATGGCCGGCATCACCGTCGACGAGGCGCGCGCCGCTGCCGCCGGGCTGACCGGCGACATCCTCCAGCTGCCGCCGATGGTGTCGGCGGTGAAGGTCGGCGGCCGCCGCCTCCACGAGATCGCGCGGAGCGGCGACGAGGTCGAGCGGGTGCCGCGCCCGGTCACGGTCCACCGGTTCGCGATCGACGCGACTGCCGACCCGCACGTCCTGTGCGTGGAAGTCGAGTGCTCGTCGGGCACGTACATCCGGTCACTGGCGGCCGACCTCGGCGCCGCGCTCGGCGGCGGGGCCCACCTCCGCGGCCTGCGGCGCACCGCCATCGGGTCGTTCCTCGTCGATGACGCCGCGCCGATCGACGCGCTCACCACCGACCGGGTGCTGGCGCCCGCGGTCGCGCTGCGCGACCTGCCGGTCGTCACCGTCGGCGAGTTGACGGCCGACCGGATCGCGCACGGGGCCCGCATGGACCTCGGCGACGGCGGCCCCACCGCGGTGCTGGCCGAGGACGGTCGCCTGCTCGCGGTGTACGAGAACGGCAAGCCGGCCGTGGTGCTCACGTAACCTCGCACTCGTGCGCGTGATCACCGACCTGAGCGGGTGCCCGCGCCCGCCCGACGGCACGGTCGTCACCATCGGCGCCTACGACGGCGTGCACCGTGGCCACCGCACGGTCATCGGCGAGGTCCGCATGCTGGCGGCCGAGCGGGGGTGCGCCACCGCGGTGGTCACGTTCGACCGGCACCCGGCGGCGGTCGTGCGGCCGGCGTCGGCACCGAAGCTGTTGACCGATCTCGACCAGCGCCTCGAGCTGCTGGCCGCGACCGGCATCGACTACACGCTGGTCGTCCACTTCGACGAGACGCGGTCGCGCGAGCCGGCCGACGAGTTCGTCAAGGAGGTGCTGGTCGGCTGCCTCGGTGCCCGGGCGGTGGTCGTCGGGGAGGACTTCCACTTCGGCAAGGGCCGCGGTGGCAACGTCGAGCTGCTGCGCGGCATGGGCCCGCAATTCGGCTTCGAGACGATCGGGCTCGGGCTCGTGCAGGTGCCGGGCCTCGACAGCCCGGTGTCGTCGACCGCGATCCGGCAACTCCTGGCCGAGGGTCGCGTCGCCGAGGCCGCCAACCTGCTCGGCCGGCCCCACGAGGTGCGCGGCATCGTCGGCACCGGCGACAAGCGCGGCCGCCAGCTCGGGTTCCCCACCGCCAACGTGATGGTGCCCGATGAGATCTGCTTGCCGGCCGACGGGATCTACGCCGGTTGGTACGAGCGGCCGGGCGGCGCGGTGCACCCGGCCGCGATCTCCCTCGGCCGCCGGCCCACCTTCTACGAGTCGGCCGACGCGTCGCTGCTGGAGGCCCACCTGCTCGACTTCGACGGCGACCTCTACGGCGAGCCGGCCAAGGTCAGGTTCGTCAGCCGGTTGCGGGGCGAGGAGCGGTTCGACACCGTCGACGCGCTGGTCGCGCAGATGACGCGCGACGTCGAAGCGACACGCGCCGCGCTGCAGCCCGCGGCTACGTGATCCGTTCGCCGAGGTCGATGTCGGGCGTGGGGATCGCCTCGCCGGCGCGCGTGGCGTGCGCGACATCGAGCCCGGGGAGCCGCGGCAGCTCGATCTCCGTCGTCACCGTGCCGTGGTCCTCCTCCCAGCGCACCACGTTGACCACCGAGGCGTAGACGAGCAGCCGGCCGAAGAGCAGCAACCAGGCCAGCACCGCGAACACGATCCCGAGCGACCCGTACAGCGCCGACGCCGACGCGACCACGCGCGGCACGTAGAACGAGCCGACTGCTTTCAGCACCTCGAGTCCCACCGCGCCGACCGCCGCGCCCGGCACCAGCACCTTCCACCCGACGTCGCGATTGCCCATCACCTTCATCGTCCAGAGCCACAGGCCGAAGTCGAGCGCCAACCCGACGAGCACGCCCACCGGCGCGAGCACCCCCGGAAGGAAGTTCAGCCCAGCGGTCACCGCGAACGACGCCACGAACAACAGGCCGGCGCCGCCGAGCCACGCCAGCCCGACGACCTTGTCGCGCAGGCCGCGGCCCTGCACCTGCCACACCGTGTTGATCGCGTACTGCAGGGCCGAGACCAGGCCGAGGCCCGACCACAGCAGGCCGACGAGCCCGACGATCGACGCGGTCCGGCGGCTGTGCTCCGCGGTCGCCAGGGCCTGGCGCAACGTGTCCGCGCTCTTGCCGTGCAATCCGAAGTTCGAGATGAGGTCGTTGGCGAGGTGGCTGTTCCCCGAGGAGAAGAAGCCGGCCACCGCCAGCCCGACGAGCACGAGCGGGAAGATCGACAGGAACGCCGACAGGGTGACCGCGGCGGCGAGGTAGTTCCCGTTGAGCTCGTTGTAGCGCCCGTAGACCCGGAGCACCGTCTCGAACCATGGCCAGCGTTTCCCCAGCCGGTCCAGCCGCTCGCGCACGACCCGGTTCGTACCCTGCCGGCAGGTAGTTTCCACTCGTGAGTCCCGTTCCCGGCATCGATCGGTCGCGCCTGCCGGTCCATGTCGCCTGCGTGATGGACGGGAACGGCCGGTGGGCGCAACGCCGCGGGCTCCCGCGGACCGAGGGTCACGCCGCCGGCGAGGAGGCACTGTTCGACGCAGTCGAGGGCGCGCTCGAGCTCGGCGTGAAGTGGCTCACGGTGTACGCGTTCTCGACGGAGAACTGGCGCCGCCCGCCCGACGAGGTGCGCTACCTCATGAAGTTCAACGAGTCGCTGCTGGCCCGCCGGCGCGACGAGCTGCACGAGCGCGGCGTGCGCATCCAGTTCCTCGGCCGGCGCGACTGGCGCGTCCCGCGCCGGCTCCTCAAGCGGATGAACGAGTCGATCGAGCTCACGCGACACAACCGCACGATGACGCTGATGATCGCGTTCAACTACGGCGGTCGGGCCGAGATCGTCGACGCGGTCCGCGCCCTGGCGTCCGCCGGCACCCCGCCGGCGAAGATCGACGAGCGCGCCATCCGCGCCCACCTCTACCACCCGGACATGCCCGATCCCGACCTCGTCATCCGGACGTCGGGGGAGTACCGCATCTCCAACTTCCTTCTCTGGGAGCTGGCCTACAGCGAGCTGGTGTTCACCGACGTGCTGTGGCCCGACTTTCGCCGCGACCACCTGTTCGACGCGGTGCGCGAGTTCCAGCGGCGGAACCGCCGCTTCGGTGGCATCGACGGGGACGAGGCCGGATCGACGGATACTTAGCCGTGGGCCTCTACCGCGATGAGGGCATCGTCCTGCGGACGATCCGGCTGGGCGAGGCCGACCGCATCGTGACGATGGTGACGCCGCTCCACGGCAAGGTCCGGGCCGTCGCCAAGGGTGTCCGCAAGACGAAGAGCCGTTTCGGCGGCCGCCTCGAGCCGACCAGCCACGTCAGCCTGCTCATGTACGAGGGCCGCGAGCTCGACATCGTGACCCAGGCCGAGGCCCTCGAGGTCCACCGGATCCTGCGGGAGGATCTCGACCGGCTGTCGGCCGCGGTGCGGCTCCTGGAGGCGGTGGACCAGGTCGCCCAGGAGCGCCAGCCGGCCCGCCCGCTCTACCAGATGCTCCTCGGCGCGCTCCGGGCGCTGGCCGCCCGCAACGCGCCGCTGCTGGTGCCAGGGTTCTACCTCAAGGTGCTCTCGCTCGAGGGCTTCCACCCTCGCCTCGACGCCTGCGCGTCGTGCGACGGCCCCGGCCCGCTGACCGGGTTCGACATCGGGATGGGCGGCGCGCTCTGCCGGGCCTGCGGGCGGGGCTCGCCGGTGTCGCCGGCGGCGCTCGAGGCCGTCGGGCGGATCCTCAACGGGGACCTGGCCGGCGCCCTCAACGACCCCGCCGGCCCGGTGACCCACGAGGTCGAGCGGCTCGCGACGCGGGCCCTGGAGCACCACCTCGAGCGTCGGCTCCGGTCGGCCCACGTCCTCGACCGGGCATGACCGGCGTGACCGCAGGCGAGTAATTCTGTAATCAGGTCGGAATCATTTCTCGCCTACGGCCGTTGGATTGGCGTATGGCAGAGACAACCGCCCCCACCCTCCCTCTCCTCCCGCTCAACGCCGGCGTGGTCCTCCCGGGCATCGTCGTCACCGTGGCGATCGACTCCGACGAGGCCAAGGCCGCAGTCGCGGCCGCGGTGGCCGGTGACGGCCACCTGGTCCTCGTGCCGAACGTCGACGGCCGCTTCGCCAAGGTGGGCACCGTCGCCAAGGTCGAGACCACCGGCGAGCTGCCCGGCGGCATCTCCGCCGTGCTCGTGCGCGGCGTCCACCGCGCCGTGCTCGGCGCCGCCGAACCCGATGGCGGCAACGGCCTCCTCCGCGTCCACGCCGAGGCCAGCCCCGACGGCCCGCCGACCGATCGCGTCCGCGAGCTGAGCCGTGAGTACCGCGCCGTCGTGGCCGCGGTCGCCGAGAAGCGCGGCTCGCGCCGCCTGCCCGAGGCCCTGCGCTCGACCAGCGAGCCGGGTCCCTCGGTCGACATCGTCACGTCGTCCTGGACCGGGATCCCGATCGAGCAGGCAATAGCCGTCCTCGAGGCGGTCGACGTCGAGCAGCGTCTCGAGGTCGCGCTCGAGTTCGCCCGCGAGGCGCTGGCCGAGCTCGACGTCGCCGAGCGCATCCGCAACGACGTCGCCGAGGGCATGGACAAGGCGCAGCGCGACTTCCTGCTGCGCCAGCAGATGGCCGCCATCCGCAAGGAGCTGGGCGAGGACGGCGAGGACGACGCCGTCGGTGGCTACCGCGCCCGCATCGAAGGGCTCGACATGCCGCCGGCCGTGCGGGAAGCGGTCGAGCGCGAGATCGACCGCCTCGAGCGGACCAACGGGCAGAGCCCGGAGCAGAGCTGGATCCGCACCTGGCTCGACTGGTTGACGGAGCTGCCCTGGGGCGTCAAGTCCGAGGACACGGCCGACGTGAACGCGGCGCGGGCCGTGCTCGACGCCGATCACACCGGGCTCACCGAGGTCAAGGACCGCATCGTCGAGGAGCTCGCGGTGCGGGCCCGCCGCCGCCTGCAGGGCAGCGAAGCCAGCGGCCGGCGCGGCGACGGCCTCATCCTCGCATTGGTCGGCCCGCCGGGCGTCGGCAAGACGTCGCTCGGTGAGTCGGTGGCGCGCGCCCTCGGGCGGACGTTCGTGCGGGTCGCCTTGGGCGGCGTGCGCGACGAGGCCGAGATCCGCGGGCATCGCCGGACTTACGTCGGCGCGCAGCCCGGTCGCATCGCCCGGGCCATGAAGGAAGCCGGCACGATGAACCCGGTCCTGCTCCTCGACGAGGTCGACAAGCTCGGCAACGACTGGCGCGGCGATCCGTCGAGCGCGCTGCTCGAGGTGCTCGACCCGGCGCAGAACCACACCTTCCGCGACCACTACCTCGAGGTCGACCTCGACCTGTCCGACGTGCTCTTCATCGCGACCGCCAACGTGGCCGAGACCATCCCCGGCCCACTGCTCGACCGCATGGAGGTCGTGCGGCTCGACGGGTACACCGAGGACGAGAAGCTGGCCATCGCGACCGGCCACCTGCTGCAGCGCCAGCGCGAGCGCAACGGCCTGACCGACACCGACGTGGTCGTCGAGGACGACGCCATCCGGCAGGTCATCGCCGACTACACCCGCGAGGCGGGTGTGCGGTCGCTCGAGCGCGAGCTCGGCAAGCTGCTCCGCAAGGTCACGGCCCGGCTGGCCGACGGCTCGGCCACCGCGCCGGTCACCGTCGGGGTGCCCGAGATCCGCGGCCACCTCGGCCGGCCGAAGTTCTTCGCCGAGGCCGCCGACCGCACGTCGGTGCCCGGCGTCGCGACCGGTCTGGCCGTCACCGGCGCCGGCGGCGACGTGCTGTTCGTCGAGGCGACGGCCATGGCAACGGCCGAGCCCGGCGGTGGCGCGCTCACCGTCACCGGTCAGCTGGGTGACGTCATGAAGGAGTCGGCATCGATCGCCTTGTCGTTCGTGCGGTCGCACGCCATCGAGCTCGGTCTGTCGGACGAGGCCTTCGCGGGCGAGCGGTTCCACATCCACTTCCCGGCCGGCGCGGTGCCGAAGGACGGGCCGTCGGCGGGCGTCACCATGACGACCGCGCTGGTCAGCCTGCTCACGGGCCGGCCGGTGAAGTCGACCGTGGGCATGACCGGTGAGGTCACGCTGTCGGGCCGGGTGCTCCCGATCGGCGGCGTGAAGCAGAAGGTGCTGGCGGCCCACCGGGCCGGCCTCACCGAGGTCGTGCTGCCGGCGAGGAACGGCCCGGATCTCGAGGACGTCCCCGAGGCGGTGCGCGACGCGATCACGTTCCACCTGGTCGACGACGTCCGCGAGGTCGTCAAGGTCGCCCTCGAGCCGGCCACCGCGGCGGTCGCCGCCGCGTAGGTTGAGGAGGGTTTGTCGCGCGGTGCGCGACAAACCCTCCGGACCTTCGGCACGTCGGCCGGTAGCCTCGTCGGACGATGTCGGACCCGGAGCTCATGGAACAGGTCGTCAACCTCTGCAAGCGGCGGGGGTTCATCTTCCCGTCGGCGGAGATCTACGGCGGCTTCCGTTCCACGTACGACTACGGCCCCCTCGGCGTGCTGATGCTGCGCAACGTCAAGGAGGCGTGGTGGCGCGCCATGGTGCAGCTTCGGGACGACGTCGTGGGGCTGGACGCCGCCATCCTCTCGCCGCCCGCGATCTGGGAGGCGTCGGGCCACCTCGAGAACTTCACCGACCCGCTGGTCGACTGCCGGAACTGCAAGGAGCGCTTCCGGCTCGACCAGCTCACCGACCCGACCACCTGCCCGAACTGCGGCAAGACCGGCACGTTCACCGAGGCCCGGCAGTTCAACCTGATGTTCAAGACCCACGCCGGCCCCGTCGAGTCCGAGGGGACCGTGGCCTACCTCCGGCCCGAGACCGCGCAGGGGATCTTCACCAACTTCATGAACGTGCTGTCGACGTCGCGCAAGAAGCCGCCGTTCGGCATCGCGCAGATCGGCAAGGCGTTCCGCAACGAGATCACGCCGGGCAACTTCGTGTTCCGGACGCGCGAGTTCGAGCAGATGGAGCTCGAGTACTTCGTGCCGCCCGACGAGGGGCCGAAGTGGTACGAGTACTGGTGCGCCGAGCGGTTCCGCTGGTACACCGACCTCGGCATCCCGGAGGAGCAGCTGCGGCTCCGGCCCCACGAGGCCGACGAGCTGAGCCACTACTCGTCGGGCACGTCCGACGTGGAGTTCCGGTACCCGTGGGGATGGGGTGAGCTCGAGGGCATCGCCAACCGCGCCGACTACGACCTCACCCAGCACGCCAAGCACTCGGGCGAGAAGCTCGAGTACTTCGACCAGGCCACCGGCGAGCGGTACGTCCCGCACGTGATCGAGCCGTCGGCCGGCGCCACCCGCTCGATGATGGCGTTCCTCCTGGCGGCCTACACCGAGGACGAGGTCAACGGCGAGACCCGCACGGTCCTGCGGCTCCACCACCGGCTGGCGCCCTACCAGGTCGCGGTGCTGCCGCTGTCCAAGAAGGACACGCTCTCGCCGATGGCCCGCGAGGTGCTCCATCTGCTGCAGCCGCACTTCATGACCGAGTACGACGACACGCAGTCGATCGGCCGCCGCTACCGGCGCCAGGACGAGATCGGCACGCCGTACTGCATCACCGTCGACTTCGACTCGCTCGACGACAAGGCGGTGACCGTCCGCGACCGCGACACCCTCGCCCAGGACCGCGTCCCGGTCGATCACCTGGTCGACCATCTGCGCGAAAAGCTGCAGTAAGGCTCGGGGGACCGGCGCCGACCGGCCGGTAGGCTGTACGGCCATGCCGTACGTCTTCGACTTCGACCACAAGCACCGCAAGCCGCCCATGAGTCTCAAGGACCTGCTCGGCGGCAAGGGCGCCAACCTCGCCGAGATGACCTCGGTGCTCAAGCTGCCGGTCCCGCCCGGGTTCACCATCACCACCGACGCGTGCCGGGCCGCGATGCAGGGCGGATGGCCGAAGGGGCTCGACGACGAGATCGCGAAGCACGTCAAGGGTCTCGAGAAGGCGATGGGCAAGCGGCTGGGCGACCCTGCGGACCCGCTGCTCGTCAGTGTGCGGTCGGGGGCCAAGTTCTCGATGCCCGGGATGATGGACACCGTCCTCAACCTCGGTCTCAACGACGAGTCGGTCGAGGGCCTCGCCAAGCAGACCGACGACGAACGGTTCGCGTACGACTCGTACCGGCGCTTCCTCTCGATGTACGGCCGCATCGTGCTCGACATCGAGGCCGCGACGTTCGACGAGCCGTTCGAAGCGGCGAAGCAGTTGGCCAACACCGAGCACGACGCCGAGGTGCCGCCCGACCTGCTGCGGTACCTGGTGCGCTCCTACAAGGAGATCATCCGCTCGCACACCGGCAAGCCGTTCCCGCAGGATCCGCGCGACCAGCTCCGCGGCGCGGTCGAAGCGGTGTTCCGCTCGTGGAACGGGCCCCGCGCCGTCGCCTACCGCGAGCGCGAGCGCATCCCGCACGACCTCGGCACCGCGGTCAACGTGCAGACGATGGTGTTCGGCAACCGCGACGACAATTCCGGCACGGGTGTCGGGTTCACCCGCGACCCGGCCACCGGCGCCAAGGGCGCGTACGGCGACTTCCTCATCAACGCGCAGGGCGAGGACGTCGTGGCCGGCATCCGCAACACCCTGCCGCTGTCGGCCCTCGAGCAGAAGTTCCCGAAGATCTACAAGCAGCTGCTCCAGATCTTCGACCGGCTCGAGGAGCACTACCGCGACATGTGCGACACCGAGTTCACCATCGAGCAGGGCAAGCTCTGGATGCTCCAGACGCGGGTCGGCAAGCGCACCGGCATCGCGGCGCTGCGCATGGCAGTCGACATGACGAAGGGCCGCAAGTGGCGGATCACCGAGCAGGAGGCGGTCCAGCGCATCACCGCCGAGCACCTCGAGCAGGTGCTGCACCCGCAATTCGCGTCGACCGACGTGAAGGTGATCGCCAAGGGCTTGGCGGCGTCACCGGGCGCCGCGGTCGGCAAGGTGTACTTCACCGCCGACGAGTGCGTCGACGCGGTGAACCGCGGCGAGAAGTGCATCCTCGTGCGCAGCGAGACGTCGCCCGACGACGTGCACGGCATGGCGGTCGCCGAAGGCATCCTCACGTCCCGCGGCGGGCTCGTCAGTCATGCGGCGGTCGTCGCCCGCGGCTGGGGCAAGCCGGCGGTCGTCGGCGCCGAGAAGATCCGCATCCGCGGCGACAGCTTCGCGGCCGGCGACGTCGCCGTGCACAAGGGCGACGTCATCTCGCTCAACGGCACCACCGGCGAAGTGGTCCTCGGAGCGGTCGAGCTGACCACCGGCGCCACGCCGCCCGAGTTCGACATCGTCCTCACGTGGGCCGACAAGATCCGGAAGGGCAAGCTGGCCGTCCGGGCCAACGCCGACAACGGGCCCGACGCCACCAACGCGCGCGAGTTCGGCGCCGAAGGCATCGGGCTGTGCCGCACCGAGCACATGTTCCTCGGTGACCGGCTGCCGGTGGTCCAGCGCATGATCCTCGCCGAGACGCCCGCCGAGGAGGCAGCCGCGCTGGAGGCGCTCCGCAAGGTCCAGAAGGCGGACTTCATCGAGATCCTCGAAGCGATGGACGGGCTGCCGGTGACGGTGCGCCTGCTCGACCCGCCGCTGCACGAGTTCCTGCCGCCCACCGACGAGCTGGCGGTGAAAGCGGCGACGGTCGGCCTCACCGACGAAGAGCAGAAGCTCTACGAGGCGGCCCGGCTGTGGGAGGAGTTCAACCCGATGCTCGGCACCCGCGGCGTGCGGCTCGGCGTGATCAAGCCGGGCCTCTACGCCATGCAGGTGCGGGCGCTGATGGAGGCGGCGGCCGACCGGGTGAAGGCCGGCGGCAACCCGGTGGTCGAGATCATGATCCCCCTCACCGTCACGCGTGAGGAGCTCGCCCTGGCCCGCAGCTGGGTCGAGGACGCGATCGCGGCGGCGACCAAGGGCGTCAAGAAGCCGATCGAGGTCACCATCGGCACGATGGTCGAGACGCCGCGGGCGGCCATCCGGGCCGACGAGATCGCCGAGGAAGCCGACTTCTTCAGCTTCGGCACCAACGACCTGACCCAGATGACGTTCGGCTTCTCGCGCGACGACGTCGAGGGCCGGATGATGTCGGTCTACCTGGAGAAGGGCCTGCTGAAGCGCAATCCTTTCGAGACGATCGACCCCGGCGGTGTCGGCGAGCTGGTGAAGGTCGGCGCCGAGCGCGGCCGCAAGACGAAGCCGAACCTCAAGCTCGGCGTGTGCGGCGAGCACGGCGGCGACCCGGAGTCGATCCATCTCTTCTACGACGCCGGCCTCGACTACGTGTCGTGCTCGCCGTTCCGCGTGCCGATCGCGCGCCTCGCCTCGGCGCAGGCGGTGCTGGCCGGCACCTAGCCGGGCGCCGGGTGGGGATCCTCGCCGAGGACATCGAGCGCGTTCGGTCCGCGACGGACTTCGTCGCGGTTGCCAGCGACCATGTCGCGTTGCGCAAGGTCGGCCGCCGGTGGCAAGGGCTGTGCCCGTTCCACGCCGAGAAGACACCGTCGTTCTCGCTGAACGCCGAGGAGGGGTTGTACTACTGCTTCGGTTGCCAGGCCAAGGGTGACGCCATCACCTTCGTGCGCGAGATCGAGCACCTCGACTTCGCGGCGGCGGTGGAACGGCTCGCGGCGCGCGCCGGCATCCCGTTGCGCTACGACGAGACGGGCGACCAGTCACGCGAGCGGCAGGAGAAGGCCAAGCTCTCCGAGGCGATGGCGCGCGCCGTCGAGTGGTACCACCAGCGTCTGCTGTCGTCGCCGGACGCGGGACGGGCGCGCGGCTACCTCAAGTCGCGCGGGTACGACGGCGACGTCGTGCGCGCGTACAAGTTGGGCTGGGCCCCCGACGAGTGGGACGCGCTGTCGCGCGCGCTGTCGCTACCGGATGACGTGCTCGAGAAGACCGGGCTCGGGTTCAAGAACCGTGCCGGCAAGCAGCAGGACGCGTTCCGCGCCCGCATCCTGTTCCCGATCTTCGACGTGCGCGGTGACGCGGTGGCGCTGGGCGGCCGGATCATGCCGGGCGCCGACGGTCCGAAGTACAAGAACTCGCCCGAGACCCGCCTCTACGCGAAGAGCAAGGTCCTGTACGGCCTCAACTGGGCCAAGGGTCCGGTGGTCGACGCCGGCGAGGTGATCGTCTGCGAGGGCTACACCGACGTGATCGGGTTCGGCCAGGCCGGCGTGCCCCGCGCCGTTGCGACGTGCGGCACGGCCCTCACCGACGAGCACTTCCGCCTGCTCAAGAACTTCGCCCGCCGCATCGTGCTGGCCTACGACGCCGACGCCGCCGGCCAGGCCGCGGCCGAGCGGTTCTACGAGTGGGAGCAGCGGTACGAGGTGCAGATCCTCGTGGCCGACATCCCGTCGGGGAGTGATCCCGGTGAGCTGGCCCGCACCGACCCGGCGGCGTTGGAGAAGGCGGTCGTCGGCGCCAAGCCGTTCCTCGGGTTCCGCCTCGACCGCCTGCTCGCCCGGTCGGACCACCGCACCATCGAGGGCAAGGCGCGCGTGGCCGAGCAGGCCGCTGCGCTGATCCGGGAGCACCCGAACGCGATCGTGCGCGAGCAGTACCAGGGACAGGTCGCGGTGCAGCTCGACCTGCCCGGCGAGTCGTTGGTGCGGGCGGTGAACGAGCGGGTTCGGCAACCGCGCGTCGATGTCGCCGCGCCACCGTCGCGCGCGGTGGAACCAGCCGAGCTCGAAGCCTTGAAGCTCGCGGTGTTGCGACGCGACGAGATCATCGCACGGTTGGACGAGGCGCTGTTCGACGACGAGCAGCATGCCGCGGCGTGGCGCGCGCTCGCGTCCTCGACGTCGGTGCACGACGCGATCGAGTCGACGGACCCGGACACCGCGACGTTGCTGCAGCGGCTCGCGGTGGAGGACACCGCGGCCGAACCAGACGACGTCGTGGCGTTGGTGGTTCGAGATGCGGCGCGTCGGGAGTTCGACACGCTGACTCGCGCGGTGACGACCGACCCGACCCGGTTCGCCGAGGAGCAGGACCTGCGCACGTGGCTCAGGATCACACTCGAGCAGCTCCAAGACACTGAGACCCGCGTCGAAGCGACTGAGGTGTTGGTACCCTGGCTCGTCGACCGGCGACGGGTGGAGGAATGACCGAGAGCGTGCCGACGATCGAATTGCCGGTGGAGGTGCCAGCCGACGGTTTCGCCCGTCTGCTCACAACCGGCAAGCGGTCGGGCACCGTCACGCCTGACGACGTCATGGGCGTGATGAAGGACGTCGAGCTCAGCCCGGAGCTGATCGACGCGGTGCGCGGCAAGCTGGAGGCCGAGGGCATCCGCCTCGACACCACCGACGACGAGGTCGAGCAGGACGACGAGGCCATCGTGGAGGCGGTGGTGCAGGCGTCGACCAAACCGCTGGTGGCGCCACCCACGCCCACGCCCGCGCCCACCAAGCGGGGCAACACCACGGCGGAGGCGTCCGAGGCCCGCGCCGCCCGGTCCGACGACGACCGCCCGCTGGGGCCGGGCGCCGATCCGGTCCGCATGTACCTGAAGGAGATCGGCAAGGTCTCCCTGCTGACCGGGGCGCAAGAGGTCGGGCTGGCGAAGCGGATCGAGGCCGGGCTCGAGGCCGAGGCCCGCATCGGCGACAAACCCGGTCGGCCGGAGTCGCAGATCCACGCCGACCGGGCGGTCATGGCCGACGGCCTGGCGGCCAAGGGGGCCCTGATCGAGGCCAACCTGCGGCTGGTGGTGTCGATCGCCAAGCGGTACCTGGGTCGCGGGATGCTCTTCCTCGACCTCATTCAGGAAGGCAACCTCGGCCTCATCCGGGCCGTCGAGAAGTTCGACTACACCAAAGGCTTCAAGTTCTCGACGTACGCCACGTGGTGGATCCGGCAGGCCATCACCCGGGCCATCGCCGACCAGGCCCGCACCATCCGGATTCCCGTGCACATGGTCGAGACGATCAACAAGGTGCTGCGGGTGCAGCGCCAGATGATGCAGGAGCTCGGCCACGAGCCCAGCGTCGAGGAGCTGGCCGACAAGGTCGACCTCCCGGTCGCGAAGGTGCGCGAGATCCAGCGCATCGCGCAGGAGCCGGTGTCGCTCGAGACGCCGGTGGGCGAGGAGGACGACAGCCATCTCGGTGACTTCATCGAGGATCACCAGGCCGTCGCGCCCGCCGACGCCGCCGCCCGGGCGATGCTCAACGAAGCCGTCGGCGAGGCGCTCGACGAGCTCACCGAACGCGAGCGCAAGGTCGTGCGGCTCCGCTTCGGTCTCGAGGACGGTCAGGCCCGCACGCTCGAGGAGGTCGGCAAGGAGTTCGGCGTCACCCGCGAGCGCGTGCGCCAGATCGAGGCCAAGACCCTGGCGAAACTGCGGCACCCGATCCGCAGCCAGCGGCTGAAGGACTATCTGGAAGACGCGTAGGGACCGGCGTCGGTGCCCTTGGCGACGACCGGTCCGGAACCGGCGTCGATGTTGCCGTTGCCCATGCGGTTCTCGACGACGTCGCGGGCGCGCTCGACCCCGAGGTCGACGGCCGCCTTCGCCTTGCCGGCCAGCTCCTCGAACGCGTCCGATCCCTTCGCCTTGGCGATGAGCCGGTTGATCTGCTCGTGGCGCTCTTGGCCGGCCGCGGTGCCGAGGTAGTAGCCGGCGGCGAACCCGATCACCAGTCCGAGTCGGAATCTCATGGCGAACTGTTTACCCCGTCGTCACCGAAACCGTGCCGGGGCGCCACCGGCGGAGCCGTCGGATCCCGCTGCTATCGTCGTCGGCCATTCCGGGGTAGCTCAATCGGCAGAGCATCTGACTGTTAATCAGAGGGTTGAGAGTTCGAGTCTCTCCCCCGGAGCCACCTCTCCGAGGGCTCGTAGCTCAGTGGTCAGAGCGGGGGACTCATAATCCTTTGGTCGGTGGTTCGATCCCACCCGAGCCCACTGGCCACCACCGAGGTCACGAGGCGGCGACCGTCACGATGGCTCTGCCGGTCGTGTGCCGGTTGGCCATGGCGTCCATCAGCGACGGGAGCTCCTCGAAGTCGACGACCTGGCCCACGACGGCGCGGACCGCGCCGCTGCGGACGAGCTCGACCACGTCCCGGGTGATCCGGGCGCCGAGGCTGGTCGGCGCGACGTTCCAGCCCATGGCCGACTTCACGATCTGCATCATCTCGTCGCCGGCGTAGTTGAGCATCACGCCGCACAACTTGAAGTTCCCGAGTGCGATGCGGCGCGGCACGATGAACGGCTCGTCGGCCACGACCTTGTTGGACGCGAACCCCATCATGAGGTATCGGCCTCCGTACGCGGTGCAGGTCATGGAGCGCTCCATCACCGCCTCGCCGACGTTGTCGTACACCACGTCGACGCCGCGGTTGCCGGTCTCCTTCAGCACGACTTCGCCGAACTCCGTGGTGTTGTAGTTGATGGCCACATCGGCGCCGAGGTCGCGGCACAGCCGCACCTTCTCGTCGGTGCCGGCGGTGGCGAAGACACGCGCGCCGGCGTTGGCGGCGAGCTGCACCGCGGCCGATCCGGCGCCGCCGGCGGCCGCGTGGATGAGCACGCTCTCCCCGGCCTCCAGCCCGGCCCGATCGAACAACCCGAGCCAGGCGAGGTGGAACGGGAAGTAGAGGGCGGCGGCGTCGGGAAGCGGAATGTCCTCGGGCATGTCGAACAATGCCGCGGTGGTGCAGATGACCCGCTCGGCGAACCCCCCGAAGGCCTGCTTGGTGGTGGACACGACCCGCCGGCCGAGCCAGTCCTCGGCGCCGGCGCCGCACGCCTCGACCATGCCCATCGTCTCCATGCCCGGGCTGTAGGGCAGTTCGGGACGCACCATCATGTTGCCGCCGGTGATCCGCTCGAGGTCGTTGAGGTTGAGCGGGATGGCGAGCACTCGCACCCGGACTTCTCCGGCCTCGGGTTCCGGTACCGGCACCGTGTCGAGCTGCAGCACGTCGAGCGGGTTGCCGTACTCGTGGACACGCCACGCGCGCATGGTTGTGGTGGAGCTCTCCATGCTCGTCACTCTGCCTTCAGATCGAAGTGCTCGATGTACGGGCGGAACTCCGAGCGCACGGTCGCAGGGTCCACGCCGAACTCTTCGGGTGCGTAGCGGTGGATGCCGTGTTTGCCCGGCGGGTTGTCGTCGATGAACGCGCGCATGCGGTCGGCGCCCTCGCCGGTCATCGGCAGGTCGAGTGCCGCGTAGATGGCCTCGACCTGGGTGAACTGGTCGGTGATGAAGTCCTGGAAGTACATGTCGTAGAAGACGGCGTCCGGGTAGGTCCTGGCCTGGCGGATCTCGATGCCTCGCAAGAGCACCCGTCTCAGCCGAGCCATCCAGTCGGCCGCGACCTCGACCGGATCGACGGTGTCACTGCTCACCTGTCGGACGATCGAGGTCAAGCTGGCGTACGACGTCATGGACTTCACCGGATCCCGGTGGGTGAACACGATCCGGGCATCCGGATACCGAACCAGGAGTTGGTCCAGGCCCCAGAGATGCGCGCCCGTCTTGAGCACCCACCGTGCCCCGGCGTGACGGGACTGGAGGTGTTGGAGCTGGCGGTGGTGGAAGTCGTAGACCGCGGCCCAGTCGGCCTCGGTGTCGAGCCAGTCCTGGTAGGTCGTCACCCGGAACTGGTTGTGGAAGAGCGGGGTGCACATGGTGTCGCCCATCAGCACTACGCATTCCTGGGTGAGTTCTGGGCCCATCGGGTGGATGGCGTCGAACCCGGGGAGCTGCGCGTCGCGGTCGGGCATCGTGGCCGCGCACATCCCGATCCGGGGGTCGGTGCGGAAGGTGGCGGTCTCCGGCGGTGGGGAGGGGAACATCACTTCCCAGGTCATGGGCGCGCGGCTGGCCGGATCTTGGGCGAGGATGTCGTGGAGAATCGTGGTGCCCGTGCGTGGCATGCCGATGATGAAGACGGGCTTGACGATCTCCTGCTCGGCGATCTGAGGCAACCGCTTGCGGTCTTCGACGTAGTGCAGCCGATTCACGGTGTGGAGCAGGACCCGCTCGCTGGCGATCATCCGACCGATGTCGTTGAGGTCCGCGTCGGCGGCCAGCGAGTCGAGGAGGCGCCCGAGAGGATCCACGTACGGCCCCTCGCCCAAGTCGTCGAGCCCACCGGCCCGGGCCGAGGCCTCGGCGAGCGTCGAGTCGATCTCCAGCCCGGCCACGCCTTCCGTCATCATCCCTCCTTACGCCGCCCGGGTTCGGACGCCGCGAGCTGCACAAGGTTGTGTAGTCGATGCCGGGCGCTGCCGCCGCGAACCCGCCCTGCGCCGGTCCAGCAGCGCATCGCGCACCTATGGGACGGTGACGAACGGCTCGAAATGGTCAACCGTCGGGAGGGGGTCGTAGAAATGATGGAGCAGCCGACGCCATTCCTCGAACTCGACTGAGCCGCGGAACCCTTGCGTGTGATCCTCCAACCGGTCCCACTCGACCAGCAAGAGGTAACTGCTCGGCCGCTCGACGCAACGAGCAAGCGTGAGGCCACGAAAACCGGGCATCGAGGCGATGATGCCCTGCGCCTGGCTGAACGCCTCCTCGAAGTCCTTGTCCTCACCCGGCCGAACGGCCATCACTGCGTGTTCGAGAATCACACGCCGATGCTAAGTCGGATGATGCGCGCGGCCGTGCGCCACACTGCAAACGGTCAGATGAATTCGGTCTCACGACTTTCGAAGGACCGTTCGACTTCCTTCGGGCCGACCCCCGTGAGCGTGACGGGCAGTCGCCGAGGCCCGTTGGCCCAGAAGACGGGAACCGGTTCCCGCCGGTACGGCTCGTCGACGGTCGCTTCGTCGACGCGATCCAGGAACACCTCGAGCGCGATTCGGCCTTCGAGTCTTGCCAGGGACGCGCCTGGGCAGACGTGAGGGCCGCCACCGAAGGCGAGATGGTCTTTCGCGCTCGGGCGGTCGAGCCGGAACTCGTCGGGGTCCTCGTAGGTTCGGGCGTCACGATTGGCTGACGCGAGGCCGAAGCCGACCTTGACGCCGGCGGGGATCGTGACCCCTTCGATCGTGACCTCCTCGAGGCAATCTCGCATCAACACATGGATCGGCGGATCATGGCGCAGCGACTCCTCGACGACGGTCGGTACGAGCCCGCGCTCGGCCCGGAGCCCGGAAAGCAGCGCCGCGTCGGTGCACACGGTTTCGAGCATGTTGGCGATCAGGTGCCGCGTCGTCTCGTTGCCTGACATGAGCAAGAAGGCGAGTTGCGTGCGCATCTCGACATCCGTGAGGTGCTCGCCGTCGACACTGGTGCCGATGAGGCGCGTGACGAAGTCATCCGGCGGATCGGCGGAGCCCTTGCGCTCGGCGATCATCTCGTCGAGGTAGGCCGTGAAGTCGGGCGCGACGCCGGCCAGACCTTCGCCCTCGGCTCCGTCGTGTCTTCGGTTCTCCGTCGCATAGGCGGACTGGACCACCAGGTCGGACCACTCGGCGAAGCGGGCGTGATCGGCCGGATCGACGCCGAGGAGATGGGCGACCACGGTGGCCGGGATCGGCGTCACGTATTCGGCGACCAGATCGCCATGGCCGCGCATGATCAGCGGCTCGATCAGCTGGTTGCAGAGCTCGCGGACGAAGGGTTCGACCCGGCCGATGCGATGCTGCGCGATCGCGGAATTGATGATCCGACGGATCTTCCCGTGACGTGGTTCGGGTATCTCGCTGATCAGTTGCTCTTCAGGCAGCACGACCACACCGCTGGCGCGGAAACTCGCCTGGAACACGTCGACGTCCCTTGTGGCTGCCAGCACATCGTCGTGCCGAGCGAGGAAGTACGCGCCTGACGTGGTTCGCGACACTGGGCACTCGGCCCGCAAGTCGGCGAGCAGCTCATACGGCACACCCGCCGAAGCATCGAGCGGGTCAGCAGCCATCAACGGCATGTTCCCACGGCCACCACCATGAATCGAGACCCAGCGCCCCATCTCGGGTCACCGAATCGTGCGCACGGCCGTTACCACGGGCACCGCGAGCATCGAGATCGGAAGGATGCTCGCGGGGTTCGTCCGTCCAACACCGTCGCCGGGCGAGGGTGCCTGACGACGTCGCGCACGATCGGCGCTTCTCGGTCGGCTACGTCGTACAGACGAGCGGGGTGCCGGGTGGCAGGTCCGGCGGTGTCGGAGGCGGACACTTCGCAACCGTGGCGACGACCAACTCCATGCCGACGCGTAGTCGGTTTGGGTTCGACCCAATAGCTGCGCGATTGAGGCCATACAGGTAATCCGCTCTCGCCTTGACCAGAATGGGCGACGCGGGCAGGCCGCGATCCTGGATGTCGCGTCGGGCGATCTTCCAGAGCCACTCTCCGCGGACGACCGTGTGGCAATAGGCGATCGTCGGTGAACTCGGAGCGTTGCTTGCACAGGGGTGCGACAGCGGCGGAATCGGCACCAGCGCGGCATCGGCTGGGGTTGCGAACGAGAACATCGCCGTCGCCGAGACCGCCGCGACCACGACCTTGCCGGCCGACCTCATGCCTTGAGCGTACGACGCGTCGGGTGCCGACGGGAAGCGGATGTGGCCTCGGCAAAGGTCGGGTGATCGCGCCCTCAGTACGGCAGATCGTCGGGGACGCAGTTCTGGAAGTCGGGGTCCGGGATCGCCCGCAACCGCACCGCCGCGACGGTCGCCTGCCCATCCAGCAGTGCCCGAGCCACTCGGTGCATGCCGTCCATGACGCGGCCGTCGGGTCCGAGGATGATGGGAAACGACGGGTCAACCTCTTGCGTGAGCCGGATGTGTTCGACAACGGCGCGGACGGTCGGAGGCTGTGACTCGCGGAACCAGTAGACGGAGTCGATCTCGGAGATGTCATCGACCTTGACGTGCTGCACCGGGAGTCCGGCCGACAGGGCCACGAGCCGATCGACGTCCCAGGCGTCGAGTCCCCGCGGACCTGGCCAGAAGTGGTACTGCTTCCGCATCGCGTCGCGCTCCCTCGGGCCTCATCATGGCCGCGACATTCAACGGCGGCGGCGACCCTTGGCGTTCGTTCGCGCCGTCGGCTTGGGCTTGCGGCTGGGGGAAGCTTTGGTGCTGCGCACGACCTTGGCCTTGGCGGCCGGCTGAGGCGGACCCCGGAACAGGCGGCGAGTGCCGAGCTTGACCAGTGTCGTGAGCGCAATCGCAAGCACGAGCCCGAAAACGACCGTCATGGCCGGTGAGGCTACCTGGCCGACGGCTGAGCCCATCTGGCGATCGCGAAGGTTCGATGTTCAGGTGTCGAAGGCCCGTCATCCCGTCCGCAGGACCGTGGCGGCCGGCGTGCGGGCGGCACTGCGACCGGGGACAGCGGCGACGAGGTTCGCGAGCACGACCGCACCGACGGCTATGAGGACCACCGACATCAGCGGCACCGTCGGTTGGGGCACGGAGTCGATGCTGCGGGCGAACAGAATCCAGAGCTGCCGGCCGACGGCAATGCCGAGGGGGACGCCGACAACGGACCCGATGACAACCGCGAAGGTCGATTGCCAGGAGACGACCGCCATGAGTTGACGGCGGGTGAAACCAAGGGTCTTCAACAGGGCGAGGTCGCGTCGGCGTCGGCGGACCGATGCGATCAGGGTCAGGCCCAAAGCGGACATGGCGCCAACCGCCAAGGCGGCACCGAGGAGTGCCGGTGTGGTGCTCATCGAGCGGTAGTTGGTGATCTCGGCCGGACGCTGGACAGGCAACAGCGTCGCGGCGGCACCGGTCGTAGGGGGAAAGGGCAAGGTGTCGGCGATGTGCTGCAACGAACGACGCGCCGCGGCGGGGTTGGCCCCGTGGCGCAAACGCACGAAGATGGCGTTGGGGCCTGGGACCGGGTCGGTCTCGGTGTTGCGGACGCCTGCCGGAATGATGTCGTAGGAGAGCAGCGCGCCGGTTCCCATCGACAGGTTGTCGACGGAGAATCCGCCGATGGTGGGCATGGTGGCGGTTCCGACGATCCGCAGCTGCTTCGGCGGGTCGACGCCATTGTCGACTTCGACGGTGTCGCCGACGCGCTTGTGGAGTCGGGCCAGAGTGGTGGGGCCGATCACGACCTGGTCGGGCGCGTCGAACCCGTGTCCCGACAGCACCGGCGGCCCGACCGAGGCATTGGGCGTCCCGCCGAGGACGGGAACGGCCTTGCCGTCAACACGCAGCGTTGCGAAGTTGAAGCCCGCCCAGGCCGCGACGTCGCGGTTGTGGTCGAGGAGCGGGGCGGACGTTCCCGGATCGATGTCGGCCAGGCCGGCCGAGATGACGTAGTCCCAGTTCCACCCGTACAGCGGGGGGCGCGACACCAACGAGTGCAGGCTGGCGCCGAAGGTCAGCGTGGCGACCACCACGGCCATGGCCAGTGCCGCGCCACCGATCGCCGAGCGGACCGGTACCGCATCGCGGCCCGCGCCGGGTTCGAGCGCGAACCGGATGCCTTCGACCGCTGGCGCCGGTGCACCGGACGCGATGGCGGCGCGCGCCACGCTCGATCCCCTCGGGACGCGCAGTCGACGGCGAGCGGCCCGGCGATGGGGTGCAGTGCGGGAGGCGATCCCCAGGGCCAGGGTGCTCAGCGCGGCGACCAGTATCAGGATCCCGATGCCGAGCACCGTCGAGTCGAACGCGATTCCCGGTGAGGGATAGACGGGGCGGACCGGGCCGATCGGGGCGAGCGGCGACAACCCCACGGCGACGACAGCGGCCAGCAGCGATCCGAGGACAACCGCGCCCAGAACACCCACCAGCCCGTCGGTGGTGGTGATGGCCGGACCCGCACCCAGCGCCCGAAGCGTGTCGAGCTCGTCGCCGCCGAGGCGCAGTTGGCGCCCGATCACCTGGCCGGCGGTCAGCAAGGTGACCAGCGCCGCGATGGCTCCGAACACGCCGAGGGCGATCGCCTGGGGTTTGATGGCTCGTGCCGCCTGGGTGTTGGTGGCCGCCGGGGTCGCGAAGTCGGTTCGGAAGTCGCTCGGAAGCACCCGATTGATGTCAGCCTCCACGGCGGCCACATCGCGGGCGCCGTGATCGAGTTGGAGCCCGGCAACCGAGTACCCCGCGAAGCACGACGCGTTCAGCGTTGCGAGTGTCAACAAGCTGTGTGGGCATTGGGCGAGCCGTTGTGCGAGCGCCGGGGTGAAGAGCACGAGCGAGTGGCGGTCGCTGTCGTTCGGGACCACCTGATCGTTGCCCACCACGATGCCGACCAGCCTGAGGTCGAGTCGGAGAAACGGCGCGACCGCGGCCGTGCCGAAGCCGGCCAAGCCCGTCTGGTCGTTCGTGTAGGCGCCGAAGGCGACCACCTCGCCCAAGTGCAGCCCGAGCAGGCGCGCCGCGTCCGCGCTGGCCACGAACTCGTCGGACCGCTTCGGGTTGGCCATCCGACCCTGCACGACCGCGGGTCGGTCCACGTCGAAGCCCAGGCCGTCGATGCTCCCGAGGGGGCTGATTTGCGGCGGGGCGGTTGGGCTGCCGTCGGGCGCCAACGTGGAGACGTTGGTGAATGTGTAGCGCTCGACTCGCTTGACGTGGGCCACGTGGGAGATCGCGCTGACCAGGCTCTGGTCGTAGCCGCGGGGGTCCAGCAACGCCACGGTCAGGTCGGAGGGATTGGTGCTGGCGCGGAAGGCCGCGAACGATGATCCGGTCCGGCGCGCCGCGGCCACCGCGCCCATGGCCAGACCACCGACCAGACCGATGAGGAGCACGAGGGCCACGTAGCCACCCCGCCTCACCCCAAACGTTGCCCGGAACCGATACCAGGCGACGCGACTGACATTGCCGTTCACGGAGATGAGCCTCCGACCACTCCCGGCCTCACGTCGTCATCGACCTCCGGCAGCGCGCGAAGGCGCCAGTCCCCGTTCGCAGTCTGGCGCGCCCGCGGAACGCGGCCAAGGTGGTCAGCCGGTGCGCGGCCGTCGTGCTAACATCACTTCGGGGCGCGCCGAGCGTCCGGCCGCCCCCGGCGTCGGGCTCCCGGCGTGGCGAGACAACCCGTTTGCTGCACCGCGTCGAACTGGCTCGGGCACAACTTTGGCTCCGTCCTGTCGTTGACGTTGATCGATATGACTCGGATGGTCCATAGAATGACCACTCTGGGTGGGCCTACGGTTGAAACGCGGTGTAGGGGTGAAATCGCCGCAGGGCTGGCTAGCGATCGCGTCCTCGTGCTCGACGGCATGCCTTCGACATTGGGAGAAGAGTCATGACGAGACGAGTGGTCTTGGTTAGTGCCGCATTCCTGGCGGTGTTCGGCGTGCCAACGCTTGCACGGGCAGGCAACTCTCCGGCGAACTCCCTGATCGGCGGCGGGATTGTGCAGTTTGCCTGCGGACCGACGTGCAACCTGCCGAGCGTTCAGGCCTTCGGCATCACCGGCCGCCCAACGCTGTCGAACCCCGACAGCGCCCGTGGCCAATTCGAACTTGGCTTCAACATCCCGGGCGTCGGCGAAGTCCAGGCCCACGTCGATGTCACCTGCCTCGACGTAGTGGCGAATCCTGACGGCGGACTCAATGCCGGCGTGGCTGGACACATCGTTACGACGAACATTCCCGGCTTCAACGAAGGCGACGTCGTCCACGTCCAGGCATACGACGGCCGTGACACCGGGAATCCGGACCGAGTGGCAGGAGACAACTTCCCGCCGAAGCCCGAGAACTCTTGTGTGGCAGACCCGTCTCGCTTTGTATCCAACGACCCGCATTACGCGGTATTGGCGGGGAGCATCAGCATCGCGAGCGGCTGACGCAACGCCGTACAAATCGACGGGTGCGCCGTATGGATCACTGTGCAAGCCCGCCGGTCCGCGTGCAGTTGACCGATCGGAAGTGCCGGGAGGCGGACGGTTCTCAGTAGCCCTCGCCAGTCAGCGAACTGCGCTCAAGCGGAGGACCTCGTCACGCTCGATCCGAATGACGCGGCCGTCTCGGGTCGCCGCGAGATCGCCCGCGGCGACGAGCCGACGCACGGTCGCGGGCGAGACGCCCAACAGGCCGGCGGCATCGGTGGTCGAGAGCAGTTCAGACTCGGCGACGACCGGAGCCGGCAACGACGCCGCCGGCTGGTCTTCCATCTCCGTGAGCAGGAACTCGATGCCGCTCTCGTCCGGTGGGGCCGGCTTGTCGATGGCGACACCATCGGGCCGCGTGCGACTGAGGCGCCGGCCGGCCTCGGTCAATGCGAGCACGGTGACACCGATCACGAGCGCTCCGGTCCCGCCGTTGCCACTCGAGGCCTCGCTGAACCCGCTGACCAGCGCCACGAGGCCAACGACCAACCCAACGACGAGCACGAGCGTGCGCAGCAGCCAAAGCGGCCGGACCTTCGTCACGCCATCGAAGGCGCCGCCCTGAGCCGCGGCCGCCTGCTTGCCGATGGCCAGCCGGAACAGGATCGCACCGACCAACAGTGAGCAGCTGAAGATCAGCGCCCAGGCGATCGGCGGGAGGCCCCATGCGTGTCGGCCGGTGCGCGTCGCGTACGACGCCGCTTGGCGGTAGCCGAAGAAACCGACGGCGATGGCGATGGGAAGAACGATGAGGCTCATGCCCGGACGTTTTCGGCGGCGGCACGAGTGGGACCTGCTGGCAATTCGCGGCGACTGCACGGAACCGCCGGGTTCGGATCGTTGTGCGCACCGGGCGCGAGGGTCAGGCCGTCGTCCCACCGTCAGGGTGGTCGTTCAGCCTCACCTGAACATGCCCGTTGGGGCACATCCACGTCTCGCGGCGACTGCCCGATGCAGTGGCGCGGTCAGCCTCGCCTTCGACCAGCGTCCATGGGGCACCGCACGTCGGGCAGTGGGGGCCGCCGTCCGCACCGGCGTCGTGCACGACGACCTGGCCCATGACCAGAGTCTGGCAGGAAACCAGAACCGCACCGATCGAAACGCCCAACGACATCCGGTTCGAGGGGAGAGCCAGCGGCGTCTGCGCCGGAACAACTCTCTCTTCGAAGCGCGCTGCGAGCGCGCCGCGTTTGACGCCCCGGAGCGGGCGCGGTCGCCCGGCGCGGGTCACGGTCACGGATACAGTCCGGGCATACGCTGACACGAACGTCACACTCATCCAGGGGGGCTCCATGCTGCGTCGCACTCCGTCGGGCCGACTCGCCGTGGCACTCATCGCATCCGCCGTCGTCCTCGCGGGCTGCTCGAACGACAAGGGCAGCAGCACGACCAGCGCTTCCACCAACCCCCCGACGTCGGTCGGCTCGTCGGCCGCCGCGGCCGCCGGCCCCTTCGACAACCTGAAGCACATGGATGCTCCCAACCCGTGCAAGCTCGACCCGGGCGTCAGCGCGACCGAGATCAAGGTCGGCGGCATCGCGCCGGAGACGGGCCCGCAGGCCGTCTCGTTCAAGCCCGCCGAGGACGGCGTGAAGGCCCGGTTCGCGAAGGCCAACTCCGAGAACGAGCTCGGCGCCCGCAAGCTCACCTACCTGCCGAAGGACGACGCCAGCGACGCGGCGCGCAACTCGGAGGTCGCCCGGCAGCTGGTCGAGTCGGACAACGTGTTCTCCGTCATGGAGATCAGCGACAAGTCGACGGGCTCGGCCCAGTACCTGCACGACAAGGGCATCCCCGTCACCGGGTGGCATGTCGGTGTCCCGGCGTGGGGTCAGCTCGCCAACATGTTCACCTTCCGGCAGCCGGCGTCGGCGACACCGCAGAGCGAGTACACCGACCGCACCGTGCAACTGCTGCACAAGATCGGCGGCACCAAGGTCGCGCTGGTCGCCGGCGTGAACCAGTCGAGCGTGAGCTACGTCGAGCGCATCGAGAAGACGTTCAAGCCCGGCACCGGCATCAGCGTCGTCTACAAGAGCACCGACACGCAGCCCGGCAGTACCGAGTTCACCCCGATCGTCCAGCGCGTCAAGGAGTCGGGCGCCGACACGCTCATCACCGGCATGGACTTCCTGCAGAACACCGCGCTTTCGGACCAGTTGAGCCGGGCCGGCGTGAAGCTGGCCGCGGTGGTCTTCCCGGGCGGGTACGACAAGCGGGTGCTGAAGATTGCCGGCATCGAAGGGGCGCTGTTCGGGCTCGAGTTCATCCCGTTCGAGAGCAACCCGCCGGCCTACGCCGAGTTCGACAAGTGGATGCCCAAGGACGCGGCGCGCAACCAAGTGACCTACATCGGCTGGCTCTCGGCCGAGATGCTCATCCGGGGAATCAAGGAGGCCGGTGTCGACTGCCCCACGCGGGCGGTCCTCATCAACAACCTCCGGCTCGTCAAGGGCTACACCGGAAACGGCGCCTTCGACCCGATCGACCTCGCCGACGGCTTCGGCCACGAGTTCAAATGTGTGTACTACGTCAAGGTGGTGAACGCCGCGTTCGTGCCGCAGTTCGGCGGCCAGTTCTGCGGGACACCGGTCAAGCTCTGACGTCAGAACGATGAGCGCCTACCTCGTCGGTGGGCTCGTCCTCGGCGGGATCTACGCGATCGCGACCGTCGGGCTCGTGCTCACGTACCGGTCGTCGCGCGTCTTCAACTTCGCCCATGGCGCGATCGCGTATTTCCTCGCCATCACGTTCCACTGGCTCGCGGTGGACCAGGGCTGGCCGCGGCTGACCGCCGGGCTGTTCACCATCCTGGTCGCCGGACCCGTGCTGGGTGTCATCTTGTGGGCGGTGCTGTTCCGGCGACTGGCCCATGCGCCGGCGTCCGTCCGGTTGGTGTCGACGGTCGGCCTGTGGGTCGCGCTGCCGCCGATCGCGCGCGTCGTGTACGGCCACCGCGAGATCTTCGATCGGCTCGGGATGGGCCCGTCGCCGGCCCGCACCTGGAAGATCACGGGCGTCGTCGTCGACTCCAACCAAATCGCGGTATTGGTGTCGGCGCTCGTGGTGGCCGCGCTCCTCGCGGTGTTGCTGCGCACGACGGCGTGGGGACTTTCGGTCCGGGCGACCGTCGACAATCCGATGATGGCGGGCATCGCGGGCATCGACACCGAGCGCGTCACGGCCGGCGCGTGGATGCTCGGCGTCGCGCTCGCCGGCTTGGCCGGAGTGCTCCTGGCGCCGTTGCGTGGCTACCAGGACTTCCAGTTCACGTTGCTGGTGATCGCGGCGTTCGCGGCGGTCGTGATCGCGCGCATGTCCAGCCTGGTGCTGGCGTTCGGCGGTTCGATCCTCATCGGGATGCTGCAGAGCTTGTCGCAGTCGAAGCAGGCCGAGGACCTTCTCACCCACATCCTGCCGAAGGACAGCATCATCCTCAAGGGACTCGTGCCGAGCATTCCGTTCGTCCTGATGCTGGTGTTCCTGCTGCTCTACCGCGGCCTGGCGCGCGAGCAGTTCCTCGTCGACGAGCGGGCCGGCGACGCGGTTCCGCTGGACCCCGTCGTGGGCGATCGCAGCCTGTTCCGCCGGTTGGCACCGCTGGCGGTCCTGCTCGCGGTGGTCGTTGCCTTGCCGTATCTCGTGTCGGGTCTCTGGCAGGCGGTCGTGGCCAAGGGGCTGGCGCTGTCGATCGCGTTCCTCTCCTACACCGTCGTCACCGGCGAGGGCGGCATGATCTCGCTCTGCCAAGTGACGTTCGCCGGCATCGCCGGCGCGCTCACGGCGCGCTTCGCCACCGGCGCCGGCATGGCCACCCTCCCGGCGGTGCTGCTCGCGGCGCTGATCGTCGTGCCGTTCGGGCTGCTGGTCGCGCTGCCGAGCCTGCGACTGGGCGACCTCTACCTCGCGCTGGCCACGCTCGCATTCGCCGAGCTGGTCGAGAACATGTACTTCCAGCTCCAGTCGGTGAACCAGTTCGACAGTGGCGTCGCGGTGCCGCGCCCGCGCATTGGACCGATCGGGTTCTCGGGCGATCGCGCGTTCTACTACTTGCTCGTCGTCCTCTTCGCGGTCGTCGCGCTGCTGGTGGTCAACGTGCGGCGCTCGACCACCGGGCTGACGTTGGCCGCGGTGCGGTCGAGCGAGCCGGCCGCGGCCACGCTCGGCATCAGCATCATCCGGGCCAAGCTCGTCGCCTTCGGGCTCAGCGCGTTCATCGCCGGTCTCGGCGGCGGGCTGTACGTCACCTACGCGCAGCGGTCGCTTCCGTACGTCAGCTTCAACGCGCTCATCGGCATCGTGTGGCTGGCGGTCGTCGTGACGTGGGGCATCCGGTCGGTGCCGGGCGCGTTGCTCGCCGGTTTGAGCTTCGCGGTCATCCCGCACTTCTTCAGCGAGCACTTCAGCGGCGGCTGGCTGGAGCTCCCGACGATGCTGTTCGGACTCGGCGCCATCGGCCTGGCCCGGCGACCCCGCGGCATCGTGCACGACGTGACCCACCGGCGCCGGCAGCGGGCCGCGGCCCGCGCCACCGCCGCGAAGGTCGCGACGTGACCGCGCTGCTCGCGGTGGAGGAGGTCTCGGTCCGCTTCGGCGGCGTGCACGCGCTGCGGTCGGTGTCGCTCGAGGTCGCGGCCGGCCGCGTCGCCGGCTTGATCGGCCCGAACGGCGCCGGCAAGTCGACGCTCTTCGACGTGGTGTCGGGCCTGCGGGCTCCCGCGACCGGGCGGGTGCTGATGGACGGCCGCGACATCACCGGCTCGTCGCCCCAGGCCCGGGCTCGGCTCGGGATGGCCCGCACCTTCCAGCGGCTCGAGCTGTTCGGCGAGCTGACGGTCCGCCAGCATCTGGTCGTGGCCCACCGGGTGCGCCACCGGCAGGCTCGGCTCGCGCTCGACCTCCTCGGGCTGGGCAGCCGCCCGCGGCCCGGCGAGGACGACGCCGTCGACGGCGTCCTCGACCTCCTCGGCCTCGGCTCGATCGCCGGCGCGCCGGCCCGGGCACTCCCGATCGGCACCGGCCGGCTCGTCGAGGTCGCGCGCGCCGTCGCCACCGAGCCGCGCGTGATCCTCCTCGACGAGCCCAGCTCGGGCCTCGACGGCGCCGAGACCGAGCGGCTCGCCGCGGTGCTCGGCCGCCTGCGGGCCGAACGGGCGGTCGCGCTGTTGTTGGTGGAGCACAACGTCGACCTCGTCCTGTCGCTGGCCGACCGTGTCACCGTGGTCGACTTCGGCGCGGTGATCGCCGACGGGACGCCTGACGACATCCGGGCCGACCAGGCGGTGCAGCGTGCCTACCTCGGTGCCGCACCGTGAGCCCGTCGATCCTCGGCGTCGACGGGTTGTCCGTGCGGTACGGCGACGCCCGCGCCGTCGACCGCGTCTCGTTCACGTTGGAGAAGGGCCGCTGCCTCGCGGTGCTCGGCGCCAATGGCGCCGGCAAGAGCTCGCTGGCGGCCGCGATCGCCGGCGTCGTCCCGCCGGCGTCCGGCCGGGTGACGTTCGACGGCGACGACGTCACCGGATGGCGCTCCCACCGGCTGGCCCGCCGCGGCATGGCGTACGTGCCCGAGGGGCGTGGTCTGTTCCCGCACCTCGAGGTGCTCGACAACCTGCGGGTGATGCTGCGCGGCGCGGTCGCGCCATCCGAGCGACCGGCCGCGCTCGACCGGTGCTTCGAGCTCTTCCCCGTGCTGGGGGAGCGGCGGCGGCAGGCG
The DNA here is from genome assembly GCA_025463925.1 of Acidimicrobiales bacterium. Classification (GTDB taxonomy): domain Bacteria; phylum Actinomycetota; class Acidimicrobiia; order Acidimicrobiales; family AC-14; genus RYN-50. Next base: position 75,614 of record JAODBK010000080.1, on the reverse strand, counting down.
GCCGGCACGCTGTCAGGGGGCGAGCAGCAGATGCTGGCATTGGCTCGGGTCCTGGCGGCGCCGCCCCGCCTGCTGGTGGCCGACGAGATGTCGCTCGGCCTCGCGCCGCGGATGGTCGACACCGTCTTCGACGTCGTGCGACGGGCCCGCGCCCAAGGCGTCACCGTCCTGCTCGTCGAGCAGTACGTGGAGCGGGCACTGGCCCTGGCCGACGACGTGATCGTGATGCGCCGCGGCGAGATCGCCTGGCAGGGACCGGCGGCCGGCGCGCGCGAGCAGCTGGTCACGGGCTACCTCGGCGGCGCCGCCGGCCAGTGACGGGTCAGGCGTCCAACCAGCTGGGCGCCTCGGCCAGCAGGTAACGGCTCACCGCGAGGCACTGGTCGAGGACCTCGCACAGCAGCTCCTCGCCACCGAGCACCCGGGCCAGCGAGACCTGCTGCTTGGCGACGATCGACAGGCTCCGCTCGGCGGCATCAGTGACCTGCGCGTAGCTGTCGATGGCCGACACCTCGAGCGGCAGGTCGGGCCCCCCGATCCCGGCGAGGTCGGTGGCGAGCACCAGGAGGTCGGGGCCGTTGCTCAGCGGCGGGAGCGCCCACGTGAACACCAGCGGGAACTGGTAGTCGTCGGCCGGGTCCTCGTCCTCCGGAAGATCGGCGACCACGTCCTCGAACGCCAGCAGCACGCGCGGGTCGACCTCGAGCGCCAGGTGCAGGTCGAGCGGACCGCCGCACCCCTCCTCGGGGTGCAGGTCGACCTCCCACACCTGGCGCAGCGAGTAGGTCTCCACGAAGTGGCGCTCGTCGTGGACGTGGAATCCATGATCGACTGCGTGGTCCTTGAGCTCGGCCACATAGCCGGCGACGTCGATTGCTGCCATCCGGGCGAAAAGCCTAACGGACCACTAGAACAACGGGAGCTGGCCCTCGGGATGCCCGGCCCCGATCCTCAGGTCGACGCCCACGCCGTGGAGCGCGTCGGCCAACGCCCGAGCGGTCGCCGGCGCGTGACCCTCGTAGTGGTTGTTCACGGTGATGTAGACGTCCTCGATGTCGTCGACGGCCCACGCGTGGACCTGGTCGACCCAGAACTGGCGGCCTTCGGGCTGCGGCCGCTGGATGGTGGCGGTGTCGCGGATCCCGTCGTGGGACCCGATCAGCCGCACGTACGCGCACGACCGGGCGGTGCGGACCGCGACCCTCGGCATGCCGGCGATGTCGTTGCAGACCCACGCCACGTCGTGGACCGCCATCAGCTCGCGCACCGGTTCGACCAACCACGACGGGTCGCGCAGCTCGATGGCCAGGGGCACCTCGGCCGCCCAGCGACTGCAGAAGGCGCGCAGCGCGACGTCGTGCTCCGGTCGCCGGTCGAACGACGGCGGCATCTGCACCACGACGCGCGCCAGTCGCGACGCGAGCGGTGCCAGCAACACGCGGCAGAAGTGATCGAACGCCGCGTCTGGCGGGTGCAGTCCGGTCTCCTGGACGAGCGCGCGCGGGGCCTTCACGGCGACGCGGAAGTCGGCGGGCATCAGCTCGGCCCAGCGTTCGACGGTCTCGGGCGCGGGCGCGGCGTAGAACGTGGAGTCGACCTCGACGAACCGGAACGCCTCGGTGTAGCGCTCGAGCGCGTCGGCCGGGCGGGTGCCGGCCGGGTAGAACGGCCCGACCCAGTCGGGGAAGTACGACCAGCCGGCGGTGCCGAGCCACACCGTCGTCACGACGGCAGCCACCGATAGCGTGTCCACCCGTCGACCGGTCGGGCACCGAGGCGCTCGTAGAAGTCGATCGACGGCTGGTTCCAGTCGAGCACGGCCCATTCGATGCGGTCCTCGGTGAGGCCCCGCAGGTGCCGGAGGAGCGCGGCGCCGTGTCCCCGGCCGCGGTGCTCCGGCTTGACGAAGAGGTCCTCGAGCCAGATGCCCGGCCGGCCGCTGAACGTGCTGAACGTCGGGACCCACAACGCGAACCCGGCGACGACCGGCTGCCGATCCGATGTCTCGGCGATGAGCACCCGGGCCGCCGGCGGGTCGGTGCCGAACAGGTGGCGCCGCATGTCGGCGGCGTCGAACACGACCTGGTCGCGCAGTTCCTCGTAGTCGGCCAGCGCGGTGATGAGCGCGCAAATCTCGTCGACATCGTCGGCGACGGCTTCACGGACCGGCATCGCGGCGAGGCTACCGTCGCGTCCCTTGGACGACGGCGCTTTGCTCGACGTGCTCACCGAGGCCGCGGTTGCGATCCGGGCGGCCCTCGACGACCTGGCCGGCTGGGGCCCGTCGGGCGCTCGACCCGGCCAGTACCGCACGGACGTCGTCGCCGACGCCGCGGCCATCGCGGTCCTCACCGGCGCCGGCCTCGGCGTGCTGTCCGAGGAGACCGGCGTGCACTTTGCCGACCGCGCGCTGTTCGCGGTGCTCGACCCGGTCGACGGATCGACCAACGCCTCGCGCTCGCTGCCCTGGTACGCGACGAGCATCTGCGTGCTCGACGCCGAGGGTCCGCGCGTCGCGCTGGTCGTCAACCAGGCCACCGGGGAGCGCTTCGACGCAGTGCGCGGCCGCGGCGCCCGCTGCGACGGCGTCGCCATCGCGCCGAGCGGCACGACGTCGCTGGCCGACAGCCTGATCGCCGTGTCCGGGTACCCGCGACGGCATCTCGGGTGGCGCCAGTACCGCGCCCTCGGTGCCGCCGCGCTCGACCTGTGCGCGGTGGCGGCCGGCCGGGTCGATGCCTACCTCGACTGCACCGGCGACGCCCATGGGCCCTGGGACTACCTCGGTGGGCTGCTGGTGTGCACGGAGGCCGGCGCGGTGGTGGCCGACCTCGCCGGGCGCGATCTGGTGACGAGGGGCCACGCCGACCGCCGCACGGTGGTGGCCGGAGCCACATCTGAGCTGTTGACGGAATTGCGGGGCGCGGTGTGAGGTCAGTGGACGGCGCCTGGCGAGGTCTACTGGGCCGCGACGCCGTCGAGCAGGTTCACGAGGCGACGGGCTGCGCGTTGCCAAGTCCACTCAGTGTGGACTCGAAGCGAAGCCCGCCGGCCCATGTCCGCCGCTTCCGCCGGATGTTCGTAGAGCCAACGCATCAGCGCCTGAAGGTGCTCGACGTCGGGCTCGGCCCACTGACCGAAGAACTGCGTCTGATGAGCCCAAGCGCCATCGACCCTGACAAGCCGACATGAGAGCGGAAGGCTGTCGACCGGATCGAGGTAGTCCGCCGGCCCGCCCCAATTCGTGGCCACTGTCGGCAAGCCGGTTGCCATCGCCTCGATGCCGCACAGGCCGAAGCCCTCGCCACGGGACGGAAGCACGAAGGCGTCGAGGTGGGAGAGGAACCCGACGATTTCATCGTCGTCGGCTCGGCCATTCGCCATGCTGATACGCGGGTCATTCGACACGAGGTCCGGGACGAACCCGACACTCTTGAACATGAGCCGTACGTCGTCCTCGTGGCGGAATTCGTTGATGAACGCCTTGAGCAGAACGTCGTAGCCCTTGCGTACGGTCAAGTCACCAAAGGTGCCGAAGGTGAACGTCTCGCGAGCTGGCCGCTCGATGAGGGGAAAGCGCTTGGTATCAACGCCGTGCGGGAGGACGGCGATGGGAACGCGGAGGCCAGATTCGCGAAACATCTCGACGTTCTGAGCGCAGGGGACGCACACCAGCGTGGAAGCGCGATTCAGATCCTCGATCGTCTCATCCGGAACCTCGGTCGACTCCCACATCGTGTAGGCGACGACGCGATCGCACGCGAGGGACTCGACGGGTTCGAAGTAGGTGTAGTGGAAGGCAAGACAGCCCCAGTTGTCCACGGGTTGGTGGAACTGCTCGAACCCGGCTGGGGACTGGTTCCCTTCGGGGACGACCGTGATCTCGACGCCCTCATCCGCCACGGCGCGCAGCAGAGCCCGGCCCACGACGCCGTAGCCTTCATATGGTCGCAAGATCGACCGCCACAGGAGCCGACGCCGACCTTCGTGCCAGCTCTCGCGATCGAACGGCGTGATTGGCCGGGCCAGTCGGCTCCGATGCGACCCACTTATCCGATCAAAGGGCGCCCAGTCCGGGTCGGTGGAGACGCTCGACTCGAGCCAATGACGACGCGTGACCACGACCGGTAGGTGCCAGAGCCGACTGTTGACGCTCAGGCGGATCCAGAGATCCCAGTCTTCCAAGCTACGCAGCGTCGGATCGAACCCGCCCGCCGACCTAACGGCGTCCACGCGCACGACGAGATCGCTGGGATGGATGTAGTTGGTGTCCCCAATCAGATGAATGTCGAAGTCGAACGAGTACGGCACGAACGGCGCCTGTCCGTCGACGAGCCACTCAGCATCGCCATAGACCAGGTCGATGTCAGGGTTCTGGTCCAGAAAGGTGACGAGCGTCTCCAAATGTCCGGAGAGCCACTCGTCGTCGTCGTCACAAAACGCGACGTAGGCTCCGCGAGCAGCATCGACGCCCGCGGCTCGGGCCGCGCCGGCACCGCTGCCGGCGATGCGGATGAGTCGTACTCGATTGTCCGTGTCCTCGAGCGCGACGGGAGGATCGCTGCCATCGTCGACTACGACGATTTCGACATCGGAAAGACTCTCCTGCACGACGGACGCGAGTGCTCGTCGCAGCGTGTGCGGACGATCGCGGGTGCAGACGATCGCGGTCGTTTTCGGCGACGCCGTGTCGTGCATGCGGTGATTGTTGCAAGCCGGCTTCGGATTCTCCAAAGGACAAAGGGAATCACATCAAGCCGGACCGAACTCTGTAACCAGCCACATCTCGTGGTGTCAGCAGGTGCGATGACGAGGCGGGCACAGCCGGCGAATCGTGCTTGGCAGTGGCAATCGAGCCGACCACCCGGCCATTTCGAAACAGTCGAAGACGGGCCCACCTCACAACTGGGTTGTTCCGCAGATGCCGCACTTGCCGCGACTCGACAACCCGGCGAGCGCCAATCTCTACGCCATCGCCTTGGTACCGAGCTTGTCGGGCCGACCGCATCGGAGCTGAATGCGACAAAATGACCCCCTCATGCGTCTTCATTGGGGATGCGGGCCAATTCGGCCATCGGGGTGGATCAATTCTGACGTCGTGGCCGACAACGGTATCGACATCACCTGCGACATCAGGGTAGGCCTTGCTGTCCGAGACAGGACCTTCGACTACGCGGTGTCGGTCCACGCGCTGCAGGAGATCGAGCTCACGCACCTCGTGCCGACGCTGGAGGAGCTCCGCCGGGTTCTTCGTCCGAACGGCATCCTTCGACTCGTTCTTCCCGACGCAGACCTAGCAATAGACGCCTACCGGGCGCGCCGAACCGAGCACTTTCTCGTCACCGACGAGTGCGCGACAAGCCTCGGCGGCAAGTTCGTCTTCCACATCCTTTGGTTTGGTCACTCGTTGACCATGTTCACTCGCGATTTCGCCGAGGAACTTCTGAACCGCGCGGGCTTCCAGGACATCCGACACTGCGCGTACCTACAGACATACAGCCGCTTCGCTGAGATCGTCGAGCTGGACCAACGCGAACAAGAGAGCCTCTTCATCGAAGCGCGACGGTGAGTGCCGCGCGCGATTACATGGGCCCTGGATCCGAACCTCCATCCGGGACGACGACGCCGGCCTCAGCTAACAAGTCTGTGAGGACCACGTCCGAGGCGAAATGGGTCACGGCCAGCAGACGCGCCGCCCTGCTGTGCGCCTCCATGTTCGACTCGGCTTCGACAATCGCGGTGGCAGCTGACGCGGCGTCGCTGAAGGGGAGCAAACCGTCGCCGACCGGCAACCATCCGAGTCCCGTATCAGAAACGACAACGGGCCGGCCCATGGCCAGGTACGCCACCGATCGGTCGCTGATCGCGCCAGTTTGTGCCTTGACGAACGCCCCCTTGGCCACGGCGAGCTCACCGCGCGACTGTCGAATGAACCTCTGGAAGAGTTCTGCTGTTCGAGTCACCTCGTACGGATCGACACAACGCCATCCGAAGGCCTCGAGTTGCGCAATGGGCGCGTTGCCCGCCAGGGCGAGCTCGATCGGGACCGAGACCATGGAGGGCAACTCTCGCAACCTCGCGAACTCGACATCCTTCTGGCGGTACTCCTCGAGGTCCCACCATGCTGACCCATAGGCGTCCCACGACGTGACGGTCGTCCAGCTACCGGCTCTGGGCACCGGAGTCACGTCGAATGACGACAGGTGCACCGGCGGCCGCGTGGCGACCCACTTGCGCCCCCCTGTGGGTATCTGTGTCGTCCCAGCGGCGAGGTTGACCGCGTAGGTCGCGAGCACGTCGTGCGCATCGAAGTACTGCCGCGTCTCCTCGTCGTCCTCCGCGAGTTGGAACTGGGTGAAGGGCGCGTCACAATCCACCAGCACACACGGTCGCGCGCGAGCAAACTCGGGCGACCAGCAGGATCCGCCGACGTTGAGGAGCCCGGCGGCATCGTCGAGGATCGCGATCGCTTCGTCCCCAGACATTCCCCAATCGCGCCCGTCGTCGGACCGGAACCACCAGCGCAGGTCCGCCAATCCGTGTCGCGCCAGCGCCCCGCGCCAGTAGGCGACACCGTAGGAGGGGTCATCGGTCATCTCTCCGGTGTCCACATCGAAGCAGAGCTGATAGTCCGCCACCTCCATAAAAACCGGCTCGAAGCCGAGGTCGTGCAAGCCCAAGAGAAAGTTCAGGAAAACCCACGTCATGCCGCCGAGCGGATAGCGGATGACGTAGCCAGTCACGACCACCACTGGTCTGCCTCGCTCGGGGTTGGTCGTCACGTAACCCCAGCGTCGGAAAGCAATCGCCCGAGCACGACGGAAGCGTCGAAATGGGTGCGGGCCACGTCGCGAGCGGCGATCGAGTGACGAGTGACGTCAGCTTCGATCGCTCTCAGTGCATCGGCCGCTTCCTCGGTGCTCGAGAACGGGAACAGACCAGCACCAGTTGGCAGGTACGCGCTCCAACCGGTGTCCTGAGCGACGACTGGGCGGCCGGCGGCGAGGTAATTGGCACTCCGCTCGGAGAACCAGCCGCATCGCGAGCGGACGTACGCTTGTTTGGCGACCGTGAGTTCCCCGCGGCTCGCAGCGATGTAGTCGCGGAATCGCCAGATCGTCCGCGTCACCTCGTACGGATCGGAGAGTCGCCATCCGTTCGCTTCCAGTTCCGACTGGGGAACCTCGCCGGCAACGGCGAGTTCCATGGCCAGGCCAAGCTCGTTTGGCAGTGCGTGGACCAGATGGAACTCGGCGTCCTTCTGCCCCCACTTTTCGCCGTTCCATTCGGCGACGCCGTAAGCGTGCCAGTTCATGACGGTCGTGTACGTGTCGCCCGGTGGAGTCCTGACTTCCTCCCAGAACGGAAGCCACACCGGCTGCCGAGTGGTCTTCCAGGGGAGCCCGTCGGCCGGCAGTCGGGAGTCGGAAGAGCCTAAGGCCTCAGCGAAAGTGAAGAGGAGATCGTAGCTCTCGAGCACATCCCGAAACCGGCGATCGGTCGCTGACACGATCTGGGTGAAGCCCGAGTCGGTGTCGACGTAGGCAATCGCCTTCGCAGCGCGGTGATCGCGCCCCATCCAGTTGCTCCCGCTGACGTTGAGCACAAGGTCGGCTTGTGCGCAACGTCGACGGACCTCGTGAGCGGTGGCGCCGTGATATCGGCCGGACGGGTCGACAAACGCCCAAGGAACATCGAACGCACCAAACATTTCGCGAAGCCACGCAACTGAATAGGCGCCCGGATCGTCGTCGGGAACCGGTCGCGGATCGAGCGGCCACGCTCCGTTGTCCTCCAGGTACGAGACCTCGACGCCGAGATCTCGCAGCCCGAGGCAATACTGGAGGTAATGCAGGCCGACCCCAGCGAGAGGCATGTGACCGGCGAGTCCGCAGACGACCGCGCTGGTCACGTCGGCAGGGTGTTGAAGTTGCAGCGCATGATGCCAGCTGCCTCGAGGAGGGCGGGGAGCCTGGTGTCGCAGAGCACCTGAAGCTCGTCAAATCGCTCCGCCGCGTAGGGCCCTGCGCACGTCGCGTCGCCGGGATGGCACGCGACCTCTGTCACACCGTCGTCGAGTTCGTCGAGGATGCGATAGAGGTTGTTGAAGCTGATCCCGTCCGGGAATGGTTCGCCCTCCGCGAGCTGACCATAGAAGCCACCTTCGTAGACGACGGTGGGGTTGCACATTCTCACTGGAACGCCCAGCTCCGATCCCGTGGAAATCACGATCGAGCGCAGCGGTTCCTTGAGATGGACGTGTTGGTGCGAGTCGATGTGAGAAGGAGCTCGTCCGACGAGCCGAACAAACTCCGTGATCTGTTTCGTCAACTCGGCGTCCAACGAGCGCTCGTCGTCATCGGCCACGACGAGGTAGAGAGGCTTCCATTCGCCATCCCGCACGTACCATTCGCCGAGGTCGACGTGAAGACCGACGCTCAGCTCAGGATGATCGAGCGCATAGCGCGCCGCGTCGATCGCGTGCGGCCAGCGAACCATCAGGCTCGCACTCGTCACCACACCGCGCTCGTGTGCCTGCTCGATACCACGATTGATTCCTGGCGCTTGCCCGAAGTCATCGGCATTGATGATTACGTAGCGGGTCGCGGCCATCGTCAATTCACGCCCAGTCACAGCGTCACCGCATCAATGCGCGAGAACAAGACGTCGGTCTCCCCGACGAGCTTCGCATCACGCAGTCGGCGCGGCCGTCGGAACTGATGCTTGACGTAACCCGAGGCCGAGTAGTCGTTCTCGATCGCGTACGGGGTAAAGCCCGCAGTTGCGAAAATCTCGAAAATCTCCTCGGCCCGCATACCTTGATGCCTCAGGCGTGCCGGGTCGACCTCGACGAGCACCTCGAGGTCCGGGTGACCGGATTCGAGGATTGGCCTCATGCCGCGCACAGCGAGGACTTCAGCTCCTTCGATGTCAATCTTGATCAGACGCGTCCGCCGACGCTCGTCGCCTGTGAGGAGGTGGGGAAGAGAGTCGGTGGCGACCTCTCCCTCGAGCTCGTGCTCAGGACCAGGAAGCATTCCGGACAAGCCCCTATTGTCTGCAGGACCCCGGTAAAAAGGGACGCGGCCCGGACCATCGGCCACCGCGGCATGGACGACACGGACATTGTCTGTCGGATTTTGGGCCAGGTTTCGCTGTAGATCGCGCATGGCGCTACGGGACGCCTCGACGGCGACGACGCGTCCACCTGCTCCGACGAGCTGTGAGCCGAGCAGTGTGAAGTATCCGGCATTGGCGCCCACGTCGACAAAGACGTGTCCGGGCTTCAACCGTTCCATGATCCACTCCGTCAGCTGGGGCTCCCAGACACCGAAGAAGTAGACGTACTGCTGAAGAAGCTCGTCAGTTCGCCCGCACATGGTGGCGCCGAACGCCGTTTGTGTCACGTACTCGTTCCGGCGCCACGCGACGAACGGTTCGACGAGATACTGCCAGGCGAGCAACTTGCCCCTACGAACGGGGAAGTGGCGGAGGTAGGCGCGGCTCACGGGCATCGCGGCGCGGGCGATCTTGTCCGGCAATGTTGTGCTCACAGGCCGCTGCGCTCCAGGAGTGAGCCGAGCACACGATCCGCCGCGAAGTACTCGCGCGCGATCTCGCGTGCCGCATTTCGATTGGCGTCGTAATCGGCCTCAATCGCTTCGATTGCAGCGGCCGCATCCTCGACTGTCTCGAACGAATAGAGTCCGGCTCCCGTCGGCAGCACGTTACTGAACCCTGTCTCCTGGGTGACCACCGGGCGGCCGGCCGCGAGATAGCAAGCGCTTCGGTCGCTGAACCACCCGCTCCGCAGACGTATGTTCTGGTCTTTCGCAACCGTGAATTCTCCCCGAGACGCCTGGATGTACCGTCGATACGACTCCAGATCGCGCGAGACCTCGATCGACGAGGTGAGCTGCCAGCCGTGCTCGGTGAGCGCCTGGTGAGTCGCGTCGTCCACACCCACCGCGAGCTCGATTGTTGCTCGACAACGACGCGGTAGGTCCATGAGCTTGAGAAACTCCCGGTCCTTGCTCCAGTAGTACGTCTCTCCGTCGAGGACGACATCCTTGCCGTCGTTACTCCACGTCGCGATCGTCGTGTAGCGGTTCGCGGGCGAAGACGACTCATCCGCCCACATATCGAGCAACACGGGCTGGCGAGTGGGTTTCCACTCGATGTCGACGATCGGGACGTGGCAGTCCGGCGCGCCGAAGTTCTCCCCGAAGGAAAAGTAGAAATGATGGTTCGCCAACGCCGCCCGGGCCCTCTCGCTCCCGGTGACGAGGGCGACTTGTGACGCAACGGGATCCGTTTCGACATAGATTCTCAACGGACAGGCCAAGTGCTCCTCTCGAAGCTCTTGACCGCCGGTCACGTTCAGCATGGCCGTCGCCTCGGCGTAGAGCTTCCTGAGTTCCGTCGGCGCGAGACCGTAGGACGAGCCGCCAAGGTACTTTCCGTGAAAAGCCCACCGGCTACCGAGGCCATGACGTTCCAGGAGCGGAACCACTCGAGCGATGTTGCCGCTGGCGTCGGCTGTCATCGAGTTCGTGCGAGGGTCGTAGACGCCCCAACGCTCCGAGTCCTCAACGTAGTAGACGTCCCACCCCAGCCGCCTGAGTCCGACGATGAAGTGGATGAATTGCCAGGTCACACCAGCGAGGGGATACCAGAACATCAACCCGAATACGACGAGTTTCCCTCGACTACGCGGTGACATTTGGACCACGTTCCGTTCTCTCGAGTCCTCGGACAGCTCGTGCCGGGTTGCCAGCCGCGATCGTGTACGGAGGGATGTCTTCCACGACGACAGACCGGGCGCCAACGACGCTTCCCTCGCCGATGCGAACGCCAGGCAGGACACAGCAGTCGAAGCCGATCCAGACGTTGTCCTCGATGACCACGCGAGACGGCTCCACCATTGACGCTGGGCGGCGTGGCCGACGAGTGGCAATCTGACCAAGCTCACGGTGCCGCGCCACTGGGTCCGCCGCGAACCGAAGGGTATCCATGATCACGACGTTCCACGAGACGAGAGCGTTGTCGCCGATCTCTATCCCGTCGTCGGCGATCAACCAGACGCCGTTCAACAGCGCGAGGTGGCCGATCCTGATGCGCGCATCCGGGCCGGTGTCGAACATGCAGCCCTTGTACACCGACGCACCGGATCCGATCTCGATGGCATCCGACCTGGTGCTGCGGTGAAGAAAGAAGCTGTAGGTGGTTTCGAGGAAGGCGCCTCGGCCGAGCACGACATTCTCCGGAACTTCGCCGCCATACCAATCCCACGGCATCGATCTGTCCGGCATCAGACCACCCCGACAATCCGCGCCGGGTTGCCCTGCACTCGCACGCGACTTGGGACGTCCGTCGTGACGACAGCTCCGGCCTCGACGATGGCTCCAGCTCCGACTTGAACACCCTTGAGGATCGTCGCGTTCGGACCGATCCAAACGTCGTCTTCGATCACCACTGGTAACTGTTCGATCGGGGGCCGCGCCCGATCGCCCGCCAGCGGCGAACACGCGAGAGCATCGAGCACTCGAAGGGCTGGTTCAATGGGGTGGAAGTCGCTGTCGGCAATGACTGCGTTGAAGCCCATGATCACGTAGCTGCCGATGCGCACGTCGAAGTCGCAGAGCAGGATGGCGTGTGTGAAATAGCAGTAGTCGCCGATTCGCAGCCGACCGTTCCTTCCGATCGCGAAGTGAACCTCCTCCATCGTCGAGTGGTTGCCAAGCACGACCGCGTCATCGACGATGCTCCGAAATCGGCCCCAGCTTCCGTTGCCAATCACAATGGTTTCGTCACCGATCCGCACATTTGCAGGCGTCATGACCACACCTCAACGACGCCGTCCGAGTATTGCTCCCAGGAGATTTTTCCGGCTTCAGCATCCTCGAGCAGTCGCTTGGCGGCTGCCGTGCGCGTCGGATCGATTCCGCCATAGGTGAGGTTGTCCTCGTGAAACCGGTACGTGACAGTTATTGCGGGGACGTGTACGAAACGCGTACCCATCGCATGCATTCGCTTCCAGAGCGCCCAGTCCTCGAGTTCGCCTGCCGGAAATCCACCGGCGCTTCGGAGCGCCGACGTCCGAACGAGTGTCGCCGGGACGCAGATGAAGTTCTCGCGTTGAAGGAGGTCGCCATCGAAGTCGCGCACGTCGATGGCGTAGCCATCTCGGCGACCAGCCTCGTGACAGTCCGCATAGACGACGTCGGCGCCAGTGTCTTGCATCACGGCCCAAACGGTCTCGAGATGATGCGGGTGCCAAAGGTCGTCATCGTCGAGAAGCGCTACCGCTTCTCCGCGAGCCTCTGCCAAACCTACGTTTCGCGCTGGACCCGGGCCCCGATGAGTGACCTGGAACACACGCGCTCCCTCGATTGCTTGCACCGAGAACGAGCCGTCGTCGACGATCATGTGCTCCCAATCGGCGAAGGTCTGCGAACGGACCGACTCGATCGCCTCGAGGAGCATGGTCGGCCGACTGCCGAGGGTTGCGGTCAAAACCGTGATCATGCCCAGCCCAGGTGAGGTCTTCTGTCGATCGAGGCCGGCGTCCTGGCCATGCGCGGCGATATGACTTCGACGTCCGGCGTCACCCGACCTTGGCCTTCGGGAACTTGACGACGACCGGCCGGCCCTTAGTCTGGCGGCCGAACCGGGCTTGATGGAGCTGCTTGTACAGGCCACTTCGCGCGACGAGCTGGGCGTGCGTCCCACATTGAGCGACAACGCCATGATCAAGGACGACGACTTGGTTGGCACGGTGGACGGTGGCCAGCCGGTGGGCGATCACAATGCCGGTCCGGTCGACAAGCAGCCGTCCGATCGCGTCCATGACGGCGGCCTCGGTGGCCGCGTCGAGTGCCGACGTCGGTTCGTCGAGCACTACTACGGGGGCGTTCTTGAGGAAAGCCCGAGCGATTGCGACGCGCTGACGTTGTCCTCCCGACAGGGTGACTCCTCGGTCGCCCAGAGGAGCGTCGAGCCCGCGAGGATCGTCCATGAGCTCGTCGAGCACGTTGGCCTGCCGCGCCGCCTCTTCGACATCTTCGTCTGTTGCGTCGAGTCTTCCGTACCGGATGTTCTCCCTGACGCTGGCTGGGAAGAGCGCTGGATCCTGCGGAACGTAGGCAATCTGCTCCCGCAACCAGTGCAACGGGAGCTCGCGGATGTCGTAGCCGTCGAGGGTGATCCGGCCGGTGTCACAGTCGTACAGACGGAGCAAGAGACTCATCAGCGTGGACTTGCCCGCTCCAGTGGGTCCGACCAACGCAATCATCTCTGCAGGCGATGCGTCGAGATCGACGTTGTGCACCACGTGGTGCTCCGGGTCATAGCCGAATGTCACGCCCTCGAATCGCACATGCCCGATCGCGCGCGCCGCCGGTGCGACGGCGTGCGGATCTACAGCAGGTTGTGGTTGGTCGAGCACCTCGAACACTCGCTGGGCACCTGCCGCCGCAGAAGCGAGCGAGCTCAAGATCGATGTGAGGCCCGAGATCGGCCCATAGAGCGTCCCCGCGTATGCGAGCAAGACGAGGACCTCTCCTGCGGTTAGCTCTCCGGAGAGCGCCCGCTGCGCCGCGACCCACGTGACCAGACCCAGTCCAAGGGCAAGTACGAAGTCGACAAGGAGGCCGTACACAGTCTGCTCCGTGACAAGTCGCAGCATCGCCGTGCGACTGGCGCCAGCGCGACTCGAGAACCGCTCCAGCTCGTGGGCCTCTCGGCCGAACGCCTGCACGGTGCGGATGCTCCCCAATGTTTGCTCGGCCTGTGCATACACCTCCGATTCGCGCTCGTGCACAGCCATCGATGTGTCGCGGATCCGTTTCTCATACTTCGACGTGATAACGGCCGCCGCTGGCGTGCTCAGAAGTGCCAGGACGGTCAGTTCAGGGTCGAGGCGACTCATCACGATCAAAGTGCCGATGAGCGTGATGAGCGTGGATGCGAGAGGTACGAGCCCGTTCAAGAGAACAACCTGAACCGCACCGGTATCGGACGTCACGCGGTAGATCGCATCACCAGTGCTGTTCGCATCGTGATAACGCAATGACAGGCCTGTGAGGTGCCCGAACAACTGAGCGCGCAGGTCCTGAATGAGCCGCTGGCCGAGGCCGAACAGCACTCGGGTCTGGAGGATGCCGAGGCTGCCTGAGAGGATGAACAGTGTCATCGTCATCACAACGGCGAGGACGAGGGCGGCCGTGGGCGACAGGCTGCCGAGATGCTGTTTACCGAGGACGTTGTCGACGAGAATCTTGGTCGGCCACGGCTGCGCCAGCCCGACGCATGTGATTGCCACGCTGACGCCGAAACCGACGCCGACGGCTGATCGGTAGGGTCGCAGGAGGCGAAGCAGCCGGCGCTCGGTTCGCAGCGTTTCAGCCCACTCGTCCATCCGCGGCCGTGCCCGCGTCCTGAAGTCGCTGAGAAGAGGCGGCGTGACTGCCGTTCGCCGGCGCGTCGCGCCTCGCGACGTTTCCCCCTCGTCAGAGCGGCCGCCCGGCTTACGGAAGCCGCCGATACAGGCGAGCACGGCACCGACGATCAAGACGGCGACAGTGATCAGGAAGAAATCGGCGGGACTCCTTCGCCGTGCGGGCTGACCGCCGGTCGCATCGGGATTGGAGAGCGGCGTCACCGCTGGCGCGGCTCCGGCGTGGGAGGGATCGCTCGGTGCTGACGCAGCGTCACCGTGCGACGAAGGTGCGACCGACGACGCGGCTGCCGCCCCCTGGCCTTGGCGGGCCGGCACTGTACGCGTCTCGGGCGTCGGTAGCCCCAAGTTTCGAGGTGCTGCCAAGGACAAGGCGTCCCGGGCGGGAGCCTGTACGGGGACACCGTAAGGTGCTGGCCCCTGGGGTATCAGCACCATGTTGAACACGCCTGCTGTCCGTTCGAAGGCATGTCCGACCGACCATGACATCGTGCTGCCATCAGCACTTGCCGTGCCACGCACGCCCCCACCGACGCTTGCGCAATCGGCCACGGCTCGCTTCGACCACTCACCGCCTTGGGCTGGCACCCAGCCGCCGCTCGAGGGACATGCGATGACCGGGGTCGCCGCTCCGAACCCGTTGTTGAGCGATCGAAGCCTTAGTGTGCCTGTTCCCGCGCTTCCTGAGGTGAAACGCACAGCGGCCTCCGTCACTGCGCCTGACGGTCCCGCCGACAAGTAGAGGCCATTGGAACGGGCGCCAGGCGGCCGAGTCGCTGACGACACCGGGCCAATCGGGAACTGATTCGCCTGGTACCACCATCCGAACACTGGGTTTTCGGCAGCTTGGGCGCGGCCCTGCAATGTAAGGCCCAGGCCCGCGACCACGAGCATTGCTGCTGGCAGCAACAAGAGACGCGCGCGGACTGGCTGTTTCACTGCGATCTCAACCGGCCGCAGTGAGCGTGGGTGCCAGCGCCGCCCACGTCGCTGCGAGGCCGTGCTCAAGGGTGACGGTTGGCTTCCATCCCAGCGCCGCTTCGGCACGGCTCAAATCACTCACGTAGTCGCCGGTCTCCACGAATGCTTCAAGCGCAGGCCAAGGCACGCTCACCACCCGACCGTGTCCGACGGTCTTGACCACGGCTTCGGCCATTGCGCCGATCGACACGGGTGCCGGGCCACCAGCATTGAACACGCTTCCAACAGCCGTGGGATTGGTCGCTGCCGCGACGCACAGGTCGACAAGATCGTCGACGAAGACGTAGTCGCGCCGCTGCGTTCCGTTGCCGTAGACCTGAATCTCGCCGTCGCTCGCCGCCGCGGCGAGGAAATTACCGACAACCCCAAATGCGCGGTCGCGACGGTTTTGGTGGGGACCGTACGGGATCGAGATGCGCAGGCAGCATGTCGGCAGCCCGTACAGGTCGTGGTACAGGCGGTGGTAGTGCTCGCCCACCATCTTGTGCATGCCATAGAGACTGATCGGATCCTGGGGATGGTCCTCTGTCACTGGCAGGAAATGAGGCCGCCCGTACTGGAGTCGGGAACCCGGGAACACCACTCGGGCGTCGCGGTTTTGCTGTCGGAGTGCTTCGAGAACAGCCAGTTGGCCACCGGCATTGGCGACCAGGTCTTCGAAAGGCTCAGCGAGGCTCCGCGCCGCGCCGGAATGGCCGGCGAATGGGAACACCGCGTCGACGCCGACAACGAGTTGCAGCAAAAGTTCGGGATCCGCTGCATCGCCTGTGACGAGCTCGACCTCCTCGAGCGCGCCGTCGAGACGGCTCGCGACGTGCGGTGCACCGGCATCGTGGACGAGACCCGACACGCTCCATCCGTCGCGCACCAGCCGGCGCGCGACATGCGACCCAAGGAAGCCTCCGGCACCGAGCACGAGGGCCCTTCGCACTATTCGACCGCCTCGGGAGACCAACGGCCGATCGTCCGACCGAGGAAACGAGGACCGGTCCGCCACAGCCCTCGGGCGAGATCAGCGAGCGCGACCGCGCCAAGGAATAGCCCGACCGGCATCGAAAGCTGAGCCGCGGCGCCGATGAGCACTCCGACCGCGAGCGCGCGCACAAGACGTGGCCGTCGGACCATCGTCACTTGCACACAGCCATCGGGATGGCTGCTCGAGACGAGATCACCGTACAGCAGCAATGACCCCAGAAGGCGGGCGTCGAAGCTCTCCCATCCGGTCGCTGACACGGCGCGAAGGCCGACGGAACGGAGGCGCGAGACGAGCGCGGCCGCGAGTTCGGCGCGTGGGCCGTTGGCTGCGAACAACCACACGTTTCGACCGATCCGGCGGACCGGCACGGCGAGCGTGGCCGACCGTGGGAGTCGCCGAGCGCTTCTGGCTTCGCGCATGCGGCCCCATGTGCGAACGATGGGCTGGAACAGGTGGAGTGTCGCGACGCCGAATCGGAACCGGATGCGGCGCGTCACACCGCCGGGTGGCCGCGTGTGGCTCGCGTCAATGAGGCCGAGGAACACGAGCACTGTGGCGGCGAGAACCGCCGGCATCCCGAACGCCGGCCGAACGGTGGCGAATGGCGCGCTGGCCAACCCGAGGACCGCGACCGGTACACCGACCTGGTGCGCGATGTCGAGCGCGTGTCCGCCGCTGCGGTACACGGACTGGTAGCTCGCCGCACCGTAGAGACCGCGATAGACACGGCCCCGCACTCGGCGCGGCGTGAACGAGTCGTAGATGCTGCCGCGCCAGCGAGCCGTGCCGAATGGCGTGAATCGGTCCGGGTGGCGCGCCTCGACGAGCGCCTCGGCCTTCCCGTAGCCCCGCTGCTGTCTGAGGTAGGCCCTGAGCCCGGGACGTCTGTGGTGCCACACGAGCGCCGCAGGATGGAACGCGATCTCCCATCCCCGATCGAGTACCTTCCAGCAGAGATCGACATCGTCACCCGCCGCGGTGTAGATGGGATCGAATCCGCCGACCTCCGCGAGCACCGGCTTCCAGAACGCCATGTTGCAGCCCGGGACGTGCTCGGCCCGATCGTCGCTGAGCAGGACGTGAACCGGGCCGCCGGGGGCCCGCGCTACTTGATGAGCTCCGCGCGGATCGTCCTTCGGCGGCACGTTGGGCCCGCCGACGCCGCCCACGGTCGCGCTGTCCATTCCGAGCGCCAGAAAGTACGGCCATTCGCGGGACGGATACGCATCGGCGTCGAGATACGCGACGAGCGCGCCGCGCGCCGCGGCGAGGCCGGCGTTGCGGGCAGTGGAGAGGCCGGCGTGCTCGATGGTGACGAGCCGGACGTTGTCGTAACGCCGAGCAATGGCGGCGGTGTCATCCGTCGACCCGTCGTCGACGACGAGCAGATCAAGGGACGGGTAGTCGAGCGCGGCCGTGCGGCGGAGGCACTCGTCGAGCGTCGCTGCCGCGTTGTACGCGCAGATCACCACGCTGATACTCGGCCAGGGGTATTCGAGATCGGCGACGGTCGTGCCGTTCCAGTGCGCAGCGACGGTGAGTGACGGACGCGGCGATCGGTCACTGTGGGTGAGCCCGAAATGCCATCCTTCGACACGTTGGCCGGCGACGCTCCATTCGTCGGTCCACGAGAAAAGGCATGTGCCTGCCACACCGCGCTCGAGTGCCGTCGCGAGTTGCCAGTCGAGCACCTCCGCCTGGTGCAGCTCGCCCGGGCTCCCGGCCCCGTCATTCCCCGCGTCGAGTCCGATCTCACCAAGGATGAGCGGTCGATCACCTGCCAGGTGGTGGAGGCGGGTGAGGTACCGCCGGAAGTCCGGCTGACGCTCGAGGAACACGTTGAAGGTAAGGAAGTCCAGGTTCTCGAGCGGCAGGTACTCCGCTGTGGGGTAGTTGGCGTACGTGACGAGCTGGTCGGGGTCCTCCTCGCGGACGATCTCAGCGAGGTCTTCGATCACATGAGCGACCCGCGTCGTGCCGACCCAGCGGATCACGTCGGCCGGGACCTCGTTGCCGAGCGAGAGCGCGAGGACGTGCTCGACCCCGGCAAAATGCGCGGCTGAGGCGCGAACGGTTGCCCGGGCCTCCGCGGCGACCCGGCGCTGGTCGCGACGTGACCGGCCGAGGAGATAGCGCCAGTCAGGGTAGAAGACGCCGACGAGAAGGCGCAGATCCCAGTCCGCGGCGAGCTCGACGACGTCGTCGGGTGGTGAGGTGTAGGTCCGGACGACGGTGAATCCGGCCTCTCGCATCGCAGCGAAGTCGCGCTTGACCTGTTCTCGGTCGGGGAACAGGGCGCCGTCCTCCCGGGCGCCGAAGGTCCCGTACGTCACGCCGCGGAACGAGAACCGGTCGCCGCCGAGGGCGAAGAACTTGCCGTCGGTACGCACCTTCCACGGGGCGCCCGGGTCCGCGGCCGCTTGCCCTGCGCGCACTTCAGCCCTTTCCCCTTACAGACCGCCCCAGTCCACCTTCTCTCCGTTTCAGTTCGACCCGGCCGGGAGCCGATCCTCCCAATTCGCTCGTGAACGACGGGTGAACGACGCCCCGGGGACGCCCAGGTCGGCGGTTGGCGCCGTAATTCGGTTGACGCCCGGACCCGGGTCGTGTTCCGATATCCGAGCCCGGGACCGTCTCGGGCCTGCGAATCACGAGGTCGCTCAGATGGCAGCACGCACGATGTACGCCGACACGCCGAACGGCATGTGCGGCGTCGACGCGCGCGCGCTCTGGCTCTTCGCCTCGCCGTTTGCCACCAAGCGCAGCGCGACGCCGGCAACCGTCCAGGTGACGCTGCACGGCAATCGCATCGAGCGGCCACTGGCTCTGGGAGGGATCAGTACCGGGTAACACCACCGGAACCTCCGTGAAGGGCCAGCGGCCGTCGGGAAATCCCGGCGGCCGCTTCATTTTTTCGCAGGACCCGAGACCACGGAAGAGGGGAGAGGCGAGATGTTCGCCCAACTGGCAGTCGATGAGCAGGAGCGAGGGCAATGGGCCGAGGCCCGGTGCAACGACAGCGCCGGGACGATGGTCGCGCTGTTCTTCTCGGAGCAGCTCGACGACATCGCGCACGCCAAGGCGATCTGCGGCGATTGCCCGCTGCGAGACGACTGCCTCCAAGGCGCGCTCGCCCGGCGCGAGCCCTGGGGCGTGTGGGGCGGCCAGCTCTTCCTCAATGGGAAGGTCCTCGCGTTCAAGCGCCCTCGTGGCCGGCCGCCGAAGCACGCCCGGCAGCCGATCAGCGCATAGTCCAGGCCGGCGGCGACGGTGACGCAGCACGCGAACCGTCTCCGGCAACCCGGCCGGTCAATCGCGGGCCCCGCGTCCCACCCGAGGGGCGCGGGGCCCAGCGGGGTCGCACGTAGGCTTGGCCGGTGCTGGCGCGGCTCCACCTCCTGTTGTTGAAGGTGTACCGGCGGCTGCCGGTCGGCGGCCGGCGGTTCGTCGTGCGCCGGGTCGCGCCGTCGTTCAGCGTGGGAGCGATCTGCATCGTCGAGCGATCCGACGGCGCGCTGTTGCTCGTCCGCCATTCGTACCGCAAGCGTTGGGGTTTCCCCGGTGGCCTGCTGGCCCGCGGTGAGGCGCCGCCCGATGCGGCCAGCCGCGAGGCGCTCGAGGAAGTGGGCCTCGCCATCGAGCTGGTCGGTGAGCCGACCGTCGTGGTCGACCCGAAGCCTCGCCGGGTCGACGTCATCTTCAAGGCCCGCCCGGCACCGGGCACCGATCCGGCATCGGTGCGACCGACCTCACCCGAGATCACCGAGGTCCGCTGGTTCCCGCCTCGCGAGCTCCCCGAGCTGCAGCACGAGGCCGCGGGCGCGTTGGTGACGCTGGCCCGCCGGGAGCGAGGCCCGGCGACCGCCGATTAGAACGCCGCGAGCGCGCGCAGCGCCGGCGGCGTGGACGGGTGCCGCAGCTTCGAGAGCGCCTTCGCCTCGATCTGCCGGATCCGCTCGCGAGTGAGCGAGAACTCCTTCCCGACCTCGTCGAGCGTCCGCGGGCGATCGCCCATGAGCCCGAACCTGAGCTCCAGCACGCGCTGCTCGCGATCGGACAGTGCCGACAGCGCCGAACGCAGCTCCTGCTGGCCGACCGCGGCCATCGCGGCGTCGAACGGCGCCTCGGCGTTGCGGTCCTCGAGGAAGTCGACGAGCTCGGCTTGGTCGTCGCCGACGCGCGCGAACAGCGATACCGGATCGGGGCCGAGCTGCTGCGCCGCCAGCACCCGCTCGACGGGCAGGCCGGTGGCGTTGGCGATCTCCTCGGGCGTCGGGTCGCGACCGAGGGCCTTGCTCATGCGGGCCGACGCCCGGCCGACCTGGGTCACGGTCTCGACGAGGTGCACCGGAACCCGGATCGTCCGGCCCTTGTCGGCGATGGCCCGGCTGATCGCCTGGCGCACCCACCACGTCGCGTACGTCGAGAACTTGAAGCCCTTGCGATGGTCGAACTTCTCGACCGCCCGCATCAGCCCGAGGTTGCCCTCCTGCACGAGGTCGAGGAGCGGCAGCCCGCTCGTCTGGTACCGCTTGGCGATCGAGACGACGAGGCGGAGGTTGGCCCGGATGAAGTGCTGGCGCGCGTCGAGCCCGGCGGCCGACTCGGCGCGGAGCCGCTTGGCCGTCGCGCCCTTCGGCGCCGGCGCCGCCGCGAGCGTGTCGTCGGCGGCCCGGCCGGTCTCCATCGTGATCGCAAGCGCGACCTCGTCCTCGGCGGTGAGGAGCGGGTGGCTTCCGATCTCGCGCAGGTAGAGGCGGATCAGGTCGTCGGCGTCAGCGGAGATGGATCGACGGTAGCCACGCGCCCACCACCGGCGGGGGATGCTCAGACCTTGCGGGCCGTCGTGAGGTAGGTGGCGTTCGTCGCCTTCGGTGTCCCCGAGCGCACGCCGGCGCTCTTCGGCCGCACGTCGACATCGGCCGCCAGGGCGCGCAGCGCGCCGACGGAGCACTGCTCCTTCGGCCGGTGCGCGAACGGGTCGAAGCGGAAATGCCTGAGCGCGTTCTGGTACGTCATCTTGTCGATCTCGTCGTCGGGCACGCCGTCGAGCGACTTCATGAGGAACTCGGGCGACGTGGGCCAGGTGGAGTCGGAGTGCGGGTAGTCGCACTCCCAGCAGATGGTGTCGATGCCGACTCTGTCGCGCACCGTGATCCCGGTCGGGTCGTCGATGAAGCACGTCACGAAGCGCTCGCGGAAGAACTGGCTCGGCAGCTGGTCGCCGAAGTCCTGCCCGGTCCACGCGTGGTGCCGGGTGTAGATCCAGTCGACGCGGTCGAAGAAGTACGGGATCCAGCCGATGCCGCCCTCCGACAGCGCCACCTTCAGCTCGCGGAACTTGCGCAGGACCGGGGACCACAAGAGGTCGGCGGCCGCCTGCACGATGTTCACCGGCTGCAGGCTGATGAGCACGTCGATCGGCGCGTCGGGTGCGGTGATGACCATCGACGACGACGAGCCGATGTGCATGCAGACGATCGTGCCCTCGTCCTGGCACGCCGACCAGAACGGGTCCCAGTGGTCGGAGTGAAAGCTCGGCAGCTTCAGCTTGGCCGGGTTCTCCGAGAACGACACCGCGTGGCAGCCCTTCGCCGCGACCCGCCGCACCTCGGCGGCCATCAGTTCGGGATCCCAGATCGGCGGGAGGATCAGCGGGATGAAGCGGCCGGGGTAGCTGCCGCACCACTCCTCGATGTGCCAGTCGTTGTAGGCCTGGAGGATGGCCAGCGCCGCGTCCAGATCCGACGAGCGGGCGAACAGCTGTCCGCACAGGTTCGGGAACGAGGAGAAGCACATGGACCCGAGCACGCCGTTGGCGTTCATGTCACGGATGCGCTGGTCGATGTCGTAGCAGCCCGGCCGGATCTCGGCGAAGGAGGTGGGCTCCATGCCGTACTCCTCGGGCGGCCGGCCGGCGACCGCGTTGAGCCCGATGTTCGGGATCTCCTTGCCGTCGTACTGCCACACGTCGGTGCCGTCGTCCTTCTGCACGATGCGCGGCGCCACGTCGCGCCACTTCGCCGACAGGTGGCGGTCGAACATGTCGGGGGGTTCGACGACGTGGTCGTCGACGCTGACCAGGATGAGGTCTTCGAGCTGCACGGAGTGCTCCTTCGCTGACGGCGCCGTCAGGCTACAACCCGGCTGCGAGCGCCTTCTTGTCGACCTTGCCCACCGAGTTGCGGGGGAGCGGGCCGTCCCACACGACGACCCGCCGGGGCCGCTTGTAGTCGGCGATCCGCTCCTCGCAGAAGGCGCGGGCGGCGTCGACGGTGAGCGGCGGCGCGCCGTCGTGCAGGCGCACGACCGCGCACACGTCCTGACCGAGCATCGCGTGGGGCACGCCGACGACCGCCACCTCGGCGACGTCGGGATGCTCGTAGAGCGCGGCCTCGACCTCGACGCAGTACACGTTGTAGCCGCCGCGGATGATCATGTCCTTCTTGCGGTCGACGACGTAGAGGAAGCCGTCGTGATCGATCCGGCCGACATCGCCGGTGTGCACCCAGCCGTCGCGCCACGTGTCGGCCGTGGCCTCCGGGTCGCGGAAGTACGACCGCTGCCCGGCGGGCAACTTCAGCGTGATCTCGCCGACCTCGCCGGTTGCGACCTCAATGCCGTCGTCGTCGACGATGCGGATGTCGACGCCCGCCATCGGCTTGCCGACCGCGCCTGGCCGCTTGAGCGCCTCGCCCGGCGGCATCACGCAGATGCTGCTGCCGCCCTCGGTGAGGCCGTAGCCCGGCATCAGCAGCGCGCGCGGGAAGGCCTCGGCGAGGCGCGCGATCGCGGCCGGCGGCGTCGGCGCGCCGCCGAACATCACTGTCGCGACCGACGACGTGTCGCGTCCGTCGAGCGCGCCGGAGTCGAGCAGGAGCAGGATCTGGGCCGGCACCATCATGAGCCAGTTGGCCTTCTGCTCCTCGATGAGCTCGGCCATGCGCGCGGTGTCGAACGCCGGCATCGCCACGCTGGTGACGGCCAACCGCAGCGGCGTGTGCAGGCCGCCGGCCAGGCCGGTGTAGCTCGTCAACGGGATGCAGTGGAGGAACACGCCACCGCCGCGCAGCGCCGGGATGGAGTGGTGCGCGGTGTTGTCGTGGGTGGACGCCACGCCCTTCGGCAGGCCGGTGGTGCCCGACGTGTAGAAGACGTCGGCCAGGTCGTCGCCGCGCAGTCCGACCGAGAACGGCGAGCCGTCGCCGGCGGTGAGCTCGGCCCACTCGGCGCCGACGACCGCGACCGCCGGTTTCGTCGGCAGCCCGCTGACGATCTCGTCGATCAGCGCGCGGTGGTCCTCGTCGGTGACGATCACCTGCGGTTCGGCGTCGGTCAGCACGTGCTCGATCTCACGCCGGGCGTACCGCGTGTTCACCGGCACCGCGGCCGCGCCGGCTCGATGGACGGCGACATAGGAGATGTGGAACGCGATCGCTTCGGCGTTCGGCAGCAGCAGCGCGACCCGGTCGCCCTTGCCGACGGCATACCGGTCGACCAGCCCGCGCGCGGCAGCGTTGGCCTGGCGGTCCCACTCGGCGAACGTGATCTCCCCGCCGCCGTCGACCCGCACCGCGGCGCGGTCGGGGTAGCTGCCGGCTCGGTCGGCCAGCTCCTCGGGGACGAACGCCACGGCGCCCACTCTCGCGCCTGACACAGGCGTCAGTACACTCCGGCGGTGACCGACCCCGGACAAGCCGGCAAGCCGATCCTCGTCGGCGTCTTCTACGACTTCCCCCAGCACGACGGCGGCGCCGGGTTCGAGGAGGCCGTCCGGATCGGCCTGGCCGAGGTCGCCGCCACCGGCCGACTCGATCGGGAGGTCGAGCTGGTCGCGGTGCAGGCCGATGGTCTGCCGGCGGGCACCGCCCACGACCTGGAGCAGCGGTTCCGCGGCTTGGTCGACCAGGGCCCGCTGGCGATCCTCGGGCCGTCGATCAGCGACAACGGCTACATCATCCGCGAGCTGGCGGACGAGTTGCGCGTCCCGTGCATCAACTACACCGGCGGCGAGCTCACCCGGAGCGAGTGGATGTTCCACTACCAGATCGGCTCGCTCGAGGAGGAGCCGGTGGTGCTGGCGCAACACATCGACCGCGTCGGCCTGCGCACGATCGCGGTGATCTATGACAACTCGCCGGTCGGCCGCCGCTATCTCGAATACCTCGGTGAAGCGTGCGGTGTGCTGGGGATCGACATCGTCGGCACCGCCGCCATCTCGCCGCTCACCGAAGACCTGGTGTCGGTGGCGAAGCGGTTGCAGGTCGCGTCGCCGCAGGCGCTGGTGTACCTCGGGCTCGGCGTGGCGGCGCGCGCGGTCGCGCTGGCGGTCGCCGAGCTGGGTTGGGAGCTGCCGGTCGTCGCCAACTCGTCGCTCATGTTCGGCTACGCCCGGCCCGACTGGCGCGATGGGTGGGAAGGCTGGGTCTACATCGACGGCATCGCCGACGAGAACCGAGTGCGGGCCGCGTTGCGCGAACGCTCGAAGGCGTCCGCCGGCGGCCCGATCGGCTGCGCGGCGTACGACATGGGGCGACTGATCGGCGAGGCGGTGGCCCGCGCCGCCCACCTCACGCGAGCTGGCATCCGCGACGGTCTCGAGCGGATCAAGCGCATGCCGGCGGCCAGCGGCGTGGACGGCACGTTCATGGGCTTCGGCAACCAGGACCACGCCGCCCTCAAAGGCGACTACCTCGTCCTCCGCACCTGGAAGGGCGGCCGCACCATCCAAGTCTGACTGGCGTCAGCGGGCCTTGGCGGCCCGGCGGATCTGGTCCTCGGGCTCCTTGCGGTCGAGGTAGTCGCGCCACGAGGTGACCAAGCCGGCGGCGTCGACCTCGACGATGGTGGCGCCGTGCATCTCGATCGCGGCGCCGTGGCCCGGCGACGACGGGTCGGGCGGCGCGTACGTCGCCCGACCGATCCACTCGAATACCGCCCAGTCGTCACCGCCCCGGATCGACGTGATCTCCTGCGTCCAGTCCGGGAACACCTTGGTCTGGCGGACGATGTCGCGGAGGTCCTCGGTGGGTGCGTTGGCCGGGTCGGCGAACGTGGCGCCGGGTGCGAACAAGCCCTTCCAGTTGCCCTTGGCCTCCATGTCGACCGCGGTCTCGACCTTGCGGGCCCACGCGTCCCAGTCCATGGCGTCAGTCCCCGTCCTGCGAGAGGTAGATGGCGATGTGGTTGATGCGGTCGCCGTCGAGCTCGAACACCAGCGCTTCCGGTGTGCGCGTGCCGTCGACGGTCTCGCTCAGCTCGGCGAATGCCAGGCGGCCGCCGTCGGCGTAGGTCACGCGGTCGACCTGCATGACGTAGCCCGGCAGCGTCGGCAACAGCTTCGAGATGAACTCGACGTACTCGGCCCTGCCGTCGTACACGTCGCCGTAGGGACCGACGCGGTGCACGTCGTCGGTGACGCAGTCACCCATCGCCTCCCAGTCGTGGGCGGTCATGGCCGAGAGGAAGCGCTCGATGACGGTGGATGCGGACACCGCCGGGCTAGCCGAGCGCCTTGGCCTCGCGCAGCGCCGCCATGCACTCGTCGTCGTAGCCCAGCACACCGGACAGCACCTCGTCGGTGTGCTGGCCGACGGTCGGCGCGTGGCTGGGCTCGGGCACCGGCGCGTCCATGAACTTCACCGGGAACGGCAGCTCGTCGGCGCCGAGCGTCGACGCCGGGATCCACGGCAGTCGGTCCTGGAACTGCGGGTCGTCGGCGATCGTCTTCGACGTGTTCACCGGCGCGATCGGGACGTTGTGCTCCTCGCCGAGCCTGACCCACTCCTGGCTGCTCTTCGTCTTGAAGATGTCGCGCAGCTCGGCCTGCATCTCGCGGTTGCCGGGCGCGTGGTCGGCGTACTTCGAGCCCGGCCAGCGCTCGAACATGTCCGTCCGCCCGACCATCTCGCAGAAGTTCTTCCAGAACGCCTGCTCCGACGCCATGAACAAGATGTGCGAGTCCGCCGACTCGTACATCTGGTAGCGCACGCCGGACTTCATTCCCGCGGTGCCCGGTGCCCGTCGCTCGTAGTTGTCGGACTTGTTGCCGGTGACCTCGGACTGCGGGCGCTCGTAGGCCTTGTAGGTCTCGATGCGGTACCAGTCCATGTACGCCGCGGCGTCGGACTGCGCGACTTCCATCTGGCAGCCGACGCCGTGCTCGCGCGCCCGGAGGATGCCGGCGAGGATGGCGAACGACCCGAACAGCGGCCCGGCGTGGATGCCCATCGACGGGTGTTCGGGGAGGTAGCAGAAGCCCTCCTCGTCGTAGGCCGGCGGCACCAGCCCGGCCCACGTGTCGTACGCGATGCCGTGCGACGGCAGATCGCGGTAGGGGCCGGTCATGCCGTAGCCCGAGATCGTGCAGAAGACGATGCGTGGGTTGACCGCCTTGAGCTTGTCGTAGCCGAGACCGCGCTTGGCCAGCGCGCCCGGCCGCATGGCCTCGACGACCGCATCGGCGTTGCGGGCGAGGTCGAGGTACACCTCGACTCCCTCCGGCGTCCGCAGGTCGAGCACGACGCTGCGCTTGCTGCGGTGGATGTGGAGGTGGAGCAGCGAGTTGCCCTCGATGATCGGCCACGTCATCTCGCGGATGTAGTCACCCTGCGGCGGCTCGACCTTGATGACATCGGCGCCCAGGTCGGCCAGGTGCGAGGTGATGGCGCCCGGCCCGAGCAACGAGCTCTCGATGACGCGGATGCCGGCGAGGGGAGCGGGTTGGTCTGACACGCCGTCATCTTCCTGGCCGCCGGCCACCGGGCGCCACTCGGCTGCCGCGTTGTCCCCGCGTTGTCGCCGCCTACCATGGCCCAACCCGGGCGCTTAGCTCAGCCGGTAGAGCACGTCTTTTACAAGGACGGGGTCGGGGGTTCGAGCCCCTCAGCGCCCACGACGACGTTGACCAACGAGTTCGTCTCTGGCCTGGTGTCATTGTACGAACACCGCCAGATTGCAGCTCCCATGGCGCCACATCTATTGCGCTGATGAGCTCGTCGTCCCGTGTCGCGAGCAGGTCATACTTGGACGCTCGACCCCGGCTCGGCCCTGGTCGGCAGCGAGAAGGAGAGACGATGCCGCTCTACCTATCGAGGTTCAGTTACACGCCGGAGACTTGGGCCAGATTGATCCGCAACCCTGAGGACCGCCGAGCGGCTGCCCAGTCGTACATCGAGTCGGTTGGTGGGAAGCTCCACGGGTTCTGGTACGCGTTCGGCGAACACGACGGCTACAACCTGTGGGAGGCCCCCGACAACGTGTCCATGGCAGCGGTTGCGCTCGCGATTGGGGGCGGCGGTGCGCTCAGCTCGTTCGAGACGACCGTCCTACTGTCGGTCGACGAAACGTTGGACGCCTTGCGCAAGGCAGAGCAACTCAAGTACCGACCGCCCGGCGCGTAGTCGCGCACGCTGCGGCCGGACGGCATAGGCAGGCGCCGCAGTGTCTTGGCCTACCGATCTCCGTCGCCTCCGCGGAGCGCCGTGTTTGGCGCCGACATGGTTGTCACGGGCCCGGCGATGACGCTGTATGGGGTGTTCGTACAATGACACCCCAGGTCCACCAATCCTAGGGGAACAGAAGAGGCCCCCGCGACAAGCGGTCCCTCACGACGACGCTCTGATGCGTATCCGAACGCACGCGGGCGGTGCGTTCGGATACGAATCGCGCGCCACCCGGGATCACCGGCGGCCCGTTGTCGGTCGCGACTTGGACGGGAACGCACGGTGGGCGTGCGGAACGGTCCAAGACGGTGACCCAGGCGTGAGCCGTTACGGGCCGGGGAACACGTGGCGGAGATCGTCGAGCGCGGTCAGATCGCCGTCGAGTGCCGGGGTGTGCTGCGGATCGAGGCGTCCGTAGACGAGCCGGACGAACGCTTCCGCCGGAAGTGTCAGATCCGGGTCCCTTTCGGTCGCGCCCGGCGAGAACGTGACGGCGTCGGGAGTCAGGTCGATCGTGAACTGGCAGGTCGGCGCGGTGGTGCGGACGGTGATGGTGCGGGTGGCGCCGGTCGCCGTCGCGGTGTACTGCGCGATGAGGCCGAGCTCCTTGACGACCAGTGTGGCCGCGTTGGGCGGAAGGACGGCGGACGGGTCGAGCGTGACGTTGACGTCCCACGTGTGGAGCACGTGCTCGTTGAGGCGGAGGCCGATGAACCCGGTCAGGTCGAACGTCATCGGGCCCATGGCGACGCGGAAGCGAGCCCGTTCGGCGTCGGTCAGCGAGTCGACGCGGTCGATCAGCGCGCGATCGGCGGCCAAGGCGTCGTCGGCTTTCCGGCGCGGTGACTTGGCGTTCCACGTGTCCCACACCGACGGCGCGAAATCGTCGGGTGACTGCTCGTCGCCCAGCGCATCGTCGAGGCGGCGTTGGAAGATGACGGCGCCGGAACCGATGTGCGACAGCACGTCGGCGATGCTCCACTCGGTCGGGTAGGCCGGCAACATGAGCTGCTCGTCGTCGAGCGGCGTGACCAGTCCTGCGAGCAGCTTCGCCGACGACCGCACGGCGGCGAGGGAGGCATCGAGCGGCGACGACGACGAGGCGGCCATCACTCGGTCTCGCCGTCGCGGCCGGCGGCCAGCGTCCTGGCCCACCAGGCGAGGTCGTCGGCCAGGAGGCCGAGCTTCGCCTCGAGTGGGCCGAACACCGACCGGTCGTCGGGATCCTCCGCCTGGCGGGCGGCGATCAGGATGTCGGGGAGGATGTGCACCGCGTGGCGCAGCGGCGCCATCTCGAACTCGATCGCGACCTGCCGGAGCTGCTCGATCGCCCGGGCCCCACCGACGTTGCCCCAGCCGACGAAGTTGATCGGCTTGCGCCGCCACTCGACGAAGGTCCAGTCCATGGCGTTCTTGAGCACCGCGGGATAGCCGTGGTTGTACTCGCCGGTGAGCACGACGTAGCCGTCGGCCCGATCGATGGTCTGGCCGAGTCGGGCGACGTCTTCGCGCGGGTACTCGCGACCGGTCCTCGCCGGCGATACGCCATCGAAGAACGGCAGCGGATGGTCACGCAGATCGACGAGCTCGATGGCGAAATCGTCGCGAGCTGCGAGGCGTTCCGCCACCCATGCCGCGACCCGCTCGCTGAAGCGTCCCTCTCGGGTCGTGCCGGTGATGACCTGAAGGAGCACGGATCTCACGCGTGCGGGCCGGTGACGGCTGCGGCTCGGGTGCGGTCGTCGGGCGAGTCGGCGAACACGGGCGGGATGCCGGCGAGGCCGAGCGCCGCCATGTCCTCCGCGGCCTCGAGCGCACCGCGGACCGCGCCGTGCTGGGCGATCTGGCGGGGCAGGAAGCGCATCACCAGCAGCGACGCGCACGCCGCCAGGACCGCACCGGTGATGGCCGCGAAGTGCATGCCGGAGACGAACGCGTGGTCAGCGGCACTGACGAGCCGGGTCGCGGTCGCCTGGGGCAGTCGCGAGGCGGTCTGCAGCGCGCCGCCGAGGGAGGATCGCGATGCGGCCTGGTCGGCCGGCGCGAGCTGGGCGACGGCGCCCTTGATGCCGGCGCTGTAGCGCGAGGCGGCGACACTGCCGAGCACGGCCACGCCGAGGGCCGCGCCGAGCTCGCGGGTGGCGTCGTTCATGGCCGATCCGGCGCCGGCCCGGCGTGGGGGAACCGCCGACATGATCGCGGCCGTCATGGGCGACATGGTGAGCGCGATGCCGCTCATGAGGAAGAACACGCACAGGAGCACGTAGAGGTACGACGTGTCCACGGCGAGGAACGCGAGCAGCACGAACCCGACGGAGACGAGCGCCATGCCGGTGGCCACGGTCCGGTTGGCGCCGAGGCGGGCGATGATCCGGGGGGTCAGCGGCGAGACGATCATCATGATGGGTGCCATCGGGACGAACCGGAGGGCGGCGGAGAGCGGGCTGTAGCCGAGGATGAGCTGGAAGTACTGCGTGACGAGGAACATCACGCCGAACATCGACAGGAACACCAGGATCATCCCACCGGTGGCGGTGCTGAACGCGCGGTTGCGGAAGTAGCTCATGTCGAGCATCGGCTGGTCGACGCGCGATTCCCACACCACGAACAGGGCGATGACGACGACGCCGATGACGAACGCCGCGGTCGTCTCAGTGCTCGACCAGCCCTTGTCGGGCGCCTGGATGAGCCCGTAGACGAGTGCCGAGATCCCCACGATCGACAATCCGGCGCCGACGAGGTCGAGCTCGGCCTGCTCCGGGTCCTTCGACTTCGGGACGAGGAAGGCGCCCAGCGCGAGCGCCATGACGATGATCGGGACGTTGATGAGGAACACCGAGCCGAACCAGAAGTGCCCGAGCAACCAGCCGCTGGCGACGGGCCCGATGGCGCCGGCGGCGCCGGTGACGCCGGCCCAGACGGCGATGGCCTTGGTCCGCTCCTCCGGCGGGAACACGTTGACGAGGATCGACAACGTCGACGGCATGATGAATGCCGCGCACGCGCCCATGAGCGCGCGACATGCGATCAGCTGCCACATCGCAGTCGACGCCGATGCCAACGCCACGCCGGCGAGGAACCCGGCGAGCCCGAGTTGCAACGCTCCCTTGCGGCCGAACCGGTCGCCGATCGCGCCGGCGGTGAACAGCAGGCCGGCGAAGACCAACGAGTAGGCGGCGACGACCCACTGCAGCTGCGACGTCGACGCGTGCAGGTCTCGCGACAGCGTCGGGATGGCGACGTTGAGGCTCGAGTTCCCGACGAAGACGATGAGCAGGCTGAGGCACAGCACGCCGAGCGTCCACCAGCGGCGGTCATCCACGCGTTCGGCCTCCGTCATGCGAGCCGAGTATGTCGGACGATGCCGTATGGCACAAGCTGCCAGAAGTCACATTGCGACAAATTCACACGGCTGCCACACTGACGCGGTGACGGTCGCCGGTCTTCGCGAGCGCAAGAAGGAGAAGACGCGCGAGGCGCTGTTCCGATCGGCGTTGCGCCAGTTCGCCAAGCGGGGCTTCGATCACGTGACGGTCGAGGAGATCGCGGCGGCGTGCGACGTCTCGCCGCGCACCTTCTTCCGGTACTTCGCGTCGAAGGAGGACGTCCTCTTCGCCGAGGGCGACGGTCACCGGATCCGGCTGCTGGCGTCGCTGGCGGAGCACGGCCCGGAGGTGTCGCCGTTCCAGGCGCTCGAGTCGGCGATGCGGATGATCGCGGCCGACCATGCCGAACAGCGCGACGTCCTGCGGGCTCGTCACCGGATCGTGAGGTCGACGCCATCGCTGCGCACCCGAGCGGCCGAACGTCACCAGTGCTGGGAAGGCGAGGTCGTCGAGCAGCTGCGAGCGTCCGGGCGCGCCGGGCAGATGAGTGACCTCGAGCTCCGGTTCGTCGTCGCCGCCACGACCACTGCGCTGCGCGTCGCGGTCGAATCGTGGATTGCCGACGATGCTTCCGGCGACCTCGACGCCCTGGTCGACGCCGTCTTCGAACGCCTCAGTGACGGTCTGAGTCTCTCGTCGCCGTGACGCCCTGACAGCCAACTGCCCACGGGGCGGGCCAAGCGCCGAAGGTGAACGCGTTGCCTACGGCGCGAGGAGGTCGGGGTCGGCTCGCAGCTCCTCTCGGACCATCGCCTCCCAGAAGCCGATGAAGCCCTCGCCGTCGCTGCGCTTCATCCCCTCGACGAACGATGCCGGCAGCCGCGACTCCAGCGCGCCGCCGGCCGCCCGGATGTGCCACGCGCGCTGACAGCGCTGCTCGAGGGCGACGGCGCGCTGGTGCACCGCCCGGGCCGACCCGCCGAGGACGAACACGCCGTGGCCGGCGAGCAGCGCCAGGTCGGCGTCGCCCATGTTCGCCACCGCGCTGCGGGCGGAGTCGCGGTTGTCGACCGCGCCCTCGTACTCGTCGACGAGCACGAGCTCGCCGCCGCCCAGCGCCGAGCTCTGGTCCATGGCCGGCGGCACCTCGCCCATGTCGGCCCACACGGTGCCGTACAGCGGGTGGTTGTGCACCGCCCACGCGACGCCGGGCCGCAGCTCGTGCAGTGCCAGATGGAGGGGAATGCCGAGCGGCGCCGGCCAGTCGCCTTCGACCACGTTGCCGTCGAGGTCGATGCGGATGACCTGGTGCGGGCGCAGCTCGTTCCACGTGATGAGCCACGGGTTGCAGAGCAGCGTGCCGTCGCCGAGGTTGACGGTGATGTGGCCGGCCAGGTGGTCGTTGTAGCCCTCGCGCCACAGGCACCGGGCGAGCAGCACCAGTTCCTCGCGCGGTGACAGGTCGGGCAACAGCTTCTCGGGTGTCGGCTCGAACGACACGTCAACCTCCCAGCGGCAGGACGGGTTCCGGCAGGGGATGCCGGTAGAGCGCGGCTGCGTTCTCGCTGCACAGCTTCCGCAGCTCGGCGGTCGGCAGGTGGCCCCACGCCTTCTCGATGACGAGCTGGGTGTCGGGCCACGTGCTGTCGCCGTGGGGGTAGTCGACCTCGACCATGATGTGGTCGATGCCGATGCGGTGACGGGTGTCGATGGTCGAGGGGTCATCGATGGTGCAGAACCAGAAGTTCCGGCGGAGCACCTCCGACGGCCGCAGGTCCCACCCGAGCCCGTAGCCCGAACGGTCGACGATGTTGTCGAGCCGGTCGATGAGCATGGCGACCCAGCCGATGCCGCCTTCGCTCATCGCGATCTTCAGCTCGGCGTGCTTCATCGGGTATCCCGACCAGAGCCACTCCGCGCACGCGCCGAGCGACAGCTGCCCGAACAAGGTGGCGCCCAGCTGCATGCCGGGTGATCCCGGCGGGAACGGGTACAGCCCCGAGCTGCCGACGTGCAGTGAGACGACAGTGTCGGTGTCGACGCACGCCTGGATGATCGGGTCCCAGTGGTCGCGCTGCCAGAGCGACGGCAGCCCGATGGCGTGGGGCCGCTCGGGGAAGGTCACCGACGTGAACCCGCGCTCGGCGTTCCGCCGGATCTCGTCCACCGCGAGCTGCGGGTCGGCGAGGTAGGTGATGCCGAGCGGCACGATGCGGTCCGGGTGCGCCGAGTACCACTCGTCGAACAGCCAGTCGTTCCATGCGCGGATGCAGGCCAGGCCGAGCTCGCGGTCCGGGATGGCGAAGAACACCCGGCCGCAGAAGCCGGTGATCTGCGACGGGAAGTTCAGCGACGCCCACACGCCGTTGAGGTCCATGTCGTGCACGCGGGCGTCGACGTCCCAGCAGCCGCGGCGCATCTGGTCGAAGCGGAACGGCTCGACCTTCACCGTCTCGGGCCGGCGGCCGGCGACCGCGTTCATGCCGACCTGCGTGTAGCGCTCGCCCTCGAACTCCCACACCTGGTGGCCTTCAGGGGTCTCGACGATGCGGGGCGCCCGATCCTGGAGCCCGCTCGGCAGCCGGCCCTCGAAGGTGTGGGCGGGCTCGACGACGTGGTCGTCGACCGAGATGATCGTGTACTTCACGTCCCGCGGGGTGGGATCCGGGAGGAACAGGTCGATGTCCGGCACTGACGGCCTCCGTCTCAGGTGCGTACTCCGACGGTACGCGATCGGCGCCGACGATGCCCCTCCGGCCCGACGTCCGTGCAAAGGTGAGGCCGTGCACGTGGTGATCGACGCCGACCGCTGCGAGGGCCACGGTCGGTGCTGGGCCGGCGCGCCGGAGGTGTTCGAGCCCGACGACATCGGCAATGGCCAGGTGGTCGGCGACGGCCGCGTACCGGTGGAGCTCGAGCACCGGGCCCGGCTCGCGGTCGCCAACTGCCCGGAGCACGCAATCACGATCGAGGAGTCCTGATGGGCCATCACGAACCAGTGACCGACTGGACGACCGACTTCGACCACACCGACGACGTCTGGGCCGCCGACCCGTACCCCATCTGGGACGAGCTCCGGCGGACCTGCCCGGTGGCGCACACCGGGCGCTACGGCGGGGCGTGGCTCCCGACGCGCTTCGAGGACGTCGCCGCCATCGCGTACGACACCGAGCGGTTCACGTCCCGCAGCGTCGTCATGAGCGAGTTCCGCCCGCCGGCCATGCTGGCGCCGGCTGGCATCGCGCCGCCGATCTCGTCGGACCCGCCGTACCACAAGGACGCCCGACGAATGCTCCTGCCGATCTTCTCGCCGCAGGCCGTCGAGGCCCTGGAGCCGGCGACGCGGGCGTATTGCCGCGAGCTCATCGCGGCCATGGACGGGCGCGACGTCGTCGACGCCGCCGAGGAGTACGCGCAGCACATTCCGGTGCGCGTCATCGCCAACATGCTGGGCTTGCCGCAGACCGACGCCGAGACCTTCCGCGGCTTCGTGAACCACGTGCTCGAGGGCGTGTCGCTCCCGCTCGAGCAGCGGGCCGAGGGGATGATCGCGCTGTTCGGCTACCTGCAGGGTCACATCGACGACCACATCGCCGAGCCGCGCGACGACCTGATCTCGTTCCTGCTCGACTCCGAGCTCGAGGGGCAGAAGCTCGACCCGTTCCAGGTCGCCCGCACCATCGGGCTCCTGCTCATCGCCGGCATCGACACCACGTGGAGCGCCATCGGCGCGTCGATCTGGCACTTGGCGAAGACGCCGGCCGATCGGGAGCGCCTGGTCGCCGAGCCCGCGCTCGTCCCGGTCGCGATCGAGGAGCTCCTGAGGGCGTACGCGCCGGTGACCATGGCCCGGCTCGTGAAGCAGGACATGGACTGGAACGGATGCCCGATGAAGGCCGAGGAGTGGGTGCTGCTCTCGTTCCCGTCAGCGAACCGCGATCCCGACGAGTTCGATCGCCCCGACGAGGTGATCATCGACCGCGAGGTCAACCGGCACGCCGCCTTCGGCCTCGGCATCCACCGGTGCGCCGGCTCGCACCTCGCCCGGATGGAGATGCGCGTCGCCCTCGAGGTCTGGCTCGACGCGTTTCCCGCCTTCCACTTGGTCGACCCGGCCGCGGTGCACTGGTCGGGTGGCCAGGTCCGCGGCCCGCGCCAGCTGCCTGTCCGGATCGGGCCGGCCTGACCTCAGCCGGGCAGTGCCGCGAGCAGCGCCCGCAGTCCGGCGAGTGCGACCTCGTCGGTGACCGCGTCGGGGTCGAGGCGGTGCTGCATCTCGAGGCCGATCATCAGCGCGATGAGCAAGGTGCCGAGCGCCGAGTCCGCACCGGACGCCGACAGCTCGGACCCCAGTCCCCGCCGCGCGCTCTCGTATCGCGCCGCCACGTGGGCGCGCGCCGTCGGCGTACGGCACGCATACAGCCACAGCTCGTGCTCGAGCAGCACCCACGCATCGCCGCCTTCGGCCGGCGGGTCGACGAAGTTTCGCCACAGCGACGACAGCCGCTCGTCGATCTCGTCGGTGGAGGAGAAGTCGGCGGCGATGGCGACCGCCGCCGCGTCCTTCCAGTGGTCGAGCAGCGCGAGCAGGAGGCCGTCCTTGCTGCCGAACTGCGCGTACAGCGCGCCGGACGTCCGGTCCGCCGCTTCCGCCAGTGCGTCGACCGACGCGCCGGCCACGCCACGTTCGGCGATGACGTCGCGGGCCGCGGCGAGCAGGCGCTCGCGGGTCTCGGCGCGCCGCTCCTGTTGCGACTTCGCCACGCTACTGTTTATATCACGATCGTTATCTAGATCTCGGGAGGGGCCATGCGCACCGAGCTGTGCGACGTGTTCGGCATCGAGTACCCGATATTCGCCTTCACCCATTGCCGCGACGTCGTGGCCGCGGTGAGCAAGGCGGGTGGCCTCGGGGTGCTCGGCGCGGTGGGGTTCAGCCCGGAGCAGCTCGAAGTCGAGCTCGACTGGATCGACGAGCACGTCGACGGCAAGCCGTACGGCGTCGACACCGTCATGCCGCAGAAGGCGGTCGACGTGCACGGCGCGACACCCGAGGAGCTGCTCGCCCAGATCCGCGGGATGATCGACGCCAACCATTGGAAGTACGTCGACGAGCTGATGGCGCGCTTCCAGCTCGATCCGCTGCCGGAGGGCGAGCAGGTCGGTGGTGTGCTCGGCTGGGCCGAGGACGTGGCCCGCCGCCATCTCGAGGTGGCGTTCGCCCACCCCATCAAGCTGTTGGCGAACGCGCTGGGGTCG
Source organism: Acidimicrobiales bacterium (assembly GCA_025463925.1). Classification (GTDB taxonomy): domain Bacteria; phylum Actinomycetota; class Acidimicrobiia; order Acidimicrobiales; family AC-14; genus RYN-50. The sequence goes on along the minus strand of JAODBK010000080.1, from coordinate 39,170 downwards.
CCGCCGGTCGACGTCATCGACGAGGCCCACGAACGCGGCATCAAGGTCGCGGCACTGGCCGGCAAGGCCCAGCACGCGCAGCGCCACGTCAACAACGGCGTGGACGTCGTCGTCGCGCAGGGCTACGAGGCCGGCGGCCACACCGGCGAGGTGGCGACGATGGTGCTCGTGCCGGAGGTGGTGGACGCGGTGAGCCCGGTCCCGGTGCTGGCGGCCGGGGGCATCGGGTCCGGCCGCCAGATCGCGGCCGCGCTGTCGCTCGGCGCGCAAGGCGTGTGGTTGGGTTCGCTCTGGCTCACCACCGCGGAGAGCAGTTCCAGCGCGGAGTCGGTGGCCAGCATGCTGGAGGCCACGTCGTCGGACACCGTGCGGTCGCGCAGCTACACCGGCAAGCCGGCCCGGATGCTCAGGAATGCGTGGACCGACGCGTGGGAGGACCCCGCCGGGCCGGGCCCGCTCGGCATGCCGCTGCAGAACATCCTCACCGCCGAGGCGAACGCGCGCATCGCGCGGTCGCACCGCAAGGATCTTGCGTTCTCGCCGGTCGGCCAGATCGTCGGCCGCATGAACCAGGTGCAGCCGGTGCGCGAGGTCATGTACCGCCTGGTCGAGGAGTACATCGAGACCGTCGAGGGCCTCGCCAAGGGCATCGACGCCGCCAACGTCTGAGGGGAGAAGCCAATGGAGCTGACCGACATCGACCTGCTCGACCGGGACGTCTTCACCCACGGCATCCCGCACGACTGGTTCACCTACCTGCGACAGCACGCGCCCGTCTACCGCCACCCCGAGCCGGACGGCCCGGGGTTCTGGGTCGTCACCAAGTACGCCGACGTCGTGACGGTCGGCCGGGACGCGCACACGTACTCGTCGGATTCCGATCGGGGCGGCGTCATCGGGCTCGAGGACCAGCAGATCGAGGCCGACTTCGGAGACGCCAAGATCATGCTGATGATGGACCCGCCGCAGCACACCCGCCAGCGCAAGCTGGTGAACCGCGGCTTCACCCCGCGCATGATCAACGCCCTCGAGAAGCACATCCACGACCTCGCGGTCGACATCCTCGAGCAGTCGATCGCGAAGGGAACGTGCGACTTCGTCGTCGACATCGCGGCCGAGCTGCCCCTGCTGGTCATTGCCGAGCTGATCGGCGTGCCGGTCGACGACCGCCACAAGATCTTCGACTGGAGCAACCGGATGGTCGGCAGCGAGGACCCCGAGTACTCGGTGTCCGACGACCAGGCCAACGACGCCCGGATGGAGATGTTCCTCTACGCCAACCAGTTGGCGGCGCAGCGTCGGGACGACCCGCACGACGACATCATCACCGCGCTGCTCGGCGCCGAGGTCGACGGGGACCAGCTGACCGAGATGGAGTTCAACCTCTTCTTCATGCTGCTGTCGGTGGCCGGCAACGAGACGACGCGCAATGCCATCGCGCACGGGCTCAACGCCTTCCTCGAGCACCCGGATCAGTACGCCAAGCTCGTCGCCGACCCGGAGGGCCGCATCGCCGGCGCCACCGAGGAGATCCTGCGGTGGGCGTCGCCGGTGATGTACTTCCGCCGCAACGTCACCCAGGACACCGAGCTCGGCGGTCAGGCGCTGGCCACCGGCGACAAGGTCAGCATCTGGTACGTCTCGGCCAACCGCGACGAGGACGTGTTCGACGACCCGTTCCGCTTCGACATCGAGCGGTCGCCGAACGACCACGTGGCGTTCGGTGGCGGCGGGCCCCACTTCTGCCTCGGGTCGAGCCTCGCCCGGATGGAGATCCACGTGCTGTTCGAGGAGCTGGCCCGCCGGGTGCCACAGCTCCACGCGGTTGGCGACGCCCAGGCGCTCCGGTCCAACTTCATCGGCGGCATCAAGCACCTGCCGGTCGCGCTGCAGCCGGCCTGATCCCGGTTCTCCGGTCGCGAACAGGTGGCCGCGGCCACACTCGTGACCGCAAAACGCTCAGGGGAGGGCGAAGCCGAGGGCGTCGGCGAAGGTGCGGACGACGTGCTGGACCGCGATCTCGTTGCGGCCGATCAGCATGTGGTCGTGCTGCGCGTGGCGGATGGCGTCGCCGCACGTCGGCAGCATGGCGAAGTCCTCGTCGCGCACCGCGGCGTGCACCGCCTCGTAGAGCGCCTGGTAGCCGGCGCGGGTGGCGTCGTCGGTTGACGGCTCCCGCGCCATCCAGCCATGGCGCACCGTGCAGCGGGTCGGGCTGCCGGCAGGGAGGAGGTCGATCAGCTCGGCGCCGACCGCGCTGACGGCGAGCACCAAGTTCGGGAAGATCCAGTAGATCAGCGCCATCGAATCGAGGGGCGGTCCGGGGTCGGGCTTGCCACGCGCGTTCACGATCCAGGGGCACGCGAAGCCGAGGCGGTAGTGCTTCCCGAACGGATCGAACACCGCGGTGTTGGCGATGGTGTTCTGGCCGATGAGGCTGTTCCCGTGGACGTAGGGGAAGTGGTAGCTCTCGGCGAACGCCTCGAGCGCCGCCTTCCAGTTGACGTCCGACTCGAACTCGCGCTCGGTGAGGTATTCGTAGGAACCGAAGTCCCACTGGGCCAGCTCGTCGTCCAGCGGGCCGAGATGCGCCGAGATGTCGATCGGCGCGCCGGCGGTGAGCACCACCCACACCATGCCGTGGCGCTCCTCGCACGGCAGTTGGACCAGCCCGTAGTCGCCGCGGTCGACCTCGGCGAAGCCCTCGGCGCCGGGCATCCCGACGAGCCGCCCGGCACTGTCGTAGGTCCACGCGTGGTACGGGCAGGTGAAGCGGCGGGTGTTGCCGCAGCCGTCGGCCGGCCGGGCGCCGCGGTGGCGGCAGTAGTTGAGGAAGGCGCGCACCTTGCCGTCGCCGTCGCGGCTCATGACGACCGACGTGCCGAGCACATCGCGGACCAGGTAGTCGTGGGGCGACGGGAGCCGGCAGCTCGGCGCCAGCGCCAACGGTGTGGTGGCGAGCAGGGACTGCTCGCGCGCGAACCGCGCCGGGTCGTTGTAGTAGTCGAGCGGCACCCGCAACACCGACTCCGCCATCTCGGTGGTGCCCGCCTCCACGAGCTCGAGCGCGCGGCGGGCCAGCTCGCGGTCGAGCGGGCGCGCCTTCGGGAGGACCGGCATGGCACCGATACTAGGAAGCTCGCTCCGGTACTGTCCCGGCCCAGATGGTGGAGCTCGGGCGCGTCGGGATCTGGACGGGTGTGCTGGACGCCGTTCCGTCGGTCGAAGCTCAGCGGATCGCGGGTCGCCTCGAGGAGCTCGGCTTCCCGACGTTGTGGATCCCCGAGACCGTGGGCCGCGACCCATTCGTCACTGCCGCACTGCTCCTGTCGGCGACGACCGGGCTGACGATCGCCACCGGCATCGCCAACATCTACGCGCGCGACGCGGTGACGATGGCCAACACCCAGCGGACATTGGACGAGGCCTTTCCCGGCCGGTTCCTGCTCGGGCTCGGCGTGAGCCATCACCACCTCGTCGACCGCGTCCGCCATCACGACTACAGCAGGCCGTACTCGCGCATGGTCGAGTACCTCGACGCCATGGAGGGCGCGATCTTCCTCGCGGTGGGCCCGGAGCAGCGGCCGCCCACCGTGCTCGCGGCTCTCGGTCCCAAGATGCTGCAGCTTGCTGGGGAGCGGGCGGGCGGCGCGCATCCCTATTTCGTGCCGGTCGAGCACACCGCGCGGGCCCGCCAGATCCTCGGGCCCGGACCGATCCTCGCGCCCGAGCAGATGGTGGTGCTCGACACCGATCGCGCCCGCGCCCGCGAGACGGCGCGGAAGGGCATGGCCGTCTACCTGCGGGCGCCCAACTACGTGAACAACCTCGAGCGGTTCGGCTTCACCGACGACGACGTGGCCGACGGGGGCAGCGACCGGCTGGTCGACGCCATCGTCGCGTGCGGCGACGTCGACGCGGCGCGGGCGCGAGTCGATCAGCACTTCGACGCCGGGGCATCCCACGTCTGCGTGCAGGTGTTGCAGGACGACCCGCGGGCGGTGCCCGAAGCGGCGTGGCGGGACCTCGCCGCAGCCCTCACCTGACTAGGCTCACCGGATGCCGAGAGTCCTCGCGGTCGCCAACCAGAAGGGCGGGGTGGCCAAGACCACCACGGTCCACTCGCTCGGGGCGGCGCTGGTCGAGCGGGGCCTCCGGGTCCTGCTGGTCGACCTCGACCCGCAGGCATGCCTCACCTTCTCGATGGGCCTGGAACCGCAGGACCTGGCGGGCTCGCTGCACGACGTGATCGTGCATCACCGGCCGGCCGAGGAGGTGCGGGCCAAGGTGGGCGAGCTGCACCTGCTCCCGGCGACCATCGATCTCACCGGCGCCGAGATCTATCTGCTGTCGAAGACCGGCCGGGAGTACGCCCTGGCCCGGGCACTCGAGCCGCTGCTCCCGCAGTACGACGTCGTGCTGATCGACTGCCCGCCGTCGCTCGGCATCCTCACCATCAACGCGCTGACTGCCGCGCACGAAGTGCTGGTGCCGCTCCAGTGCGAGTCGCTGTCGCAACGCGGCGTGGCCCAGCTGCTCGAGACGATCGCCGACGTGCGCAGCTTCACCAACAAGGACCTCGGCGTCGCCGGCGTCGTCGCCACCATGTACGACGGCCGGACTCGGCTGGCGCAGGACGTCCTCGCGTCGGTGCCGGCCACGCTCGGGCTCGAGGTCCTGCCGCCGCCCGTCCCGAAGTCGATCCGTGTCGCCGAGGCGCCGAGCCTCAGCCGATCGGTGCTCGAGCACGCGCCCCGCTCGGCGGCCGCCGAGGCCTACCGGGCGCTGGCGGCGACGATCGCGGAGCGGTGCCGATGACCGACTACCACCGCGACCCCACCGGCAAGCGGGCGCTGTTCGAAGCACCAGTGACCGCCGCGCCCGACCGGGTGGCGGTCGGGCCCACCAACGAAGGCAGGGCGGCGCTGTTCTCGACCGCGCCCCGCCGCAGTGGCACCGTCGTCGTCGAGTGCGGTGGCTGCCGGGCCCGCACCCGCGTCTCGGCGGTCGACCTCGGCGTGCTGCTCGTCGCCGGCTCGGTCTGGAACCCGCTCCGACGCCACTCGCACTGGATGCGCTGCCCGAGCTGTCGCACGCGTGAGTGGTGTCGCATCGGCTGGACCGACTGAGGCGCTGGTTCCGCCGCCTGGCGCGCGGAACCGACCCCGAACGGAAACGTGGCCGAAATACCCGTCGGCTACAGAAGTGCGGTGGGCGATCTGTTCGACTCCTATGTGTTGACCGACGCTTGGGACGAGATGTTCGAGGCGGCCGGCGTGCCTCGCGCTCACTACGGGCCGCTCCATGATGCCCTCGGCACGCTGACCGAGACCGATTACCGCGAGCGGTGCGTCACGCGAGACCGGAGCTTCCGCGATCAGGGCATCACGTTCTCCCTGTCGGGCGTGGAGCGCCCGTTCCCGCTGGACCTGGTGCCGCGCGTGGTGCCGGCGGCCGAGTGGCAGATCATCGAGTCGGGCGTCGAACAGCGGGTCCGGGCCCTCGAGGCGTTCCTTGCCGACCTGTACGGCCCGGCGAGCGTGCTGGCCGACGGCATCGTGCCCCGCCGGCTCGTGCTCTCCTCGACCCACTTCCATCGCGCCGCCTCCGGCATCGAGCCGCCGAACGGCGTACGCATCCACGTGGCGGGCATCGACCTCGTTCGCGACGAGGCCGGCCGCTATCGCGTACTGGAAGACAACCTGCGGACGCCGTCAGGGATCTCGTACGTGATCGAGAACCGGCGCGCGATGACCCACGTGTTCCCCGAGCTCTTCGCGAGCCACCGCGTCCGCCCGGTCGGCGACTACCCCGGCAACCTGCTGGAAGCGCTGCGGGCCAGCGCGCCCGGTGGGCGGGAGGATCCGACGGTCGTCGTGCTCACGCCCGGCGTGCACAACCCGGCGTACTTCGAGCACTCGTTCCTCGCCCGGCAGATGGGTGTGTCGCTCGTCGAAGGCCGCGACCTCGTTGCTCGCGACGGTGTCGTCTTCATGCGCACCACCTTCGGCGAGCAGCGGGTGGACGTCGTCTACCGGCGGATCGACGACGAGTACCTCGACGCCATGCACTTCCGCCCCGACTCGGTGCTGGGGTGCCCGGGCATCGTCAACGCCGCGCGCGAGGGCAACGTGACGATCGCCAACGCGGTCGGGAACGGCGTGGCCGACGACAAGGCGATCTACCCCTACGTGCCGGCGCTGATCCGCTACTACCTCGCCGAGGCGCCGGTCCTCGACAACGTCGACACCTTCCACCTCGATGACGCCGACGAGCGGGCCTACGTGCTCGACCATCTCGAGGAGCTCGTGCTCAAGCCGGTCGACGGCTCGGGCGGCTACGGCCTCGTCATCGGGCCGCAGGCCACCGACGAGCAGCTCGCGACGCTCCGCCACGGCGTGCGGGTCAACCCGCGCGCGTGGGTCGCGCAGCGCGTGGTGCGGCTCTCGACGTCGCCGACGCACACCGACGCCGGGTTCGGGTCGCGCCACGTCGACCTGCGGCCGTTCGCGGTCAACGACGGCACGCGCGTCTGGGTGGTGCCCGGTGGCCTCACTCGCGTTGCCCTGCCGGAAGGCAGTCTGGTCGTCAACTCCAGCCAGGGCGGCGGGTCGAAGGACACCTGGGTGCTGGCGCCCGACGGGGCCGAGCGGGAGCGCGCCGTGGTCATCCGCGAACGACCACCGAGCCCCGGATGGCAGCGCCCACCCGAAGCGGGACCGGCACCGGTGTTCGGCGCGCAGCAGGACCAGCAGCAACAGCAGCGACATCAGCGCGGGCCGGGGCGGGACCCGTGCTGAGCCGCATCGCCGAGTCGCTCTACTGGCTCGGGCGCTACAGCGAGCGGGCCGAGGAGACGGCGCGCATCCTCGACGTGCACTACCACCTGCTGCTCGAGGACCGGTGGGTCGATGAGGCCGCGGCCTGCGACGCGCTGCTCGAGGTCATGGGCGTCGGCGAACGGGCCGGCGCGGATGCCGATTCGGTCTTGGTCACGCGTGTGCTGGCGTTCGACGAGACCTACGCCGGCTCGATCGTCGGCGCGACGACGGCCGCGTGGGAGAACGCCCGCGGCGTGCGCGAGGCCATCTCGTCGGAGATGTGGGAGTGCCTCAATGCGACGCACCAGGAGCTCGCCATCCGCGTCGCCATGGCCGGCGACCACGCGCCGCACGACTTCTTCCGTTGGGTGAAGGAGCGAGCCGCCATCCTCGCCGGGTTGGCCGACTCGACGATGAATCGCGACGACGGGTGGCGCTTCCTCGTGCTCGGGCGCAGCCTCGAGCGCGTCGACATGACGGCCCGGTTGCTGTCGGCCCGCTACGGCGAGAGCTGGGGGAGCGCCGGGTGGGTCACGACGCTGCGGTGTTGCTCGGCGTACGAGTCGTACTTGCGGACGTACCAGCGGGCCGTCGATGCATCGCTGGCGGTCGAGTTCCTCGTGCTCGACCGGCTCTTCCCGCGCTCGCTGTTCCACGCGCTCAGGACCGCCGAGGAGTGCCTGGCCGAGCTCAGCCCGGGGAGCGGTCGACTCGGCGTCGACGACACGGCGCGGCGCGCCCTCGGTCGGGCCCGCACCGAGCTGGAGTTCCACTCGGTCGAGGATCTCGTGGGCGACCTCCCGGGCAACCTCTTCCGGCTGCAGCAACTGTGCTTCGACGCCGGTGTTGCCATCGCCGAGCGGTACTTCCAGGCGGCGCGGCCGATGGAGTGGTCGGCGTGAGCCGGATCGAGGTGCGCCACGTGACGGGGTACCGTTACCCCAGCGCGGTCGTCGCGTCGTACAACGAGGCCCGGATGACGCCGCCGACGACGCCGACGCAGCTCGCCATCGACGCCCGCATCACGGTGTCGCCGGGGGTGCGCCTCTCGCGGTACTGGGACTACTGGGGCTCGCTGACGCACGCCTTCGACGTGCACGTCCCGCACGACGAGCTGGTCGTGTCGGCGACCGCGCTGGTCGAGGTGGCGCCACCGGCGGTCGGTGTCGGGGCGGCGATTACGTGGGCCGACCTCGCCGGCGAGCCCGTGGCCGACCGGTTCTTCGAGCTCGTTGTGACGACTCCGGCGACCGCGGCCGACGACCAGCTCGACGACGTCGCGGCAACCGTCCGGGCCGGCGCGGCCACACCGCTCGACGCGGTGAACGACACCATCGAGCGCGTCCACGAGGGCTTGGCCTACGAGCGAGGCAGCACGAGCGTGTCGACGTCGGCGACCGAGGCCTGGCGGGCCGGGCGCGGCGTGTGCCAGGACTTCGCCCACGTCACCCTCTCGCTCCTTCGGCGCCTGGGCATCCCGAGCCGCTACGTCAGTGGCTACTTCCACCCGGAGCCGGAAGCGGGCATCGGCGAGACCGTCGTCGGCGAGAGCCACGCGTGGGTCGAGGCCTGGGTGGGGGACTGGTACGCCGTCGACCCGACGAACGCCGCACCGGTCGGCGAGAGCCACGTGCTCGTGGCGCGGGGTCGAGAGTACGGCGACGTCACGCCGCTCAAGGGCGTGTACACCGGCGCCGCGTCCTCCACCCCGACGGTGGTCGTGGAGGTCACGCGGCGGGCCTGAACAGTTTCCCTGGCTAATGGTTAGCCTGGTAAACTGTCTGCATGGCCACCACGACATCCCGCACCGACGCGGCTGCGATGGCCGCCCGCTTGCGGTTGAGCGCCACCCGACTCGCCCGGCAGCTGCGCCAGCAGTCCGACGCCGGTCTTTCGCCCAGCCAGCTCTCGGCGCTGAGTGCCATCGAGCAGGTGGGGCCGGTCACCCTCGGCGCCCTGGCCGACTACGAGCGAGTCGCGCCGCCGAGCGTCACCAAGGTCGTCACCAAGCTGGAGGCGGCCGGGTTGGTGACGCGGCAGCCCGACGCCGCCGATCGCCGCGTCGTTCGCGTGTCCACCACCACCGCCGGCAACGCGCTGCTCGCACGGATCCGCCAGCGCAAGACCATGTGGCTGACAGCCCGAATCGGCGCCCTCGAGCCGGGGGAGCGCGACCGGCTGTTGGCCGCCCTCGACGTGCTCGACGCCCTGACCCGGGACTCGTCGTGACGCGCCTCCGCACCGCCACGAGCGACACCTTCCGGTCGCTGCACGTCCGCAACTTCCGCCTGTTCTTCACCGGGCAGCTGATCTCGCAGATCGGCAACTGGCTGACCCTCGTCGCCCAGACGTTGCTGGTGCTGAAGCTCACCAACAGCGGCATCGCGCTGGGCGGCCTCGCGGCGGCGCAGTTCGGCCCGGTGCTCCTGCTGGGCGCGTGGGCCGGGCTCATCGCCGACCGGTCGGACAAGCGGCGTCTGCTGCTGATCGTCCAGTCGATCGCCATGGTGCAGTCGTTCGTGCTGGCCGCGCTGGCCTTCAGCGGCCACCCGCCGGTGCTGGCGATCTACGCAGTCGCGCTGGTCGGCGGCGTGACGATCGCGTTCGACAACCCGGCCCGCCGCGCCTTCGTCGTCGAGATGGTGCCCGAGGACAACATCCACAACGCGGTCAGTCTCAACAGCGCGCTGATGACGTCCTCGCGCGTCGTCGGGCCGGCGGTGGCCGGGCTGCTCGTCACGACCGTCGGGTTCGGCTGGTGCTTCCTGGCCGACGGCCTGTCGTACATCGCGGTGCTCGTCGCGCTCTGGCTCATCCGCACCAGCGAGCTGCGCCCTTCCCACGTCACCGCCAAGGCCCGGCGGCAGGTCCGCGAGGGGTTGCGCTACGTCCGCGGCGTTCCGCAACTGTTGGTGCCGCTCACGATGATGGCCGTCGTCGGCACGCTGTCGTACAACTTCCAGACCGTCTTCCCGCTGTTCAGCACACGCGACCTGCACGGGACGGCGACGACGTTCACCATCTTGTTCTCGGTGGTCAGCGTCGGCGCGCTCGTGGGCGCGCTGCGGACGGCCCGCCGCACCAGCATCAGCATCCGCGACGTCGCGGTGTCGTCGCTCGGCTATGGCATCGCGATGGTGCTGATGGCGCTGGCGCCGGACCAGGCGGTCGCCTACGTCCTGGGCGTGGTCCTCGGCGTGTGCAGCATCGCCTTCCTCACCGCGTCGACCGCGATCGTGCAGATCGAGGCGGCGCCCGAGATGCGGGGTCGGGTCCTGGCGCTCCAGGCGATGCTGTTCCTCGGGACCACGCCGATCGGCGGCCCGATCGTGGGCTGGGTCGCCCAGCAGTTCGGGGCGCGCTACGCCATCGGCCTGGGCGGGGTGGCGGCGCTGGCCGCCGGCGCCTGGGGCTTGGTCAAGGCCCGCCGGCTCACCCCCGATTCTGGACATCGTTGGTGTCGCATGGCGACACCAACTGCGGGGAAAACGGGGAGGGGGCGGCCGGGGAGGGGGCGGCCGTCACTCCGGGAGGTTCACCTCGAGCTGGCCGGTGACCATCGCGCCGAGGAAGCCGCCGTCGACGTGCAGCGCCTCGGCGGCGATGTATGAGCTCCGGGGGCTGTTGAGGAACACCATCGGCCAGGCCTGCTCGTCGGCGGTCGACCGCCGACCCGACGGCCCGATGAACGCGTCGATGAGGTCCTTGCCGTGCTGGTTCTCGAATGCCGGCATCATCGCGGTCTCCGTGGGACCGGGGTTGATGGTGTTGAGGCGGATGCCCTGCTTCATCAACGAGGTGCCGCGCCACGCGACCCACGCGTTGACCAGCTTCTTGGACGGCGCGTACCCCTGATCGATGGCGGCAGGGTTGGCCTCGCACCACGCCTTGGCGGTGTCGAAGCCGTCGGTGGTGACGAGGGGCATCAGGCTCTCGAGATCCTGCTGCCACCCGAGCCCGGCGTTGGACGCCACGCACACCACCGCGCCGCCGGGCGCCATCTTCGGCACCAGCGTCTCGATGAGGTGGCGGGCCCCAACGAAGTTCACCAGCACCGTGTCGATGTCCGGGAACGGGGGCCCGGGCAGACCGGCGACGCTGAAGACCGCGTGAACCGGCCCGTCGATGGCGCCGGCCACGGCGTCGATCGAGGCCTTGTCGCGGAGGTCGACCGCGTGGAACACCTTGACCGGGACCTCGGTCGGCTTGACGTCGAGGCCGATCACCTCGGCGCCGAGGTCGACGAGGATCTGCGCGGCCGCCGCGCCCATCCCTGATGCACACCCGGTGACGAGCACGCGCTTGCCTTCGTACTGCAGGGCATCTTCCATGCGGTGACGTTACTGCGGCGGCGCGGGCACGAACCGGTCGATGATGCGGGCCAGCTCGACCGGCGTGTCGCCCTGGACGCTGTGGCCGGCCTCGGCGACGTGGATCACCTCGGCGGCGGGGCATCGGCGCAGCAGCTCGGCCTCGTCGGCGTCGTCGACGACCGATTGCGGTCGCATGCCCCGGACGAGCATGAGCGGCACCCGGATCCGCGCCACCGCGTCCCAGAGGCCGGTCCAGTCGGGGTGCTGGCGCGATTCCTTCGAGAGGAAGCGCGCGTACCGCCACACCCAGCTTCCGTCGTCACGCGGTTGCGCGTTGTGGAGGATGCCGCGGCGGAGCGAGGCGACGGTACGGGTCGGGTTGTACTCGACGGTGCGGGCGAGGATCTCGTCGAAGTCGGCGAAGCTGTCGGGCCCGCTCACGAACTCGCCGATGACCTTGCCCTTCTCGCCGTCGACCCCCGGTGTGACGTCGACGAGGACCACCGCCGGAACCAGCTCGGGCGCGATGTCGGCCAGCGCGATCGCGGTGAGGCCGCCGAGCGACATCCCGATGACGGCCTTCGGGGTCGGCGCCAGGGCCCGGATGGCGGTGGCGACGTCCTCGGCGTTGGCGGCGAGATCCAGCGAGCCGTTGCGGCCGCCGTCGGAGTGGCCGTGGCCGGGGAGGTCGATGGCGACGAGCGGCCGACCGAGCGCGAGCGCGACCGTGTCCCATGTGTGCGCGTTCTGCGCGCCGCCGTGCAGGAAGACCAGCTCCGGTGCGGTCCGGCCCCACTGCAGCGCGCTGAGCCGGCGACCGTCGCCGAGGTCGGCGGACACTCGCCGGACGTCGGGGGGGCCGGCGTAGGGGATGCCGAACTCGTCGGCGTTCTCGTGGAACATCGAGAACTCGTCGTACGGGATCATCGCGTGATCGTCGCGCGCGTCATCCGACGATGTCCTCGATGGCGACGGCGAGCGCATCAACCCGTTCGTCCGCAACGATCGACGGCGCCGGCGGCCGAGCCGGCAGGAACTTCCAGGCCACCAACAACGCCAGCAGGATGATGCTGACGCCGAAGGTGTAGGTGAACCGCTGCGCGTCGAGGAACGCGGCGCGCGCGGTGTGCCGCAGTTGAAGGCCCAGGTCCGGCGGGAGCCGGCCGGCGATCGCCAGCGAGGTGCCGACGGACTCGCGCGCCAGCCGGCGTTGCGGCTCGGGCAGGAACCCGAGGGCGCCCATCGCGGCGTGGTAGTGCGCGAGGAAGATGCTGCCGAGCACCGCGACGCCGAGCGCGCCACCGGTCTGGCGGGTCGTGTCGTTGACCGCCGACCCGACACCGGCGCGGTGGAGCGGCAGGGAGCCCATGATCGACTCGGTGACCGGCGCCGACGTGATGCCCATGCCGAAGCCCCAGAGGAATCGCACGAAGATGCCGAACCCGAATGAGGACATCAGCGTGTCCGAGCCGTAACACGCCATGCACGCCGCGACGATGACGAGCCCGAACGCGACCACGCGCTTGGTACCCCATCGCTCGACGCCGCGCGGCGCCAGCGGGCCGCCGACCATGAGCCCGACTGCGACCGGCGTGAGCAACAGGCCGGCCTTCAGCGGCGAGTAGCCGAGGACGAACTGGAAGTACTGCGTGAGCAGGAACGTCGATGCGAACAGTGCGAAGAACGTGATGGTGATGGTCGCCGACGCCGCCGAGAAACGCGGGTCGCGGAAGAAGGCGACGTCGAGCATGGGGTCGTCGGTGTGCCGCTCCCACAGCGCGAAGACCGCGAGCATCACGATGCCGGCGCCGAAGCTGGCCACGACGATGCCGTCGGCCCAGCCCCGGTCGGGCGCCTCGATGATCGCGTAGAGCAGCGGGACCAGCGCGAGGATCGAGAGCGCGGCGCCGGCCGGGTCGAGCGGGCTGTCGCTGCTGCTCGGGATCCGCGGCACGACGGCGCGCACGAGCAGGACGGCGGCGGCACAGATCGGCACGTTGATGAAGAAGACCGACGCCCACCCGAAGTGCTCGACGAGGAGGCCGCCGGCGAGCGGCCCGACGGCGATGCCGATGCCGGAGACGCCGGCCCAGATGCCGATGGCGCGGGCCCGCTCGGCCGGCTCCGAGAACGTGTTGGTGAGGATCGACAACGTCGTCGGGAAGATGAACGCGCCACCGACGCCCATGAGGCCGCGGGCCACGATGAGCTGCCCCGGTGAGGTGGCCTGGGACGCCAGCGCCGAGAAGATCCCGAACCACGCCAGCCCGAATCCCAGCGTGCCCTTCCGGCCGAACCGGTCGCCGAGTGACCCGGCGGTGAGGAGGAGGCAGGCGAACACGATCGTGTAGCCGGCGACGATCCATTGCAGCTGGGTGCCGCTGGCGCCGAGGTCGCGGACGATCGACGGCAATGCGACGTTGAGGATGGTGTTGTCGACGCCGATCACGGTGATGCAGAGGCAGAGGACGAGCAGCGTCCACCACCGGCGCGGGTCGAGGCCGACCGCCTCATCCGCCACTGCGGCTCCAGAAGGCGCTCGCCGCGGTCTCGATCAGGTCCACGCAGACGGCCGACGGGATGACGGTCGAGTCGATCACCAGGTGGTAGAGCGACGCGTCCGCCGGGTCGCGCTCGTACAGCCTGGCCAGGTACCGCGCCCGGGCGCGATCGGTCTCCTCGAGGCGGGCGCGCGCGGTGGCGGCGTCGACGCCCTCGATCGCCATCGCCTGGGCGCACCGGCGATCCGGCGGGCCGTCGAGCCGCACCTGGAACGCCGCCGGATTGCCGGCGAGGACGATGGCGGCGCCGCGGCCGAGGATCACCGCGCCCTCGCCGGTGGCCAGCTCGGTGAGGTTGGCCTCGACCCGGCGGCGCACCGGGTCGCGGAGGTCACCGGCATCTGGGACCGGCAGGCCCAGCCCGCCGGTGAGGTGGGCCAGGCGGCTGAAGAACCCGCGGCGCCGCACCTCCTCCCGCTCCTGATCCGACAGCCGCTCGCCCGGCTCGAGGGGGCCGCGGGCGGGGATGAGGCGGTCGGCGAACGGCAGGCCGAGGCGGTCGGCCAGCTCCGGTGCGACGACGCTGCCGCCGGCGCCGTATGTCGCCGAGATCGTGACCACGCGAGGGCTCAAGGACAGAGAACGTACGCGATCTGTACGCCGAGCCCGCACCACTGCTGGAATGGCACCCCAATGAACCTCGCAATGCTCCTCGAGATGGCGGCCGACGGGTTCGGTGACCGGGTCGCGGTCGGCGACCGCAGCACCGGCCTGACGTACCGCGAGCTGCTCGACCTGGCTCGCGGTGCCGCGGCGCTGTTCGAGAAGCACCGCGCCGAGCGCGTCGTGGTCGTCGACCAGAACTCCGACGCGGTGCCGATCGCGCTGTTCGGCGCCGCCCTCGCCGGCACGCCGTTCGTGCCGGTGAACTACCGGCTCGCCGACGATCGGCTGCGCGACGTCCTGGCCCGCGCCGCGCCGGCCGTCGCGATCGTGGGCCCCGACGCGATCGAACGCGTCCGGGGCATCGCCGGGCTCGACGTGATGGCACGCGACGACTTCCTCGAGGCGGCGGCCAAGGAGTCGCCCGGAGAGCCGGGCTTCACCGACCCGGACGACGTCGCGGTCATGCTGTTCACCAGCGGGACCACCGGTGAGCCCAAAGCCGCGGTGTTGCGTCACCGCCACCTGACGTCCTACGTCATCTCGACGGTCGAGTTCATGGGTGCCGGTCCCGACGAGGCCGCGCTGGTCAGCGTGCCGCCGTACCACATCGCCGGCATCTCGGCCGTCCTGTCCTCGGTCTACACCGGCCGCCGGATCGTGTACCTCTCGCAGTTCACCGCCGACGAATGGTCGAGCGCGGCCCGTGACCAGGCCATCACCCACGCCATGGTCGTGCCGACGATGCTGACCCGCATCCTCGACGCGGTCGATGCCGGCGGCGACCTGCCGGCCCTTCGCCACCTGTCCTACGGCGGTGGCCGCATGCCGGTGGCGGTGATCGAGCGGGCATTGACGCGGCTGCCGGGCGTCGGCTTCGTCAACGCCTACGGACTCACCGAGACGTCGTCGACGATCGCGGTGCTGACCCCCGATGACCACGCGGCGGCGTTCGGCAGCGGCGATCCCGCGGCGCGCGCCCGGCTCGGCTCGGTCGGCCGGCCGCTGCCGGTCCTGGAAGTGGAGATACGCGACGAGTCCGGCGGCGCGCTCGGGGCCGGTGAGCACGGCGAGATCTGGGTGCGGGGCGAGCAGGTCGCGGGCGAGTACCTCGGACGGGGAACGGTGTTGACGGACGACGGCTGGTTCCCGACCAACGACGGCGGGTGGCTCGACGCCGACGGCTTCCTGTTCGTCGACGGCCGCCTCGACGACGTCATCGTGCGTGGCGGCGAGAACCTGTCGCCGGGCGAGATCGAGGACGTCCTGCTCGACCACGATGCGGTGGCCGAAGCCGCGGTCGTCGGCGTGCGGGACGACGAGTGGGGCGAGGTGCCGGCGGCCGCGGTCGTGCTGGCACCGGACGGGCGCGTCACCGCGGGCGAGCTCCAGGACTGGGTGCGGGCCCGCCTCCGCTCGACGCGGGTGCCCGACCGCATCGCGTTCGTCGACGAGCTTCCCTACAACGAGACCGGCAAGCTCCTGCGCCGGGTCCTGAAGGACGAGCTGTCAGGCTGAGCCGGCGGCCCGCTCGACCGCGCGGATGATGCCCTGGTAGCCGGTGCACCGGCAGAGGTTGCCGGACAAGGCCTCGACGATCTCGACGCGCGACGGGTTGGGGTTGTCGCGGAGGAATGCCGTCACCGACACGATGAAGCCCGGTGTGCAGAACCCGCATTGCAACCCGTGCTCCTCGCGGAAGGCGGACTGCACCGGGCTCAACGATCCGTCGTCGGGTGACAGCCCCTCGACCGTGGTCACCTCGGCGCCCTCGGCCTGGACGGCGAGCAGCAGGCACGACCGGACGGCCTGGCCGTCGAGGAGCACCGTGCACGCGCCGCACACGCCGTGCTCGCACCCGAGATGGGTGCCGGTGAGGCCACAGTCCTCGCGCAGGAAGTCGGCGAGCGTCCGGCGCGGCTCCACGAGACCGCGGCGGCGCTCGCCGTTCACGGTGGTGGCCAGCGGCATCTCGGGCACGGCACGAATGTATTCCGCGACCGGCCGGCGCGCCCGGGACGGAAAGCTCACAAAGCGCCATGCCGGGCCGACGGAGTGCGGAACGGACCAGCCTTCGGGGCTCGACATGGACTATGGGGACACCAACATCGCGGCGGGCGGGAGAGCTTCTGGCAACCGCGCCGGCGCGCCTGAGGTCGCGGTCGCCGTCGCCGCCAGCGCCGCCATCCTGGGCAGTGCGCTCGAGGTGCGGGTCGGCGGCCTCGACGCCTCGGCACTCGCCGCCGGCCTGGCGCTGGGCATCGCACTGGCGGGCCTTCTCCCGGTCCTCGTCAAGGAACGCCCGCCGTGGCACCACCCGAAGGCCGCCCGCCCGCTGCTCTGCGCCGGGATCGCGCTCCTCGCGCTGAGCGGGGGCGCGGCGTCGGCCGGCCGGACCCCGAGCACGCTCGTCACTGGTCTCGTCGGCGCGGCTGCGTACCCCTTCATCGCGCTGGGCCTGCTGCGCTTCGCATGCCGGCCGTCGGCCCGGCGCGAGCTCGACACCCTGATGGAGGCCGGCCTCGGCGCGGCTGCGGCGGGCCTCGGGCTGTGGGTCGCGCTGGCCCGGCCGGGCGGCGGCTTCGGGCGGGGCGCCGCCGCTCCGGCGGCGTTGACGATCGTGCTGTGTGCCCTCGACGCCGGCGCGATGACGCTCGCCGTGCGGCTCAACGGGCGGCGTGACGCCGGCCGCTTCGAGCGTCTCGTCCTCGTCGGCGCGGGTGCGTTGCTGGCGCAGCACGCGCTGTCGGCATTCGGGCGGGTGGGGTCGCTGCCGGTGGGCATCACCAGCGTCCGCTTCTTCGGCGTCGTCGCGCTGGGCTGTCTCGCCACCGCGCTCGTCACCCCGGAGACGCAGAGCGAGGGCGACCAGGACGCCATCGAGGTCCAGGCCTTCCGCCAGGGCCACGTCGTCTACCTCGCGCTGTGCATGCTCGTGGCCCCCGGCGTGATCGCGCTCCAGGCACAACGGCACACCGTCGTGTCGGCGGCGACCGCCGTCGGTGCCGCCGTGCTCGAGCTGCTGATGACGGCCTACGTGACGACCCTGTTGTGGGATCGGGCGGAGTCGGAGCACCGGGCCCAGCACGACCACCTGACCGGCCTCCCCAACTCGCTGCTGTTCCGCGATCGGGTGCAGCGGGCCGTCGCTCACGCCCGTCGCAGCGAGTCGCTCGTCGCGGTGATGTTCCTCGACCTCGACCGCTTCAAGCACGTCAACGACAGCCTCGGCCACTCGGCCGGTGACGACGTGCTGCGCGAGGTGGCCGCCCGGCTCAGGCGCGAGCTGCGCGACGAGGACACCGTCGCCCGGCTCGGCGGCGACGAGTTCGCCATCCTCCTGCCCGACCTGTCGCAGTTCGACGGGGCGGTCGTCGTCGCCGAGAAGGTGCTGAAGGCGTTCCGGCCGGCCTTCGTGCTCGGCGGCGAGACGTGGGTGCTCACGCCGAGCATCGGCATCGCGGTGTACCCGACCGATGGCCGCACCGCGGATCAGCTCATCGCCAACGCCGACACCGCGATGTACCGGGTCAAGGACGCGGGTCGCAACGGGTTCGAGGTCTTCACGCCGTCGCTGCACGCGAAGGCGCAAGAGCGGGTCATGCTCGAAGCGGCGCTGCACAACGCGCTCGAGCGCGAGGAGCTGGTCGTGCACTACCAGGCGAAGGTGGACGTCCGCACCGGAATGATCGTCGGCGCCGAGGCGCTGGTGCGGTGGCAGCACCCTGAGCGGGGCTTGCTCTTCCCCGGCGACTTCATCGGCCTGGCCGAGCAGACCGGCCAGGTGGTCGCGATCGGCGAAGCGGTGATGCATGAAGCGTGCCGGCAGAACCGCGCGTGGCAGGAGGCCGGGCTGCCGGCGATCCCGGTCGCGGTCAACGTCTCGGTCCCGCAGTTCAAGGCGGGCATCGCCGAGGTGACCGCGTCGGTGCTCCGCCGGACCGGTCTGGCGGCGCCGTTCCTCGAGGTGGAGATCACCGAGAGCGCCGCCGCCGAAGGCCTCGACGTCATCACCGAGGTGCTCCAGGAGCTGCGGTCGTTCGGCGTGCGCTGCTCGATCGACGACTTCGGCACCGGCTACTGCGGTCTCAGCTACCTCAGCCGCCTGCCCATCGACGCGCTGAAGATCGACAAGTCCTTCATCGACCTCATGTCCAACGGCCCCGACGCGGCCATCGTCGCCGCCGTGATCTCGATGGGCCACAGCCTCGGGCTGAAGGTCATCGCCGAGGGCGTCGAGACCGAGGAGCAGCGCCTGCTCCTCGCCGAGTTCGACTGCGATCAGATCCAGGGCTACCTGTTCGCCAAGCCGATGCCGGCGAGCGAGTTCGAAGTGCTCCTGGCCGGCCGCGGGGGCGGGTCGACCTCGGGTTCGCCGCCGGCCCGCCCGCCGGCCGCGGCCGCGCCGGCGGTGCCGCGCATGCGCCCGGTCGTCGTCTAGCGGGGCGCGGACCCGCGCACGACGCCGGCCCGCACGGTCAACACCACGGCGTCTGACGAAGGCGCGGCCAGCACGTCGGCCAGCGGCGCGGCGAGGAGGCACACGTCGGCAGATGCGCCGGGCTCGATCGTCCTGGGCGCGCCCCCGGGCGCGTCGGGCGGCGTCAGGAACAGTGCCAGCGCTTGCCCGGCGGAGATTCGCTCCTGCGGTCCGAGCACTCGCCCGGATTCCGTCGCCCGGTCGACCGCGGCGGCGATGGCGCGCCAGGGGTCGGCGAGCCCGAACGGCGCGTCGGTGCCACCGCCCACGGCGACGCCGGCCTCGATGAGGCTGCGGCACGGGTACAGGTGCGGGAGGTCGTCCGCGTCGACGTCGGTGAGGTACTGGTCGCCGCGCTCGCGGATGAAGTTCGGCTGGGTCACGACGGTGAGCCCGTGGGCCGCCAGCCCCGCCGCCATGGCCGGTGGCACGACCGCACCATGCTCGATGCGATCGCCCGGCCATGCGCCGGCGTCCTCGAACGCCGCCAGCGCCAGCGCCAACGCGTCGCGCGTGACGCAATGGAGCGCGACCGTTCGGTGGGCCCGGCGAGCCGTCGCGATCGCCGCCAGCACCTCGTCGAGCGCCGGCAGCGCGTGGTCGGCCAGGACGAGCTTGGCCGGTCCGCGCCGCAGGACCGGCGCGGCCGACGGGTCGAGGTGGGGTGCGCCGGTGATCACCACGTGCTGCGGGAGGGCACCGCTCGCCACGGCGGCGGCGAGGACGTCGAGCGCGGTCGCGTCCGTGGTCGGCGTCGCGTCGGTGACGCCGGTGACCCCGTAGCCGGCGAGCATCGTGCCGACCGCGGCCAGGTCGGGCTCGACCGCGGGCACCCGTGACCGCAGCCATGCGTCCTGTCCGAAGAGCCTTCCGGTCGGGTGGTCGTCGAGCCCGGTCAGCCGCAGCGCGAGCGAGTTGAGGATCCACAGCGCGCCCGACCGGTGCTGCACCCGCGCCGGGCGGTCGGGCACCAGCTGGTCGAGGCGGCCGCGGTCGAGGGGCCCGGCGACCGACTCGTGGTAGCCGGTCGCCCGCAGCCACTCGCCGGGCGCGAGCTGCCGGTCGGCGGCGCTGACCGCGGCCGCGAGCTGCTCGTGCGACCGGACGCCGGGCGACCCCACCGCGACCGATCGGGCGGCGGCCGCCATGGCCAGCAGGTGGACGTGGTGGTCGTGCAGGCCCGGGATGAGGGCCCCGCCCTCGCCCTCGATGACGGTGTCGCCGGGCTCGGGGGCGATCGCCCGGTCGACGGCGGCGATCCGGTGGCCCACCAGGCGAACATCCCGGCGTCCGTCGCCCACCTCGGCGCCGCGGATGACCACGCCGGGAGCCACGGCCGGCTTTCTTATCAACATCTATGGACATGTGCCGATAGATCCACAGGCGGTCACGTTTGGAGTTGGGGTTTGACAGTCATCGCGCAAGCCGGGGCCGGCGGGCACCCGTTCTGGCACTACCTGCTGGCCATGGCGACTCCGGTCGCCATGAGCGCCGCCATGGCGGCGCGCCGCCGGTGGCTGCCCACGACCAACCCGGTCGTGATCGTCATCGCGGTCGGGTCGATCCTCGCCGGTGGCATCCATGCCGCGGTGTGCCCGGACCACTTCCGTGAGGCGATGTCGTTCGGATTGTTCTTCGCCGGCGCGGCCGTGCTCCAGGCCGCCTGGGCCGGCTGGGTCATCGCGAGCCCCGGTCGCGCCGCGCTGCTCGCCGGTGCCGTCGGAAATCTCGTCATTGCCGCGCTGTGGCTCGTCAGCCGCACCTCGGGCGTCCCGATCGGCCCGCAGCCATGGCACCCCGAGGCCGTCGGCGCGTTCGACCTGTTCGCCAGCCTGGTCGAAGTCGTCGTCGCCGGCGGCGCGCTGATGCTGCTGCACGAAGCATCGGCGCCCACGCGGGCACTGTCCCGGAAGGGGGTACCGGCGTGACTGCCGTGATCGACAGGAGTTCGCTCGTCAAGCGCATGTGGCGGTGGCTGCCGGAAGGCAGCACGTTGCCCGACGAGGTCTGGGCCCAGCGTCACCGCTGGATCCTCACCCTCTTGTGGCTGCACATCCCGGCGGTCCTCACGTACGCGGTCGTGCGGCACGCGTCCGTGTGGATCACGGCCGCCGAGATGACCGTCGTGATCGGGTGCGCGATCGCGGCGACCCGACTCGGCCGGTACCGCCGGTTGGCGATGATCATCACGTCGATCGGGCTGCTGACCTGCTCGGCCGTCTTGGTGCAGGCGTCCGGCGGCGTGATCGAGATGCACTTCCACTACTTCGTCATGGTCGGCGTCATCACCCTGTACCAGGATTGGTGGCCGTTCCTGATCGCGATCGGGTACGTGGTGCTGCAGCACGGCTTGGCCGGTGCCATCGATCCGGCGTCGGTGTACAACCACAAGGACGCGATCGACCATCCGTGGCAGTGGGCCGGGATCCATGGCCTCTTCATCCTCGGGATGAGCTCGGCCGGCATCGCGTCGTGGCGACTCAACGAGTCGTTCCTCGCCGGCACCGTCGCGCGCGAGGAGCAGCTCTCCGAGGCGCAGCACGTGGCCCGTCTGGGCAGCTGGGAGACCGACATCAGGAGTCTCCATCGAGTGTGGTCCGACGAGTTCTACCGGCTGATCGGCATGGAGCCGCAGGCGCTCGCGCCGGACACCGACGAGTTCTACGCGCGCATTTACGACGAGGACCGGGACCCGGTACGGGCTGGCATCGGTCGCACCGCCATCGAGGGCACACCGTTCGCCGGCGACTTCCGCGTCGTGATGCCCGACGCCGCCGTTCGCTGGTTGCACATCCGCGCCAACGCCACCCGGCTGGTCGGCACCACGCCGGTCGTCATTTCGGGGACGATCCAGGACGTCACCGAGCGCAAGGAGGCCGAGGCCAACCTCACCGACGCGCTCTCGTTGCTCAACGCGACCCTCGACTCGACCGCCGACGGGATCCTCGTCGTCGACCACGAGGGCAAGATCACCGGTTACAACCAGCGCTTCGTCGACCTGTGGCGAATCCCGGAGCGGATCCTCGCCGACCGTGAGGACGACGCCGCGCTGATGTTCGTCCTCGGCCAGCTCGTCGATCCCGACGGGTTCGCCGCCAAGGTGCGCGAGCTCTACGCGATGCCGGAGGCCGAGAGCCACGACGTCATCGAGTTCCAGGACGGGCGGATCTTCGAGCGCTACTCGAAGCCGCAACGGCTCGGAGGGGTCACCCACGGCCGGGTCTGGAGCTTCCGCGACGTCACCGAGCGCAAGCGGCTCGAGGACGAGCTGGCCCATCAGGCGTTCCACGACTCCCTGACCAACCTCGCCAACCAGGCGCTGTTCCGCGACCGGCTCGACCACGCGCTGGCCCGCAGCCACCGGCACGAGGAGCGACTGGCGGTGCTGTTCCTCGACCTCGACGACTTCAAGACCGTCAACGACAGCCTCGGGCACACCGCCGGCGACGAGCTCCTCGTCGCGGTCGGCCAGCGGCTCTCGATGTGCCTCCGCACGACGGACACCGCCGCCCGGCTGGGTGGCGACGAGTTCGCGGTGCTGCTCGAGGACCTCGAGTCCGACAAGGACGCCATCGACACCGCCGAGCGACTCATCATCGCCCTCGGCGATCCCTTCAGCGCCGCCGGCCGCGAGGTGTTCATCGGCGTCAGCATCGGGGTGGCGTTCGACAGCCCCGACGCGACCAGCGACCAGCTGCTCCGCAACGCCGACCTCGCCATGTACACCGCCAAGCGTCGCGGCAAGGGCGCGCACGTGGTGTACGAGGCGTCGATGCACGAGGCCGCGATCGACCGGCTCGAGACCGAGGGCGACCTCCGCCGTGGCCTCGCGCTCGGCGAGATCCGGCTCCAGTACCAACCGATCATCGAGATCGCGACCGGCAACATCATCGGCGTGGAGGCGCTGGCCCGTTGGATGCACCCCGAGCGCGGGATGCTCCCGCCGGCGGCGTTCATCCCGTTGGCCGAGGAGACCGGCATGATCCGCGAGCTCGGGCGCCAGGTCCTGGAGCGGGCGTGCCTCGACGTGAAGCAGTGGCAGGACCGGTCGCCTTCGGCGGCACCCCGCACCGTCACCGTCAACGTGTCGCCGCGCCAGCTGCACCACGACGACCTGCTCGAGCACGTCGCCATCGCGCTGGCGAAGTCGGGCCTCCCGGCCTCGTGCCTCGTGCTCGAGTTCACCGAGACGGCGATGATGCACGACACCGACGCGACGATCCGCAAGCTCAACGCGCTGAAGGCGGTCGGCCTGCGGCTGGCGATCGACGACTTCGGCACCGGCTACTCGTCGCTCAGCTACCTCCAGCGGTTCCCCGTCGACATCCTCAAGATCGACCGGGCGTTCGTGTCCGGCATGGAGGACGGAGTCGAGGAATCGGCGTTCGCCCGGGCGATCGTCTCGCTGACGAAGACGCTGCAGCTCCAGGCCGTGGCCGAGGGGGTCGAGACCGAGGCTCAGGCCGAGCTGCTCGGCAAGATGGGGTGCCAGTTCGGCCAGGGCTTCTTGTATGCCGAGCCCCTCGACGCCGAGGTCATCGAAGCCACGATCGCGGCGGCTCAGACGGAGATCGGCAGCTTGGCGTAGCCCCGCACGGTGCTCGTGTAGAGCATCTCGGCGTTGTCGCGGTCGACCTCCCACGTCGGGTACCGCTTCAACGTCTCCTCGATGGCGATGCGCCCTTCCATGCGCGCCAGTGCCGCGCCGAGGCAGAAGTGGATGCCGTACCCGAGGGCGACGTGATGGTCCATGTGCCGGTGGATGTCGAACCGGTCGGGGTCCGCGAAGCGGCGCTCGTCGCGATTGGCGGCCCCGGTGAGCAGCACGATCTTGGAGTCCTGCGGGATCGTGCGGCCGTGGACCTCGACGTCGGCGGTCGTCCACCGACCCTGTACGGGCGACGGCGCCTCGTACCGCAGCAGCTCCTCGACCGCGTTCGGGATCAGCGTGGGGTCGTCGCGCAGTTCGGCCCGCTGGTCCGGGTGCTCGGCCAGCACCGACGCGGCCCAGCCCAGGAGCCGGGCGACCGTCTCCGTGCCGGCGATGAAGATCATCAGGCCGAAATCGGTCGCCTGATCCAGGCGCAGCTTGTGCGTCCCGCTCTCATCGGTGATCTCGGCCTCGACCAACCGGGTCAGCATGTCGTCGCGCGGGGAGGTCCGCCGCTCCTCGAGCTG
Organism: Acidimicrobiales bacterium; assembly: GCA_025463925.1. GTDB lineage: Bacteria > Actinomycetota > Acidimicrobiia > Acidimicrobiales > AC-14 > RYN-50. The sequence goes on along the minus strand of JAODBK010000080.1, from coordinate 15,214 downwards.
GCCGCTGAGGTACTCGTGCAACGCGCCCATCGCCGCCAGGGCAGTCGGGTTGAACATCCCCACCTCGTCCTCCAGATGGAAGATGAGGTCGACCTGCTTGCGCAGCTCCTCCTGGTCCGCCTCTGGGACGCCGATCAACGACGAGATGACGGTGGGCGGGAGGATCGCGCCGAACTCCTGCACGTAGTCGAACGAATCGCGACCGGCGACGGCGTCGAGCAGCCGGTTCGTGATCTCCCGCGCCTGGGCCTCGACGCCGACGATCGCCCGCGGCGTGAATGCGCGCGACACGAGCGCGCGGAGGCGGGTGTGCTCGGGCGGGTCGAGCATGATGAACTGCCCGCTCTCCGGATAGGCGACCGGCGACATGTGCTCGATGGTGATGCCGTGGGCCGAGCTGAACGTCTTGGCGTCCTTGTGCGCGCCCTCGACGTCGTCGTACCGGCTCAGGGCCCAGAAGCCGTAGCGGTCGTTGTGGTACACCGGCGCGTCGTCGCGCAGCCGCTTCCAGAGCGCGTGCGGGTCATCCCGCAATGCCGGGTCGAACGGGTCCCAGTAGATGTCCTGGTCGGCCTGGGTCATGGGACCCTCGCTTCCGGATCGAATATCTGATATACGATAACCCGACTCGGGTTTCGTCCGCATCTTGCCGCATCGCCGCGGACTTCACGCGGTCCTCACGGGTTGCGGGGGCGGTTGGTCCAGCGTCCGTTGACGGTGCGGAACCAGCCGCCGGCCACCACCGAGCCGCCGTCGGTCGGGATCACCTGGCCGATCATGAACCGCGAGAGGTCCGACGCGAGGAACAGGATCACGTCGGCGTTGTCGGCCGGCACGCCCCGCCGCCCGATCGGCGCCCAGATCGGCCAGCGGTCGGCGAGCTCGGGCGGCGTCATCTTGTCGTAGTCGACCTGGACCGTGTGGGTGAGATCGGGCGCGATGGCGTTGACCCGCACGCCGTCCGGCGCGACCTCGAGCGCGAGGCAGCGCGTGAAGTGGGCGACCGCGGCCTTGTACGCGCCGTACACCGGATCGGGTGGATAGCCGCGCAGCCCCTCGACCGACGTCACGTTGATCACCGAGCCCGAGCCCCGCGCCACCATCGACGGCAGGACGGCGCGCGTCAGCCGCAGGACGTGGCGGAAGTTGATCGCGTCGAGCGCGTCCCAATGGTCGTCGTCGCTCTGCCCGAACGGCGTGACGGTGAGGTAGTGGCCGACGTTGTTGACGAGGATGTCGACGCGGCCGTGCTCGGCCAACGTGGTCGCGGCGAGCCGGTTGACGTCGTCGGCCCGGCGCACGTCCACCACCGACACCTCGGCGCGGCCGCCGGCAACGCGGATGGCGTCGACGGTGGTGGCGGCCAGATCGGCGTCGATCTCGGCCACGACGACGTGCGCGCCGGCCGCCGCCAGCACGTGCGCGGCACCGGCACCGATGCCGGCTCCCGCCCCGGTGACGAGCGCGACCTTGCCCTCGAGATCGACTTCGACGCTCATCGCACTCCTCCGGTCCCGACGACCTGTCGTCCCAGGTGTCCCTGTCGACGATGTCACCCGGGACCGCCTGGTGTCACGCGGCGCCGGCGAGCTCCATGGCTCCGTCGCGCGGCAGCAGCGCCTCGCGGAGCCGGCGACGGGCCCGGTGGAGCCGGACCTTCGCCGCCGTTTCGGAGATCCCGAGCGCGCCGGCGATCTCCAGATGGCTCAAGCCGCGGACGTCCTTGAGGATCACGACGCGGCGCAGGCCGGTCGGGAGGTCGGCCAGCGCGGCCGCCAAACGCACCCGGTCGACCGCGACGTCGGCGTGCCACGCGGGATCGGCGCCCGGGTTGGTGTCGGCGACGTCGGCGTGCTCGTCGAGCGGCGTGTTGGGGCCGCGCCTGCGGCGCCAGGTCCGCGCGGTGTTGGTGATGATGGCGTGCAACCAGGTGGAGAGGTGCGCCTCGCGCCGGAAGGACGGCAGCGCCCGCCAGGCCCGAAGGTACGACTCCTGCACGACGTCGGCTGCGTCCTGCTCGTCGCCGACGAACCGGCGGGCCAGCGCCAGGTCGCGCCCGTGCGAGCTGGCGATCAGCGCCGCGAACGACGCCGCGGTGTCGTCGGTCCCGGGGAGGGGCGTGCTCGTGACCATGCGCGACCCTACGGGTGCCGGGTTACGGACGCGTCCCCACGCGGTTTCGGCTGCGTGAACATCTGGTGGTCAATGCTTCCGTCGGCCAGTGGCCGGGCCGCCGGCGCCGGCCGGCGTGCCACCGCGGCCGCACGACGACCAGCACCACGTCGTGGCCGACGGGCCGGTCGCGCCGGGCGGCAACGGCGGGGGTCCGGCCGGCGCCGGTGGCGGCGGGAACGCCATGACGGGCTGGCCGAGCAACGCACCGGTCATGAACGCGTGCCACATCGCCGCCGGGAAGCCGCCGCCGACCGTCTGCTTGCCGTCGAGCGGCGGGATCGGTGTCTCGTGCGCGGGGTCGCCCATCCACACCGCGGTGGCCAGCTGCGGCGTGTACCCGACGAACCACACGTCCTGGGACTGCTCGGCGGTGCCGGTCTTGCCGGCGGCCGGCCGGTCGGCCAGAGCCGCCGCCCGCCCGGTCCCTTCGGTCAGCACGTGCGTCAGCACGTCGGTCGCGGTCGCGGCGACACCAGGGTCGATCGCCGGATGGCCCTCGGTCTTCTCGGCGAAGAGGAGCGATCCGTCGGCGCGCTGCACTCGGTCGACGAGATGCACGTGGTGCGCGGTCCCGTTGGCGGCGAGGGTGGCGTACGCGCCCGCCATCTGCAGCGGCGGCACCGAGGCCGTTCCGAGCGTCAACGACGGCACCGTCGGCAACGTCGCGGTGATGCCCATCCGATGGGCGACGTCGGCGACGTGCGCGGGCCCGACGGTCAACGCGAGCCGGGCGTACGCGCAGTTCACCGAGTGCGCGGTCGCGTCGGTGATGGTCATGACGCCGGCCCGCTCGCCTTCGAAGTTGTCCGGGGTCCACGGGTCGGGGGTGCCGCCGGGATTCGGGATCACGCAGGGAACCGAGCCGTCGATCGGCTCGTCCGGGCGGTGACCGGCCTCGAGCGCGGCGACCAGGGTGAACGGCTTGAAGGAGGACCCTGGCTGCCGGCCGCCGTCGGCGGCGATGTCGAATGGCGACGCGTCGAAGTTCATGCCGCCGACCAGCGCGCGCACCGCGCCGGTTGCCGGGTCGACGGTTGCCAGGGCGGCGCTGAGCCCGTGGCCCGCGGGGACACCGTCGGCGATCACCTGCTGGGCGATCCACTGGAGACGCAGGTCGACGGTGGTGTGCACCCGCAGCCCCCCCGCCATCAGCAGGCGCCGGCGCTCGTCCACCGTCGCGCCGAGCCGATGGTCGGCGAGCAGCTCGCGGGCCACGGCGGCGGTGAAGTAGTCGTGCGGGCGCGGCGGCGGCGTGACGCGCGTCGGGAGGGGGACGGCCCCGGCCCGTGCCGCGGCCGACGGGTCCAAGTGGTGCCGGTCGACCATCCGGTCGAGCGCGGCCCGCCGCCGGCCCGTGGCGTCGACGGGGTGCCGCAGCGGGTCGTAGCCGCTCGGGCTCTGGATCAGGCCGGCCAGCAGTGCCGCCTGGCTGACGTCGAGCTTCGACGCGGGCCGCCCGAAATACGTCTCCGCCGCCGCCTGCACACCGTACGCGCCCTGCCCGAAGTACACCGTGTTGAGGTACCGCTCGAGGATCGCCCGTTTGCCGAGGTGGCGCTCCAGCCGGTCGGCGAGGACGATCTCCTTCAGCTTGCGGCTCATCGTGCGCTCGGAGCCGACGAGGGTGTTCTTGACGAGCTGCTGCGCGATCGTCGACCCGCCCTCGCGGACCGACCCGGCACGCGCGTTGTGGGTGGCGGCGCGGATCAGGCCGTGCACGTCGATCCCGCCGTGCCGCCAGAAGTTGGCGTCCTCGACGTCGACGACGGCTTGCACCATCACCGGGGCGACGCGGTCGAGTGTGATCGGCTCGCGGTTGCCGTCGCCGTCGCCGTAGAGCATCGCGATCGGCTGGCCGTTGTCGGCGTACACCGTCGATCGCTGGTCGAGTGGCGGCAGCGAAAGGTCGGTTCCGTCGACGCCGAGCGTCATGCCGAGCGTGGTGATGGCGACGCGGGTCGCGGCGCCCGTCGCGACCATCGCCATCGTCACGCCGGCGACGACCGAGGCCGACGCGAGGAGCAGCCGGTGACGCGGGCGCCAGGTGAGGACGCGCCCGGCGGCGCGGGCGGTCGTCCACGCGGTGGTGGACGCGGCGCGCAGCCCGAGGACCGCGGCATCGAACGCGAAGGTGATGACGGCGGACGCGGTCCGGCGGCTGATGGCGCGCGCGCGGAGGGCGTGCGGCGCGGCGCGCCACCGCGCGCCGTCCCAGACGCAGCCGGCGGTCAGCAGCCAACCGATGCCGGACTGGCGAGCCCGGCGGGTGATGCGAACGGTGAGCGCGACGCAGGCCGCGGCCGCGGCGAGCACGACGGCTCGGAAGCCTTCGCCGACGGTTCGGGCCGCGCGACGGCCGGCCTCGGCCGGGGTGAGCCCCGAGTGGGCGACCTCGAGTTCGACGGGATGCGTGGCGATCGCACCGGCTCCTGGCTCGGCGGGCGAAAGCTGGTTCCTGCCCGACGGCCGCGATCGCTACACGGCGATCAGTGCTTGACCACGTTGTCGGCCGGCGCGTGCTCGTGGCTCGCCTTGATGGCGTCGGCCTTGTTCGGCGGCAGCGTCCCCGGGAGGTGCAGGTAGGAGACGACGCCGGTCACGCCTGGTGCGCGGGCCGCCCGAGCCCGCACCTCGCGGACCTCCTCCGGGTGGGCCAGCTGCCCGCGCAGCGTCGCCACCCCGTCGACCACGTCCACCTTCACGTCCGACGTCGGGAAGGGGCAGGCCCGGATGGCGCGATGCACCTCGTCGGCCACGGCGCGGTCGTCGACCGGGTGCGGCCGGCCGGCGCCGTGGAGCTCCGCCTCGAGGCCTTCCAACCGGTGCTCGTAGTAGGCGGCCTTCTTCTCGGCCCGGCGCACCAGCCGGCGCAGCCGGCCGGCCAGCCGGTCGCGCAGCTGCGTTCGCCGAGCGCGGCCCAGCGCCGGGTCGAAGAGGTAGGCCGTCGCCCAGCTGCTGCCGACGAGCAGCACCGGACGCCCGATCTTTCGCACATTCACCATGCCCGGCGTTTACCCGCGCCGGGCCGGATCAGAGCGGTGTGTTGGAGTGGAGGCGGCGCACGACGTGCTCGCGCTTGCTTCGCAGCATGAGCAATGCCGACGCCAATCGTGACCGGGTGTCGGCCGGGTCGATCACCGCGTCGATCAGCCCCCGCTCGGCCGCGATCCACGGCGTGAGGAACGCGGTCTCGTAGTCGCGCTCCCGGTCCGCCTGCTCGGCGACGTCGGCCCGGCGGTGCAGGATCGCCACCGCGCCCTTGGCGCCCATCACGGCGATCTCGGCGGTCGGCCACGCGAGGGACAGGTCGTTGCCCATCGTCTTGCAGTCCATGACGATGTACGCGCCGCCGTACGCCTTGCGCAGCACGACGCAGATGCGCGGCACTGTCGCCTCGGCGTACGCGAACACCAGCTGCGCGCCGTGCCGGATCATGCCCCGCCACTCGAGGGTCTTCCCCGGGAAGAACCCGGGCGTGTCGACGAGGGTGATGATCGGAAGGTTGAACGCGTCGCACATGGCGACGAAGCGGGCTCCCTTCTGGGCGGCTGCGATGTCGAGCGTCCCCGCCAACGACTGCGGCTGGTTGGCGACCATGCCGACCGGCCGGCCGGCGATCGCGGCCAGCGCGGTGACGAGGTTGGGCGCGAACCGGGGTCGCAACTCGACGACGTGCCCGTCGTCGACGACCGCGGCGATCACCTTCCGCACGTCGTAGCTGCCGGTCGCACCGGCCGGCATCAGGTCGCCGGCCTCGGGCGTGGGCCGGCCGGGCGGGTCGAGCGTCGGGATGTCGGCCGGCTCTGCGTCGGTGTGGTCCGGCAGGAACTCGAGGATCGACGACACCGACGCCATCGCGGCGTCCTCGTCGTCGACCACCAACGTGGCGACCCCGCTCTCGGTCGCATGGATGCCGGCGCCGCCCAGCAGCGACCCGGGGACGTCGACGCCGGTGAACGTCTTCACCATCGCCGGCCCGCTGACCCACGCGTAGGCATCGGCCGTCATCACGACCACGTCGCAGAGGCCGAGCAGGAGTGCCGGGCCCGAGACCGCGGGCCCGGTGACGACCGCGACGAGCGGGACGATGCCCGAGCACCGAGCGATCGCCCGGGCCGCCGTCCCCCAGCCATGGAGCGCCGGAAGCCCCTCGTTCACGTCGGCGCCGCTCGATGCGATGACCGCGACCAGCGGCACCCGGCCGGTGAGGGCGAGGTCGGCGGCGCCGGCGATCGTGGCGCCGTCGGCCTCGGTGAGCGCGCCGCGGTGCACGGTGGGGTCGACCCGAACCAGCACCACCGGCCGCCCGTCGAGGGTGGCCGCCGCCGATGTCGCGGCGCCGTTCGCCCGGGCGCGCAACGGCAAGGTCATGACCCGTAGGACTGTCGCACGCCGGCGGGGGTTACCGCGCCCTGGCCCGAGAAGCTCAGAGGCGGCCGTCGGTGAGCAGGTCGATCGGGTCGACGAGCTCGACGACGCCGAGGTAGCCGCCGCCGTCGGCCAGCGCGTCGTGGGCCGCATAGCCGAGCAGCTCGAGCGACTGGCGCGGCAAGGTGCGGGCGACGTCGGGCGGTGTCGTGAGGTAGTGGTTCTCCTCGGTGCGCAGCCAACCGAGGCAGTAGCTCTGGTGCATGCCGCGCCGCCACTCCGACGCGGTGGTGTTGGCGCCACCGGCGTGGATCGTCGAGCCGAGGTAGATCACCGCCGACCCAGCCGGCATCTCGGCCGGCACCAGCTCGTCCTCGCGGACCTGCCGTTCGGGCGGCCAACGGTGGCTGCCCGGGGCGACGACGGTGGCGCCGTTGTCGGCGGTGAAGTCGACGAGCGCGATCACCGACGCCAGCTGGAGATCGGGGTGGGGTCGCGGCACGTGGACCCACACCAACTCGTCGCGATGGAGGTACTGCCGCTCCGATCCGGGGCCGCGGTCGAGCACGTGGGCCAGGTTGAGCTGGTAGCGCGCGCAGTTCGGGAGCAGCACCGCGTCGGCCACCGCCCGGTAGACCGGATGGGTCATGATCTTGGTCGCGAAGATCGGTGACTTGGCCGTCACTCCGGTGACGTGCCGGGTGTGCGCGCCGAAGAACCACGCGATGGTGTCGTTGACGAAGTGCCCGCCGTGGGTCGGGTCGGCCGCCGCGAGCAGCGGATCGAGCTCCCGGTTGAACCGATCGAGCAGATCGGCGTCCAGCAGCCCCTCAACGATGACCGCCCCGTCCTCGATCAGCGCGGTGGTGATCTCCTCGGCCGGCTCCGATGCCTTGATCCTCGCCAGCTCGACCATCACGCCTCCCAATCACCGGGGGTGTCCCGGGGACACCGACCACGCGAGCCTACGACGCCGGTTTCGTCGCCCGGAATCTGACCTGGTACTCGGACGGCTCGATGCCGACGTCGGTGAAGCCGACGGTTTCCAGGCGGGCGCCCAGGGTGTCGGGGTCGACCGGCACGAAGACGTCGTCGACGTGGCCGGCGCGGAGGAGGTCGATGTCCGCGGCATCGACGCCGATGAACGCGCCGCCGGGCCGGAGCATGCGGTGCAGCTCGGCGAACAGCCGGTCCTGGATGGCCGCCGACGGCATGTGATGGAGCATCGAGAAGCAGGTCGCGGCGGAGAACCGGTCGGACGCGAGACCGGACGCGGTGGCGTCGGCATGGACGACGTCGACGTTGGTGCCGGCGAGCCGGGCCGCCAGCGCCTCGGCGAGTTGCCCGTCCACTTCCACCGCGGTGACCTTCGGCGCCAGCTTCCGGATCAGGTCGGTGGTGAGGCCCGGCCCGGGTCCGACCTCGAGGACGTCGTCGCCGAGGTCGGCGACCCCCCGCACCCACGGCAGCAGATCGGTCTCGAGCATCTGCGCCCATTCGGGACTGGCCAGGAACCGCAGGTGTCCTTCGTTCATCGGCTCAACTGATCACGATCGCGCGGCGGGCCAGCTGCCACCCGTTGCTGGTGCGCCGGTAGGCGTCGTGGTACTGGCCCATGCTCCGCAGCACCGGCGTGGACGCGGTGTCGCCGTAGAAGAGCCAGTAGGCGTGGCCGGTCGCGTCGTCGCCGGCGCCAAGGACGACCCGAACGGTCGCGATGACGTGCAACGCGTGCGACCCCGGCCCCTGCAACCCGGCCGCCCGGCGCTCCACCACGCCGGCGCGGATGTCGTCGCGCCCGACGCGCGTGCTGGCGGCCACGCCGACCGCCGGGTTGTCGGGCATCGCCCACACCGCGTCCTCGGCGAACAGCGCCATGTACTCGTCGACGGTGCCGGTGTCGGCCATCTGGGCCACCGCGGCGATCAGGTTCCTGATCTGGAGCTCGTCTGCGACACGGTGGTCAGCCATGACCGCAGTCTCGCCCATCGTCCCGGCCGGAGTCGCCGTCGGCGACGGTTTCCTCGACAATGTGGTCCTTCGGCGACGAGGTGATCGGAGGATCATCGTGACCACATCCACGCTGGCGGGCCGCCGGGTCCTGGTGATCGGCGCGTCGTCGGGCATCGGCCGGTCGTTCGCGGTCCGCGCCGTAAAGGCGGGGGCCGACGTCCTCATGGCGGCCCGGCGGCAGGCGCGCCTCGACGAGGCGGTGGCCGAGGCCGGCGGCGGGCGGACGGTGGTTGCCGACGTCGCCATGCCCGACGACTGCCGGCGCGTCGCCGACGAGGCGGCGCGCCAGCTCGGTTCGGTCGACCTGGTGCTGTCGTCGGTCGGCACCGCGCCGTTGCGGCGGATCGAGGAGACGACGGCCGGGGACTGGATGTCGACCTTCCAGACCAACGTGGTGGGCTTCAACACCGTGCTGGCCGGACTGGTGCCGACGCTCGCGGACGGCGCGCTCGTCCTCGCGCTGTCGTCGGAAGCGGTGCACATGCCGCGCTGGGCGCTGGCGGCCTACGGCGCCAGCAAGGCGGCGCTGGAGCAGTCGGTGCGGTGCTGGCGGATCGAGCACCCGCGCATCCGCTTCGGCACCGTCGGAGTCGGCTCGACGGTGCCGACGGAGTTCGGCGACGGGTTCGACGGGCCGCTGCTCACCACGGCGCTCGGCGTCTGGACGACGCACGGTCAGTCGCAGGCGGAGTTCATGGACACCGACGACGTCGCCGAGGTGCTGCTCGGCGTCGTCGCCAGCGTGCTGCCCTTCCCGGGGATCGGCATGGAGCACATCATCCTGCGGACGCCGACGCCGGTGATCGGCCCGGCCGGCTGAACCGGATACCGTATACGATCGGTCGCCGATGGCCGAGGCGTGGCTCCGCGACGAGCAGACGACGATCTCCGCGTTGCTCGAACGTCGGCTGGCCACCGACCCGGACGGGGAGTACCTCGACGTCGGCGGCACCACGATCACCGCGCGGGACGTGTTCGACGCCGCCGGGGCGGTCGCCGGCGGGCTGAGCGCGTTGGGCGTCGCGCCGGGCGACCGGGTCGCGACGCTGATGGGCACGTCGGTCGAGGCGTTGCTGGCGTGGTTCGGCGCGGTGCGCGGCGGCATCGTCATGGTGCCGATCAACACCGCGTACAAGGGTGACTACCTGTTGCACCAGCTCGCCGACTCGGGGTCGCGCGCCGTCATCGTCGACGAGGCCTACCTCTCGCGCGTGGAACCGCTGCTCGGCGGCTTGCCGGACCTCGAGCACGTCGTGGTGGTCGGGGACCGCGCCGGTTGGCGCGCGGCGGCCGGCGCGGCCGCGGTCCATCGCTGGGCCGACCTCGTGTCGGCCGGCGAGAAGGCGCCCGACATCACCGCGCGGCCGACCGACCTGGTCACGTTCATCTACACCGGCGGCACGACCGGCCCGTCGAAGGGTTGCATGGTCAGCCACAACTACAACGTCGTGCTGGCCCGCCAGATCAACATCTCGTGGCGGCGGACCGCGGACGACGTGGCGTGGGTGCCGCTCCCACTGTTCCACTACAACGTCTACACGACCGCGATCGTCGGCACCCTGCTGAGCGGTGGGCGGGCCGCGCTGTACCCGCGGTTCTCGGTCTCGAACTTCTGGCCCGAGCTCACCCGCACCGGCTCGACCATCGCGGTGACGCTGGGATCGATGGCGTTTCTGATCGCCAACGACGAGCGGCGATCGGCCGAGCCGAAGTCCGGTGAGCCCGACGCCAACACGTCGCTCCGGTTGTTCGCGGCGGCGCCGCTGCCGCACGAGGTCGACAAACGGATCCGCGACCGGTTCGGCGTCGACACCTTCAGCGGCGCGTACGGCCTCACCGAGGCCAGCCTCGTCTCCTGGCAGCCCAACGGTGTGCCCAACAAGCCGAACGCCGCCGGCATCGTCAACGACGAGTTCTTCGACGTGCGCATCTTCGACGATCACGATGTCGAGGTGCCCCGCGGCACCGAGGGCGAGATCGTCATCCGGCCCAAGCGGCCCAACGTGATGTTCGACGGCTACTGGGGCAACCCGCAGGCCACGCTCGACATGACCGGCAACCTGTGGTTCCACTGCGGCGACATCGGCCGCATCGACGACGACGGCTACCTCTTCTTCGTCGACCGCAAGAAGGACTACCTCCGGCGGCGGGGGGAGAACATCTCCAGCCAGCAGGTGGAGGGCATCCTCTGCAAGCGCGAGGAGATCGTGGACGTCGCCGTGCACGCCGTCCCGAGCGAGGTGCTCGAGGACGATCTGAAGATCACCGCCACGTTGCGCGACGGAGCCACGCTCACCGAGGAGGAGCTCTTCCGCTGGTGCATCGACGAGCTGCCGTACTTCGCCATGCCGCGGTACATCGAGTTCCGGACCGACCTGCCGAGGAGCCCGATCGGGCGGGTCCTCAAGCGGGACCTGCGCGAGGAGGGCGTGACCGCGACGACGTGGGACTCCGTGGCGGCCGGCATCCGCTACGACCGCCGGTAGCCGATCGGCTCAGCCGACGGCGGGATATTGTATACCGAATGACGGAATCGGGCCGGATCACCGACGAAGGCATCGCCCGACTCCGCGACCGCATCGGCGTCCCCGAGCCCCACGTGCTGCCGCCGCACTACCGGCGGGCCGGCACCGACGCGTTCCGTCACGTCGCCACCTGTTACGGCGACGACAACCCGCTGTGGTGCGAGCCCGAGTACGGCGCCAAGACGCGATGGGGGAGCGTGATCGCACCGCCGCCGATGGTCGGCGGCGACACGCTGATCGGTCAGGACGAGGTGGCCGAGGTCGACCCCGACCTGAGGGATCTCATGAAGGGCGACCCGCTCCGCGGCGTGCATGCCTTCTACTCGGCCAGCGCGCGCGAGTGGTGGTCGCCACTGCTCCCGGACCGTGCCGTCTGGCGGCGGAACGCGTTGGTGGGGGTGCTCGACAAGACCAGCGAGTTCGCCGGCCGGGCGGTGCACGAGTGGACCGCTCAGGTCTTCCGCGAGCAGGACGGGCCGTTGCTCTCGGCCCAGCTGCGGCTGATGATCCGCACCGAGCGGGAGAAGGCGCGAGAGAAGAAGAAGTACGACACCGTCGAGCTGGCGTCCTACGCCGATGCCGACATCGACGCCATCGACGCGCAGTACGCGTCGGAGGCACCGCGCGGTGCCACCCCGCGTTGGTGGGAGGACGTCGCCGAGGGCGACACCGTCGGCCCCATGGTGAAGGGCCCGCTCACGGTCACCGACATGATCTGCTGGCACACCGGCATGGGCATGGGCCTCTACGGGGTCCAGCCGCTCCGGCTCGGCGCCCGCAACCGGATGCGGATCCCGCGGTTCTTCCACCGCGACGACCACAACATCCCCGACGTGATGCAGCGGGTGCACTGGGACCCGGAGTTCGCCCGCCGGGCCGGCAACCCGACCACCTACGACTACGGCCGCATGCGCGAGACGTGGCTGATCCATCTGTGCACCGACTGGATGGGCGACGACGGGTGGCTCTGGACGCTCGACTGCGAGTTCCGCAAGTTCAACTACGTCGGTGACACCCAATGGCTGCGGGGCACGGTGGTCCGGAAGTACCTGGCCGGCGGCGACCGGCCGGCGGTCGACCTCGACATCGTCGCCGAGAGCCAGCGCGGCGAGGTCACCACGCCTGGCCACGCGACGGTGCTGCTCCCGAGTCGCGATCGTGGCCCGGTGCGCCTTCCCGATCCGCCGGGCGGGACCAACGACCTCCAGCGCGCCCTGGACGCCATCTCGGCCCGGTTCGAGCGGCGTTGATGGACGGGCTCCGGGTCGACCACACCGGCGGCGTGCTGCGGCTCGAGCTCGATCGGCCCGACACGCGCAACGCGTTGACGGATGAGGTCGTTGCCGGGTTGATCGACCACGTCGACGCGGCCGGGCGCGACGAGACGGTGCGGGTGATCGTGCTGTCGGGTGCCGGCGACCACTTCTGCAGTGGCTTCGACATCGTGGCCCGCAACGCCCGCGGGACCGACGAGCGCCGGCCTCGCGTGGGCAGCATCCAGCGGCGGCTGCCGTCGCAGGCGCACCGCCTGATCCCGTTGCTGCTGTCGGTGCAGACACCGGTGGTGTGCCGGGTCCAGGGCTGGGCCGCGGGCATCGGACTGCACCTCGCCCTGGCCGCCGACGTCGCGGTGGCGGCCGACGACGCCCGGTTGTGGGAGCCGTTCAGCGAGCGGGGGTTCACGCCGGACAGCGGCGGGACATGGCTGCTGCCGCGAAGGATCGGCGAGGTCCGGGCGCGCCAGATGCTGCTGCTCGGTCGCGCCGTCAGCGGCGCCGAGGCGGCCGAATGGGGTCTCGTGCACCGGGCGGTGCCCGGCGGCGACCTGGAGGCCGCGGTGGACGATGTCGTGGCCCGGCTCGCGGACGCGCCGACGATCGCCATCGGTCTCACCAAGTGGCTGCTGCACGCCGGCGCGTCGGCCTCGCTCGAGGAGCACCTGCAGCACGAGGCGCTGGCGTTGGAGCTCTCGTCGCGAAGCGAGGACTTCCGCGAGGGCCTCAGCGCGTTCAAGGAGAAGCGGCCGCCCGACTTCACCGGCCGATGACGTACACGACGCTCCTGGTCGAGCGCCGCGGACCGGTGGGCTGGCTGATCTTCAACCGGCCCGACATCGGCAACGCCATGGATGCCGCCATGCTTGCCGAGCTCGAGCTCGCGTGGCGCGAGCTCGACGCCGATCCGGACGTGCGGGTCATCGTGAACACCGGCGAGGGTGACGCATTCCAGACCGGCCTCGATGTCGCGCAGCTGAGTCGCGACAAGGAGGCGTTGCGGGAGCAGTCGCGTCGCACCAGGCGGGCCGAGCTCAAGCTGACCGCGTGGCACAACGGCGTGTGGAAGCCGGTGATCGCGGCGGTGAACGGCGTGTGCGCCGGCGGTGGGCTGCACTTCGTCGCCGACGCCGACATCGTCGTCGTGGCGTCGAACGCCACCTTCGTCGATCCCCACGTGTCCATCGGGCAGGTGAGCGCGTACGAGACCATCGCGCTGGCTCGCAAGGTGCCCATGGAGTCGATCAGCCGGATGGCCCTGGTGGGCCGGTACGAGCGGATGGACGCGGCGCGCGCGTACGCCCTGGGCATCACGTCGCAGGTGGTCGACCCGCCCGAGCAGCTGCGGCACGAGGCGCAGGCACTGGCCGAGACGATCGCCCGCAACTCCCCGGCGGCGTTGCGGGCGACGAAGCGGGCGCTCTGGGGCGCGCTCGAGCTCGGCCTGGAGGACGCGTGCCGCGCCGGCGCCCGCGAGCTCGTCGGCATGTGGGGCCACCCCGACCAGGAGGAGGGCCCGCGGGCGTTCGCCGAGAAGCGCGATCCCGTCTGGGACTCCGGGCACAACACCTAGCCGAGGGGGTGGTACCACCGTGCTTCGATCGTGCCACCACGATCGTCGGCGGCGGCGGCGGACCGTAGGGTGGCGCAGATGGGTGGCACCCGGCCGGCGCGCCGATGACCGCGATCTTCCTGCTGGCCAAGGGCGAGCTCCGCTCGCGGCTGCTCGGCTGGCTGACGCTCGCGCTGATCGCCGGCCTGGGCGCCGGCGCAGTGATGACCGCGGCCGAGGGCGCCCGCCGGACGAACACTGCGTACCATCGCTTCGAACTCGCGCACCGGAGCGCCGACGTCGTCGTCTACCCGCCATTCAGCCCGGCGTTCGCGGCGCCGACCTTCGAGCAGATCGCTCGGCTGCCGGAAGTGGCGGTGATCGGCCGGGTCTTCCTCTACTTCACGCTGGACCCCGTCGCCGTCGTCTCGGAGGAGGCACCCGTCGGGACGGCCGTCGACCGGCCCAAGCTCCTCCACGGCCGTCTCCCGCGGGCCGTCAACGAGGTGTCGGCGGCCTTCGACTTCGCCAAGCGGCGGCATCTGCACGTCGGCAGTGTCGTCCCGGTCCACTTCGCGAGCGACCCGAGCAGCACGACCCCGCCGCGCCTGGTCGAGCTGCACGTCGTGGGGATCGAGGCCTCGCCGGGTGAGTTCCCGCCGCAGAGCAGCTTCACCGGCAGCAACTGGTTGCACCTCAGCCCGGCAACCGTCGCCGCGCTGGGCGCGGACTTCCCGCACTTCGTGGAGACCGTCGTCCGGCTGCGCAACGGGACACGGGACATCCCGGCGTTCGTCAACCGGCTGCACGATCTCGTCGGCGGGCAGCCACAGCTCAACGCCATCCGCTCGCAGCAATCCGCCGACGTCCAGCCGTCGATCCACCTCCAGTCAGTGGCCTTGTGGCTGGTCGGCGCACTGCTCGGCTTGGTGAGCTTGGCGGTGTTGAGCCAGCTGCTCGCGCGGCAGGCGCACGTCGATGCCCTCGACCACCCGACGGTCGGCGCGCTCGGGATGACACGGGTGCAGGTGTGGACGGCCGGGATGCTCCGTGTCCTCGGGCTCGGCGCCGTCGCGGCCGCGGTCGCGGCGGCCCTGGCGGTCGCGCTCTCGCCGCTGACACCGATCGGCCTGGCGCGCGTCGCCGAGCCGCATCCCGGCGTGATGGTGGACTGGTGGGTTCTCGGGATCGGCGCCGTCGCCACGGTGGTGCTGGTGGCCGTGGTCGCCGCCTGGCCGATGTGGCGGGGTGCCGCGGTGGATGCGCGACCGGCCGGCGCCGCGCCCCGGCCGTCGCTGTTGGCGCGG
>JAODBK010000033.1 GCA_025463925.1 Acidimicrobiales bacterium | reverse complement strand
GCCGACGTGGGGCTCGAGCGCGTAGGTGCCCCGCACCAGGCCGAGCTCGTCCCGCCAGTGGCGGTGGTGGCGGGCCTGGTGCTGGTGGCGGGCGAGCAGCTCGGGCGGGATCGCCGAGTGGCGCTTGTCGCGACCGGTCTGGCGCAGCGACCTGAGGGTGTCGCGCCGCGCCGCGTCGAGCATCTCGGCTTCCGATCCCGGGCAGTGCAGCTCGGTCTTGGCGATCTCCTCGGCCTGCTCGAGGGACAGCTCGCCACTGCTGAGCGCGGCCTTGGTGGCGGGCAGGTCCGCGATGCGCCGAGCCGTGGCCAGCTCGCGCTCGGCCTGCGCGGGCGTGGTGCCGCCGACCTGGGCCAGCCAGTCGGCCGCATCCGGGAAGCCACGCTGGCGATGGGCGCCGCGGTCGCAGGCCCGGGCCGCCATAAGGACACGGGCGAGCGCGCACGCCTTCTCGGTGCGAGCGAGCTCCTCCACCAGCGCCGCGCAGTGCTCGGCCGGGTGCGTGGCCGGGTCGAAGTCGCGCAGCGCCTCGCGCAACGAACGAGCGATCGCGCTCACACCCATGGCCAACCTCCTCCCGACGCCAACACTGAGCGGTCCTGCCGAGGAGGCCCGTCGAACCCGGGCCACGAGGTTGTGTCGACAACCTAGAGCGAACGAACGTTCGTGTCAAGCCAATCGGCAGAATTGTTTTGCGTCTACAGTGAGCGGCTCACGGGCTGTGGCGCAGCTTGGTTAGCGCGCTTGACTGGGGGTCAAGAGGTCCGGGGTTCAAATCCCCGCAGCCCGACTCGGAAAGTGCTGGTGAGAGCGTTGTGCCGGTGATCGGCGGGGGCGCGAATGGGGCCACGTGTAGCCAACGCTGAATCGGCCTGGGTTTGACGGAGGCTCGCGCGGTTGGTTCTGTCACGCCGCGCTGGCGTGAGGATGGTCACGGTAGTGCGCGGCTTCGATCTCGGCCGGAGTCTGATCGTCGAGCTCTGAGTGCAGACGTTCGTTGTTGAACCACGACACCCAGCCGCAGGTCGCGATCTCGAGGTCGTCGAGCCCGCGCCACGGGCCGCCGTTGGCACCGAGGGCGGCGGGGTTGCGGTGCAGCTCGGTCTTGAACAGTGCGATCACCGACTCGGCCATCGCGTTGTCGAACGAATCGCCGACGGTGCCGATCGACGGCGCGGCGCCGATCTCCTCCAGCCGGTGGGTGTGGGCAATGGACGTATATTGCGACCCGGCGTCGGAGTGACAGATCACGCCGTCGATGTCGACGCCGCGCCTGGTCCAGGCCGCCATGTTCAGCGCGTCGACGACGAGCGATGCGGTCATCGAGCGGGCCGCCTTCCAGCCGACGATGCGCCGGCTGAACACGTCGGTGACGAACGCGACGTACACGATGCCCGACCACGTCGAGCAGTAGGTGAAGTCGGCCACCCACTTCTCATCGGGGCGGGTCGCGGTGAAGTCGCGGTTGACGAGATCGGGTGCACGGACTGCGGCTGGGTCGGCGTGGGTGGTGAAGCGCCTCTTCGCTCGGCTGGCACCGCGCAGCCCATTGGCCCGCATGAGCCGGGCCACCTGGTCTCGGCCGACGTCGATGCCGGCCCGGCGGGCCGCCTTGGCGAGCTTGCGGCGGCCGTAGACCGAGTTGTTGCGCTCCCACAGCGCCTTCAGGCGCGGGCCCAGCTCGGCGTCACGCACCGCACGGGCCGAGGGCGGCCGGGTCTTGGCGTCGTAGTAGGTGGAAGGGGCGATCTCCAACGCGTGGCAGATCGGCTCGACCCCCCATCGCAGCCCACCGGAGTCGCGACCCCGGTGGGCGTCGATGAAGGCGACTACCGCTTCGGACGACCGTCGAGCTCGGTCGCGAAGAAAACCGAAGCAGCCTTGAGGATGTCGTTCGCCCGGCGCAGCTCACGCACCTCGCGCTCGAGGTCGGCGATCCGTCGCGAGTCGGCTGTCGAGGTTCCCGGCCGCCGGCCGTGATCGATCTCAGCTTGGGCCACCCAGTTGCGCAACGACTGGTCGCCCACACCGAGCTCTCGGGCGATGCGCGTGATCACGCCGAAGCGATTGCCGCCCTCGCGCTCGACGGTGTCGAGAACGAGCCGCACCGCTCGTTCACGGAGCTCTGGCGGATACCGCTTCTGGGAAGGGTGCTTCGTGGTCATGCTCCATCCTCACTTCCAAGGTATGGAGCCTCCGCGGATCCCAGGCCGATTCACCACGACAATCAGGCTTGTTCGGAGGGAATGAAGATCGAGCCCGAGAACAGGATCAACACCGACATCTTCCCGACGGGCCGCCGACACTGTGAGGTCTGCTAACTGAATTAACCCGGGCTCGCACATTTTCGAATGCGCATGAGACAGGCCTTCTAAGGAGGGCTTGGAGTCGAGCCAATCGTGACCTCTTGACTGTTGGCTCTGAGGTTCGTGAACGCGTTCAGGCGCGCCGTCGAACGGTCGAACTCCTTAAACCGTCATCAGGAAGTCGACGGCGGGAGTAGTTGCTGACACCCACCACACCATCAAGTCACGAACAAGGGCGCATTGCTGGGTCAGCTAGCAGGATTGTCGCAGGCGCCGTGGCGGCGCGGAGGGAACGGGTTCGAGCTGATTCGGGAACGTCAGCCGAGACTCAGAGCCACGTGGCAGTTCTGCTGGCGAGGTCGGCCTTGGCGAACGTCGGCGCGCCCGTGGTTCGAGACCTCGACCTCGTAAACGTCGCGTTTGGGACGCCCGAGATCGCCGCACTTCCGGACGGGTTGCTGGTGTCTACAGCCCGGCGCTGCTGGCCTTGTTGATCATCTGGGCGGCCGCGGGATGCTCGACGCCGATCCTCATCTCCATCAGTCGGAACAAGGTCATGAAGTTGCGCAGCTCGGCAAGATGAGATTCGTTGCCGTCGACGATCTCCCGAAGCTGGTGGAGGACCGCATGCTCGTAGTCGCGCCCTGACATTGTGTCGGTCAAGTCGTCGAGAGCCTTGACGATTCGGTCGAACTCGCCCTTGTCGAGCCACATCCCGTGGTCGGAAGCGCACGCTTCGATCTGCACCTCGGAGTGCGGGTACTCCAGGGTCGCCATCTCCTCGCCACAAACCGCGCAGCGCCTGCCGCTGCGGCGGGTAGTGGTGGCCGCGGCACCGAACACCTCGACGTCGATCCAGCCGATCCAGCGGTCCGCATTGGCTTCCGCTCGATGAAGCTCGTCACGCTCGAACCAGACGCCGCCGCAGTTGACGCAATCGTGGACCGCGACGTGGTCGAGCTGGGTCACTTCGAGCGCATGGCCACAACCCGGACAGTTCATCGTCTGTCTCGCTGCTCAGACGAGGTTCGTCGAACTCGTTGAAGTTGCCATTCTCACCAAAGTAGCCACCGATGCAAAGGGCCCACCGTGGATCGCCGGCCCTCAGCGACGGCGGAACGGCCGTCGCCTCGGGCGCTTCGGGGTGAACGCGCCTTCGAGGTCGGCTGCATCAAACGGCCCAACTGCGGTGCCCGTCGTGGCAAAGCGGTAAAGAGCAGTGTTGAAGATGCCAGCAAGCGCGCCGGTAGCAGCAATCGTGAGGAGGAATATCGCGCCAAGGATCACGACGAGCGCCACGGGGCCGAGGAGGAATCCGGCGATCCCCCCAAGGATCACCGCGGGAAGCATGAGGGCGACGACCGCGAGACCGATGGCACCGTTGCCGCTCACGTTCTCACCCCAGTGCTCCTTGAACAACGACGCGCTCCGCCGGACTGCGGGCGCAACGTCCTCGTCCTCGAACAGGAGCACCGGGATGACAAACGTGATCGCGAGCTGCCACCCGAGCCCGATCGCCCAGATCGCGAGCCGCCCGGCGAGCTTCAGGCGCCCGGCGATCGCTCGCAGCAAGATCCCGACGAGACCGGCGACCATCGTCCACTTCAACAACTGCCAGCGCTTTCGCCAAGCGGCCCGGAGGCCACTCCTGATGGTCGGGTCGCCGCCCTCGAGTCGCTCCATTGCTGCGGCCACCACTGCGGCATTGGCGAAGGTCGAGATCGTCGAGGCGATGATGAAGATCGGATAGAGCCGCCAGAACACTCCCGGTACCTTGAGATCGTCGCCATTCGGCCAGCGTCGGAACATGAGCAGGAACGCACCAATCCCGACCACGCCCATTCCAACCGCACCCGCGATCGGCAAGAGTGCAAGCTCCTTGTCGGAGCGGAGCACGCCCCAGCTTTGCTCTAGGAGCCGAAAACCGCGCCGGACGCGACCCATGGCCCCTAGCTACTCCTCGTCGCCCAAGTGGGCAACTTCAGACGGGTCGGACGGCCCAGCCGTGTTGTCATGCGCTGCCGAAGCGTCGCGCCAGCCGCCGCATTCCCTGCCGCTCGGCATCCGTCATGTTGGGGTCCTTGACCTTCCACTCGACGACGGCTGGCAGAAGCCGTCGGACGGCCGTGAGGTCGCACCCGCGCAGGAAGCTGTTCACGAGCAGGGCCCGACCTCGCCCCAGCACCGCGGCCCGCACCCGGCCGAACGGAATGTCACCCGAGGCCATCAAGATCCAGCCGAGGGCAATGTCCACGTTGCCATCACCGCTCGACGCATTGGGCCAGTCGATGACGACGGGTCCGTCGTCGCCAATGATGACGTTCAGTGGGTGAAGATCGAGATGGAGGAGCCGATCGCCTTCACCGCAGGGCGCTGACGGCACCCAGTCGGGGGCGGCAATCTCATGCAAGCGGTGGTGCAGGTCCGCCAACACTGCCCCTTGTTGGCGAACTGTCCACGGCCGGCGGCTCATCACCGCAACCATGGAGGGACCTTCGATGCGAGCCATCACGAGGTCGGTTCCATCGTCGGACACCTCGTCGATCGCGGGCACCGGGTAGCCGTGCTGGCGGGCGTAGTCCATCGTTCGCGCCTCGGTAGCCATCGAGCGTCCGTGACGAGACCGGCGCAGCACGAGTCCGGGGCCATATTCGAAGATGTCACTGTCGCGACCTGATGCAATGAGTCGTCCAGCTTCTCTCATTGTTCCGGACGCTATCGACTGCCACGCGTTGCTGGTGCTGTCGCTCGAGGCGGATGGCGCAGAACGGCATCACGTGTGCGCTCCGAGCGGGCTCAGACGCCGAACACGGTTGGCGAGCTGCTACACGGTCGCGATTGTCGAGTAACAGCCGGTCTTGCCCAGGAAGTCATGGACCACGAGCGCGATCGGCGCGTGTCAGCACGCGAACAGGGACCGCCGACCCGCCATGCTCCGGCAACTTCAAGGAGCCGCCGGGAATGGCTGGTCGTGGTGGTTGACGAAGATTTGGCGATGCGTCTCTCTGCTGGGGAGAGAACCCGTCGGCGCACTACGCCCAAGAAGCGGCACTGAGTACGAAAGCGGGAGTGGCCCGCGTCATCTTGGCCGGTGCCGGGCTAACCGGCACCGACTTCGCGGACGCGCTGGCCGGCGGGGCCGCGGCTGCGAACGTGCCCGGTGGTGCGGCAGTTCGAGACCTCGGTGAAGGTTGCGCAGACGTTCTTCACCAACGTGGCTCGTATCGGTATCGCGTACGGAATGAACTACCCAGATGCCCTGACGGGCGGAACCCACATCGCCCATGTCAACGGGCCGCTGCTCCTCGTCAACACCACCGTGCTTCCGGGTGCGGTCGCCGCATTCCTCAGCGACAACAAGACGTCGATCCA
Source organism: Acidimicrobiales bacterium (assembly GCA_025463925.1). GTDB lineage: Bacteria > Actinomycetota > Acidimicrobiia > Acidimicrobiales > AC-14 > RYN-50. Next base: position 16,649 of record JAODBK010000033.1, on the reverse strand, counting down.
ATCGGGCTTCGTCTACGGGGGTGTCTCAGTGGTGGCGGACAATGTCCTGGGGGACGTGCAGACCGCGATCACCTGAGAGCGGCGTCACCGGACGTACGGACGCCGGTAGCGCAATCAGGCACATGCAGCTCGGTTCGTGGGACGAGGCGTACGTTTGATCGGTGGCGCATTGGACTCGCTGGCTCTTCATCGGCGTGGCGATGCTGCTGGCGTCGTGCACCCTGCTCGTCCTCCTCGCCCGACGACTGCAAAAGGCGGTGGCTCCCTGTCGGGCTCTCGGTCATGACTGAATGCGTTGGCGTATCGCGCTGGATCGACGACACCTTCAAGATCAGCGTCACTCTCAAGGGCATCGACGGTGCCCTGGAGGCCGCGGGCGGGGCCGCCTTGGTGTTCGTACGTCCAGCCACGCTCAGCCACTTGGCCCGGTGGGCGACCCAGCACGAACTGTCGCAGGATCCGCACGACTTCGTGGCCAGACACCTACTGCGCTACGGGACACACCTGGCGAGCGGCAGCACGACCTTTGCCGCGGTGTACCTGCTCAGCCACGGGCTCGCCAAGCTGGTGCTGGTGGTGGCGCTACTCCAGGACCGCGATTGGGCCTACCCCGGCATGATTTCGCTGCTCGGTGCCTTCATCGTCTACCAGTGCTATCGACTGGCCGACCGGTTCACGCTCGGCCTCACCGTGTTGACGGCGTTCGACGCTTTGGTCGTCTGGCTCACCTGGCGCGAGTGGCGGGCCCGAAAGCTGAGAGCGCAGTCTCGGCCTGACCCCTAACGCGGCGACCGACACGTTGACTGGTCAGTATCGGTGGCGGTGCGATGATCTGCGTGTGTCGGGAGCGCACCCCATCACATCCTGCTCGTGCAGAGCGACCGCGCCGAACCGGATCTGAAGACTCAGACGCGGACTGCGCCCGGCGGTAGCGGGTTGTGCCCGGCGAGCGAGCCGCGGATCTCGTCGATGGCGAGGCGGATGAGCGCCTGCTGGTGGTGGAACGGCTTGACGCGTCCGGCGGCGATGGCCTCGGGGTGTCCCGCCTGATGCCCGCTGAACGCGTAGTCCATCGCCGCGTCGCTGCTCTCCCACAATGACACCGACGAGATGAACGGCGGGCGCAAGACAGCACTCGAGAACACGTTGCCCGGCGCCTTCACAACGGCCTTCTCCGCGGGCTGGCTGGCACGGAAAAAAGGAATGAAGCGCGAGAACTTCGTCTTCGCCAGCGTGAGCACGAGCACCGGGCCGTCGTGTTCGACGTCGCGTCGCGTCGCCACGTCGTCACCGATGCCGGGCCACGCGCCGTGGATGCGCAACGGCCGGGCGTTCACCACGAGCCCCCCGCCGAGTTTGGCGGCGAGCGGATGCGTCGCCTCGAACTGCTTGAGGGCGACCTCGTCCTGCCAGAACGCGATGAGCCCGACGCGCCCGGGCGACGGCCGCGCGGGGGTCGTGCCGAACGTGGCAGCAATACCGGCGTTGGCTTGCAACAGTCCCGGGATCGACGCCGGACGCGGGTGCCGGATGAGGCCGAGCGACTTCGGCAGGCCAACGTCGGCGATGTGGACGGAGACGACGGTCATCGCTGCTCCTCTGTGTCGGTCACCTCGGCCACGAGCGCGCCGGACGCGACGGTAACCCTCACCGTGTCGCGCCCGCCAGGTTGGGCGGCGTCGCGCACTCCGCCGCGACACCGACCGCCGCAACCGCCACGCCACACCGCCCGATCTCATGCGGCCCGGTGGTCATCGCCCGCTTCCTGCCCCCTCGACCGGCCGTCTCGCCCCGTACGCAAAAGGAATCTTTCCGACAATTGTCGAAATAGCAACACCGAGCGACAAGGCCGGGGGAGCACCTGTGGCGACTGGACGGACCAAGCGCGCGTGCGCGGTTGGCGCGATGACGGTGATCGTGGCGGTCGGGGCACCGCCGGTTCTGCTCACGGCCGCGAGAGCCGCTGGCCCGACGTGCGCGGGGAGCTCCAGCGGAGGGGAGTGGCGGCAGTACAGCCATGACCTGAACAACTCGCGGTTCCAAGGCGACGAGCACGACCTCGGTCCGGCGGCCGCAAAGACGCTCGCTCCGGCGTGGACCTTCCTCGTGTCCGCCAACGGCGGCACCGGCAGCATGAACAACACACCGGCCGTTGCCGACGGCTGCTTGTTCGTCGCGACCGACGCCAGCTCCTTCACCGCAACCGACGGCGGGTCGGTGTTCGCATTGAACGCCGACACTGGCCAAGTGGTCTGGAAGCAGCAGCTCAAAGACCCCGTCGCCAGTTCGCCCACGGTGAAGGACGGCAGGGTCTTCCTCAGCGTGAACCGTTCAGACACGCCGTATGCGGTCGCGTTGGACGAGCACACCGGCGCGTTGCTGTGGAGCACCACGATCGACACGCAGAAGGGTTCCGACACCTTTTCGAGCCCGGTCGTGTTCGACCACATGGTGTTCGTCGGCGTCTCGGGTTCCGGCGCCGAGGCAGGCACGACGGCCACTGGCAACCCCGGCATCCGGCTGACGTTCCGGGGCAGCTACTCGCTCCTCGACGAGTCCACCGGCGCCACGTTGGTGCACAACTTCGTCATCTCCGATGACGACTTCAAGAAGGGGTTCGCCGGCGGCGGTGTGTGGTCGACGGCGGCGGTCGACCTCGCCACGCGCGACGCGTACGTCGGCACCGGGAACCCGTTCAACGCCGACGAGCATCCCAACACCAACGCGATCATCAAGATCGACGTCGACCGGCGACGGCCGACGTTCGGCCAGCTCCTCGGCACCTACCACGGCACCAACGATCTCTACGTTCCGGGTGGCACCCACAAGCCGGCGTGCGCGGTGTACGTCGACGTGTTCACCTGCGATCCACCCGACTTCGACATGGGTGCGTCGCCGCAGTTGTTCACCGACACCGCCGGCCGTCGTCTGGTCGGTGACCACCAGAAGTCGGGCGTGTACCACGCCGCCGACCGCGACACGATGCAGGGCGTCTGGAAGACCACCGTTGGCGGGCCCTTCGGCCAGTTCGGGGGCGAGGCCACCGCCAGCTTCGACGGCACCTCCATCTTCGTCGCCGGCAACGCACCCGGGCTCATGAGCGCGCTCCGTCCGACCGGCGGCGGCGACCGCTGGGTCCAGCCGATCGCCGACGGCCTGCATTTCCAGTCGGTGTCGAGCGCCGACGGCGTCACGTACGCCACCGACACCCGCGGGCTGCTCGACGCCTGGGACTCGACGACCGGCGTGCCCCTGCTGGTGCGCTCGCTCGGCGCCGACACCGGCCAAGGTGAGGCCCAGGGCTTCTCCACCGGCTGGGGGATCGCGATCGCCCGCCACCACGTCTATGTGCCGACGAGCGGTGGCTACCTCGTCATGTACCGAGGCGTGTGACGATGCCCCGCTCCTCGCCACGCGGCCTACGAATCATCGCGATCGTTGCTTTGCTCACCGGGCTGTCCAGCATCGCAGGCAACGTCGTCGCCCGGGCCGCCGGTCCGAACTGGGATGACCCGTCCACGTGCTCGGCGCGGATCGGCCAGCACGGCGACGCGTCGTTGACGCCCGACCAGCACCGTCGCTGCATGATCGCCATCGGCTCGGCCTGGCTCGACGCCGAGGACCACACCCGCCCAGCTGCGCAGGTCCCACTCGATCCGCAGGTCGCCCGCTACCAGCACGGCACCTCGCCGACCCACCGGCCGGGCAACGATGCCGTCCTGCGAAGGAGTGTCGCCGGCCCCAACGGTGGCATCACCAAGATCCTCGATCGCCAGTGGGTGGTCGACGGCAACGAAGTCTTCGTCTCCTTCGACGCGTTCACGGTGAAGTCGCCATCAAAGCCCGCGGTCTTCGGCGCCGAGCGGCTGACGATCCGCAACGGAGTGCTCTGGGAGATCATGACCACGCCGGTACAGAACGGCGCCGCCGGAGCGGGGACACCGGGCCCGCCGTTCGGCGCTGACGTCGGCCCGCCGCCACCGTCCTACACCGGCGCCGGGCCGAACTACGACAACGCGACGTTCTGCTCGAACGCGATCGGTGAGCACGGCGACGCCGCGCTGACCGCCGCGCAGCACCGGCGCTGCATGATCGCCATCGCCTCGACCTACATCAGAGCCGAAGACAACGAGATCCCCGGGTCCCAGATCCTGTTCGACCCTCGCGTGTCGCGGTATTCGGAGGGCGGCCGACCGGATCACCAGCCGCAGAACGCCAACGCCATCCGCATCCAGGAGGGCACGGTGACTGCCGTCATCCGCAAGATCGACAATCGCCACTGGACGGTCGACGGCGACGTTGCCTGGATCGCCTATGACGGCTACCTGGTGGCGTCGTTGACGAAACCCGGGTTCTGGGTCGCCGAGCGCATCACCATCCGCAACGGCCTCATCTGGGAGATCATGATCACGCCGGTCCAGGTCGCGCCGGTCCCGGTCGGATAGTCGCATCGAGCAGCCGCCACCCGGCTACCCCCTCACGACAGGCTGCAGATTCTCTCTTTCGGCAGGGACATCGGCCCGCGACCCCGAAGGCTCAACCAGTGCGCTATCAGTGGAGTGCCGTCGTCGCCGTCGCCCTGATGCTCTCGGGCGCCAGTCCCGCGTCTGCTCCCGCGGCGGAGCCCGCGTCTGCTCCCGCGGCGGAGCCCGCGCCAGTGCCGCGGGCCCAGTGCGGCCCGGGCTCGAAGCCCGAGACCGGAACCCAAGGCCGGGTGAGCGCGGCGGACGTCGCCAGTGGCCGAGCGGCGAAGGGATACACCTGCAACATGCAGGTCCTCGGCCATTACGGCAACACGGGTGGCTTGCGGGTGCACCGCTACGTCGACCATGCCGGCCACGAGTGCGCGTTCTACGACACCGCGCTCCTGTTCCCGACCAACCTGTTGTTCGGCGGCCCCGACCGTCTCACCGGCGTGTACGTGATGGACATGTCCGACCCGGCGCACCCGGTCCACACCGACACGCTGCTGACGCCAGCCATGGAGTCGCCGCACGAATCGCTGAGCCTCAACGCCACGCGCGGGCTGCTCGCCGCCGACATGGGGTACCCGACGTTCAACCCCGGCTTCGTCGACCTTTATGACGTCAGCGAGGACTGCCGCTACCCTTCGCTGAAGTCCAGCACCCCCCTCGGGATCCTCGGGCACGAGGGGTCGTTCTCGCCCGACGGCAACACGTTCTGGGTCAGTTCGACCGGCGGCAAGACGCTGACCGCGCTGGATGTCTCCGATCCCTCAGTCCCGGTTCGCCTCTTCACCGACACCCGCTGGGTCGCGCACGGGTTCAACCTCAGTGACGACGGCAACCGCCTCTACCTGGCCGACATCAGTGACTACGGCACCAAGGCCGGCCTGACCGTCCTCGACACGAGCCAGGTGCAGCGGCGCGTGCCGAACCCCACGGTGCCGGTCGTCAGCCATCTGAGCTGGCCCGACGTGAGCATCCCCCAGACCAATCTGCCGGTGCGGATCGGCGGCCACCCGTACCTGGTCGAGGTCGACGAGTTCTCCCGTCAGGCTTCGGACGCGCCCTCGATGCCGGTGGGTGGGGCCCGCATCATCGACATCGCCGACGAGAAGCGCCCGCACGTCGTGTCGACCTTCAAGCTCGAGGTCAACACCACCGCGGCGCGCGCCACCGACCAGCGCACCGACAGCCCCTTGGCCAATCGCATCGGCTACACGGGCCACTACTGCTCGGTCCCTCGACGTGAGGAACCCGGTGTCGTGGCGTGCAGCTTCGTCAGTTCCGGCATGCGCCTCTTCGACATCCGCGACCCGCGGCACCCCAAGGAGATCGCATACGCCAACTTGCCGGGTTCCATCGGCTCCTACAACCTCTCCGCGGCGGCGTTCGTGCCGGAGCGCGGCGAGATCTGGTTCTCGGACGGGTTCACCGGCTTCTACGCCGCGAAGGTGACCAACGGCGTCTGGCCCTTCTCGGCGGGAGCGACGGTCGTCGGTCAGCGGGGACAGGCGCCGACCGCGAGCGCGCCCAGTCAGGGTGGGGGGACGCCACTGCCCGCGACTGGGCGTATCCCATCCGGGGCGCAGGCGCTGGTCGTGCTGCTCGTGCTCGCAGGTCTCGGGCTCCGCTGGCTCGTAGCGAGAAGTCGCGCCACCCGAGATCAGTCTGCGCTGCGGCTCTGACACGTAGGAGATCACCAGACCGATGCCGTCCTGGTGCAGCGGCTCGGGCGGTCATACCAGCAGAGGACCGGTGCTCGTGCTCCCAGCCGGTTCCCAGGGATGCTCCCTAAGTTCGCCGGCGTGCGCTCATCTGGCAGCGCCAGCGTGGCCATAGACGCGATCGACCTGTCGAAGCGGTACGGCCGACGCTGGGCCTTGCAGCAGTGCAGCATCGAGATCCCCGAAGGCCACGTCGTCGGCTTGGTGGGCGCCAACGGCGCCGGCAAATCGACGCTGCTGCGCATCATCGTCGGCCTGTTGCGGCCGTCGGCCGGCACGGTAACCGTCTTGGGGCACCCACCAGCCGCCGATCCTGCGCAGCTCGCGCGTGTCGGGTTCTTGGCGCAGGACGCGCCGTTGTTCGGGTCGTTGAGCGTCGAAGACCATCTGCGGCTTGGTCGGCACCTCAACATGCGATGGGATGGCGAGGGCGCGGCTGAACGCATCCGGATGCTGGAGCTGGACCTCGACCAGCGGGCCGGGACATTGTCGGGCGGCGAGCGAGCCCAGCTCGCGCTGACGCTCGCCCTCGCCAAGCGACCTGAGATCCTCATCCTGGACGAGCCGGTGGCCGGACTCGACCCCTTGGCCCGTCGAGACTTCGTCGAACGGTTGATGGCCGAGGTCGCCGAGCATCACCTCACGGTCGTGCTCTCCTCACACCTCCTGTCGGACATCGAGAAGGTGTCCGATCACCTGATCGTGATGGCATCGTCGCGGGTCCGGGTCGCGGGCGACATCGCGACGCTGTTGGCGAGCCATCGGCTCTTGACCGGGCCGCACCGGGATCCGTTGGTGGCGCCCGGCGGCGGCGAGGTGATCGATGCCAGGCACCACGACGGCACGACGACGATGGTCGTCCGGACCGACGATCCGGTCGTTGACCCCGACTGGACGACGGGCGAGCTCGACCTCGAGCAGCTCGTCTTGGCGTACCTCGCCAAGCGCCGCGCCCCTGAGGCGACCGCGTCGTGATCTGGCTGACGTGGCGCCAGTGGCGTGCGCAGGCGCTCAGTGCGCTCGGCGCGTTCATCGTTCTCGCCGCGGTGCTCGCCTACACCGGACCCCACCTCGTGCACCTGTATCAGGCCAGTGGCATCGCGGAGTGCCAGAAGGCGAACGGTGACTGCGGGCCGCTCATCGACGCGTTCACCTCTCACTACCCGCTGGCCCACGTCCTCGGCTCGTTGATCATCTTGCTTCCGGCGATCCTCGGCGTCTTCTGGGGCGCGCCGCTCGTGGCCCGCGAGCTCGAGGCTCGTACCTGCGACGTCGCCTGGACCCAGGCGGTCAGCCGCACGCGCTGGCTCAGCACCAAGCTCGTCACGATCGGCCTCGGGGCGGTTGGCACCACCGCAGCGTTCATGATCGTCATCGCCGCGTGGTCGAGCCCGTTCGACAAGGTTTCCGCCAACCGCTTCAGCCCGGCGATGTTCTCCCAGCGCGGCATTGTGCCGCTCGCATACTCGGCCTTCGCGTTCGCCCTCGGAGTGTTCGCCGGTGCCGCGATCCGTCGGGTATTGCCGGCGATGGCTGCGACCCTTGGTGGGACCGCCGCGGCGCGCGTCACCGTCCAGCAGTGGGTCCGCCCGCGTTTCGCGGCGCCGTTCCACATCAGCGGCGCCGTCTTCGGCCGCGGAGCGAGTCCCACGGTTGCGTCGAACGCTTGGGTCGTGGCGGCGCGAGTTGTCGACGCCGGCGGGCGGAGCATCCAGGTGCGACGGGGATTGCTGCGGGACACGTGCCACATCCCAGAGGGCCAATTCGGGCGCGATTCGCTTCGCGTGTGCGCCCAGCGGCTCGGGATCCACGAGGTGCTCACCGTCCAGCCCGCAAACCGCTATTGGTCGTTCCAGATCTGGGAGGGGGCACTCTTCGTGGCGCTCGGGGTCGCGCTGGTGATCGCTTCGTTCGTGTGGGTGCGTCGCCGGATCGGTTGAGCAAATTGCGCCACCTCAGTCCGGCATCGGCCGACCGAGGGCTTACGCGGCGCCGGCCGCCCTGAGCGGGCGCTTGGCGCGGGTGGAACCCTGCGGCCGCGCCGGCGTGCACGTGCGTCGGTCGACGGCGTCGGTCAGGTCGGCCGCGACCGCCGCATCTGCCGGGTCGACCTCGACCTCGTCCCGCAAGGTGACCACGCGGTCGTCGAGCGCCTGGCCGATCTCGCTGAGCCACGCCGACGCGGCGACGTCGGCGGCAAGCGCGGCTGCTCGACGTTCCCGCCGCCTCATCGGGGGCCTCGCCCGCTGTCCCGACCGATGCGCTCGAGCTGAGGCAGCTGGGCCTCGAAGGTCGCGAGCCGGTTCCTGACGATGTTCATCGCCGCGCTGTCAGCCATGTCGAGTTGCTCGTCTTGAGTCATCTGACCCACACAATGCGACCATTGCATCCGAAAGTCACGCAACGCCGACCCAATCTTGCGCAACGTCAGCCCAACGCACCGGCCGAGCCCGTTGCCCGACCGAGCGGCGCGTCACGAAGCCTTGTTCGCGCCGTCAGCCCTCGGGCTCGACCCCGTAGCGCTCGGTGTAGGCGTGGAAGCGTTCGCGCAACGCCGCCTCGGACAGGCCGACGCCGGCGACGTCGTACCGATGAGCGCCGAACCGGCCCCGGGGATGCGACGCCAGATGCGCGCTGATCGCCTGCTCGACGGGCGCGGTGAACGGCAGGCCGGCGAACTCGTACACGGCCTCGACCGCGGTCAGCGGGTTGCCGACCAGGTCGGGGTAGTGGATGTCGAGGATCGGCTGCTCGGGATACGCGTCGCGGAAGGCGTCGACGCGTGACACCGAGTCGGTGAGGACATCGGTCCAACGCTCGGCGATGTACGCGGAGTGATCGGCGTCGCTGAACGTCCCGCTGAGGCACTGGATGAGGCTGCACGCCGAGGCGGCGACGACGACCGGATCGCGGTGGAGGTAGACGAGCCGCGCGTCCGGATAGACCGCGGTCAGCGCCGGCAGCGCGATGGCGTGGTGCGGCGACTTGAGCATCCACCGGCCACGCACCCCGCCGGACTGCAGGACCTGGAGGCAGCGGCGGTGATGCTCGTACGCCGAGCGCTGGTCGACCTGTGACAGCCAGGCGCCGTAACGCGGGACGTTGGCGATGCTCTCCCACAAGAGCGCCTTGAAGTCCTGCGAGAGCACGGCGATGCACTCCGTCGGCCCGTCGGGCTCCTCGTGATGGATCGCCTTCATCGCCGGATTGAGCGCGTCCATCATCGCGGCGCGGTCGCGCGCGGCATCCACCCGGGCACCGCTCCGGTACGTGTCGGGCGTCGGGGGCGGCACGCTGTCCTGGGCCTCCCACCCGAGGAGCGAGCGCGTGGCCGGGTCGAGGTCGAGCAGATGGCTCAGCAGGGTCGTCCCGGCGCGGAACAGCCCGATGACGAAGACCGGCGCGTCGAGCGCCTCGTCGCCGACGTCGGCATGGCGGGATCGCCAGTCCGTGATGCGCAGCCGGTTGGCGAGGTTGCCGACGATGTTCGCTTGCAAGGCCATCACGCCGACGTCGTTGAGCCGCGCCTCGGCCACCAGCGAGTCGCAGTAGACGGCGAGTCCCTCGCGGAACGAGTCCCCGTCGAAGTCGTCGAGCCCGGTCTCGCGGCGCGCCGTCTCGACCAGCACGTCGGCGTCGAGCAGGTCACTCATCGGTCGGCACCGACCTCGACCTCGACGGCCTGGGCCGGCTCGTCGTGCCGTACGACTCGTGCTGCTCGCATGGAACCCCCCGATCGCTGCTCCTGCTTTCTACTACCAGGAGATGTCGTTCCTCGCGGTCGGGTCGTCGACCGTCGGCGTGACGACGGGCACAAGCCGCGGGACGGACGCCGCCCGACGGTAGGGTCGGCGTGGCCGAAGGGCCGGGGGGCGGGGCTCCCGATGAGTTTCGTCCCCGCCGGGCGTCTGATCGGTGCCTGCACCTGATCCGAAGGAGACCTCATGTTCATCGCCGGGCTCGCCCGTTGGTGCTATCGCCGTCGCCGCGCAGTGGTCGTGTCGTGGATCGTCGGCTTCATCGTGTTGAACGCGCTCGGGGGCGCGATCGGCAGCGCCTACACCGACAACTTCAGCGGCGGGCACTCGGACTCCATCGCGGCGTTCGATCTCCTGAAGACCCGCTTCCCGGCGCGCGCCGGTGACACCGCGGACATCGTGTTCACGTCGACCAAGGGTGTCAACGACCCCGGTGCCCGCACCGCGCTGGAGTCGCTGTTCGCCGAAGTCGGGCCGGGCAAGCTCCCACACGTCGTCGCCATCGACTCGCCGTACACCGGTGTCGGACGAGTGAGCCATGACGGGTCGATCGCGTACGCGACCGTCACCTTCGACAAGCAGGCCGGCGACCTGCCGGCCAAGACGGCCAAGCCGTTGATCGATGCCGCCAAGAAGGTGAAGGTGCCCGGCCTCACGATCGAGCTCAGCGGCCCGCTCGTCGCCCGGGCACTCCAGCCGCCGATGGGTGCCACCGAGGGGATCGGCCTGCTGGCCGCCATCGTCATCCTCTTCATCGCCTTCGGATCGTTGCTCGCGATGAGCCTGCCGGTGCTCGCCGCGATCTTCGGCGTCGGCATCGGCTTGGTGCTCGTGACGCTCCTCAGCCACCTGCTCACCGTGCCGTCCTTCGCGCCATACGTCGCGATCATGATCGGGCTCGGTGTCGGCATCGACTACGCGCTCTTCATCGTCGTCCGCTACCGGTCCGGGCTCCACGACGGCCTCGACCCCGAGAGCGCCAACGTGCTGGCGCTCACCACCGCCGGGCGCGCCGTGCTGTTCGCGGGCTGCACCGTGATCATCTCGCTGCTCGGCATGTTCATGATGGGGATCAACTTCATCTACGGGCTGTCGATCGGTGCCGTGCTGGCCGTGCTCATGACGATGTTGGCGTCGGTCACGCTCGTGCCGGCGATCATGGGTTTCGCCGGTACGAAGCTGGCCGCCAAGGAGCACAAGCGCCGGCACCATCGCGAGTCGGCGGCGTTCCGATGGAGCCGCCAGATCCAGAAGCGGCCATGGATCATGGCCGGCGTCAGCCTGGTGGTCCTGGTCACGATCGCGATTCCGATGTTCTCCATCCGGCTCGGCGTGGCCGACCAGGGCAACGACCCCACGTCGCTGACGACCCGGCGGGCCTACGATCTGCTGGCCAAGGGATTCGGTCCGGGATTCAACGGGCCGGTGCTGCTGGCGGCCGACTTCACCGGGACGACGAACACGCAGACCGTGACCGCGTTCGCCGAGACGCTGCGCCGCGATCCCGACATCGCCTACGTGGCGCCGGTGAACGTGAATCCCGGCGGCAACGCCGCGATCATCCCGGTCATCGCCAGAGGAGCACCGCAGGACCGGTCCACCGAGCAGCTCGTCCACCGGCTGCGATCCGAGATCAAGGCGCAAGGCCTCGTCATGCACGTCGGGAGCGAGACCGCGATCGCCATCGACGCCAGTGACCACGTCGGCGCCCGCCTGCCGTACATGGTCGCGGCGGTGATCGTGCTGTCGTTCCTCCTGCTGCTGACCGTCTTCCGATCGGTGCTGGTCGCCGTCAAGGCCGGCATCATGAACCTGCTGTCGATCGGCGCCGCGTACGGCGTGATCGTCGCCATCTTCCAGTGGGGTTGGCTGCGCAACGTGGTCGGCATCGGCCGGCCGGGGCCGATCGAGTTCTGGGTGCCGATGATGCTGTTCACCGTCCTCTTCGGCCTGTCGATGGACTACGAGGTGTTCCTCCTCTCTCGGGTGCGGGAGGAGTACCTCCTCAGTGGCGACAACGCCACCGCGGTGGCCGACGGGCTGGCCGCCACCGCGCGGGTGATCACCGCGGCCGCCGCGATCATGATCGCGGTGTTCATGTCGTTCGTGCTCGGCGACCTGCGCGTGCTCAAGCTGCTCGGCCTCGGCCTGGCGACCGCGATCTTCATCGACGCGACCGTCGTGCGGATGGTGCTGGTGCCGGCGACCATGGAGCTGCTGGGCAAGGCCAACTGGTGGCTGCCCGGCTGGCTGGACCGCATGCTGCCCCGAATCAGTATCGAAGCGCCGCCCGCCCTCGCGACCGCGGCGGTGTCGGCACCGGGCGGCGAACCCGAACGCGTCGCGGTGACGTAGCCCCGTACCGCTTCACCCGTCACGCCCCGACGACTCACGGCCAGTGCCGGTGCCACCGCGTGCCGACACGTGCCGGTGCGCGCGAGCGGTTCGTCGGCGCGAACCCACGCGATCGCGGGATGTGCCGTGCGGCATTCGGCGCGAGGGTGACCAAATCGCCCTCTAGACCGCAGGGAGTCCTTCAACATGCTGATGCGTTTCGATCCGTTCCGCGAGCTCGACTCGGTGGCCCAGTTGTTGTCGGATCGAGCGGCCCGATCGCCGTCGACGATACCGATGGACGCGTACCGCGAAGGCGATCGCTTCATCGTGTTGTTCGACCTGCCCGGCGTGGACCCCAACTCGATCGACGTGACCGTCGAGAAGAACGTGCTGACCGTGCAAGCCGACCGCACCTGGTCGGCGAACGACGGGCAGGAGGTGCTCGTCGCCGAACGGCCGCAGGGCCACTTCACCCGGCAGCTCTTCCTCGGCGAGAGCCTCGACACCGAGCAGGTGGAAGCCGTCTACGACGCGGGCGTGCTTCGAATCACCATCCCGGTGGCCGAGCAGGCCAAGCCCCGCAAGATCCAGGTCGCGGACGGCGGCGACGGCGCCCAGGCAATCGCTCCGGAGTCCGGCCGCGACACGACCGAGGGACAGCCGGTCGGTGCCGCAACCGCCGGCTGAGGCGCCGCGGGACCCGCGCGGGCCGGAAGATCTCGCCGATACCGAAGCGATGCAACGCGAGTACCACCGCACGCGCGACCCCGCGGTGCGGGAGGCGTTGATGGCGCGCTATGCCGGGTTGGCCCGGGCCCTCACCCGCCGGTTCCGCGACCGCGGCGACGGCCACGACGACCTGCTCCAAGTGGCGTCGTTGGGTCTGCTGAAGGCGATCGACGGGTTCGATCCGACGCGCGAGCTCCGGTTCACGACCTACGCGATCCCGACGATCCTCGGCGAGCTGAAGCGTCATCGTCGCGACCAGAGCTGGGGCATCCGCCCGCCCCGGCGCGTGCACGACTTCTACCTCGAGGTCGAGAGCGCGCTCGACGAGCTCACCCAGGACCTCGGCCACCGCCCGACGATTGCCGAGGTCGCCGAGCACCTGGCCATGCCCGTCGAGGCGGTGCTCGAGGCCCGGGAGGCGGCGACCGTCCGGCGGCTGCCGTCGCTCGAGGCGCCGAACTCGGAAGGGCACACGCTGTCGGACTCCATCGCCCGGCCGGATCGTCGCCTGACAGATGTCGAGCGGTCGATCATGGTCGGCAAGCTCCTGAACCGCTTGTCGACGCACGACGAGCGGGTGGTCCGCATGAGATTCGAGCGGGAGATGACCCAGGGAGAGATCGCGCGCGAGCTCGGCTGCAGCCAGATGCAGGTCTGCCGCACACTGGCCCGGAGCCTGGACCGACTGCGGGCGCTGGCGACCAACGAACTGGCGCACGCCGATTAGCCGCTGGGTTGCATCGATCTCGGCGGGGTTCGTCAGGTGGCCGGGTCGCGCGGCTCGTGTTTCGCGGCATCCAGGGCCGCCTTCGCCTCGGCTGGCAGGAGGCCGAGCAGGTCGACCAGCGCGTCGAGGACGGCCTCGTCGGCCAGGTTGGCGGCGAGCAACACCTTGGCGGTGTTCAGCCCAGGAATCTCACCCTCGATGTCCATGGTTTCCCCCACTGACGGAGCCGCGGCCGAGCACGCCTCACCCGGTCCGGCCGGGTGAGCCCGTCACTGGGTTGGGTCGGCACGCCGGCGCGATGCGCAAGGTCATCGCGCGACTTTTTGCCGCTCCGCCGGGGATCGTAGGCATTCCTCCGAGAGAACGGCCGAGAGCGGTCCGGCTGACGCGATTGGTCCATCCGGACCACGCGCGGGCGTGATGTGAACGGGCAAGGCGGGGGTAGCCAGGTGCGGGACACCGACCTCGACCCGGTCATCGAGGTGGAGCGGCTCATCGTCGGTCGCCGCCTCGACATGGCGGCCGCCGTTGCCCGCGCCGCGCTGGCGGCGGCCGTGTTGCCGCCCCGCGAGGCGGCCGGGCTGCGCTTGACCTTGTCGTCGCTGCTCCTGATGAACGGCTACCCGGATCAGGCGGTCGGGCAGGCCGAGACCGTTCTGGCGGAGGCCGGGCTCGACGAGCAGACGTACAGCTCGGCGCACCTCTCGCTCATGTCGGGCTTGATGGCCCACGGTCAGTTCGCCGCCGCCCGGATCTCGGCCGTCGCACTGCTCACGGGGACGCCACCCGCCGATCCCCATGCGTCCCTGGCCGGCGCGTTCACGACGATGGGTTCGATCGCGTGGACGGACGGCCGGGTCGCCGACTCGATCGTCTTCCTTCGCGCCGCGGTCGCCCGAGCCGAGCACGACCGGCTGGCCGACCGGGCGCTGCACCCTCGTCAGTGCCTCAGCGTTCCGCTCGTCGCGCTGGGCGAGTTCGACGAAGCCGAATCACTGTTGGCTGCCGACGACGCGGATCCTCACGCGGCCGGCGCCGTCGGCTGGACGATCGGCACCCACGTCAGGCGAGCCCGCCTCTGGTTGGCTCGCGGTCGCCTCGCGCAGGCGTCCGTCGAAGCCGTCACCGCGATCGACCGAGCCGACCGCAGCGGCGCCCGGTTGTTCGTGCCGGTCGCGCGTACGACGTTGGCGGTCGTGGCGTTCCACGGAGCCGACGTCGGCGCCGCGACTGCGCATCTCGCTCGGCTCCGGCAGGAGCCGCCCCCGGCGCTGACCGAGCACGTCAAGAGCGATTGCGCGTGGATCGAAGCTCGCATGGCGCACGACGAGCACGGTCCGGAGGCCGCGGTCCGGATGTTGAGGCCGATCTACGACGACCTGACGGCCAGCAAGCGGATGCTGCTCGAGGAGCCGGGGATCGCGGCCTGGATGGTTCGGGCCGCGCTGGCCGCCGGTGATCGCGCCAAGGCAGTCGCGGCGATGGCCGGCGCGGAGCAGCTCGCGGCCGACAACCCAGGCCTTCCGTCGGTCGGCGCCATTTCCCTGCACGCGCGCGGCATCTACGACCGAAACGTCACCGCCCTGCTCGGTGCCGCGGCCGCCCACGTGCAACCTTGGGCTCGGGCGTCGGCGGCCGAAGATGCCAGCCGCATGCTGGCCGGCGCGGGCGACGCCACCCGTGCCCGAGACCCGCTCGTGTCGGCGATCGCCTGGTATCGCGAAGCGGGCGCCCACCGCGATGTCGCGAGGACGACCCGCAAGCTGGACCACCTGGCGGCGCGGCCACGGGGCAGCGCCACGTCTCGGCCATCGTCGGGTTGGACGAGCTTGACGGACCGTGAGCGGCGGATCGCGGCGCTGGTCGCCGAGGGTCTCACGAACGTCGAAGTCGGCGAGCGGCTCTTCCTGTCGCGCCATACCGTGGACTTCCACCTGCGTCAGGTGTTTCGCAAGCTGGACATCCACTCGCGGGCCGTGCTGGCTCGTCTCGCGGCCGACCGTCGCCACCCAGAACAGAAGGAAGGACCTGCCGGCCGTCAGTGACGAGTGACGAGCACGAACGTCCGCGGCGACGCGCGCAGATCGCCGACGCGGTGGCTCGACGGCGCGTCGGCGGCCGGCACGTCCTGCACCGTCACCAGCCGATCGATGCCGGAGATCACCAGCACCCGGCGAAGCGCGGCCGGGGCACCCCGTATCAACACCGCCTCCTTGAGCTGACCCAACGCCTGATGGGCGCGAACGATCGCCGAAACGCCGACCGCGCCCATGAACGTCACACCACTCACGTCAATGGTGAGGCGACGAGCGCCGGCGACCGCGTCCTCGATGGCGTCGCCGAGCGCGGCCTCTACCGCGATGTCGATCTCGCCCTCTAGCGTCAACACGACGAGGCCGGCCTCGTTGCGAATCGCGGCGCCGAAGCGGTTCGGATGTGCGTCTCCGACGGGTCCCCATCGATGCACCATGCGTCCGTCCTCTGCGGGTTGCCGTGCTTCGAGGTCTATCGCGCCATGTCAGCCAACTCGCCACGCAGGCGCGTGGAAAGGCCCAACCTTCGACCCGCTCACTCCCGGCGCTGACCCAATGCTCGGCCGGCCAGTTCGATCCGGGAATGGATGTCGAGCTTGCGGAAGATCTGCCGCAGATGGAAGTCCACGGTGTGGCGCGACAAGAACACCCGCTGGCCGACTTGGGCATTGGTGAGACCTTCGGCGACGAGCAGCGCGATGCGGCGTTCATGACCGGTGAGACTGGCCCACCCCATCACGGCATGGCCCGACCGCTTCCGGCGGCGTGCGCCCTCGGCGTCGTCGAGCTTGCGGCGGGCTCGAGCGCCGTCGGCGGGCGCGCCGGCCTCGCGGTAGCCGGCGACGGCCAGCGCCAGCAACGCCCGGGCGCCGGCC
>JAODBK010000105.1 GCA_025463925.1 Acidimicrobiales bacterium | reverse complement strand
GCGGCCGCGCCGGCGGCCGCGGCCACGTCGGCCAGCATGTCGGCGAGCAGTGGGAACGCCGGCGGCTCGAGCCCGAACGAGGGTGCGTCGGGGGCGAGCGAGTACCGGTGCTGGGGGCGACCGACGGCGCCGCGGGCCTCGGTCTCGACCTCGAGCAGGCCCACGTCGCGCATCCGCTCGAGGTGAGGTCGCACGGTGTTGGGATGGAGGTCGAGGACGTCGGCGATCTCGGCGGTGGACCGGGGCGTCGGCGACCGGGCCAGCTCCAGGTAGATCGCGTACCGGGTGTTGTCGCCCAGTGCTTTGAGCACGTCCAGGCGAGCGTCGTCCATCGCCCGCATGTTACCCCGGCCAATCCCGGTAAAATCCACTCCGTGCCGGCCCTCCCCTCGCGTGACGACGTCCTGGCGGTGCTGCGCGGCGTGGTCGATCCCGAGCTCGGGGCCGACATCGTCGAGCTCGGCATGGTGCAGGACATCGGCGTCACCGAGGACGGTGTGGTGCGGGTGCGGGTCACGCTGACGATCTCGGGTTGCCCGCTGCGCACCCAGATCCGCGAGGACGTGGAGTCGAAGATCCGCGGTCTGCCGGGCGTCACCGCGGTCACCGTCGACTTCGGCGAGATGACGCCGCAGCAGCGCACCGACCTCATGCAGCGGGTGCGGCGGAAGGCGTCGGACAACCCGCCGGACACGGAGGTCTCGCTGACGACACGCGTAATCGCGGTCGCGTCGGGCAAGGGTGGCGTCGGCAAGTCGAGCGTGACGGTGAACCTGGCGGCCTCGATGGCGGCGCGTGGCCTCGACATCGGCGTGCTCGACGCCGACATCTGGGGCTTCTCGGTGCCGCGCATGCTCGGGGTGAGCGGCCGGCTGGGCGCCAGCGACGACGCCAAGATCCGGCCCAACGAGGTGCCGGTCGGCACCGGGCGGATCGAGGTCGTGAGCATGGGCTTCCTCGTCGAGGACGAGGAGCAGGCGCTCATGTGGCGCGGCCTCATGCTGGCCAAGGCTCTCGAGCAGTTCCTCACCGACGTGCGATGGGGCGATCTCGACTACCTGCTCATCGACATGCCGCCCGGCACCGGCGACATCCAGATGGCGCTGGGCCGTCTCCTGCCTCGCGCCGAGATGATCGTCGTCACCACGCCGGCGCTCGCCGCGCAGAAGGTCGCGGTCCGCGTCGCGAACATGGCCCGCCGCTCGTACCTCAAGGTGCTCGGCGTGCTCGAGAACATGAGCGACTTCACCTGCGAGCACGGCGAGACGTACGCGCTGTTCGGCTCGGGCGGTGGCCGCGCCCTCGCCGACGACCTCGGCGTGCCGCTGCTCGGCCAGGTGCCGCTCGAGCCCGCGCTGGGCGCGGCCAACGATGCCGGCCGGCCGCTGGCGCTGGCCGCGCCCGACTCGACCGCCGGTCGCGTCTTCGCCGACCTCGCCGCGCAGATCGTCGACGACCTGCTCCCCCCGATCGACATGGAGGGCTGCACCGCCCGGATGCTCGCCGCGATGGACGCCGCGGTCGCCGCCAAGTCCTGACCCGCGGCGACGCGGGTCGGGTCAGTCGGCGACGCGGAGGGCGACCGCGGGCTTGACGCGCGAAGCCTGGGTCGCGGGCGCGAGCGTCGACAGCAGCGAGAAGACGAGGGCCGTCCCGACGAGCGTGAGGAGCGGCAGCCACGGCACCGAGAAGCCGAGCGACTGGCTGCCGAAGGTCTTCGAGTTCACGAGCAGCTGGTAGCTGACGACCAGCGCCAGCACCACGCCGACGACGATCCCCTGCAACGCGACGAACGTCGACTCGAAGAGGAACGCGGCGCGGACCACGCCGGCCGAGAACCCCATGGCCCGCAGCATCCCGATCTGGCGCCGGCGCTCGCGCACCGCCCGCACCATGATCACGCCGAGGCCGGCCACCCCGACGACCAGGCCCAGCGCGAGGTAGCCCTGCATCAGGCGGAAGAAGCCCTGCTGCTCGTGCAGGTTGTCGTTGACGAGCTTGGCGAAGCTGGTGGCGTCGCCGCCCTTCTCGACGAGCCGCGCCGTGAGCTGGCGGGCCGCGGTGTCGGGATCGACGGCTGGCTTGACGGCGACGTACGCCCGGTCACCGACGGCCTGGGGACCGAGAACATCGCCGGCCAACGGCTTGCCGACGAGCGCGCCGTTGAAGGCCATGTCCTCCTCGACGACACCGAGCACGGTGAGGTCGCGCGCTCGACCGTTCGCGTCGAACACCGACACGTGCTCGCCGATGCTGAGCCGCGACGTCGGCGGACCGCCGCCGTGCTGCAGGAAGAAGCTCGGGAGCACCACGCCGCCCGGGTGGCGCAGCACGTCGAGGAACACCTCGCGGTCGCTGGCGAACCGGGGATCGCGCTTCGAGAGCTTGGGCGCGCTCCCCCGGGCGACGAGCGTCTCGTCGAAGCCGCTGAGCGCCCACCGATCGCGGTCGGGATGCCCGGGCGCAGTGAACTGCGGGAACCCGTGGGTCAACGTCGAGACGGCCGCCACTTCCGGCTGCCGGAGGAGCTCGCCCGGCGTCGCCGGGTTGGCGGGGTTGGTGTCGAGCACCAGGTCGTACCCGGAACGCGTCTCGGCGGTGAGGCGCGGGCCCTCCTTGCCGAACAGCGTGGAGAACGTCGCGATCATCGTCAGCACAAAGATCACGAGCCCGTAGATCGCGAGCGTCATGCCGGTGCGGAACCGCCGGGCCAACGGGTACGCCAACCCGAGCCGCGCCGCCAGCGCCCGGCTGGACCCCGACATGCGCGACGCCAACCGCATGAAGACCTCGTCGTTGAGCGTGACGAGGACGACGGCTGACGCCACCAGCAGCACACCCTGCACGATGAACGCCGCGATGTCGACGCCCTTGAACACCGCCGGGATGAGACTGAAGCAGCCGACGCCCCACGCCAGCACGAGCAGGCAGACCGACGTGACGAGCGGGCGACGCGGCAGCCATCGTCGGAGGAGCGCGGCGAGCGAGAGCAACGCGACGGGCGGCCCGACCATGGCCGGGAACCACGCCTCGGTGCTGACGCCCGACGCGAACATCAGCGCGCCGATCAGGACGCCCGCGGCGCCGAGGATCAGCGAGCGAGTGTGCTGCCGGGTGGTGGCCGGCGGCTCGGGCAGATCGCGGATCGCGCGGATGACGTTGAGGCGCCCGATGCGCACGCTCGCCAGCCAGACCGTCACCAGCGAGATGGCGAGGCCGGCCAGCGCGCCGGCGACCACGCTGCGGCCGGGCGCCGCGAACCGCAGGTCGAGGCCGCCGAAGCGGCGTCCCCCTTGTTTGAAGAGGCTCGACGCCACGACGATGATCGCCCGTCCGAGCCCGATCCCGGCGAGTCCGCCGAGCACTGCGGATCCGATGGCATACATGGTGCCTTCGAGGCCGAACGCGCGGACGAGATGGGCGCGCCGCATGCCGAGGGCGCGGAGCATGCCGAGCTCCTTCTTCCGCTCCTCGGCCAGCATCACGAAGATGTTCACGAGCAGCAGCACGCCCGCCAGCACGCTGAACATGCCGAGTGACGTGAACAGCTGCGAGAAGCTCTTCCCGGCGAGGTCGGCGTCCCGCAGCAGGTCGTGCTTCAGCGGGCGGACGTCGGCCCCGGCGATCCCCGCGACCCGCCGGCGCAACTCGTCGACGACCGGCGCGGAGCGGGCGGCGCCGGCGAACACGCCGCCGGTGTTCGACACCAGCACCAGCCCGTCCGGGGGCGTCGCGGCGGCGTTCGTGCCGGCGCTCGCCATCGCGTCGATCGTCCCGGGCGCGACCCACACCGACTGGGACCCCGTGCCGCGGCCGGTGTAGTAGCCGGCGAGCCCGATCTGGCCGAGCACCTGGCGGACGGTGAACGTGCGACGCGTGCCGTAGAGGAGGAGGTCGAAGCGGTCGCCCGGTTTCAGCCGGAGGTCGTCGGCCAGCGGCCGCAGGACGTCGGCCTGGTCACCAGTGGGCGTGTCGCCGGCGCGCGCGAAGCCAGTTGCGCCGGGATCGCCACCGAACGACCGCGCCCGCGCATACTCGACCTCACTCACCTCCGCTTTCGGGTCGGCCTCGGCCGCTCGTCCGCCCCTCGCGGCGCGCCACGCCGTCGCCGGCGAGTGCACCATCGTGAGCGGGCCACCGTCGGTGCCGGCGATCGGCGTGGTGCCCGCGACCGCGCCGGCGACGTCGGCGAGCGAACTGGTGCCGCTGACGTGGACGGTCTCGTCGACCGGCCCGAGCTGCGTGCGGGCGAAGTCGCGGATCGACGCCTTCAGCGAGGTGCCGGTGAGCAACGACGCGACGATGATCGCCGTGCCGAGCAGCGAGCCGATGAGCACGAGCACCGCTTCGCCCCGCCGGCGGTTGGCGTTGCGGAAGGCCAGGCGGCGGAGCATCGGCCGCCGGAGCGCGTCGTAGAGCGCCACCGCGACCAGCAGCGCGATCGGGACGACGAGCACGTTCATCCGCGGACCGGCCTCTATGCCAGGAGATCGGCCGGCCGGCCGTCGGCGGTGATCTGGCCGTCGGTGACCCGCACGAGCCGTTCGGCCCGGGCCGCGATGGTGGCGTCGTGGGTGACGACCACGAGCGTCTGGCCGGCGCGATGCACCTCTTCGATGAGGTCGAGCATCTCGGCGGCGTTGCTGCTGTCCAGGTTGCCGGTGGGTTCGTCGCCCCAGACGATCGCCGGCTCACTGACGAGCGCCCGCGCCACCGCAACTCGTTGCTGCTCGCCACCGGACAGCTCGGTCGGCCGGTGGTGATGGCGATCGGCCAGGCCGACGCGGTCGAGGATGGCGCGAGCCCGCCGGCGCGCCTCCCTCGCCGGCGCGCCGATCAGCAGCAACGGCAGCTCCACGTTCTCCTCGGCGGTGAACACCGGGATCAGGTTGAAGCTCTGGAAGATGAAACCCATGCGCCGGGCCCGGTGCTCGGTGCGCCGCTTGTCCGACAGCGCGTGGATGTCCTGGCCGTCGACGATCACGGTGCCGTCGTCGATGTCATCGAGCCCGCTGAGGCAGTTGAGCATCGTCGTCTTGCCGTTGCCCGACGGGCCCATGACCGCGAGGAACTCGCCTCGCCGGATCGTGAGGTCGATGCCGCGCAGTGCCTCCACCGCGACCGTGCCGGTGCGGTACGTCTTGCGCACGCCCGACGCGACGAGGATCGGGTCGCCGCCGGCGTCGGGCTCCGGCCGAGGCCAGGCCTCGGCAACCAGGGAGGTCACGGCGCGGAACGCTACGCGCGGCCGGTGGCGCGGGGCGAAGGCAAATTGAGCCGGAATGCCGCGCCACCGCCGTCGGCCCGTTCGTAGCGGACCTGGCCGCCCATCGCCTCGACGAGGCCGCGCACCAGCGTGAGACCGAGGCCGGTGCCGCGCCCGCGGTCGCGATCCGGTCGGCCGAACGTGCGCAGGCGGGAGAACAGCGTCGGCACCAGCGCGTCCGGCACACCGTTGCCGTGGTCGCGCACGATGATCTCGACGCCCGAACCCCGCGTCCAAGTTCGGGCGGTGACCTCGACGGGCGGGGTGCCGTGGATCAGCGCGTTCTCGACCAGGTTGGCGACGACCTGCTCGAGCCGGCGCGGATCGGCGTGCACCTGGAGGCCGGGTTCCACCTTCACCGCCACCGTCGAGAGGTCGGCGTTCGTGCCTGCGGCGGCCAACGCGATCTCGACCGACGTGGCCAGGTCGACGGTGCGCGGGTTGAGGACGAGGGAGCTGGTCTCGAGCCGGCTCACGTCGTAGAGGTCGTCGGCCAAGCGCGAGATCCGCTCGGCCTGGTGGCGGATCGACACGCCCATGCGCTGGATCCGGTCGACCGGCAGCTCGTTGGCGTACGTCTCGAGCGTCGCGCCGAGCCCGAGCACGGTGGTCAGCGGGTTGCGGAGGTCGTGGGTGATCAGCGCGAGGAACTCGTTCTTGGCCATCTCCAAGTCGTGCGCCGCGGTCACGTCGCGCACCACACCCTGGTAGCCGACGACCATCCCCTCCTCGCGACGGGACTGGCCGGTGACGTCCACGACCCGGCGGATGCCGTCGGCGCGGGTGATCGTGATCTCACCCCGCACCGGACCGTCACCGGCGTCGCCCATCAGCCGTTCGAGCAGTGACGTCTGCTCCAGTGGGACGAGGACGTCGGCCAGCGCGGCGTTGTCGAGGTCGTCGAGCGTCCGGCCGACGATCAGCGCGAGCGACGAGTTGGCGTACTGCACGCGGCCGTCGAGGTCGATCTCGAACACCCCGTCGGTCGAGTGCTCGACGACGTTCTCGTACCGGGCCCGGCTCTCCTCCTCGCGATGGACGACCGCGGCCCAGTAGCCCTGCGCCACCGCGTCGGTGAGCCGGTCCATGGCCGGCAGCACCCGCGTGAGCAGCAACGACAGTGCCAGGCCCCAGTGCCGGCCACGCTCCTCGGCGACCTCCACCGCGGTCTGGACGACGAGGTCGCGCGAGATCCGCAGGATGACGAGCAGTTGCGGCAGCGGGGAGCCCGACCAGGCCGCGCTGGCGCCGACGTCTTGCAGATCCCCGGTGAGCGCATCGTCGACCTCCTCGCCCTGGCCGGTGACCGCGAGGATCGCCTCGAACCGCTTGCGGGCCTGCTCGATGAAGCGGGCCTGCTCGCTGATCGTCCACGACTGCGCCTCGGGGAACGCGGTGGAGAAGATGTCGTAGGCCCGCTTGGCCATCTCCTCGGAGCGACCGTCGAGGGCGTCGAGCAACGCCTGCGGATCGGCGATGTCGCCGGCCTCGTCGAACAGGTTGCCCGAGCCGTCGTCGGCGTTGCGGGCGACGAAGGCCTTCAGGTCGCCCAACGCGAACCGCGGCCCACCTGGATGGTCGACGGCCGCCCGCAGGTAACCGGCCGCGACGAGCGCCTCGACCCCAGGCACTGTGAGGTCGAGCAGTTTCGCCGCCTCGTCGACATCGACGAGGCGGGACTTTCCGGCACGCTCATTCATCTTCGGGTCCCATTCGACGCCGCCTCTCGGGTCCCCTACTCGCGCGTAGCCTGCCACGCACCGGTGCGCCCCGTCCCGAATGCCCGTCCCTCCCCGGCCAACTTGATCAAGTGGGCCCAGACGGACTGGCCGGCCCGGGGGATCAGCTCGTCGATCAGGTCCGGGTAGAGCGCGGCCACGACCTCGTCGATCGTGACCGGGCCGGGTGTCACCGCGTCGAGGATCTGCCGCTCCCGATCGCGCCGGTGATCGAGGTAGGCGCGCAGGGCGGCGTCGGGATCGTCGATGAGCCGGCCGTGTCCCGGAGCGATGGCGCGAAGTCCCATGGCCAGGCAACGCTCGAGACTGGCCAGGTACGCGCTCATGTCGCCGTCGGGCGGCGAGATCACGACCGTCGACCCGCTCATCACGTGGTCGCCGGAGAACAGGAGCACCTCCTCGGCGAGGAGGTAGCACAGGTGGTTGCCGGCGTGGCCGGGCGTGTGCACCGCGATGATCGTGAAGCCGTCGCCCTCCACCCGATCGCCGTCGACCAGCGTGGCATCGGGCACGAAGCCGTCGCGTGCCTCGAAGCCGACGAGCGGCGCGCCGGTTCGCTCGCGCAAGCCCGGCGCGCCGGGCGCATGGTCGGGGTGGGTGTGGGTCGTGAGGATCGTGCGGACCCGGCCGCCCCCGGCGCCGGCCACGGCGTCGAGGTGGGCCGCCTCGTCGGGCCCGGGATCGATCACGACGACGTCGGCGCCGGCGCCGACCAGATAGGTGTTGGTGCCCGGCCCGGTCATGGCACCCGGATTGGACGCGGTGATCCGGCGGACCCGCGGCGTGAGCGACACGACGCGGCCCGGCGGGAACTCGTCCCGGGCAGGGACGTCGGGCACGGTCAGCCGATGATGGTGATGTCGGCGCGGCGCGCGATGCGGCGCCGAACGAGCGCGCGGATCGCGGCTCGCACGGGCGGCAGGAGCAGGAGCATGCCGACGATGTCGGTGATGAAGCCCGGCGCCACCATGAGCGCACCGCCGCCAAGGATCAGCACGCCGTCGATCAACTCCTTGGTCGGCACCTGCCCGCGCTCGACCGACGCCTGGGCGCGCCGCCAGACCGCGAGACCCTCCCGCTTCATCAGCCAGCCGCCGATGATGCCGGACAGGACGAGCAGCCCGAAGGTGTTCAGGACCCCGATCGCCTGACCCACCTGGACGATGACCCAGATCTCGGCCAACGGGATGAGGATGAACAGGAGCGCGAGCACCGCGAGCACAGTCGCGACGGTAGCCCGGACTACCCTCCAACCGATGCAGACGGTCGACGACGTCGACACCGGTCCGATGCCCGCCGTGGGCAAGCACCCGGGCCGCCTTCGCGACCGCATCCTCCCCCGCTCGGTGCTCGGCCTCTCGGCGCTGATCCTCGCGGCGTCATTGGGCGCGGCCTTCAGCGGCACCGTCCTCTACGCCTACTACGACTACCGCCTGAACAAGGCCGAGACCGCGTCCAACACCTTCAAGGCGAACTTCTCCAAGCAGTTCAATGCGGCACAGGACCAGATCAAGGCGCTGCGCGAGGACGCCAAGGCGCAGGTCCGCAAGGAGCTCGAGCCGTTGCAGAAGATCGCGGCCGAGGGCAACACCCTGCAGGCGCTGGTGAAGAAGGTCGCGCCGTCGATGTGGTTCGTGCACACCCTCGACGAATCCGGGCAACCCGCCGTCGGGTCGGCGTTCACCGTCGCCGCCGACGCCGAGAACACCTACCTCATCGCGTCGCTCGCCACCGTTCGGGCGGCGACCAAGCGGCCCGGGCCGCCGATCAAGGTGCGGCAGGGCAACGACGAGATCGACGCCACGCTGTGGACCTGGCAGGACGACAAGGACCTGGCGCTCCTCGTGGTGAAGCGGGGCAACCTCCCGAAGCTGCCGTGGGCCGGCGGTGCGCCGGTGCAGATCGGCGACCGCGTGTTCGCGCTGTCGGGCCTCGGGTCGTCGGGCGGTTCGATCACGCAGGGCTTCGTCGCCGACGTCTTCAACGCGGGGATCCAGAGCGACGCGCCGGTCGGCCCGTCGTTCCAGGGCGGCCCGCTGCTCAACGACAAGGGCGAGGTGGTCGGCGTCTCGTCACGCGCCTACCAGCCGCTCGGGTTCCAGACCGACGGCGTGTGGTTCGGAGTCCCGATCCGCACCGCGTGCGAGCGGGTGCTGAAGTGCCCGTCGGGCGCCGACGTCGGCGCCGGTCAGAAGAACTGACCGATTACGGAGGCGCGAGCCCGCCGGGCTTGGTCGTCGTCGTCTCGGGCGCGGTCGTCGGTGGTGACGTCGTGGTCGGCGCCTCGGCGACCGGCGGTGGCGGGTTGTACTGGTACACGCCGCCCGGCCCGATGCCGATGATCCCTCGACGGTCGCCCGGGTCGATGCCGCCGCGGAGCTGGTGGGCCGTGTCCAGCGCGGTGGCCTGGATCGGCGCCGGTTGGTTGAAGTCGGTGGGCGGAACATCCTTCAGCGCGAAGAGCATGAAGTCGTGCCATGCCCTCGCCGGGATCGTGCCGCCGTACACCCGCGCCACGCCCTTGATGCCGAGCAACGGCCTCGGCGTGTCGGCGTAGCCCATCCAGACGGCGGTCGACAGCGCCGGCGTGAAGCCCGCGAACCACGCGTCCTGGTTGTTCTCCGAGGTGCCGGTCTTGCCGGCCGCCGGGCGCCCGATGTCGGACCCCTTCGCGGTGCCCGACGTGATCACGCCGCGCAGCACGTCGGTGACGTTGTCGGCGACCGTCTCGGAGATGACCCGCTTCACGCGCGCCGGGTCGTCCAGCTTGGTGTTGTCCTCGAGGACCTTGCCGGTGCCGTCGGTGATCCGCAGCACCGGTACTGGCGCAGCCCGCACGCCGCGGTTCGCGAACACCGCGTACGACGCCGCGTGATCGAGCGGCGAGACCTCCTCGGTGCCGAGCGTGATCCCCGGGAAGTGCTGCTTCTTGGGGTCGATCATCGTCTCGCCCAAGCGGTTGGCCATCTCGGCGGTGCGCTGCACGCCGACGTCCTGCACCAGTTGCGCGAACACGGTGTTGACCGAGTGCCACGTCGCCTGCCGGAGCGGGATCGCCCCGAAGTTCTCGGCCTCCTCGGTGTTGCGGACCGTGCAGCCCTTCTGGATCGGCGGGCACTTCGGGTACGTGTACTGGAACGGCCCGGCGTACACCTTGTTCGGCGAGATGCCCTCTTCGAATGCGGTCGCGAGGGTGAACGGCTTGAACGACGAACCGGGCTGCCGGCCGGTGCCACCACCGGCGATGCAGAACGGCGGCGTGGCGTGGTCGCCTTCGATCGGAGGGCCGGGGCAGGCACCCAACGCCAGGTTCGTCTGGCCGTAGGCCTTGTCGTAGAAGTCGCGGCCTCCGACCATCGCCTTCACGTACCCCGTCGCCGGCTCGACCGCGACGAGCGCCATCTCGAGTGGTGGCTTGGTCCCCGACAGGGTGTTGGTGATCGTGAACTCGGCGGCTGCCTGCATCTTCGGATCGAGCGTGGTGTAGATGCGGAGGCCGCCCCGGTACACCGTCTCGTGGCCATAACGGCGTTCGAGGTACTTCCGCAGGTAGTCGATGAAGTACGGGTACCGCTGTTGCACGGTGACCGGCGGCACGATGTTGGTGGCGCCCTTCCTCGGGCCGAACTGCGTGATCACGAACACCTGCTGCGCCGCCGCCTCCTCGAATTGCTGCTGCGTGATGCGCTTCTGATCGAGCATCTCGCGCAGCACGATCATCCGCCGCGTCTCGGCCAGCGCGGCGTTCTGCCGCGGCGCGTAGCGCGTCGGCGCCGGGATGACGCCGGCGAGCAGCGCCGCTTCCGAGAGGGTCAGCTGGCTCACGGGGTGGCCGAAGTACGTCTCGCTGGCCGCTTCGACGCCATACGCGCCGCCACCCAGGTAGATGGACTCGAGATACCGGAAGAGGATGTCGTCCTTCGCCGACTTGCGGTCGAGCTGGCTGGCGAGGATGGCTTCGCGCACCTTGCGGGTGATGGTGCGCTTCTCGTTGAGGTACGCGTTCTTGACGTACTGCTGGGTGATCGTCGACCCGCCTTGGACGACACCCTTGCCTTGCAAGTCGGCCCAGAGGGCGCGAAGCGAGCCCTGCACGTCGACGCCGCCGTGGGAGTAGAAGCGCCTGTCCTCGGACGCGACCACCGCCTGCTTCAGCACCGCGGGGATGTCCTGCGGCCGGACCGGGATGCTGGTCTCGAACTCGCGGAACAGCGCGATCTCGGTGCCGTCGGCGGCGTAGACGTGGCTGATCTTGCTCTCGATGCCGGCCTTCGCCTCGGGCAGCGTCGCCGGCAGTGGGAGGAAGAGGAACGACGAGATCACGGTGCCGACGACCGCGATGGGCACCAACACCGTGGAGATGAGAAAGACGGTGACGGCCTTCACGGCCAGCCGCAGGCGGTTCATCGGGCCGTCAGCTTCCCATGGCGTCGTCCGGAACGGTCACCACCACCTCGTCGGCCTCGACCCGCGTGGCGTAGGTCGGCACGCCGAGATCGCCGATCCCCGGGCGCCGCCGGCCGCTCGCCAGGTCGTACTGCCAACCGTGCCATGGGCACACCGCGCAGCCGTCGATCACGAAGCCCTCGCCGAGCGCGCCGCCGGTGTGCAAGCAGGTGTTCCCGAGGGCGTACACCCGGTCGCCGTCACGGAACAGCGCCACCTCCAGATCGCCGGCGTGGACGATGCGACCCTCACCATCCTTCAGCGCATGGAACCGGGCAACCGGAAAGTCGGGCACCCCCGTATTCTCGCGGCGTGAGCGCGGACGAGGCACGGCCACCGTCGGTCGACGCGCTGGCCCGCGCCCTGAGCGATGTCGGGCTGCCCCATCCCTTGCTGGTCGACGCGGCCCGTGAGGCGATCGCCGCCGGCGACCCCGACTCGGCGCGCGCCCGCGCCACCGAGATCGCGACCGCGCTCCTCCGACCCGTCGTCAACGCCACGGGGGTGCTGCTGCACACCAACCTCGGGCGGGCCCCCCTCGCCCACGAGCAGCCGGCGGCGGCGGCGAACCTCGAGCTCGACCTGGCGACCGGCAAGCGCGGGTCGCGCCACCGCCACGCGTCGGCGCTGCTGGCCCGAGCATGTGGGGCCGACGCCGCGCTGGTCGTCAACAACGGCGCTGCCGCGGTGCTGCTCGTGCTGGCCGCGCTGGCGCACGACCGCGGCGTTGCGGTGTCGCGGGGCGAGCTGGTCGAGATCGGCGGCGGGTTCCGGGTGCCGGAAGTGATGGAGCAGTCCGGTGCCCGGCTGGTGGAGGTCGGCACCACCAACCGCACCCGGCTGTCGGACTACGCGTCCGTCGCAGACACCGTCGCGCTGGTGCTGAAGGTGCACCAGTCGAACTACCGGATCGTCGGCTTCACCGAGACGACCCCGGTCGAGCAGCTCGCGTCGCTCGGCGCGCCGGTGATCGTCGACCTCGGCTCCGGGCTGCTCGACGCCGCGTGCCCGTGGCTCGCGGCCGGGCCGCCCGCGTGGCTG
>JAODBK010000063.1 GCA_025463925.1 Acidimicrobiales bacterium | reverse complement strand
CACCGCCGACCGCGGCCCGCACGTCGGCCAGCAGCGGCTCGTTGGCGGCCAGCGCGTCGGCGTACACCTCGGGGAAGCCGCCGCCGGCGACCAGCGCGGCCACGCCCTCGGGGAGCGACGGATCGGCGAGCGGGTCGAAGGGCACGATGTCGGCGCCCGCCTGGGCCAGCAGCTCGAGGTTGTCGGGATACATGAAGCTGAACGCCCGGCCCGACGCGACCGCGATCGGCACGCCGGCGCGGTCGACCACCGACCGGGCTCGCGGCGGATCGTCGACGATCGACGGTGGCGCGGTGGTGGCCAGCGCGAGCAGCGCGTCGACGTCGCACCCGTGCGCGATCACGCGTGCCAGCGCGTCGACCGAGCGCCGGACGGCATCGGGGCGCTCGACGACGGGGACGAGACCGAGATGGCGGTCGCGCCACGTCAGCCGGTCGTCGCGCCGGAGCACGCCGAGCACCGGCACCTTCATCGCCGAGAGCGCGTCGCGCAGCATCGCCTCGTGACCGTCACTGGCGACGCGGTTCAGCACGACGCCCGCGACCCGCAACGTCGGATCGAACGTGGCGAAGCCGTGGACCAGCGCCGCGACCGAGTCGCTCATCGCCGACGCGTCGACCACGAGGACGATCGGCGCATCCAGCAGCTGGGCCACGTGCGCGGTGCTGGCCCGTCCGCCCTCGGCGCCGTCGAACAACCCCATCACCCCTTCGACGATCAGCACGTCGCACCCGGCTCCGGCTCGCGACGCGAGCGGCGCGATGGTGTCGTCACCGCAGATCCACGCGTCGAGGTTGCGACCCGGTCGCCCGGTGGCCATCGCGTGGTAGCCGGGATCGATGAAGTCGGGCCCGACCTTGGCCGACGCCACGCGCTGGCCGCGGGCGCGTAGGGCGGCCATCAGGCCGGTGGCGATGGTGGTCTTGCCGACGCCGGAGTGCGTGCCGGCGACGACGAGGCGGGGGCCGAGCCGGGCCATCCCGCCGAAGTTACTGCGTCACCGTTTGGCGCAGACCTGGAGTTGCTGGCAGAAGAACCAGCGCAGCCACACTTGGTAGGCCGCCTCGACCTTCGGCGCGAGCAACGCGGGCGCGACGTAGTCGAACCCGGCGGGGACGAGCACGGGCGCGGCCGCGGGTGCGGAGGCGACCAACCTCGGCGACGCGGTGCTGCTGCGCGACGCGCGTTGGGTGAAGTAGGTCGGCGTCCGCGACGGCGGCGCGGGCGGCGCGCCGCCGGCCGTCTGCATGAACTCCTCGGCCACGTAGAGCGTCGAGCCGCGCCACGCCGACCCGACGCCGACGTATTGAAAGCCGGGGTCCAGGATGTGGGCCCGGTGCGCGGACGACGCCATGAACGCTTGATGAATTGAGTCCGGATCCGGCCCGTCGCCGACGTTCTCACCCAGTCGGGTCCAGTTGGCCGAGATTCCCGCCGACGGGCTCGAGTGGGACAGTGACCCGGTCGCGGCCATGTGGTCGGCCCAGTTCTGGGCCTTGGCGGTGAGCTCGCCGTTCACCGCGAGCGCGCCCAACCCGGCCGAGGCGCGCGCGCCCTGCAGGTCGGCGAGCATGCGACTGGATTCCGCGCCGCCAGCGGTGGCGGGCCCGGCGGATTCGATGGTGGTGACCACGCCTCCGAGCAAGAGGGCGGCCGCCGACATGGTCGCGAGCGCGCGACGAGAGCAGGGTCTGGGCATCTCGATCCTGGGGCGTGGGGGGTGGGGACTGAGCGGTGGTGGGGACTGGGCTCGCCGCCACACCGCCCGGCGCCGCTGCCCGGAAGTGCCCCCTCGGCGAACCCGCTAGGTCGTTCGGCCTACGTGCTAGTCGAACGGCGCCCGGTCATGCAAGCACCGTTGACACTCCATCACGCGGAGTGTTCGGCGGTCAGTACTCGATGCCCTTCTTGGCGCCGATGCCCTCGTCGTACGCGTGTTTCAGCTTGCGCATCTCGGTCGCGGTGTCGGCCAATTCGATCAGCTCGGGCGCGGCGTCGCGCCCGGTGATGACCACGTTGGTCTTCGGTGATCGGCCCCGCACACCGTCGACGACCTCGTCCACCGCGACCCATCCGTACTTCACCGCGTACGTCACCTCGTCGAGGATCAACAGGTCGTAGTCGCCCGACGCCAGCTTCTCGGCCGCGACCGCCCACGCGTGCCGGCCCTTGGCCGCGGTCTCGTCGAGGTCGGTCGACTCCCACGTGAAGCCGTCGCCGAGGGTGTGCCACTCGATGTCGAGATGATCGGCCAGCTTGCGCTCGCCGGTCTTCCACTTGCCGCCCTTGACGAACTGCACGACGCCGACGCGCCAGCCACGGGCCCAACCCCGCGCCATCACGCCGAACGCCGCCGACGACTTGCCCTTCCCGTGGCCGGTGTTCAGGAGGACGATCGACTCGACGCGTGCCATCGGCGGGGACGCTACTGTCGCCATCGCCAGCCAGGGAACCCGGTGCGAGTCCGGGGCTGTCCCGCAACGGTGACGGTCGAGCAGCCGCTCGTCCGCAGCCCGATACCTGACTGGCCGGGACCACTCGACCCGAGGAGACGCGTGGACGTCGGAACGATGCAGGTGCGGTCCCGCCGTGAGTCCGGCCGCGAGCTTCCTGTCCTGGTGTGGCGGTTCGACGCGCCGGTGCGCGCCATCGCGTCGGCGCCGCACGGCGGTGGCCTCAGCGTCCGCCGCTGGCTGGTGAACGCGCAGGTGCCGATGGAGTACGGGCGGCGCGATCCGGACCGGCATCTCGCCCACCTCGGCGTGTCGCTCGGCTTGCCGGGCCGCGGCGTGGGCATGCTCACCGCGGCCGACGTCCGCGCGTACGCGTCGGCGTCGGACGGCGGCGTCGAAGCCGTGGCGACCGTCGGGCTCGGCCATCCGATCCGGGCCGCCGCGCCGGACACCGGTCGGCCGGCGAGCCTGGTCGGGACCATCAACGTCGTCGTGCTCGTTCCCGAGCGACTGTCCGACGCCGCGCTGGTGAACGCGGTCGCGACCGCGACCGAGGCCAAGGCGCAGGCGCTCGGCGACCTCCGCCTCGATGCCACCGGCACCGCGACCGACGCGGTGTGCATCGCCGGCCCGGCCGACGGCCGGCCGCACGACTTCGGCGGGCCGCGATCACTGTGGGGGTCGCGGCTCGCGAGAGCCGTGCACGCGGCGGTGCTCGCCGGCGCCCTTCGAGCGGGCGGGTGATCACGCTGGTGCTCGGCGGGGCGCGGTCGGGGAAGTCCGAGGTCGCCGAGCGCATCGTCGCCGCCCGTTCGGCCGGCCGGCCGGTGACGTATGTCGCGACCGCGGTCCCCTCACCCGACGACCCGGACTTCGCGGCCCGGATCGCGGCCCACCAGGCCCGGCGGCACCCGACATGGCTGACGGTCGAGGTCGGACCGGCGGACTCGCTGCCGTTGGCGGTCGCGCAGGTCGCCGGGGCGGTGCTGCTCGACAGCCTCACCACGTGGGTCGCGGCCGCCGCCGACTTTCGCGCCGACGTCGACTCGTTGTGCGTTGCGCTGCGCACGCGAGACGGCGACAGCGTGGTCGTGTCCGACGAGGTCGGCATGGGCGTGCACCCGTCGACCGACGGCGGCCGGCGATTCCGGGATGCCCTCGGCCTGGCCAACCAGGCGGTGTCGTCGGCGGCCGATGACGCGCTGCTCGTCGTCGCCGGCCGTACGTTGCGACTGGAGCGCGACTGATGCGGGCCGCGCTGTCGTTCCTCACGCCGGTCGGCGGGGCGCGGACACCGTCGCCCGCCGCGGTCGACTGGTTCCCCGTCGTCGGCGCCGGGATCGGCGGCGCGGTCGGCGCGGTGTGGTGGCTCGCCGCGCAGATCTGGCCGGCCGCGGTCGCGGCTGCAATCGTCGTCGTCGTCGACCTGGCGCTGACCGGGCTGCTGCACGTCGACGGCCTGGCCGACGCCGCCGACGGGCTGCTGCCGCACCTGCCGGCTGACCGCCGGCTGGCAGTGATGGCCGAGCCCGGTGTCGGTGCGTACGGCGTGGCCGCAGTCGCGGGCGTGCTGGTGTTGCGGTGGGCCGCGTTGGCGTCGATGCGGCCGTCGGCGCTGCTCGTTGCCGGCCTCTGGTGCCTCTCGCGCACCGCGATGGCGATCACCCTCACCCGGGTGCGCTACGTCGGCGGCGGCTTGGCGTCCGCGTTCGCGGGCGGCCCGGCCGGGCCGGTGGCCGCCGGCGGCGTCGTGCTCGCGATCGGGCTCGTGGCGCTCGGCCGCGGCATCGCCGGTGCCGTGGCCGTTGCGTGCGCCGCGCTGGCGGCGGGACTCGTCGTCGCGTTCGCCCGTCGCCGCATCGGCGGCTTCACCGGCGACGTGCTGGGCGCCGCCGGCGTGATCGCCGAGACGGTCGGCCTGGTCGTGGCGGCCGCCAAGTGGTGACCCCCGCCCCGTTCTTTGAACGTCCGCCCACCGCCCGGGTGGGCAGACGTTCAACGTTCGTCGGGGGGGCGGCGATCGGGCTCGTCCTCGACCGGTTGGTGGGTGAGCCGCCAGCGCGGCTGCACCCGGTCGTGGGCTTCGGGCGGGTGATGCGGCGCGTCGAGTCGCGGTTCTGGGCCGACAGCCGGGCCCGCGGGATCGGGCACGCCGTCACCGGCGTCGGCGTCGGCGCCGCCGCCGGGTCCCTGGTGACGTCGACCGCGCTGGCGACGACCGTCGCGGTCGCCGGACGCGCACTGGCCGACGAGGCGCGCGCCGTCAGCGCCGCGCTGGCGGCCGGGGACCTCGAGGGGGCGCGCCGACTCCTGCCGTCGCTCGTCGGGCGCGACGTGGCCCATCTCGACGAGAAGGGGATCGCGCGCGCCGCGGTCGAGTCGGTGGCCGAGAACACCGTCGACGCGGTCGTGGCGCCGGCGCTCTGGGCCGCGATCGCCGGCGGGCCGGGCGCGCTCGGCTACCGCGCCGTCAACACCCTCGACGCGATGGTGGGCCATCGGAGCGCGCGTCACACGAACTACGGGTGGGCCAGCGCGCGCCTCGACGACGCCGCGACCTGGGTGCCGGCTCGCGTCACCGCGGCGTTGGTCGCGCTGGTGCGACCGGCAGCGGCGGCCGGCGTGTGGGGCACGGTGCGCCGCGACGGGCGGGCCCATCCATCCCCGAACGCCGGCGTCGCCGAAGCGGCGTTCGCGGCCGCGCTCGGCCTGCGGCTCGGCGGCGAGAACCGCTACCGCGACCGGGTGGAGTTGCGGCCCGCGCTGGGCGACGGGCGGTCGCCCGAGGCCCACGACATCCTGGCCGCGGTGCGGCTGTCGGCCGACGTGCAGTGGGCGCTGGCCGGCGTGCTCGGCGCGCTGGCTGTCGCGGGTCGGTGGCGGCGGTGA
>JAODBK010000055.1 GCA_025463925.1 Acidimicrobiales bacterium | reverse complement strand
CTGCCGGCGCCACCCCGCCGCTCACCGGTCCCGACGCCGGCGCGTGGCGCCGCACCTGGGCCCTCGGCGAGGGCAAGCGCCGCCGCACCGGCCCCGCTTGGCCCTAGCCCCACCCGTTCTGAACATGGTTGCTGTCGGATACCGACTGCAACTGCGGATAGAACGGGGGCATGCGATTCGGTCTGGACGTGGCACAACAGCGGGTGGAGTGGGACGAGCTGCTGTCGCGGGTGCGGTTCGCCGAGGATCTCGGCTACGACGGGGCCTGGGGCTTCGACCACTTCCAACCGATGTACGGCGAGGGTCCCGGCAACTGCTTCGAGGGCATGACGACGCTCGCCGCGCTCGCCGGCGCGACCAGCCGGATCCGCCTCGGCCTCCTCGTCACCGGCATCACCTACCGGCACCCGGCGGTGCTCGCGGCCGAAGCGATCACCATCGACCACGCGTCGCACGGCCGGCTCGAGCTGGCGTTGGGCGCGGCGTGGTTCGATGCCGAGCACCGCGCTCTCGGCATCGCGTTCCCGCCGACGAAGGAGCGTTTCGACCTGCTCGAGGACGCGCTGACGGGCATGAAGCTGCTGTTCACCGGCGAAAAGGTCGACTACGCGGGCCCACAGTGGACACTGCAGGACGCGCAGATGCGGCCGGTCCCCGTGCAGCGCCCGCACCCGCCCATCTGGATCGGCGGCAGCGGGCCGCGTCGCACGTTGCCGATCGTCGCCCGCCACGCCGACTATTGGCACACGTGGGGCGGGCCCGAGCAGCTGAAGCAGATGTGGGACCGGGTGCGCCGCATCGCCGAGGAGGCCGGGCGCGACCCGGCGGAGATCCACCGGGCCGGGTCGCTCTCGCTCTCCGAGCCGCTCGACGACGTGCGCCGCTCGGCCGAGGCGTGGCGCGACGCCGGGTGGGAGTACCTGGTGTGCGGATGGCCCGCCGAGGGTCGTGGCCGGGTCGAGGAATTCGCCCAGTCGGTGATGCCGGCGCTGCTATCCTGACCGGCCGCAGGACCGGGGCAATCAGGGCAATGGCGCTCCTTCAGCGAGGAAGCGCCCCGGTCGACCCGAACCCGACCTGAAGTTCTCCCAAACCCCGAGGTCTTCGCGCATGCGCACCGCCCCCAGCCGGGAGCTCGACTCCTGCGGCATCGGCTTCGTCGCCGACGCCCGAGGTCGTCCGTCGCGCGCCATCGTGACGGCCGCGCTCGACGGTCTGGCCTGCGTCAAGCATCGCGGCGCGCTGGCCGCCGACGCCCGCACCGGCGACGGCGCCGGCGTGCTGATCCCGATCCCGGCGGCGATCTTCGGCGAGGGCAACGGTGTGCTGACCCTGTTCGCTCGCGGCGCCGACCCCCGCGCCACCGTCGAGGCCGTGGCCAAGGAAGAAGGCATCGAGATCCTCGACTGGCGCGACGTGCCAGTCGACGACGACGCGCTCGGCGAGCTGGCGCAGTGGTCCAAACCACTCCTCCTCCACGCGATCATGCGGCCGCTGGCCGACGGCCGTCCCACCGAGCACGCCGCCTTCCGGCTGCGTCGCCGGATCGCGGCCGCGACCGACGACGTCTACGTCGCGTCGTCGTCGTTCCGGACCGTCGTCTACAAGGGGCTCATCGCCGCGGATCGGCTGCGCGACTTCTACCTCGACCTCGCCGACGACCGCTTCGAGGCACCATTCGTCGTCTTCCACCAACGCTTCTCGACCAACACGTTGCCGACATGGGAACGGGCCCAACCCTTCCGCATGCTGTGCCACAACGGTGAGATCAACGCGCTCGCCGGCAACGTCAACCGGATGCGCGCCCGCGCCGTCCTCGGCACCGAGCGCGTGGGCCTCGGGCCGGAAGCGCTCTTCCATCCGGTGCTCGACCCCAACGACTCGGACTCCGGGCAGCTCGACTCCGTGATCGAGCTGCTCACCCGCGGCGGCCGCGACATCCGCCACGCGATCGCGATGACGGTTCCCGAAGCGTGGGAAGGGGCGCGCGACCTCGAAGGCGAGGTGCGGGGCTTCTATCGGTATCACGCGTCGTTGATGGAACCGTGGGACGGCCCGGCCGGGCTGATCTACACCGACGGCCTCGGCGTCGGTGCCGCGCTCGACCGGAACGGACTCCGCCCGCTCCGGTACGCGGTCTGCGAGGACGGCCTGATCGTCTGCTGCTCGGAAGCCGGCGCGGTCGACCTCACGACCGCCGACCACGGCACGATCCGGCGGGGCCGCCTCGGCCCCGGGCAGATGTTGTTCGTCGATCCCACGCGCGGCCTGCTCGACGACGACGCGTGCAAGGAGCGGCTTGCCGCCGGCGGGACGTACGCCCGTTGGGCGGTCGACGGCCTGCGGCCGATCTCGCGCGGCTACACGATCCAGGACCCGCCCACGCCCGAGGCGCTCGAGCAGCGCCAGGCGGTGTTCGGGTACACCAAGGAAGAGCTGGCCATGGTGCTGAAGCCGATGGCCAACGACGCCAAGGAGCCGACGTTCTCGATGGGCGACGACTCGCCGCTCCCCCATCTGGCCGGACGGCCCCGCCCGATCCACCACTATCTCAAGCAGCGGTTCGCGCAGGTCACCAACCCGCCGATCGACCATCTGCGCGAGCGGCTGGTGATGAGCCTGCGCACGTTGCTCGGGCCTCGCCAACCGATCCTCAGCGAGACGCCCGACGCGTGCCAGCTGCTGACGTTGCAGTCCTTCTTCGTCTACCCGTCGACCGTGGAGATGCTGCTGACGAACGGCACGCAGGACATCTTCCCGGCGACACGACTCGACGCCACCTTCCCGGTGGCGGACGGTGCCGGCGGCCTGCGGGCACGGGTCGAGCGGCTCGCCGACGAGGCCGAGCGGCTGGTCGCCGACGGCACCGTGATCCTGGTGATCGACGACACCGGCGCGACCGACGGTCGCGCGCCGGTGCCCGCGCTGCTGGCCACCGGCGCGGTCCACCACCGGCTCGTGCGCGCCGGCCTCCGCGCGCACGCATCGCTCGTGGTGCTCACCGACGACGGCCGCGACGTGCACTACCTCGCGTGCCTGCTCGGCTACGGCGCCGACGCGATCTGCCCTCGGCTCGCGCTCGAGACGGTCGCGTCGGATGCCGACAACGGCGACGGCGCGCTCACCGGTCCCGAGGCGCAGAACCGCCTGCAGTCGGCGATCGAGGACGGCGTCCTCAAGATCATGTCGAAGATGGGCATCTCGACCGTCGACTCGTATCGTGGCGCGCAGATCTTCGAGGCGATCGGGCTCGGCGACGAGGTCGTCGATCTGGCCCTCACCGGCACGCCCTCGACGGTCGGCGGCATCGGGTGGGACGAGCTCGGCGAGGACGCGCTGGCGCGCCATGCCGAGAGCGGTTTGGGCGACGGCGGCTACTACCGCGTCCGCAAGCGCGGCGAGTACCACACCCACAACGACGACGTGGTGAAGGCGCTCGGCGAGATGAAGGCCGCCCACCTGCTGCAGTCGGCCATCGCCGCCGGCACCGACCAGGCCTACGAGAAGTTCGCCCAGATGGTCAACACCCGGCCGCCCACCGAGTTGCACGACCTGCTCGAGCTGGTCCCGGCCGGCCCCGCGGTGCCGCTCGACGAGGTCGAGCCGGCCGGCGAGATCGCCAAGCGCTTCTCGACCGGCGCGATGTCACACGGCTCCCTCAGCCGCGAGGCCCACGAGACGCTGGCCGAGGCGATGAACCTCATCGGTGGCAAGTCGAACTGCGGCGAGGGCGGCGAGGACACGTACCGCTTCCGCACGCGCGGCCAGGCCACGGGCGACAAGAACAGCCGCATCAAGCAGATCGCGTCCGGGCGCTTCGGCGTGACGCCGGAGTACTGCGCGTTCGCCGACGAGCTCAACATCAAGATCGCGCAAGGGTCGAAGCCTGGCGAGGGCGGTCAGATCCCTGGCGCCAAGGTCAGCGACGAGATCGCTCGGTTGCGCCACACGCAGCCCGGCGTCGGGCTCATCTCGCCGCCGCCCCACCACGACATCTACTCGATCGAGGACCTGGCCCAACTGATCTTCGACCTGAAGCAGGTCAACGGCCTGGCCGACGTGAGTGTGAAGCTCGTCGCCGAGGACGGTGTCGGCACCATCGCCGCCGGCGTCGCGAAGGCGCTGGCCGAGGTCGTGCAGATCAGCGGTTGCAACGGCGGCACCGGCGCGTCGCCGCTGTCGTCGATCAAGCACGCCGGTCTCCCGTGGGAGCTGGGGCTGGCCGACACGCAGCAGGCGCTCGTCGACAACGGGCTGCGCGACCGCATCAAGGTGCGGGTCGACGGCGGCTTCCTCACCGGGCGCGACGTCGTGATCGCCGCGCTGCTCGGCGCCGACGAGTACAGCTTCGGCACCGCCGCGATGATCGCCGAGGGCTGCATCATGCTGCGCTCCTGCCACAAGGACACGTGCAAGCCGGGCATCGCGACGCAGCGTCCGCACCTGCGAGCGAACTTCGCCGGCACCCCGGAGGGTGTCGCGGCGTACATGCTGTTCATGGCCGAAGAGGCCCGGCGGCTGCTGGCGTCGATCGGCCTCCGCTCGTTCGACGAGGCCATCGGACGGGTGGAATGTCTCCGCCAGAGGGCGATCGGCGATGCCCGCGCCGACAGCATGGACCTCACCCCGCTCATCACGCCGCCGGCGCCGGACAAGGCCGACGGTCCCCGCCGGTTCGTCGCCCACGTCGACATCCAGCGGCCGCGGTCGGCGCTCGGCGACCAACTGCTCGCCGACGCGTACCGGGCGATCTGGGACGGCGACGACGTGACGATGGAATACGCGATCACCAATGCCGACCGCACGATCGGCGCCGCGCTCGCCGGCGCGCTCGCGCTCGAGTACGGATCCGACGCGCCGCGGGGCAGTGTCACCGCACGATTCACGGGGTCGGCCGGCCAGAGCTTCGCGGCGTTCCTCGGCCACGGCAT
This sequence comes from Acidimicrobiales bacterium, assembly GCA_025463925.1. Taxonomy (GTDB): domain Bacteria; phylum Actinomycetota; class Acidimicrobiia; order Acidimicrobiales; family AC-14; genus RYN-50. The sequence goes on along the minus strand of JAODBK010000055.1, from coordinate 73,901 downwards.
CGACTTCGAGTTGATCGGTGAGGCCAACGACTATGTCGGCAAGGGCATGGCCGGCGGGCGGGTCGTCATCCGGCCGTCGAGCGAGACGGAGCCCGATCCGGTATTGGCCGGCAACACCTGCCTGTACGGCGCGACCGGCGGCGAGGTGTTCATCGCCGGTGCCGCCGGTGAGCGGTTCGGCGTGCGCAACTCCGGCGCCACCGCAGTCGTCGAGGGAGTCGGCGACCACGCGTGCGAGTACATGACCGGCGGCACGGTCGCCATCCTCGGACCCGTCGGCTACAACGTGGGCGCCGGCATGACGGGCGGGCAGGTGTTCGTCTGGGATCCCGGCGGCGAGCTCAACGCGCGGCTCAACAGCGCGCTGGTGGAGGCCTACCGCCCCGACGCGCGGCAACTGCAGGAGCTGCGCTGGTTGATCGAACGGCACCACCAGCTCACCGGCTCGCCTCGCGCCACCGAGCTGCTCGCCGACTGGGCGATGCTCGAGCGGCACGTGTGGGCCGTGCTCCCGATCGATCGCGTCCGCCGCATCGAAGCGCAGCAAGCAGGGCGCGTCGCCGCGTCCGCCTGAGTTTGCCGGCGCGCGTGGTCGGGGACACCTCGGGCCATGAGTGTGCTGTGGATCCTCCTCATCGTCCTGGTGGTGCTCGCGCTGTTCGGCGGCGTCGGCGGACCATCGGTCTCCCGCCGTCGCCGCGCCACCTTGATCGACGATCGGCCCGACGAAGAGGTCGTCGTCGAGCGTCGCCGGGTGGTCGACTGATGGCCCGGGTGGTGCGCGAGGAGATCGTCGACGACGGTCCCGCCGGCGGTGGCTGGGGATGGAACCCGTTGCCGGGTCTCGTCGCCATCGTCGCCGTCGTCATCCTCGTGCTGCTCCTGTGGGCGCCGATCAGCCGGGCCGTCCACAACGGAAACAAGCACGGCAGCGTGAAGGTGACGATCGACCACAAGTAGAACAAATCAGTCATGAGGTCCATCAGGTTGATCGGCGGCGCCGCGGTGGCGGGCGCCGTCGCACTGCTCGCAGCACCCGCCAGCAGCGGCGCCGGCGGCCGGGCGACTGCGGCCGGCGTGTGCGCCGCGCCCAGTACCGGAATGACCTTCGCGCCGCCGGCGTACATCGACACCAGCCGCGCCGGCGGTGAGCCGATCGTCGCCACCCACCCGGACGGCACGCTGCTGATCGGCACCCACGCTGGCACCACCCACTTCTTCACGCCGGCCGCGGTGAGCCCCACGTCGGCGGCGTTCGCACAGCACTACACCGGCCAGACGTACTTCTACTGGTCGGACGACCTTGGGCACGCGTGGCATTTCGTGCCCCGCAGCAATCTCCCGGACAACGCCATCGGCTCCGGCTTCTCGGATCCCGACTTCGCGATCGACACCACCGGACAGGTGTTCACCAGCGAGATCAACCTCGTGAACGTGGCGATGTCCAAGTCCACCGACCGCGGCCGCAGTTACAAGCTGCGCGACTTCTTCGCGCAGGTGGTCACCGACCGCGAGTGGACCGAGGCCGATCAGAAGGACGTCGTCTACGAGGTGGGCAACGAGCAGGCGACCGGGCACATGCTCTACAAGTCGAAGGACGGCGGCGCGACCTGGACGTCGCCGGTCGCCGACAGCACGGGCGGCGACGGGCTCGGCGACCTTCGCGTCGACAAGCACGACGGCACGCTCTACGAGGCCCACTACGACGGCAAGGTGCTCTCGCTGGCGGCGTTCCGCAAGGCCCGGCAGGACGACCTCACCCACCCGGAGACCAACACCGTCGCCACCGGCGTCGACATGCTGTCGCACTGGCCGGCGTTCGACGTCGACCGCGCCGGCAACCTGTACATGACCTGGGACGAATCCGGCCGAGGCGCCGCCAAGCGCGCCGCCGGCGTCTATTACGCGTACTCCAAGAACCGGGGCCGCACGTGGTCGGCGCCCGTCCGTGTGGACGTCGACGGGCACACCGCGATCTGGCCGTGGCTCGCAGTCGGCGAGCCGGGCCACGTCGCCATCGCGTGGTTCCAAGCCGACAAGGCGCTGCCGGGGGCCGACGCCCAGACGCCCGGGACGTACGGCTGGCGGGTGCTCACCGCCCAGTCACTCACCGGCGCCGGTTGCCCGACGTCGGCCGTCCCCGGCTTCACCGTCGTGAAGGCCATCCAGCAGCCTTTCCACACCGGCACGATCTGCCAGGGCGGCACCGTGTGCCAGGCCCAGGCGATCGACCGCCGGCTCGGCGACTACTTCTCCATCGGCATCGACGGAACCGGCCACTTGTATGCGGTCTATTCCGACACTCGTCAGGGCGGCGCGGTCTCCCTCGCGGCGTTCGTGCGTCAGACAGGTGGGCCGACGTTCGGGCCCCCCGCCGGCGTGAAGGCGGGCGGCACCGGCAGATAATCGGCGGGCGGTCGCGGACGTAGGCTGGACGGCATGGCCGTCACCGCGAACACGCCCCTCGATCTCGTCGACGAAGTCTACGGTCGGCTCGCCGAGCGCGTCGCGCTCGGGCGCCGCCGCCTCGGTCGCCCGCTGACGCTGGCCGAGAAGATCCTCGTGAACCACCTCGACGATCCCGACCGCCAGGAGCTCGTCCGGGGCCGCAGCTACGCCGAGTTCCGTCCCGATCGCGTGGCCATGCAGGACGCGACCGCGCAGATGGCACTGCTCCAGTTCATGACCGCGGGCCTGCCGCGCGTCGCGGTGCCGACGACGGTGCACTGCGACCACCTGATCCAGGCCCGGGTCGGCGCCGCCGAGGATCTCGCCGTCGCCGAGAACGTCAACGAGGAGGTGTACGACTTCCTGCGCACCGTGTCGGCGCGCTACGGCATCGGCTTCTGGAAGCCGGGGTCCGGGATCATCCATCAGGTCGTGCTCGAGCAGTATGCGTTCCCCGGCGGGATGATGATCGGCACCGACAGCCACACTCCCAACGCCGGCGGGCTCGGCATGGTCGCCATCGGTGTCGGCGGCGCGGACGCGGTCGACGTCATGACGGGCGGCACCTTCGGCGTGCGCTGGCCGAAGCTCATCGGCGTCCATCTGACGGGCAGTCTCAGCGGCTGGACCGCGTCGAAGGACATCATCCTCAAGGTCGCCGAGATCCTCACCGTCAAGGGCGGCACCGGGGCGATCGTCGAGTACTTCGGTGAGGGCACCGAATCGATCAGCGCCACCGGCAAGGGCACCGTCTGCAACATGGGCGCCGAGATCGGCGCCACCACGTCGCTGTTCCCGTTCGACGACCACGGGATCCGGTACTTCGAGTCCACCGGGCGCGGAGAGATCGCCGACCGGGCGCGGCCGGTGATGGCCGACCTGCGACCCGACCCCGAGATCGCCCAGGAGCCGAGCCGGTTCTTCGACGAGGTCATCGAGATCGACCTGTCGACGCTCGAGCCCCACATCGTCGGGCCCCACACGCCCGACCTGGCCCGGCCGGTGTCGCGGATGGGCGCGGACGCCAAGGCCAACGGCTGGCCGGTCGAGATCAGCAACGCGCTCGTCGGCTCGTGCACCAACTCGTCGTACGAGGACATCACGCGCGCGGCATCGATCGCGCGACAGGCCAGCGCCAAGGGACTGCGGGCCAGGGTGCCGCTGCTCGTCACGCCCGGCTCGGAGCGCGTGCGGGCGACGATCGAGCGGGATGGCCTGCTGGCCGACCTCGAGGCGATCGGCGCCACCGTGCTGGCCAACGCCTGCGGCCCGTGCATCGGGCAGTGGTCGCGCTCCGACATCAAGGAGGGCGACACCAACACGATCCTCAACTCGTACAACCGCAACTTCCCGAAGCGCAACGACGGCAACGCGCAGACGCTCTCGTTCATCGCCTCTCCCGAGACGGTCGTCGCGTACGCGTTGGCCGGCACGCTCGACTTCAACCCGATCACCGACGAGGTGGACGGCGTGCGGCTCGACGCGCCCGCGGGCGAGCAGCTGCCTTCGGCAGGCTTCGAGAGCGGTGAGGGCGGCTTCGAGCCGCCGCCGGAAGACGGTTCGAACGTCGAGGTCGTCGTGCGGCCCGACAGCGATCGCCTCCAGCTGCTCGAGCCGTTCCCGGCATGGGACGGCAACGACTACGTCGAGCTGCCGATCCTGCTCAAGGCCCAGGGCAAGTGCACCACCGACCACATCTCCGCCGCCGGCAAGTGGCTCAAGTACCGCGGCCACCTCGAGAACATCAGCGGCAACCTCTACCTGGGCGCGATCAACGCGTACACCGGCGAGCCCGGCGTCGGCGTCGACGTCCTGACCGGCGAGAAGAAGTCGTTCCCCGACATCGCCAAGGAGTGGCGGGCCAAGGGCCAGCGGTGGGTGATGGTCGGCGACGAGAACTACGGCGAGGGATCGTCGCGCGAGCACGCCGCCATGGAGCCGCGCTTCATGGGCGGCGTCGTGATCTTCGCCCGCAGCTTCGCGCGCATCGCCGAGACCAACCTGAAGAAGCAGGGCATCCTGCCGCTGTGGTTCGCCGACCCGGCGACGTACGACGAGATCCGCGCCGACGATCGCGTCTCGGTGCGCGGCCTCGCCGATCTCGCACCCGACCAGCCGGTCCGCGCCACCCTCCACCACGCCGACGGCACCACCGTCGAGTTCACCTGCACCCACACCCTGTCGCCAGAGCACATCGCGTGGTTCCGCGCCGGCAGCGCCCTCAACATCATCCGCCACCACCAACCGTGATTTGCCTCCCTGCGAGCGCGGATTCCGCGCTCGCAGGGAGGCAAAACCCCGTCAGGACGGGGGTTTGGACCTCGCCAGCTCGTCGGCGGTGGGATCGCGGCGAACGCGGGCCTCGGGCGGGAGCAGGTCGACGATGGCCGACATGATGCGTTCGGTGTCGACCACCGGGTCGTCATGACCGAGCGCGACCGGCGGACCGACCCGCACCCGCACCGTCGGCGGGCTCATCAGGTTGAGCACGTTCGGCACGCGCGCGGCTCGGGGCCACACCTGCTCGGTGCCCCAGACGCCGATCGGCACCACCGGTGCGCCCGTCATCGCCGCCAGCCGGGCGGCGCCGCTCTTGCCCCTGAGCACCGGATCGAAGAACGCCTCGCCCCGCGGGATCGTGCCCTGCGGCATGATCACCACCGGCTCGCCGGCCTCGAGCGCTTCGGCCGCGAAGCGCAGCGACTGCGAGGGCCCGCCGGTGCGGTCGACGCAGATGCCGCCCACGGCGCGGGCCAGCTGACCGATCACCGGCGCGTCGAACAGCTCCTTCTTCGCCAACGCCCGCACCGGTCGACCAGCGCCCTGCAGCGCGGTGATGCCGACCGCGACGACGTCGAAGTAGCTGCGATGGTTCGCCACGAGGATCACCGGACCGCGCGTCGGTATGTGCTCGGTGCCGTCGATGTCGAACCGGGCGTACGGAAACAGCGCCGGCCGGGCGAGGAGCGTTCGCACCACGTCCACCGGCTCCAACCCGAACAGCTTCGGCACACCCGCCGGCGCGTCGAGCCAGCGCACCGGCCAGCGGCGCAGCATCGCGATCGCCAGCAGCCGCCGGTCCGGGTTGACGGCGTGCGGGCGGCCCACCGCCGACAGGAGCGGCACGTCGTACACGCTGTCGGAGTACGCGTAGGAATCGCGCAGGTCGATGCCGCGCGCACCGGCCCACCGTCGGACGGCCGCGAGCTTCCCGGTGAACCACACGAACTCGCCGTCGAGGGCACCGGTGTAACGGCCGTCGTCGTCGGCCACGTACTGCGTGGCGATGACGTCGTCGACGCCGAGGCGCTCGGCCAGCGGCGCCACCATGTCGTAGGGCGTCGTGGTGGCGAGCACGACCGGCCGGCCTTCGCGCTGGTGCTCGGCGATGAGTGGCCGGGCATACGGTGCGACGATCTCGGCCAGCGATTCCGCCGCCTTCTCGGCGGCCTCTTGCACCGAAGCCCGCAGCCAGCCCCGCGCCACGTTGGCCGCCTGCCGGGCGAGCGCCATGCCGACCAGGGACTCGCCGACCAACTCGTAGAACCGGAAGAAGAGCTCCTGGCCGGGGATGTGCCGATCGGGTGCGACGCCGGCGGCGACGAGGGCCTCTGTCAGCAGGGGGGCGCTGGCGCCGCGAAGCAGCGTGCGGTCGAGATCGAAGAAGGCGGCTCCCGGCGACATCCCGGGCAACGCTACCTGGCAGGGAAACGCTGGCAGGGAAACGATGGACGGGGGCCGGCCCGGGGGGAAGCCGGCCCTCGTCGTCCACCTGCAGACAGTCAACACGCCGGTCGTGTGATCTGTCAAAGAGTTTGTAGCGATAGGAGGTATCGTTACCAGCGATGGATCTCCGGCAGCTCTCGGCGCTCGTTGCGCTGGCCGACCACGGAAGCTTCACCGCGGCGGCCGACGCCCTGCGCACCGTGCAGTCCAACGTCTCGACCCACGTCGCCCACCTCGAGCGCGAGCTGGGCGCGACGTTGTTCGACCGGGCCGCCGGCCACCTCACGCCGGAGGGCGAGCTGGTCGCCGACCGGGCCCGGCGCATCGCCTCCGAGGTCGACGCCATCACGAGCGACGTCGTCGCGGTGCGGGCCGACGTCGCCGGCGACGTCCGGCTCGGCCTGATCGCGACGACCGGACGCTGGCTCGCCCCGCTGCTCCTGTCGGCCGTCGCCGAGCGCCACCCGGGCGTGCACGTCATCGTCGTCGAAGCCAGCACGACGTCGCTGGCGCCACAGGTCGGCAGTGGGCGTCTCGACCTCGCGGTGGTGAACCTCCCGCTGACCGACCCGGACCTCGTGACCGAGGCGCTGTTCGAAGAGGATCTCGTCGTGGCCGCGCCGCCCGGTCACCCGCTGGCCAGACGCCGCACCGTCACGATCGCGCAGGCCGCGAAGTACCCGCTCCTGCTGCCGCCGCCCGGCACCGCGCTGCGCGACGAGCTCGACGTCGCCGCCGCCGCCGCCGGCACGCGACTCCAAGCGCAAGCCGAGCTCGACGGCCCACATCTGCTGGCGTCGCTGGTGGCGCGCGGCGTCGGCGCCGCCATCCTCCCGGCGACTGCGAGCGCCGAGGCGCACGCCGTCGTGCTGCACGGGCTTCCCCGCCGCGTCGTCGGCCTGGCATCGCGCCGCCGAGGGGTGCCGTCGGCGCCGGCGCGTGCGGTGGCCGCGGTGCTGGCCGACCTGGTGCGCGAGCACGCCGCCGATCAGTACAGCGTTCGCGCCCCTCAGCCGGAGGCGAGTGCCCGCCAGAGCGCCCGGTAGTTCGGGTACTCCAGCTGGCTCGGGATCCAACCGGACGCGACCAGCTCCTCGTGCAGCTTCGGCAGGTTGCGGAACGGGATGCCCGAGTCGACGTGATGGGCGAGGTGCCAGCCGGTGTTGTACGGCACCATCCAGAACCGGGCCCAGCGGGTCTGGCGCACGTGATGGGTGGTCAGTCGGCGATCGGTCGACCGCGTCATGCCGCCGTGCTCGGCGATGGCTCGCAGCCGGTTGATGACGCGCCACACCGTCATCCATGGCGCGAGCCAGAGCAGCGGGTAGAGGAACGGATGGCCGGCGAGTGCGAAGCCGGCCCAGATCACGAGCTGCACCCCGATGATGCGGAGCGCGAGCGGCCGGCTCGCACGACGACGCACACTGCTCAGCAGCGGCTTGAGGTTCTTCCAGCCCGAGACGAACAGCGCGTCGCGCGTCAGCTTGCGACGCATCGACGCTCGCGGCAGCGGGTAGCCGTTGTAGAGGTTCATGTCGGGCTCGTCGGGCCCGAACTCCTCCTTGTGGTGCGCCATGTGCGAGCGGCGGTAGATGTCGAACGGCACGAACGCCGGGTATGACACCAACCAACGACCGATCGTGTCGTTGGGTCGCTTGCCGGTGAAGAGCAACCGGTGCGCGGCTTCGTGGCCGAGGATCGCGTACCGCGCGAACGACCGGCCCATGAGGAAGAACGCCGCGATCCACGCCAGCGGATGATTGAGCCAGACGGCCAGCGCGATGACGCCGAACGACTGCACGTAGAGGCCGAGCAAGGTGAACACGTTGCGGACGTTCGGGATGCGGCGGAGCTCGGCCCGGATCTCGGGCGCCGGCCGGCCGGTGGCGGTGAGCCGCTCGGTGGGGAGGACGTCCGGGAGCAGCTCGGGGCTCGGCAGCACCGTGGTGAGCGTGGCGGCCACCCAGCCATGTTACGCTTCTCCCACAGATGTCGCAACTTCGTAATATGTCCGACGGCGATGTCGCGATCGAGCGGCCGCTCGCCGCCCGATCGGTGATCGCCAGCACCCTCCTCGGCCTCGATCCCCCATCGCTCCCCGGCCGGGTCCTGGTGCGCTCGGCCGAGCTCTTCGGGATCTCGGAGGGCACGGCGCGCGTCGCGATGAGCCGGATGGTGGCCGCGGGCGAGCTCGAGGCGGTGGACGGCAGGTACCGGTTGGCCGGGCACCTGCTCCGGCGGCAGGCCCGCCAGATCGAGAGCCGTCGGCCCCGCCGGCGGGCGTGGCGCGGCGACTGGCACACCGCGGTCGTGACGAGCGACGGCGGCCGGTCGGCCGCCGATCGGGCCGACCTGCGGGACGAGCTGCGCCGCCTCCGATTGGCCGAGCTGCGCGAGGGCGTGTGGCTGCGGCCGGCCGACGCCGAGCTCGACCTCGCCGCGGCGCGGCGCGCCGCGTCGGACTGCTCGTGGTTCACCAGCCAGGTCGCCGACCCGGTGGCGTTGGCGGCGCGCCTCTGGGACCTCGACGGGTGGGCGGCCCGGACGAAGGCGCTCCTTCGCGCGATGACCAGGAGCATGGCGCGACTCGAGACCGGCGACACCGACGAGCTGCGCCCGGCATTCGTCCTCGCCGCCGCGGTGCTCCGGCATCTGCAAGCCGACCCGTTGCTCCCCGTGGAGCTGCTGCCACCGCGGTGGCCGGGCGACGAGCTGCGCGACAGCTACGCGTCGTACGAGGCGGCGTTCCAGGCGCTGCTGCGCGAGTGGTTGCGCGAGCGCCTACGCGCGCCGTCCTGACTCGTCGAGGATGCGGCGAGCTTCGGCCTCGGTCGTCGGCGAGAAGTCGTCATACCAGTATCCGACCGCGGCGAAGGCCGACGGCCGCAGTGGGCAGACGACCTCGTCGGCGAGCGCGGCCAGGTCGGCGCACGCCTCGGGCGACCCCACCGGCACCGCGACGATGATCTGCGCCGCGCCCGACCGGCGGGCGGCCGCGACCGCAGCCCGCATCGTGGCGCCAGTGGCCAGGCCGTCGTCGACCAGCACGACGATGCGCCCGGCGAGCACTGGCGGCGGCCGGTCGCCGCGCAACGCCGACTCCCGCTCGGCGACGGCGTCATGGCCGGCGCGGGTCACCCGCTCGATGACGTCGGGCGACAGCTGCAACGCCGCGACCACGTCGTCGTTCAACACCCGGACACCGCCGGTCGCGACCGCGCCGAACGCCAGCTCCTCGTGGCCCGGCACGCCGAGCTTGCGGACCACGAACGCGTCGAGCGGTGCGCCGAGCGCCGACGCCACCTCGGCGGCCACCGGCACGCCGCCGCGCGGGAGCGCCAGCACAACGACGCCGTCCCGCCCGGCCAGGCCGGCCAGCTCGCCGGCCAGCGACCGGCCGCCGTCGACGCGGTCGGCGTACTGCCGCGCCATCAGGCGCCGGTCCGAACGCCTCCGAGCCGGGAGAGAACCGCGTCCGCCTCGGCGACGAACCGTTGGACGAGCTCGGCCGCGGGGATCAGCTCGTGGATGGCGCCCACGCCCTGGCCCGCCGGGTAGCACTCCTTGGTCGGGTCGACGCCCGGCGTCGACTCCTGCGCGCCGAGGTGCAGCGCGCCGTCGGCGATGGATCGCGCCATCTGCTGCGGGAATGGCGACAGCTCCTCGGGATGCTCATCGAAATAGCGCGTGTACTCGTTGCGCACCGTGCGCATCGTCTTGCCGCTGAACGCCCGCGAGACGACCGTGCCGTCCTCGGCGGTGCGCAGCAGCGCATCCTTGTAGCCGGCCGAGCTGCGCGCCTCCGGTGTCGCGATGAACCGGGTGCCGACCCAAACCCCGTCGGCACCGAGCGCGAGAGCCGCGGCCAGGTGACGCCCGTCGAAGATGCCGCCGGCCGCAACGACCGGCACGCGGTCCCCCACGGCGTCGACGATCTGCGGCACCAACGGGAACGTCGCGACGGTGCCGGTATGGCCGCCGGCCTCGGTCCCCTGGGCGACCACGATGTCGCATCCGGCATCGACGGCCCGCCGGGCGTGATCGACCTTGCCGCACATGTTCACGACGATCACCCCATGGCGATGGCACAGGTCGATGACGTCGAGCGGCACGCCGAGCGCGGCGACGAACACGCTCGCCCCGGCGGCGATGATCTGCTCGACCTGGCTCACCATGTCACCGGGCATCGCCGTCAGCAGGTCGACGCCCCAGGGCCTGTCGGTGCCGGCCGCGACCGCCGACATCTCGGCGACCATCTGGTCGTTGGACATGGCCCCGGCGCCGAGGGTGCCGAAGCCGCCGGCTTCCGAAACCGCGATCACGAGCGGCGCATACGACACGCCGCCCATGCCGGCGAGCATCACCGGGTGCTCGATCTGCAGGACATCCGTGAGCCGGGTGCGCATGACGCCGACGTTAGCGGGGTAGCGCGTGACCATGGCTCGGGCGATCTGGTCCGGCACCATCAGCTTCGGGCTGGTCAGCGTGCCGGTGAAGCTGTACTCGGCGGCCCACGACGAGGACCTCCACTTCAGCCAGTTCGACAAGAACGGCAACCACATCCGCTACAAGCGGGTATCGGAGAAGAGCGGCCGCGAAGTCGACTACGGGGACATCGTCAAGGGCTACGAGATCAAGAGGGGCGAGTGGGTCATGGTCGACCCGGAGGAGCTGGAGAACTTCGACCCGAAGGCCACGAAGACCATCGACATCGAGGACTTCGTGCCCATGGATGACATCGACCCGATCTACTACGAGCGCACCTACTACCTCGCCCCGGCCAACGAGGCGGCCGAGAAGCCGTACCGGCTGCTGCTGGAGGCGATGGCGCGCACCGGTCGAGTCGCCATCGGCAAGGTCGTCATTCGCACGAAGCAGTATCTGGCCGCGATCCGGCCGCTCAACGGCGTGCTCGCGCTGTCGACCATGCGGTTCGCCGACGAAGTGGTCGCGCCCGAGGAGATCGACGCCATCCCATCCGGCAAGGCTCGCGTCACCCCGCGCGAGATCGAGCTGGCCGAGCAGATCGTCGACGCGCTCAGCGCCGACTGGAAGCCGGAGAAGTACCGCGACACGTACCGTGAGCGGGTGCTCGACTTCATCGACAAGAAGGCCAAGGGTCAGGACGTGGTGGTCGACCACCCGGAGACCGAGAAGGCAGAGGTCGTCGACCTGATGGCCGCGCTCGAGGCCAGTCTCAACGCCGCGACGCGCGGCACGCGCGCCGGCGGGTCCACGCGCGCCGGCAAGCGGCCGGCCAAGAAGTCGAGCGCCAAGAAGGCCAACGCCCGCAAGAGCGCGTAGGTGCCCGCCGACGATCTCTACGCGCGGCCGCTCGAGGAGTTCACCCGGGCACGCGACGACGAGGCGAAACGGCTCCGCAAGGAGGGCGACCGCGCCGGCGCCGACGAGGTGAAGGCGCTGCGGAAGCCGTCGAAGGCGGCGTGGGCGATCAACCAAGTCGTCCGCCGGCAGCGCGACGACGTCGACCGCTTGCTGGCGGCCGGCGACGACGTCCGCGAGGCATTGGCGGCCGGGCGCGACCCGCGTGCGCCGTCCCAGGCATTGGGTCGGGTGGTCGACGAGTTGGCCGACGCCGCCGCCGCACTCGGCGGTGCGGTCGCACGCGACGACGCGGTGACGACGTTTCGTGCCGCCGCCGCCGACCCCGCACTCGCCGGCGAGCTGCGATCCGCGCAGCTCGTCACGCCACTGGCGGCCACCGGGTTCGACGCCGCCGGCCTCGGCATCATGGCGCCCGACCGGGCACCCGACGAGGGCCCCGACCGGGCCGCCGGCGACCGCGAGGCCCGCCGGCGGGCCCAGCACCAGGATCTCGTCGACCGCCTGCGCGCCGAAGCCGACCGGGCGCGGGAGCGGGCGGAGCTGCTCGCCGGCGAAGCGGCGGCCGCCGCCGATCGGGCCGTCGAAGCCCGGCGCAAGTACGAGAAGGCGCGCGACGCCGCTACTTGAGAATGTTGACGGCGCGCGCGATCACCAGTGCGACGGTGATCAGCGAGACGCCGGACTGCAGCATCATCGTCAGCTTGGCCCACCGCGCGAGTGGCAGGACGTCCGTCGGGCTGAACGCAGTCGCGTTGGTGAACGACACGTACAAGTAGTCGACGAACGCCGGCTCCCAATCGGGAGGCGCCAGCTCAGGTGACTGCATCTGGGGGAACAGGAAGTCCGGCAACGGACGCACGGCCATCGCGCGCGCGACAGGCCCACCACGATCCAGCTCCCAGTACCAGAGCGCGAACACGATCACGTTGGTCATCCAGACGGCGCCGCCCCGCACCATGAGCTGGGGCGCGGTGGACGTGTCGTGACTCTGGACGAGGCCGTTCACGAGCCGGGCCGCCGACCAGACATTGGCCACGCTGATGACGCCGATCAGCATGATGCTGGCGCTGCGCAGGCGGGCCGATTCGCGGTTGATGCGCGTCGGGTTGGCGATGACCAGTCCGACGAGCAGGAGGAACTCCAACGCCGGAAGGAGATACCGCGGATGGAAGGCCAACCGCTTCGGCAGCGCGAGTTGCATCGCGATGGCCGCGATGATGGCGATGCTCACCGGCCAACGCGGCTCCCCCTCGGTGACGCGCCGCCACGCCGGCACCAGGAATCGGTCGTGCGCGCCCTCGAGCACCTTCACTCCCGGGTCGAGGAGCCGCTCGACCCGCCGGAGCTGAGTCCAGAGGCTGGCCGTCAGCCCGGCCGCCTCCTCGTCGTCCGGCGTCTTTTCGTTGCCGCCGTTCGGCGGCATTTCCTGACCCACCCGATCATTTTGATGGGTCGCTGCAGCTACGAGGCGGATCCGTGCTCGAGGCCGACCAACAGGTCGGCGAGCCGCTGGCGCGCCGCCGGCGAAAGGTGATGGAAGCGGACGCCCGATTCCTGCGTCGCCTCGTCGATGTTGATCTGGGCCCGCAGCACTTCGACCACCGCAACGACCGGCACGCCGGTGTCGGGTGGCGCGACGACGAGGATGCCGTTCTGGCCCGGATGGAGCGCGATCTCCGAGCGCAGCCGCGCGCCGTCTTCGGACAAATCGACCACATGGCACTGAAAGACCTGCAGTTCACCCGGTACTTCGAAGCCCGCGTCGAGGTGCGTCCGGATCCGAGGGTGCGCGCGACGATCCTCTCCCCCCGGGATCCCCAATCCCATGCAAAGACTGTTCGCTGCGGGCTGTTGGGATCCTGCCGGGGTAAAACCCCTGGGTGGCCCCGGACGAGAAGCTCGCCCGCTACCGCTCGATGCGGGACTTCGATGCGACGGCCGAGCCGTCGGGCGACGAGCCGCTGCCGCGCGCCGACGATCGCCCGCGATTCGTGATCCAGGAGCACCATGCGACTGCGTTGCATTGGGACCTTCGGCTCGAACGCGACGGCGTGCTGGTGTCGTGGGCCGTGCCCAAGGGCCTCCCGCCCGACCCGAAGAAGAACCATCTCGCGATCCAGACCGAGGACCATCCCCTCGCGTACATCGACTTCGAGGGGCAGATTCCCGAAGGCGAGTACGGAGGTGGTCAGGTGCACCTCTGGGACACGGGCACCTACGACCTGCACGAGTGGAAGGACGGAAAGGTGCAGGTGACGTTCCACGGCCGGCGGGCTCACGGGCGCTATGCCCTGTTCCGGACGCGCGGCAAGCAGTGGATGATCCACCGGATGGATCCGCCCGAGGATCCGGCGTGGCAGCCGCCGCGCGACGACTGGCGGCCGATGCGACCGGTGCACGGTCCACTTCCCGACGGTGCCGGTTGGGCGTTCGAGGTCGCGTGGCCGGGCCAGCGCATGCTCGCTCGCGTCGAAGGCGGACGGGCCTACGCCACCGACGTCGACGGCAACGACGTCAGCAGTCGCTGGCCGGAAGCTCGCGCCATGGCCGAGACGATGGGCGCGACGCAAGCGGTGCTCGACGCGATCGCGATCGTGCCGGGCGCCGACGGGCGCCCCGACAGTGAGGGGCTCCTGCGACGCCTCGGCGCGACCGACCACACCGTCCGGCGGCTGAGCCGCGACCTGCCGGCGACGATCACCCTCGTCGACCTGTTGTGGATCGATGGTCACGACATCACGCACGACGCCTACCGCGACCGTCGGGATCGGCTGCTCGGGCTGGGCCTCGACGGCCCGACCTGGCAGACGCCGTCGGACCACGAGGGTGACGGCGCGGCACTGCTCGGCGCGGCCGCCGCGCAGGGTCTTCCGGGCCTGGTCGCGAAGCGCGTGGGCAGCCCGTACCGGCCGGGCGAGCGGTCGCCCGACTGGGTCTACGTCGAGGCCCGCTGATCTCGACTGCGTCGGCCGACGCCGGGCATCCGGCGGCACCGCGTAGTACACAGGTCGGCCGTGGTGCTCCTCGTCGACGTCGATGGCCCGGTCGCAACCGTCACGCTCAACCGGCCCGAAGCGCGGAACGCGCTGTCCGTCGAGCTCACGTCGGCCATCCAATCGGCCATCGTCGAGCTCGACCGCCGTGACGACGTCCGTGCGATCGTCATCACCGGCGCCGACCCGGCGTTCTGCGCGGGCGTCGACCTGAAGCAGCTGGCGACGATGGACCGGCCGGCTCAGGTCACGCGGCAGGACGAGCCGCCGCCGTTCTACGGCACCCTGCCACCCCACGACACGCCGGTGATCGGCGCCATCAACGGGCCGGCGGTCACCGGCGGCTTGGAGCTCGTGCTGGCGTGCGACTTCCTCGTCGCGTCGGAGCGGGCGACGTTCGCCGACACCCACGCGCGTGTGGGCGTGATGCCGGGCTGGGGTCTGACGGTGCGACTGCCGCAGCTGGTCGGCGTCAACCGGGCCCGGCAGATGAGCTTCACGGGCGACTACGTGGATGCCGGTCGGGCGTACGACTGGGGCCTCGTGAACGAGGTGGTGCCGCACGCCGAGCTGCTGCCGCGTGCGCTCGAGATCGCGGGCCACATCGCCACCATCCCGTTCGAGCACGTGCGCGAGATCCGTGCCATGTACGCCGAGATGACCACGCTCGCCGGCGACGCCGCATGGGCTCGCGAAAGCGAGTGGTCACGCGAGTGGATGGCCAAGCGGTTCGACCAGAGCCGGTTGGCGTCCGAGCGGGAGAAGATCGTGGCGCGCGGCCGATCGCAGCAATGAAGGTCTACGCCGGGATGGACCCGCGGATGCCGCTGCGCGACGTCGGTCGGTACGCGCAGCGGGTCGAGGTGATGGGCTACGACGGCCTGCACGTCGCCGAGACGATCCACGACGCGTTCGCGGTTTCCCTGCTGGCCGCCGAGCACACCGATCGGATCACCATCCGTACGAGTGTGGCGCTGGCGTTCGTCCGGAGCCCGTTGCTCACGGCCTACACCGCGTGGGACCTCGCGCAGTTCTCCGGCGGCCGGTTCGAGCTCGGGCTCGGCACCCAGATCCGCCAGAACATCGAGGATCGCTACGGGATGCCGTGGGCCGAGCCGGTCGAGCGGATGCGCGACTACCTCTCGGCGCTCGGCGACCTCTACCGCACGTTCCAGACCGGCGCGCGCCTGCAGCACGAAGGGCCCCACTACCGGCTGACCCGGATGCAGCCGTACTTCAACCCGGGCCCGGACACCGACGCGCGGCCGCCGGTGACGTGGCTCGGGGGCGTCAACGCCGGCATCTGCCAGCTCGCCGGCGAGATGGCCGCCGGCATCGTCACCCATCCGACCAACTCCAACCCGCGGTACCTCGAGACGATCTGCCATCCGAACGTGCGCATCGGCGCGGCGCGGGCCGGCCGCGATCCCGCCGATGTCCAGGTCGTGGTCGGCACCCAGGCGATCACGGGCGTCACCGCCGCCGAGCTGCATGCCGAGCGCGAGCGGCAGCGCCGGTTGTTCGCGTTCCTCTACTCCACGCCGGCCTACCGGCGGACGCTCGAGATGCACGGCTGGGAGGACCTTGCCGGGCGGTTGCAGGCGATGATCCGCGCCGACCAATGGGACGACCTCCACGCGGTCGTCACCGACGAGGTGCTGTCGACGCTTGTGCCGACGGCGACCTACGACGAGCTCGCGCCGTTGCTCGTCGAGCGCTTCGGCCGGCTGGCCGACGGCCTGCTGCTCTCGCCGCCCGCCGACCCGGCCCACGACGACACCGCGGCTGCCGTGGTTGCCGCCATCCAGAAGGAGCCGCCCCGATGAGCCGACGACCCGTGGCAATGGTGACCGGCGCGAGCCGCGGCATCGGCAAGGCTGCCGCCATCGACCTGGCGGCCGCCGGCTACGACGTCGCGGTCTGCGCCCGCACGTTGCACGAGGGTGAAGGTCGCGCTGACGACGGCGCCGCCATCCCTGGTGGCCTCGACACCACTGTCGCCCGCATCGAGGCCGAGGGCGCGACCGCGCTCGGCATGCCGATGGACTTGTTGGACCGTGCCTCGGTCGAAGCGTTCGTCACGGCCGTCGCTGAACGGTTCGGCACCATCGATCTGGTGGTGAACAACGCGATCTACCAGGGCCGGGCGGTGATGGCGCCGTTCGACGAGTTGACCGACGACGACCTCCACACCCTGTTCGAGGGCAACGTGTTCGCCCAGCTGGCGGTGATCCGCGCCGCGCTCCCCCACTTGCTGAAGCAGGAGCGGTCGACCGTGGTCAACATGATCTCGGCCACCGCGTACCAGGACCCTCCGGCGAAGATCGGCCAAGGCGGCTGGGGCATGGGCTACGCGATGACGAAGGCGGCATTCGCGCGCGTCGCCCCGCTCCTGCACGTCGAATACGGCGACCTGGGACTGCGAGCGTTCAGCGTCGACCCTGGGTTCACCATCACCGAGCGCATGGAGGCCACCGGTGCCACCGGCCAG
This sequence comes from Acidimicrobiales bacterium, assembly GCA_025463925.1. Classification (GTDB taxonomy): domain Bacteria; phylum Actinomycetota; class Acidimicrobiia; order Acidimicrobiales; family AC-14; genus RYN-50. Next base: position 56,897 of record JAODBK010000055.1, on the reverse strand, counting down.
TACGCGCAGCACTTCGCCGGCGCCCGGCCCGAGGTGATCGGCCGCGCCATCCGTTGGCTGGCCACCGACGCCGAGTCCGACGAGCTCCGCGGCAAGGTCGTGATCGCCCAACGCGAGGTGAAGCGCCGCGGGCTGCTGCCCGGGTGGCCGCCGACCGAGTGACGGTATCGTCGCGCCCGACCGAGCACGCGCCGAACGGGGGCAACACATGGTTGACGTGGCGACATCCGACCGCACCACGGGGAACTGGGGCCGCTGGGGCGACGAGGACGAGCGCGGTGCGCTCAACCTGCTCACGCCCGAGGTCGTGTTGCAGGCGACGCGGGTCTGCCGGACCGGCAAGGTCTACCCCCTCGGCCTCCCGGTGCAGCGCAGCGGCGTGCCGATGTTCGACTACCGGGGCGCGCCGCAACGGCTCACGCTCACCAGCCAGACCGACTCGGACATGTACGCCTCGTACGGCGCGCCTCCGGGTCTCGGCGCCAACGAGGACGTGCTGGTCGTCCCGGCGCACAACGGCACCCACATGGACGCCCTGTGCCACATCTTCGCCGACGACACCATCTACAACGGTTTCCCGGCGTCCGGTTTCGCGTCGCATACCGGCGCGGCGCGCTGCGGCGTCGAGAAGAGCGCCGGGTTCGCCGGCCGCGCGGTGCTGCTCGACATCGCCGCGCACCAGGGTGTCGACTGGCTCGAGCCGGGCAGCAAGATCAGCGGCGACGACCTCGAGGCGTGCCGGTCGGCGCAGGGCGTCGACGTCGGCGCGGGCGACATACTCCTCGTTCGCACCGGATGGCTCGACCTGTTCGCGTCGCTGGCCGGCCAAGCCCCGCCGTTCGCGCAGCCGGGCCTGGACCTGAGCTCGGTCGACTTCGTGCGCGACAACGACTTGTCGGTCGTCGGCGCCGACAACGCCGCCATCGAGTGCATCCCGTTCGACCAGGACCGCTTCCTGTCCGTCCACGTCGAGCTCCTCGTGAAGCTGGGCGTCACGTTGATCGAGCACCTGCGACTGACACCGATGGCCGCCGACGGCTGCCACGAGGCGCTGCTCGTCGTCGCGCCACTCCTCGTCACGGGCGGCACCGGCAGCCCGGTCAACCCGATCGCCATCGGCTGAATGAGATGCGGCCACGGCGGGGTAGCGTTTCCGTCATGACGGTCGACCAGTCCAACCAGCAGGTGGTCGCCGCGGCCACGGCGGAGACCGAGCGGACGATGCGCTGCCAGACGGTGCCGGTCAACGTGTACGAGACGACCGGCGCGCTGGTGGTCATCGCGCCGTTGCCGGCCGTGCAGCCCGACGACGTCACCATCGATCTGCAGCCCGGCACCCTCCGCTTCTGGGCGCACCTGCGGAGCTCCGGCCCGCGGGACTACCTGGTGCACGAGTGGGAGTACGGCGGCTACGAGCGCGAGATCGACGTCCCGACCGGCTATGGCGGCGGCGTCGAGGCGACCCTCGCCAACGGGCAGCTCGCCATCCGCGTGCTGCGCGGCGAGGCGGCCTCGCCGTTCAGCATCAAGCCCAACGGCGGGTAACGGAGCAGTTCATCCGGCCACGACCTCCGGGTGACGGGCCGCGATCGCCTGGCGCACGCCGTCGCGCCACGGCACCGAGCAGGGACCGGTGATCGCGACGCGTCGCGTCACGTCGGCGATGGATCCCCGCTGCGTCCCGGGCATCTCGTTGACGACCACCGATGCCGGGCGACCGGTCAGCTCACCGGCGTGCGCACACCACTCCTGCACGGTGACGACCTCGTCGCCCGCCCAGTTGACGATCGTTGCCGGCACCGAGGCGGCCTCGAGGAGCGCGCCGAGCTGGGCGTTGATGTCGTCCTGGTGGATCGGGCGATAGGGCTGCGGGTCCCAGCGCGCCGACACCGGCTGCCCGGCGATGACCGCGTCGGCGTGGTAGCTGACCAGTCCGCCGTTGGGCCCGTACGACGCGTTCATCCTCGCCAGCACCACCGGCAGGTCGTAGGCGCGGGCGCAGTATCTGGCCACCGCCTCCTGCGCGATCTTCGCGATCGCGTACGTGGGTGAGTGAACCGGGTTGGTGTCGCCGAGGGGATCCGTCTCGAGGTAGACGTGACCGGCGTCGGCGTTCGGCTTGTACACCGATTGCGTCGACATGACGAGGGCGGCCTTCGCGTTGCGGCAATGGTGCAGCAGCATCCCGGTGCCTTCGGCATTGACCGCGAGCGCGTGGTCGTAGTCGAGCGTCGGCCCCTGGAACGCCGCCAGGTGGACGACATGGGTGAAGTCGTCCGGCAGGTCACCGAAATCGCCGGCGGCGAAGTCGCACGAGCGGGTCGTGACGCCGAGGACCTCGACCCGCCGGCGGGCGTCCGGATCGCCGAAGCGGGCCACGCCCCAGACCTCGTTGCCGGCGGCCAGCGCCTGCACGAGCGGGAAGGCGATCTGGCCGGCGGGCCCGGTGACCAGGACCTTCGCACCACTGAGCATGCGGCGAGGATCGCGCGAATGGCGCCGGCTCATCGACTGACCGCGGCAGGCGCGGCCCCTGGCCGGGTCGAACTAGGTTGAAGCCGAACCGCCGACAGCTGGGGGCAGCTCATGGAAGCGGAACCGACCACGCCCGACGTCGAGCCCACCGTCACGGGTGAAGCAGCGGTCGCCGACGGCACCGCCGAGCTGAGCCGCTCGCTGCTCAAGAGTGCCGGGCCGCGCCTGCTCCGTGACATCCTCGGGCCGACGCTCTCCTTCTACGCCGGATGGAAGATCACCGGCAATCTCGTCGTCGGTGTCGCCCTCGGCAGCGCGTTCTCGTTCGCCGCCTACCGGTACGAGCGCCGGCACGGCCGGCCCGGCATCGTCGCCCGACTCGTCCTGGCGTTCGTCGTCGTGCAGGCCATCGTCGGCCTGGCCACCGGGAGCGCCGAGGCCTACCTCATCCAACCGGCGATCCTCGGCACGCTCAACGGTGCCGCGTGGCTGGTGTCGGTCGCGTTGCGCAAGCCGCTGGCCGGGGCGTTCGCCGGCGAGGTGTTCCCGTTCGACGAGGAGACCCGCGCGTCGGACGCGTACCGCTCGACCTTCTCGCACATCTCGATCGTCTTCGGTGTGTTCTTCATCGGGTTCGCGGCGATCCAGTTGCTGGTGCTGCTCACCGTCGGCATCGACGCCTTCGTCGCGGTGCGGCTGCTCGATGCCGCCGGCATCCTCGTCATGATCGTCTGGTGCGTCCGCTACGCGGTGGGCCGCCTCGGCGACGGCATGCAGCTCTCGCCCGGCACGCTGACGTAGCTCACTCTCGCCGACCGACCGCCGGGGCCGCGCCGTCCGTGCCGCGGCCCGACGGGTCAGAATGCCGCATGGGCGACCGGCGAGCGCGACGGCTGCTCGTCACCGGCGCTGTCGTTGCGGTGATCGCCGCGGTGACCGCCGTCGGGATCGCGTGGCCGATGACCCGGGCCGGCGAGACCACCGGCCTCGCACCGGTTGCCGGAACGTCCGTGCCGGCGACGAGGTCGGCGCCGTCGAAGCCGCCGGCAGCCGCGCCCGCCGCCGAGCCGCCACCGAGTCTCCCCCAGCCGGGACGGGTCGGGCTGTCCAGCGACCTGTTCTGGCCGTCGCCCGACAAGGTCGGCGCCGACTTGCAGACGATCGCCAGCGGCGGTGTGCGTTGGGTGCGCGCCGACTTCGACTGGGCCACGTTGCAGCCCGGTCGCGACCGGTGGGACTGGGATCACGCCGACACGCTGATGCGCGCCGCCGCGGTCGCCGGAGTGAGCGTGCTCGGAATCCTCGACTACTCGGCGCCCTGGGCGTCGTCGGGCCCGCACGGCAACAGCCACTCCCCACCACGGAACAACGCCGACTACGCGACGTACGCCGCGGCAGTCGCGTCGCGCTACGGCTCGCGTGGCGACTTCTGGGTGCAGAACCCGACGCTGGTGCCGGCCGCGTTGGCGCTCGAGCTCTGGAACGAGCCATGGGGCCACTGGTTCTGGCAACCGAACCCCGACCCGGCGGCGTACGCCGCGATGGCCCACGCCGCCGCGGCCGCCATCCGCGCCGCCAACCCGGCGGTCAAGATCCTCATGCCCGGCGACATCCTGCAATGGCGTCAGGTCGGCACCGCGCAGTGGCTCGACCGCGTGCTGACGGCCGACCCCCACCTCGGCGCGCTCATCGACGTGTACAGCGTGCACCCGTATCCGTCGCCGCGGCGCCGGGGGCCCACCGACGACTCGGGCGACGCCGCCGGCAGCTACGGCCGGGTGCCACAAACGCGCGCCGTCGCCATTGCCCACGGCGCCGAGCATCCGATCTGGATCACCGAGATCGGCTGGAGCACGGCCACGCGGTCGGCCGACGGTGTGAGCGAGGCGACGCAGGCGGCGTACCTCAGCCGCGCCATCGAGCGGGCACTCACGACGTGGCCGTACGTCGAGAAGGTCTTCGTGTTCGCGTGGGGGACGTCGAACGGCAACATGACCGACAGCGAGGGCAACTTCGCGCTGCGGCGGAGCAGCGGATCGTTCAAACCGGCCTGGCAGGCGGTCGAGGACGCCGCGGCCCGCTGGCGAACGTAGCCTCGTCGAGTGCTCCACCATCTGACGTTGTGGGTGCCTGACCTGGCGCGGGCGGACGAGTCGTGGCGCTGGCTGCTCGGTGAGCTCGACTACCGCCCGGACCGCTCGTTCGAGAACGTCTTGCTCTTCCGTCACCCGAGCGGCTTCGCGCTGGTGCTCGAGCAATCGCTGGACATGGTCCCGGGCATGCTCCACAGCCGGCTGCGGCCCGGCCTCAATCACGTGGCATTCGCGCTGCCGTCGCCCGCCGCGCTCGCGGCCATCCTCGAACGAGCGGCCGAGTACGGGTGGTCCAAGCTGCCGGTAGACCGCCATCCCATCGCCGGCGGCGCCGACGTCGCCTACCTCGAGGATCGCGACGGGTTCGAGGTCGAGCTGGTCTCGCCGGCGCGCAGCTGAGCACTCACAGATACGATATACAATCTCGCAGGATTTTCCGGCCGACTCGTCGAAGCTCATTCCGCGGCACAAACGCCGGCATCCCAGCTCCGGGGGAGGGTGCGTCATGCCGAGAAGCAGAGCCGGCGCCATGGTGCTCTTGGCGGCGCTCGCGGCGTCCGGCTGCGGGATGCGGGTGTCCCCGCAGCGGATGGCGGCGGCTCGGCAGGGCCAGGCGGCCCGGACCCTCGCCGCCGATGCCAACGGGCAGGCGGGCACCTCGCCCGGTGGGGTGGGCGACGTCTCCGGCGGCTCATCGGGTTCCGCGGGCTCGTCGGCCGCGGCCGGCGGCGTCGGCCCAGCGGGTGCCGGCGGCGCCACGCAACCGGCGTCGGCCGTCCCCGCCGGGGGCAATGGCGGCGCCACCGACGTCGGCGTCACCGCCGACACCGTCACCATCGGCAACGTGTCGACGTTGTCCGGACCGGTGCCGGGGCTCTTCCAAGGCGCGGTCGTCGGGACGCAGGCGTTCGTGGCCTATCAGAACAGTTTGGGTGGCGTGTTCGGTCGCAAGCTGAAGCTCGACATCCGCGACGACCAGTTCGACAGCGGCCAGAACCGGGCCCAGACGCTGGACCTGCTCGACAAGGTGTTCGCGATGGTCGGTTCGTTCTCGCTCTACGACGACTCGGCGGAGACCGAGATGGCGAACGTGAAGCTTCCCGACGTCGGCGAGGCCCTCGGGGAGGCCCGCAAGAACTCGCCACTCAACTTCTCCGTGAACCCGGTCCGGCCGGGCGCGCCCACCGGCGCGTGGAACTTCTTCAAGGCGAAGTTCCCCGGCGCCGTCGGTGCCGTCGGCGCGCTCTACAGCGACGTGCCGGCAGCGACGACCGCGTTCAATGGTGCGAAGGCGGCGATGCAGTCGGTCGGATACAAGATCGTGTACGAACGCGGGTTCCAGGCGACCGAGACCGACTTCACCGCCGACGTCGTCCGGATGCGCCAGTCCAACGTGAAGCTCGTGTTCAACATGGCCGACGTCAAGAGCGTCGCTCGGGTCGCCAAGGCGATGGCGCAGCAGAACTACAAGCCCGACGCCTACGTCTCGTACGGCCCGGCGTACGACGCGTCGCTGATGCCGCTCGCCGGTCCGGCCGCCGAGGGGACGTTGAACATCACGACCCAAGCCATGTACCTCGGCGAGGATGCGAGTGCCGTTCCCGAGGTCGCGCTGTTCGACCAGTGGCTCCAGAAGGTGAAGCCCGGCTACAAGCCGGACCTCTACGCCGCCTACGGGTGGGCGTCGGCGCGGATGTTCGCCCAGGCGCTGCAAGCCGCAGGCCCGAAGGTGACGCGAGGCGGGATCGCCGACGCCCTCCGCAAGATCGACTCCTTCGACAGCAACGGGCTGATCGCCCCGGCCGGGCCGGCCTCGAAGCGGCCGTCGGTCTGCTTCATCATCGTGCGGGTCCACAACGCCAAGTTCGAGCGATGGGAATCGCCGGCACCCGGGTTCCGGTGCAACGACGGCGGTTACTTCTACCTGAAGTAGACCCGACGGGGTCTAGGGTCGCGGAACATCCGAAGGCCGCAGACCGCGACTGCCGGCCCGACGCCTTCCCCACGTTGCGACGGGACGGCCATGGAGACCTTCCGGGTGGAGATCGACGGCGACGAGGTCGGCCCGGTCTTCGATTCCGACGAGCAAGACGCCCATGTCTGGGTGGCGCGCCGTCATCCGGGGCGGCCTTACACCATCGTCACCCGTCGCCGCGGCGTGCCCGACTTCGTCGTCAGCTACCCGCCCGCGCAACCCTGACCGGATCCGCCGGGTGGTGTCAGTCCGGGGGACGAGGCCGGAGCGGACGGAGATGGCGGACGGGCCGGGTCAGGCCTTCGACGAGGGTCATCCACGCGCCGGCCCCGGCCGCCAATGCCGACCGCCGGTCGAGCGTGCCGACTCCCAACACCGCGACCGGAACCTCCTCCGACAGGCCCTTCAGCGGGATCGCCCGCTCGCCGACGGCCTCGACGTCGTCGGGGAGTCGCAGGTCCCATGTAGCCGCCAGGATCTCGCCGGCGTCGGCGCGATCGCACAGGCGCGCCGCGATGTTGACCGCTCGACCCACGTACTCGTCGCCCTCGACGAGGATCACCGCGCCCGACGCGATCCCGCCCCGCACCGCCAACCGACCTCGTGCGGTCTGGCCGGCCGCGATCGCCATGGCCGCGGTCACGAGCGGCTCCGACTCGACACCGACGAGCATCACCCCGTCGCCCAACCACTTGTCGACTCGCACCCCGCACAGCGGGGCCACGTCGCGCACGGTCGACCGCAACGCTCGGAGCTCGTCCACGCCCTCGTCGTCCCCGCGCCGGTCGACGAAGTCGGTGAACCCGCACAGGTCCAGGAACGCAAAGGTCCTGGTCACCCGCACGCTCGGCCCGGTGACGTCGAGCGGCGTCGCCTTCATCTGGCACCTCTTCTCGTGGACTCGATCGGCAGTCTCATGGTCTGACTCGCGTGACGAGGCTCGGCCTTGCCGGCCTCAACGATCGCGGAGTGCTTCGTCGAGGACGCTCCGGAGCTCGCGGACGTCGATCGGCTTGGTGAGGTAGGCGGTGGCGCCGGCCGCGAGGAGACGGCTGACCTGGCCGGGTGTCGCGTCGGCGCTGACGATGACGACCGGAATGGATGCGGTGACGGGATCGTCACGAAGGCGCTGCAACACGTCGTCCCCGCCCATGTCCGGGAGGTGCAGATCCAACAGCACGAGCACCGGATGGTGCTCGTGGGCCAGCTCGAGGCCAAGACGCCCTTGCATCGCGGCGACGATCTCGATGTCGCCGCGGGGTGCGAGGATCCGCTCCACCAGCTTGAGGTTGGACAGGTTGTCCTCTATGTGGAGCACCTTGTGGCGCGGCTCCGACGCTGCGACCGCCGGTGCCGGGGCCGCGGCCTCGCTCCCACCGTTGAGTCGTTCGTAGCGTTCGACCGGGCCCTCGACGCGCGGCAGCTCGACGGTGAACGTGCTCCCCCGGCCGAGCTCACTGGTCATGCCCAAGGTGCCGCCCATCGCCTCGCTGAGCCGCCGAGACAGGGCCAGCCCGATGCCCGTCCCCTCGACGTCGGTGTACTCGGCTCCGAGCCGCTCGAACGGAGCGAAGAGCTGATCGACGCGCTCGGCGGCGATGCCCGGGCCGGTGTCCACGACCGAGATCCGGACGCGCGTCTCGCTGGGCTGCTCGCACGTGACCGCAACCGTGCCGCGAGGTCGGTTGTACTTCACCGCGTTCGAGAGGAGGTTCAGGAGCACCTGCTTGGTGCGCTGCCGGTCGGCGAACACGAAGCAGTCGCACAAGCCGGACCGGTCAACGACGAGTTGGATGCTCCGCTGGTCGGCCAGCGGCCGGATCAAACCGGTGGTCTCCTCGACGAGCTCGCTGGCGAGCACCGCTTCGGGTGAGAGGGCCAGCTCGCCGGCCTCGATGCGCGAGATGTCGAGCACCTCGTTGATGAGATCGAGGAGATGGCGGCCACCCTTGAGGATCTGCTCAACCGACTCGCGCTGCTCGCCGCTGAGCGCGTCCAGCTCGAGCAGCTGACCGAAGCCCAGCACGGCGTTCAACGGCGTACGAAGCTCGTGGCTCATGCGCGAGAGGAACTCGCTCTTCGATCGGCTGGCCGCCTCGGCAGCCTCCTGCGCCTCGCGCTGTGCCTCCTCGGCGTGCCGCCGATCGTCGACGTCGAGGATGTAGCCCACCACCGCGATCGGCACTCCGTCGGCGTCGTTCTCGGGAACGAACGTGTACGACACCCAGCGGTACATGCCGTTGCCATGTCGGAGCCGCAGCTCGAGGTTGGCTTGTGGTGCGAGCCCGTCGGCGATGTTGGCGAGCGCCGCCAGGAATGCCGGCAGATCGTCGGGATGCACCTGCTCGGGGATGAACTCCGGGGCCAGCACCGCCGACGCGGCGTGCCCGAGCAGCCGCTCGATGTTCGGGCTGACATAGGACGCGAGCTGCAACGGGATGGTCGCGCGGGTCGCGACCACCGGCCCTGCGGTCAAGAGCCGCTCGAGAAACGCTTGCGTCTCGCCCAGCTCGGCGAGGGCGCGCTCCAGCTCACCGGTGCGTTCGCCGACCATCGCCAACGCGTAGGCGCGCCTGCGAGTCAGCATCTCGACCATCGCCGTTGCGAGCAGTCCCGCGACGAGGCCGCCACCGAGGAGGAACCACGGCGCGTGCTTCGCGAACGATCCCACGAGTGGCCGCCGCGAACCGACGGCGAGGAGCCAGCTATCGGCACCGACCGGGTACGCAACGCGGACGACCCGGCCGGTCAACGGCACGTGCGCCTCGGTGGTCAAGAGGAGCTGCGACGGATCCACGCGCGGCGAGACATACAGCGCGACTCGGAGCTCACGAAACGGCGAACCGGGCGCTCGCGGGATCGGGTGGGTCGGGTCGACCACCGACTCCTGGTAGGCGACGGCGCGGCTCGGGCCTTCGGCCGGCAGAGCGAGGGCCAAGCGGGTGGTCGTCGCATCCTGGAACCGCGCCGACACCAGCTGACCGGCAGCGAGCGCCCTGGCCACCAGGGCGGCGCGCGCACCATCGAGCACCGCACCCGGTGGCGGGCTGCCACCGGCACCGGCGAGCACGGTGAAGCGGCCACCCGTCTCGGCCGCCACGCCGACTGCGACGGTCCCGCCCGTGAGCTGCGGTGCCGCGACCTGGCTGAAGAGGCGAATGACTTGCGGGTCACCCGACGACCCGAGTGCGCCGAGCACCCGCAACGAGGACTGGATGCTGGCGGTCGAGTTGGCGAGCAAGGCCGAGACCTCGCCGGTGCGCTCTCGGAGGAGACGCTGCTCCTGATCGTCGACCACTCTCCGCGAGACGAGGAACATGGCGACCGACGCCAACGAGAACACGAACAGCACGGCGAGGGGCAACAAGCGGACCCCGGACCGGCTTGCACCTCGGGCACTGCGCGTGGCCGACGGTTCGGTGGCCGCGCCCTCGTCGTCAGTGTCCATGCGACGAGCATCCCTCATCGACGAGTCAGCCGCGCGACAACCGGCTCCGGCTCAGCTCTCGATGACCGCGGCGACGCGAGCGAACTGCGGCGTCCCGAGCTTCCGGACCTTCGCCTCGTTCGAGAACAGGTCCGAGAAGAAACCTCGGATCGCCGGCAGCCCGGCGAACAGGTCCTCGAGGAACAGATAGAGATAGAGCGCCAGGCCGAGCCCGAGGCCGAGCGCCAGCAGTGGCGAGAACAGCAACGTCAGGCCATAGGCGAAGACGTACGGGCGGACACGATCCCCCCGACCGAGGGCGACGATGCCGCCGGCGAGAACGGCCGCGGGCACGACGAGACCACCCACCACCAGCGCCGCGAGATCGTGCCGCGCGACGAGCAGCGCCACGATCGCCACGAGGGCGGCGAGGACGATCACCCGCCCCACCCGACGGCCGACGGGCTTGCTGCGCCGTCCCGGCACGAGGCTCGTGATCAGCGTGGCCCAGCTGACCGCAGTCCACATCAGCCCCCGCCGCAATCGCGGCACGCCGAGCTCGTTCATCAGGACATTGAACGCCTCGTCGGCGTCGGACCGGTCACCGAGCGGCAGCAATGACGGTGCCGCCGACCCCATCGACGGCGTCTCCCGGAACCGCTGGCACAGGTAGTCGTGCAGCACGGCGGCCTTGGTGTACTTGCCATAGCGAGGGAACAGCCACGTGAGACTCCTCGGCACCGACGCGAGATCCGTCAAGAACGGATGCGCCGCCGACGCCGTGACCCGGAGCTCCCGGGTCTCGCCGCGGAACGGCCCCGACCACACCAGGGTGTCGGTCATCAGCCAGCGGTAGGGGTCGTCCGGGCCGGCCTCGTGCAGCGCGATGGTCAGCGGCGCGAACACCGGTCGATTCCGAGGTAGAGCCCCGGATGAGCCAACAGATCATCCACGATTGCCATCGCCAAACCGTAGGCCCCGGGGCGGCTCAGCCGCCGGTCGTCGTCGCGGGAACGATGGCGACGTTCTGCGCGGTGGTGCTGCCGTCCGATCCGGTCTGACCCCGCACGGTGATCGTCTCGCCCGCGGTGATGTCGGTCGGCGCCGCCGACGCGGTTCGGGTGACGGTGGTGCTGGGCAGCAGGTTGACGGTCACGATGGACCCGGTGCTCGTGGTCAGTTGGATCTGGGTGCCGTGCACGGACGTGACGGTGCCACTCAGGCCACCCCGGGCGCCGGTGCCGCCGGTCGCTCCAGTGCCCGCGCCGGCAGTCGCACCGGTGCCGCGACCAGTTGCTGCGGCACGGGCCGACGTCGCAGTTGCAGCGGGGTTCTGGGCCGCTTCGAGCTTGGCGCCGCCCCAAAGGCCGAGCGCCGCCACGATGCCGAGGGTGAGTGCCGCGAGCGGCAGCCGGACGCGCATGCCCCTCGCCTGGGTCGCGGCGAGCCAGGAGTCGTCCTCGACCTCGTCGAGCTCGGGCTCGTCGGGTGCTTCGGCTTCGACACTCGGCAGGTGTTCGGTGTCGGTGGGGATCATGGTGTCGCTCCTTGGATCACTCATGGCGAAGCGCGTCGATCGGGCGGAGCGACGCGGCTCGGTTGGCGGGATAGATGCCGAAGAAGAGGCCGACGGCAACGGCGACGCCGAAGGCGAGTGGGATCGAGTAGCCGGCGATCACCGGCGAGACGCCGACGATCTTGAAGTGGCTGCCGATCAGACCGGCCCCGATGCCGGCGAGCCCGCCGATGATCGTGAGCACCACCGCCTCGGTGATGAACTGGCCGAGCACCGCGCTGCGGGGCGCGCCGATCGCTTTCCGGATGCCGATCTCTCGCGTGCGTTCGGTGACGGTGACCAGCATGATGTTCATCACGCCGATTCCGCCGACGAGCAGCGAGATCGCGGCGACCGCACCGAGCAGCACCGTGAAGGTGTGCGTCGTGCTCTGCGAGGTCTGCAACAGGCTGCCTTGGTTCAGCACGGTGAACGGGCTCGCGGCGGTGGCCGAGAGGTGGTGGCGGGAGTCGAGGATGGTGACGATCTCGGCCTGCGCGTTGTTCTCGACGCTGGCAGTGCGGGCTTCCACGATCACCTGCGGGTAGCCGCCGGTCGCGCCGGTGAGCGTGTCCTGCACGGCGGTGTAGGGCGCGACCGCGAAGTCATCGAGATCTTGACTGCCGTTCGACCCCTTCGTGGCTTGGAGGCCGACCACCTGGAACGACACGCCGTTGATCTGGATCGTCTTGCCGAGGGCGTCGGTGCCGGACCCGAAGAGGTTGGCGGCGGTGGTGCGGCCCAACACCACGACGTGGTTGTGGTTGGTGATGTCGTCGATGGTCAGCGCCCGGCCGGCGTCGACGGTGCGGGCCGACGCGGTGAGGTAGTTGGCGTCACTGCCGACGAACTGCCCGACGGTCGTGGTGGCGCCGTTGAAGGTCGCCGTCGCGGCGCCGACGGTGACCACCGGCGACGCGCTGGCGATGTCGGGAGCCTGGCTCTTGTCGTTGAGCGCGGCGACATCACCGTTGTCGATCTGGATGCGGGTCGTCTGCGTGCCGGTGCGCTGCGCGCCGCCGCCGGCCCGTCCCCGGTTGTTGACCAGCAACGTGTTGGTGCCGAGGTTCTGGATGCGCTGTTGCACCGCGATCGACGAGCCGTTGCCAACGGCGACGAGGACGATCACGGCGCCGACGCCGATGAGGATGCCGAGCACCGTCAGCGACGACCGCAGCCGGTTGGCCGTGATGCCCCGCAGCGCGATGCGGAAGCTGTCGAGTGACACCTCACACCGCCTTGGAGTACGTGTCGAACCGCTGTGCGGTCTGACGCTCGTCGGACACGACGAGACCGTCGCTGATCCGCACGACCCGCGCCGCGGCGTGCGCGACTTCCGGTTCGTGCGTGATCAGGACGATCGTGCGGCCTTCGGCGTGGACGCGATGGAACAGGTCGAGGATCTCCCGAGTCGCAGTGGTGTCGAGGTTGCCGGTGGGTTCGTCGGCGAGCAGCAGTGCCGGGTGGGTGACCAGCGCCCGCGCCACCGCGACCCGCTGCTGCTGGCCCCCCGACAGCTCGGTGGGCATGTGGTGGGCCCGGTCGGCGAGACCGACGCTGTCGAGCGCGGCGAGCGCCCGTTCGGCGCGTTCCCGGCGCTTGACGCCCCCATAGGCAAGGGGAAGCTCGACGTTGGCCAACGCGCTGGTGCGCGGGATCAGGTTGAAGCTCTGGAAGACGAACCCCAGCTTCCGGTTGCGGACCATGGCCAACTGGTTGTCCTCGAGGCGGCGCACGTCGACGCCGTCGAGCCGGTAGCGCCCCGACGTGGGTACGTCGAGGCAGCCGATGATGTTCATCAGCGTGGACTTGCCCGAACCCGAGGCGCCCATGATGGCGACGAACTCCCCGCGCTCGATCCGCAGGTCCACGCCGCGCAAGGCGTGCACCTCGGCCTCGCCGGTCGCGTACGTCTTGACGATCCGGCGGAGATCGATGACTGGTCGGATGGCGGTCATCGGATCAGCCCCCGACCGGGAAGCCGCCGCCGCCGCCGCCGGTGAACCCGGCCCCGCCCCCGCCACCCGTGCCGGTGCCCGTCCGGGTGCCGGTGGTGGCCGCGGTGCTGGTGCTGACGGTTCCGGTGCTCACGAGCAGCTGTTGGCCGGCAGTCAATCCCGACGTGATCTCGGTGGTGTTGTCGCCCTGGAGACCGGTCGTCACCGGGGTGGAGACGGGCTTGCCGTTCACGTCGACGTTCACGAAGCTCGCGCCGCCCTGCGTCTGAATCGCCGCGGTCGGCACTTCGACCACGTTCGGATGACTGGCCACCTGGACGCTCACCGACGCGGTCATGCCCGGCTTGAGCGTCGCCGGCGCATCGGCGACCGCGACGAGGGCGTTGTACGTGACGACGTTGCTGACCACGGTGGCGGTGGGATCCACCGCGATGACCGTGCCCGTCAGCGGCGTCCCGGTCAGCGCCGAGACGGTGACGGTCGCGGGCTGCCCGGCCTGCACCTTCACGGCGTCGATCTCGGCGAAGCCCACCTTGACCTGCACCGCGGACATGTCCACCAGCGTGAGGAACGCCGTGCTGCTCGACCCGCTCGACCCGGTGCTGGTCGCGCTCGACGCGGTGCCAGTGCCGGCGCCGCCGGTCGACCCGGCGGCCGAGCTCGATGCCGCGCTGGTGCCCGATGCGGTGACGGTTTCGCCGACCAGACCGGTGAGTGCGGTGATCGTCCCGGCGGACGGGGCAGTCAGCGTCGTCTCGTCGAGCGCCTTCTGCGCGGCGGTCACCGCCGCTTGCGCCTGCAACACCGCGGCCTGCGCCGACGCCACCGCCGACGGGTCGACGGTCCCGGATGCCGGGGTCTGCGCATTGGCGAGCGCCACCTGGTCGGAAGCGACCTTGGCGCCGCCCTGGTCCACCGTCTGCTTGTCCTTGGCCAGACCGGCCGCCTGGTTCTGCTGCGCGACCGCAAGGGTGTTCCTGTCCTTGTCGACCGCGTTCTGGTCCTGCGTCGCCGCCGGGGTACCGGCGTCCGCGGTTTGCTGCTGCTGATCCTTCGAGAGTTGCGCCTGGGCTTGGTCGACGGTGAGCTGGTAGCCGTTGGCGTTGACGTTCGCCTGCCGCTGCACGTCGACCAACGACTGCTGATCGTTGGCCAGCGTGACTTGCAGACTGCTCACCGACGTCGAGCCCGACACGCTCGACGATCCCCCGCCGCTCGAGCTGGACGTGCCCGACTCGGCGCTCGAGAGCTTCGCCTGCGCCGACGTCAGGTTCAGCTGTGCGATCTGAAGGTTCGTCTGCGCGGCAGTGGGATCGAGCTTGGCCAGCACGTCGCCGGCCTTGACCTGCTGGCCGACCTTCGCGTCGACCTCGGTGACCGTCCCCGATGTCGCGAAGCCGACGTTGAGTGTGCTCGCCGGCTGCGCGTTGCCCGTGGCCGACACGGAGCGCGTCACTGTTCCAGTTTGCGCGGTGACGACCCTGGCGTTGGACGCGGTTCCGGCTCCGGTCGACCCGATGGCGCCGTAGGCCATCGTGCCCGACCCGATGAGCGCCAAGCTGAGCCCGCCGTAGACGATCGCCATGCGGCGGCCGCTCCGCGAGAAGCGGCGAGTGAGTGTGTTGGACATGACGTCTCCTTGCTTCGAGTTGGAGCCCGGGCCCGGTTCAGGCGCCCGTCGGGGGGGTGTTCGGGTTGCCGTTGCCGGCCGGTCCGCCACCGAAGCCGCCGCCGCCTACGCGGATGGACGTGGCAGTCACGGTGCCGTTGCTTCCGGTCGTGCCGATCACTTGGATCTGCTCGCCCACGACGAGCGAGTCGACCGTGCTCGGCGTCGTGACGCTGAAGGTCGTCGACCCGTTGGTCGAGACCGTGATGGTGGTGCCCGTCGCGTCAGCCATCGTGAACCCGGTGGGGCTGACCGCGGTCACCGTGCCCTGCGCGCCGCGATTGGCGGCGTTGGCATTGGGGTTGCCCGAGTTCGGGCCGCCGTTGCCGCCGTTGCCGCCGTTGCCGCCGGGGGTGCCCTGCGTCGGTGGATTGGTGCCGAGATCCGTCACGGCGGTCGCCGCGACCGTCGCCCCGGAGGTCGTGCCGCGTGCGACGACATGGTCGCCGACCTTGATGCCGGTCAGCGCGCTCGACACCGTGCGGGTGACCGTGGTCGAGCCGCTGGTGGCGACGGTCACTGTCTGGCCCGCCGTCGTGGTGATGGTCAACGTCGACCCCGACTTCGACGCGATCGTGCCGGACGTCCCGGGTCGTGCGCCACGCCGGCCGGTGGTGCTGGTCGTGGATGTGCTGCTCGCCGAGCCGGCGGTGGTCTTCGCCGCGCTCGACCCGCCGCGCGAGATGAGGAGGCCCCCGACCAGGGCGAGGGCGGCGACGACCGCGGCGGCCGCGACCATCATCGGCTTCCGCCTGCTCACGGCGGGAGCGGGGTGCGTTTCCGGCGCCGCGCCCTGCGGCGGCTCCTCCGGTGTCTGGAACGGTGAATCGGCCATCACAACGGTCCTTTCGATCTCGACCTGGACCGAGCATCCGGCGCGCGGGTGAGGCGAACCTGAGGACAGGACAAGAACCGTCTAAGAACCCTGGCAATGCGCCCGGTGCCGCCGGCCGCCGTCCGGGCGGCCGGCACGGGCGCCAGTCGACGCCGGTTCCCCTCGCACATCGCGAGCAGCGATCGGGGGCGGCGCGCGCCGCGGCGTTGAGCACATAGGGTCGGCAGTCATGGACTACCGCCACCTCGGACGTTCCGGCGTGCTCGTCAGCCCGTTGTGTCTCGGCACGATGAACTTCGGGCCGCAGACGAGCGAGCCGGACAGTTTCGCCATCATGGACGCCGCGCTCGATGCCGGCATCAACTTCTTCGACACCGCCAACGGGTATGGCGGCGGCGAGACCGAGCAGATCGTCGGCCGCTGGTTCGCGCAGGGCGGCGGCCGCCGCGAGAAAGTCGTCCTCGCGACCAAGGTGTACGGCAACGTGGCCGGTGACTGGCCGAACGACTCGAAGCTGTCGGCCCGCCACATCCGCGACGCCTGCGAAGCCAGCCTCCGTCGACTCCAGACGGACCACATCGACCTCTACCAGATGCACCACGTCGACCGGGCCACGCCCTGGGACGAAGTGTGGCAAGCGATGGACCTGCTGGTCGCGCAGGGCAAGGTGATCTACGTCGGCAGCTCCAACTTCGCCGGATGGCACATCGCCGCCGCCAACGAGGCGGCGACGCGCCGGCACTCCTTCGGGCTCGTGTCGGAGCAGAGCCTCTACAACCTGAAGACGCGCACCATCGAGCTCGAGGTCATCCCGGCGTGTGAGTCGTACGGCGTCGGCCTCCTCCCCTGGAGCCCGCTCGGCAGCGGACTGCTGGGCGGCTCGGTGGGGCAAGGCGACGGGCGTCGCGCGACCGACGGCATGAAGGCGGCCGCCGAGTGGCTCCGCGACACGCTCGAGGCATGGGAGAAGTTGTGCTCCGAGCTCGGCGAGCGGCCGGCCGACGTCGCCATCGCGTGGCTTCTTGCCAACCCGGTGGTCACCGCACCGATCATCGGCCCGCGCACCATGGATCAGTTCACGGGATCGCTGCGATCGGTCGAGATCCACCTCGACGCCGACGTCCTGGCGCGTCTGGACAAGATCTTTCCCGGGCCCGGCGGGCCGGCACCCGAGGCGTACGCCTGGTGACCTCGCGTCCGCGTCGCGGCACGCCGGCCGACCTCATCTCCAGACATGCGAGCAAGGTGCCGCACCCGGACGTACCGTCCATTCGCATCGTTCCCCAACCGCGTTGAACGTGCGCCGGCGTGTCGTGATCCTCGGCGCTGGGTTTGGCGGGCTCGAGCTGGCGACCCGGTTGTCCGAGGATCTGGCCGATGAGGTCGAGGTCACGCTCATCGACCAGAGCGACAGCTTCGTCTTCGGGTTCACCAAGCTCGACGTGCTGTTCGGTCGAAGGAACCTCGAGGATGTCCGGCTGCCGTACCGCGACATCGTCAAGCCGAGTGTCGAGTTCCGTCAGGAGACCGTGCTCTCCATCGACCCGGAGCGCAAGCGAGTCGTGACGAGTGGGGGCGAGTACGAAGCGGAGATCCTCGTCGTCGCGCTGGGGGCCGACCTGGCCCCCGAGGCGACACCGGGGCTCGTCGAGAGCGGCTACGAGTTCTACTCGCCGCAGGGCGCGGCGCGCGCCCGCGAGGCGCTCGCGACCTTCGACGGTGGTGCGGTCGTCATCGCCGTGCTGGGCGGCTTCTTCAAGTGCCCACCTGCGCCGTACGAGTCAGCGTTCATGCTTCACGACTTTCTCACGCAGCGCGGGATGCGCGACGCGTGCACCATCCATCTCGTCACGCCGATGCCCAAGCCGATCCCGGTGTCCGACGACGTCTCGAACGCCATCCTCGGCTTGCTCGACGATCGCAACATCGAGCACTCGCATGCGTCGTGGGTCACCAGCCTCGACCCGGTCGCCAAGGTGGCGCACCTCGAGGACGGCCGCGCGCTCCCGTTCGACCTCTTCCTCGCGGTCCCGGTGCACCGAGCGCCGGCCGTGGTGGTCGAGGCCGGCCTCACCGAGGACGGCTGGGTTCCGGTCGACGCCGCGACATTCGCAACGAGGTTCCCCGACGTCTACGCGGTGGGCGACGTCACGAGCGCGCCGGTCCCGCGCGCCGGGGTCATTGCCGAGGGCGAAGCTTCCACCGTCGCCGACGTGTTGCTCGCGAGCATCGGTGGCGGGCCGGCGCCGGCTCCGTTTCCTGGCGAGGTGATCTGCTACATCGAGATGGGTGGCGACACCATCGGCAAGGTCGACGTCAACTTCCTGTCCGGACCGGCCCCGACCGCGCGGTTCACTCCGCCGTCGCTCGAATCGGCGGCCGAGAAGCGCGAGTTCGCGGCCTCCCGCCGACGGCGGTGGTTCGGCCATGAGTAGTGGGGCCGCGCAGGAGTGGCCCGAGGCCCGGCCCGCGAGGTGGAGCTGACCCGAGTCAGCGGCTGGCCACGAGGAACGAGCCGAGGTTGTCGAGCAGCCCTCGAGTGCCTTCTTCTCGACCCTCGACGGTGTCGAGCCCGTCGAAGTGGACACCTTGTTCGGTGTAGGTGAGGCGAGTCCCACCGTCATCGGGTTCCACCACGATCGTGGTGAGGGACGTGGAGAGGTGTCGGTCATCGACCCACATGTCGTAGGTGAAGACCATCCGCTGCAGATCGACGATGTCGGTGTACGTGGACACGAATCGCGACGTCGGTCCACCGCGCCACTGACCCTCTTCGAGGCCATGCCCGCCGACGCGAAAGTCATGCGACGCCTGGTGGACGTCGAACGCCTCGCCGGCCCCGAACCACTGGTCCCGCGCGTCAGTGTCGGAAAGGGCGTGCCAGACCGCGGTGACGGGCACCGGATAGCTGCGTTCCAGGGTGAACGTCGCGTGGGTCTGGCTGCGCTCGATGATCTCGGTCATGTCGTGGTCTCCTTGTCGGTCGGGCGGGTGAGGAACGCGCCGAGGCGGTCGAGTCGACGCTCGGCGGACAATTGCTGCCGGCTGATCCACTCGGCGGCGGGCGTGAGTGCCTTCGTGGCCAGCTGGTAGGTGCGAACGCGGCCGACCTTGGTCGACGTGACGATCCCGGCGGACTCGAGCACACCAAGGTGCTGCACGACGGTCGGGAGTGCCGTGGGGAACGGCCGGGCGAGCTCGGTCACCGACGCCGGACCGCGGGCCAGATGTTCGACCATCGCGCGTCGGCTGTCGTCGCCGAGCGCGTGGAACATCTGGTCGAGCGCTCCCACATACTTAGGCATCTACCTAAGTATGTGGTCTGTCACCAAGACGTGTCAAGGCCTGGAGCGGCGCCCATCGCGGTCGACCGCTACCCCGCCCCAGCGGCCGGGTAGGACGCGCGCGCCATGACCCAGATGCCCAGCACCCTCGACATCCCGGCCGCCGGGGTCGAGGTCGCGGCCGACGTCACCGTCCCGGACTCCGCCCGGGGGGTGGTCGTGTTCGCACACGGAAGCGGCAGCAGCCGTCACAGCCCCCGCAACCGCTACGTCGCCGGCGAACTGCAACGCGCCGGACTCGCCACCGTCCTGGCCGACCTGCTCACGTTGCAGGAGGAGCAGTTCGACGCTCGCACCGCCCGACTCCGTTTCGACATCGACCTTCTCGCGACGCGGGTCATCGCGGTGACCGACTGGGTGGGCGAACACGAGCCCCTCGCCGGCCTCCCGATCGGCCTGTTCGGCGCCAGCACTGGGGCCGCGGCCGCACTGGTCGCCGCCGCGGAACGACCGGATTCGGTTCGGGCGGTCGTGTCCCGTGGCGGGCGTGCGGACCTCGCCGGCGACCAGCTCCGCAGGGTGCGCCAACCGACGCTGCTCATCGTCGGGGGGCGTGACGAGATCGTCATCGACCTCAACCGTCAGGCCATGCAGCAACTCGCGGGCGAGTCGCGGCTCGAGATCGTTCCCGGCGCGACCCACATCTTCGAGGAGCCCGGCGCCCTGGAGCCGGTCGCCCGCCTCGCTCGAGACTGGTTCGTCCGCCACCTGTCTCCGGGCCGCGTCGACGAGCCCGGCTGACGTGTTGAACAGCAACATTCGCCTCTTCCGCGTCAAGGGCATCCCGGTCGGGATCAACTGGACGTGGCTCTTCATCTTCCTGTTCTTCTTCTGGACATTGGCGGGCGCGCTGTTCCCGGCCACCTACCCCGGCCAGTCGGGATCGACGTACCTCGCCATGGGCGCGCTCGCCACCGTCCTGTTCTTCGGCTCGATCCTGGCCCACGAGCTGAGCCACACACTGCGGGCGCTGCGCGAGGGCGTCCGGGTTCAGGAGATCACGCTCTGGCTCTTCGGAGGCGTGTCCAAGACCGAGGGCGAGCTGCCGAGCCCGAGGGCCGAGCTCCGCGTGGTGGCCGCCGGGCCGATCGCCTCCGCGGTGCTCGCCCTCGTGTTCCTCGGACTCACCGCCCTGGCCCGCGCGACCGGAGCGCCAGTCGCCGTGCGCGGCGTGACGGACTACCTGGCCCGCGTCAACGGGATCCTCGCCGCGTTCAACCTGGTGCCGGCGCTGCCGCTGGACGGCGGGCGGATCCTGCACGCGGTCCTCTGGCGGCGCTCCGGCGACCGGGCCGCAGCGACGCTGTCCGCCGCGGGTGCCGGGCGCGCCTTCGGCTCCTTGCTCGTCGGTCTCGGCCTGCTCAGCGCCGTGACCGGCGCGGGCATCGGCGGGATCTGGTTCGTCGTGCTCGGCTGGTACCTGATCCGCGCCGCTGATGCGGAGGCAATCGCGGCCCGACTCGAGATCGCGCTCGGCGTCCTCCCGACCCCCGACGCGCTCCGCATCCCGGAAGGAGTGCTTCCCGCCGAATTGCCGTCCGCCCGACGCCGCGCCGGCGGGCTCGGCGTCTGGTTGGTGGTCGCACTCACCTTCGCCGTGGCGATCGCGGCGCTGTACCACCCGCCGTACGTGGTGGTCTCGCCGGGCGAATCCTTCGACATTCGAGGTGACATCACGATCACCGGCGTGCCCGTTCAGCCGCTCACCGGCCGCTACCTGCTCACCTCGGTGCGGTTGAGTCAGCCGAGCGCCCTCGGGGTGCTCCTGGCAATGGCACGGAGCGACCGCGAGGTGCTCTCTGCCGGCGACGTCGCGCCCAAGGGCATCTCACCCGGTGCCATCGCCCGTTTCGAGCGGCAGCTCTACGTCGACAGCCAGCAGACGGCGGCGGCCGCGGCCGCGACTGCTGCCGGCTACCACGCCACACTCGTCGGCCGCGGTGCCCAAGTCATCGGGGTCACCCGGTCGTCGCCGGCAGCCTCAGTCCTCAAAGCCGGCGACACCATCACCGCCGTGGACGGACAACCCATCAGGACCGTCGCCGACCTCCACGACGTCGTCGGCGGACTCCCGGCCGGACGGCACCTGACCCTGACCGTGGAGCGAAGAGGGCGGACGTTGCCAGTGACGACGACCACAGTGCGCCTCCCAGAGGTCTCAGGCGGCACTGGCATCGGTGTGGTGGTCGCCACGCGCGACCTGCGCGTGGTGCTCCCGTTCAGCATCACGCTTCAGGCCCGCTCCGGCCTGGGCGGCCCCTCGGCCGGGCTGGCGTACGCACTGGCGATCACCGACATGCTCGACCCCTCGGACGACGCGCGGGGCCGCGCCGTCGCCGCCACGGGGACGATCGAAGCGGACGGGTCAGTCGGCCCGGTGGGCGGTGTTCACGAGAAGGCGATCGCGGCGCGGCGCGCCGGGGCCACGGTCTTCCTCGTCGCCTCCGACGAGGTGTCTTCGGTCAGGGACCGCCGGCTGCAGGTGCGGGGAGTCAACACCCTCCAGCAGGCCGTGCACGTGCTCCAACTCGCGTGAGGAGGCCCGACGCGCGTCGGACACGAAGCTCAGCGGCCATGACAGCGACTTCCGCTGACGAGCACCAAAACCGGCGGTCTTCGGTTGTCATGCGACTGCAGGGTCAGCTCTGGATGCGGTAGTGGAGGTACACGACACCGTTGCCGAACCGGCGCTCCTCCAGCAGCTCCAACTGGATGCCGGCGTCGCTGGGGAATGCGGGCTTGCCGCCACCGACGAGCACCGGATGCATGAAGAGCTGGCACTCATCGACCAGCCCGGCGTTGAACGCGTGCGCCGCGAGGGTCGGCCCGCCGACGGTCAAGTCGCGGTCGGCGGACGTCTTCATGTCGCGGACCGAACCGGGGTCGAAGCGGCGCTCGAGCCGCGTGTTGGCGGTCGAGACGACGTGCCGCGTCGTGGAGTAGACGATCTTGTCGGCCGCCTGCCAGACGTTCGCGAAGTCCGCCATGAGCTCCGACTGGGCAGCCAGGGCAGGTTGGGTCTCCCAGACGGCCATCGTCTCGTACATGCGCCGTCCATAGAGGTAGGTACCGACGGGGCGCACAAGGTCGGTGATGAAGGTGAAGACCTCGTCGACGGGCGCGGTCCATTCGAAGCTGCCGCGCGCGTCCTCGATGTAGCCGTCGAGGGACACATTCGCCACGTAGATCAGCTTGGCCATGCCGCTCCTCAGGCGCCCAACTGACGGTGCCGGGAGCGAGCGTAATGAAACGCCTCCGGGTTGCCATGCCCGAGCGGCGCTGGCGGGCTCCGCGTCGCGATGCAACTACCCGCCGCGCCACCGCGCATCGGCAGATGACGATCAGATGTGCCGGGTTGCGCTGCTCGCCCGGTCCGAAACGTGCCGGAACGACCAGTGGCGGGTAGCTCACCCCGATCACCGGTAGCCTCGACCAAGAGTTGGTCGCCCTGGACCCCGGCCCCGCTCTCGAACTCCAGCGTGAGACGAGGCCCGACGATGACCGAGCGTGTGCCCTCCGACTCGAGCGAGCGTTTGTCCCAGACCGTCGACGACGACGAAGCAGCCCAGGTGACACGCGCCGAGCGACGGGCCGAGTTCGCCGAACGGCGAGCGGTGGCGGAAAGTGACCGGGCCGAGGTCGCCGAGGGGCGGGCGGCGGCGGCCGATGACCGCCTGCGGACCCGCACCACCTTGTTGGGCGCCTACGAGCACAAGCTCAAGAGCGCGCTGGCGATCATCTCAGGATGGGCCGCGTCACTCGACGCCCGTTGGGACGACTACACCGACGCCCAGCGCCGCAGCGCGCTGGGCGCGATCCGCCGCCAGGCCGATGACCTCGGCCGACGAGCCGAGTCACTGGTCGAGGAGACACGGGCCGAGATCACCGGCCTCAATCTGGACCCCGAGCCCATCGACTTGGCTGAGCTGCTTCAGCTCGAAGCCGAGTTGTTCGACGGTTCGGCGCCGGGTCACGAGGTGGCCTACGACGGACCCGCGACCTTGCAGGTCCACGTGGATGCCGTTGCCTTGCAGCAAGTCGTCGCCCAGCTCATCGAGAACGCCATCAAGTACTCAGCCGCCCCGGCGAGCATCGTCATCGGCCTGCGCACCGACGAAGAACGGGTGTGCATCACCGTGCAAGACGACGGGGTCGGCGTGCCGGAAGGCATTGCCGTCTTCGAGCCGTTCCAACGCGGCCCGGCAACGGGAGTAGCCGGCTCGGGCCTCGGTCTCTACATCGTCAACGGCTTGGTCGAAGCCATGGGAGGCACCGTGAGTGCGGCCCGCAATCCGCGGGCGGGATCGACCTTCACGCTCGACCTTCCTCGCGACGAGTCCTAGCCACGACGCCGGCTCCAGACTGCCACTCGCACCGCCCGGCGTGCGCCGATCCGGCATCACCGCTCGGTCTACTTCTCCCTCCCTACCAGCGCGGATTACGCGCTGCGGTGGAGGTAGAAGCGCCCAAGAACCCGACGAAGCATCTCTGCCGAGTGCGCGCTATCGGCGCGTCCGACGCCATGCGGGTGGACCCGAAAACCATTGCGTCGTCACATTCGATGCCACGCTCCTGGTCGCAGCGGACGATCGTGGACCAGAAGCGGAGACTTCGGGGTCCACCGCGACCACCACGGGCGGAGCTCCGACGGGTCGACGCCCCCATCATGGCCTCCCGCGATCGTCGGCTGACTTCTGTCGTTCGACCTCCGCCTTCAACGAGTCGCACTCCGTTTGGAGGCCGCGCAGCAGATGGGGCCCATGGAGGCGATGGATCACGCCGGCGAATGCACCGTGCATCGTCTCCACCTCGCGGAAGACGGTGGAGCCGTCCGGCTGGCCCTCGAGGTGGCGGCAGCGCACGCCGTACGCGAGGAACTTGAACCAGCTCAGGGACCGCCAACACAGGCGCTTGTTCGGCACCAGTTCGGTGACCCGGTTGTTCACCGGCCCGCGCTTCTCCTTCCAGAGCGGGACGACGATTTTGACCTCGCCTCCGGGTCGCAGGTCACCGACGGCGGACGTGGCATACCGGTTCCATCGCGGGTAGCGATCGATGTCGACCAGCACCCGCCACACCTCATGGGGGGATGCTTCGATCCGGACGTGGGCCTCCTGACGGCTCATCGCTACGGTCCCCCGGTGACGCTGATGTGCAGCAGCTGGCTCGGCCCGTCGGTGGGCTGCGTCGTGCTGTACAGATCGTCGCCGGACGACAGGCCGAGGCCGGCTGGTCCGTCGATCGACGCGGCGCGCAGACGCGTGACCTCGGAGCCGTTGGCGTTGAGGACGACGATCGCGGATGGGCCGTGCAGCGCGACGTAGATACGACCGTTGGATCCGGCGGCCACGCCGGTCGGCTGATCTCCCTTGGCCAGCTTGGCCACCAACACGGGAGTACCAGCACTTCCGTTGCCCCCAACCGGGATCCTGTACACCGACGCCGCCGTTGCGTTGAACGGATTGAGATCGGTGCCGACCGTGCAGACGACGCTGCCGTCAGGCGCGATGGCGACCGCGGTCGGCCCGTCGCCTGACGCCTGTTGCATGGACTGCGACCATGTTTCCGCTTGGCCACCCGGTCGGATTCGCCACACCGTCGCCTGGCCGCTGTCGGTCACGTACAGCGTGCCGTCGGCGGCGCGAGCGATCCCGCGTACGAGCGGCCGATGATCCTCGAGGCCTGGCTCGCACAGCCGCGCCGCGGGCGCGAGCACGCACGACGGCAGGTCGGCGATCGTGGCGATCGTCGTCTGTCGCCCGCTCGCGGGGTCGATGCGCAGCACCCGTGCGGTCGCGGCATCGGTGGCATAGAGCGCCCCATCCGGACCGACGGCGAGACCGGTGATGCCGCGGCTGTGATGGTCAGGCTGTCCCGTGATGATGATGTCGCCGACCCGTTGCCCAATCAGGTCGTAGGTGAACACGTGCGACGGGGCGCCCCCGTCGGTTGCGACGAACACCCGGCCGCCGCCGGCGGCGATGCCCGCCAGCGGTGCCGGCACGGTCGCCAGCGACACAACCGTTCCGAACAGTGCCGGTGGCGCGGCCGACGTCACGACGTCATCGTTTGTCGCCGGCCCGAATGTCGTCTGGTTGGTCGTGGAGCCAGGACCAGCCCGGACGGACGGCGACGGCTCCGCAGCCGGGCCGGCCGGGGTCGGGGTGCGAGTCGCGTGGGACGTCGAGGCAACCGGCGAGACGGCGGGCGAGGCGGGGGAAGCCGAGGATCTGCTGACGTGATGCAGGACCGGAGGGATGCCGGCGACGGCCAGCACGATGGCCAGGAGCAGGCCCAGCGCGAGGCTCCAGACCTGCCCGTCGGTGGCGTCGAGGCGGCGAGCGATGGCGCTCATCGTTGGGCACCTGCGGGGCGCCGGCCGCTCCGGGCGATGGCGCGCTCGTCGGCACCGAGATAGGCGCTGACCACGAGCGGGTCGTGCCGGATCTCGTCGGGTGTGCCTTCGGCGAGCTGTTGTCCAGCCGCGAGGCAGTAGACGCGGTCGGAGATCGACATGACGAGCGGCATGTCGTGCTCGATGATGACGATGGTCGCGTCTAGCTCGCCGCGCACCTGGGAGATCAGCGGCGCGAACGCCTCGGTCTCGCGCTGGGCCAGCCCGGCGGTGGGCTCGTCGAGCAGGAGCAGTTGCGCGCCCTGCGCGAGCAGGCACGTGAGCTCGACGATGCGACGGGTGCCGGTGGACAGGTCGGACAGGAACGCATCGGCGAAGCGCCCGAGGCCGAGGAACTCGATGGCCGCGTCGGCCTGGCTGCGTTTGCGCCGCTCGGCCGCGACCGACGGCGGAAGCGCGAGCAGTGACGGCACGAGCTCCGATCGCTCGTGGGCCTCGAGGGCGACCATCACCGTCTCGCGCACCGTCAGATCGCCGAAGAGTCGGGCGTCCTGGAAGACCCGGCCGACACCGAGCGCGGCCCGCTCGTGAGGGGCGTACCGGGTGACGTCACGCCCGAAGATGTCGACCGTCCCCTGCCGCGCCGGGACAAACCCCGAGATGACGTTCATCAACGTCGACTTGCCGGCGCCGTTCGACCCGATCAAGCCGACCACCTCACCGGGTGACGCGTCGATCGACACATTGTCGAGCGCGACCCGGCCGCCGAAGCGCACGGTGATGCCGGCCACGACCAGCACCGGCGTGCGCGGCGGAAGCTCGACGGCGCGGCCGGGCGCGGGCAGCGCAGTGGCGACCGAGCGATCTCGTTGGGGTTCCTCGGCCCGACCGAGCCGCCTCGATGCGAAGGTCACCATCAGGTCGCGGGCCCGGTAGACGACTTCGATGAGGCCGCCCGGCAGGAACAGCAGCAGCACCAGGAGCCCGATGCCGGATGTGGCCAGCGCCACGGTCGTGTTGTTGTTGAACAGGGCCGGCAAGCCGATCACGTAGAGGGCCCCGAGTACGGCCCCGCCGACCGATCCCAGGCCGCCGATGACCGTCATGGCGACGACCTGGAGCGAGACCTCCGGCCCGAACGCGTCCGGGCCGAACTGCACGCGGAGCCCCGCCAGCAGCCCGCCCGCGAGCGCGGCGAGGCCGCCGGCCACACCGAACGCGGCGAGTTTGGCGAAGGTCGGCGACACCGTGAAGCTCGCCGCCGCGGCCTCGTTCTCGCGGGTGGCGATGATCCCGCGGCCGACGCCCGTCGAACGCAGGCGGGCGACCATGAGCACGCAGCCGACCAGCGCCACCAGGCAGAGGAAGTAGTAGGTGCGCTGCGCGTGGAGGTCGATGCCGAGCCACTCGCCGCGGGTCACCGTCACCACTGCCGAGTTCCCGACGAAGAAATGATGCGGGAGGATCCAGCCCCGCGCCGCGACCGCGAAAGCCAGCGTGGTGACCGCGAGCGCCAAGCCGCGCACTCGCAACGCCGGGAAGCCCACGAGGACGGCAGCCACGACGCCGGCCACGACGCTGTACGCCACCGCCACGCCGAACGGCATCCCGCGCGCGTGCAGCGCCGCCGTCATCATCGAGCCCAGGCCGACGAAGGCCGCCTGCCCGAGCGACAGCTGCCCAGCCCAGCCGGTCAGCAGGGTGACCGACAGCGCCACGATGGCGAACAAGAGCACCCGCGAGAGCAGGAACAGCTGCGATGACCGGTCGAACACCAGGGGCGCGGCCACCGCGACTGCCAGCCCGGCGGCACCTGCCAATTGGTTGAGGTGGCCGACCCACCACACCGCCCGCACGCGTTCCGGGATCGCCTTCACCTTCGGCGTGAGCGACCACGAGCCCGTCTCGGCGCCACCGAGCGTCCTGCCACGGGTGAGCACCAGGACGAGGACGATCACGAGCAGCGCCATGTCGGCCGCGCCCGGATTCGAGACGTTGGCGAAGATCACCGCCTCGAGGACACCGATGGCCACGCCGCCGGCGAGCGCGAGCGGCAGTGAGACGAGACCGCCGACGAGCGCGGCCGCCAGCGCGCGCAAGAGCAGGCTCGGCCCGAGGGCGAGGGTCGGAACGCCGATGATCGTGCCGCGCAGCGGGTTGATGAGCACCGCGGTGAGCGTCGACAGAGAGCCGGCCAGGACCCAGACCAGCGTCGAGATCCGCTTGGTCGAGATGCCGACGAGCTCGGCCCGCTCAGCATTGCCGGCCGCGGCCCGGATGGCGATCCCCCACGGGGTCCGGTTGAGGAACAGGGTCAATCCGATGATCACCAGCGGAACGAGGGCGATGACCATGAAGTGCTCGCTCCGGAGGAGGAAGGTGCCCACGTGCAGCGTCTGATGGAACGGCGAGGGGTAGCGCGCCGCGTGATTGATGTTGGGGAGCACCAACTGGCCGACGAGCACGAGCTGTGCGACGCCGATCGTCGCGACCAGAAGTATGAGCCGAGGCGCCCGGAACAGCCGCCGTACGACCGTGAACTCGATCAGGCCCCCGAGGACCCCGCCGAGCGCGGTGACGGCGAGCAGCGCGATCCAGAAGTTCCAGTGATCGTCGAGGACGAGCTTGGCAAGGATGGCGGCGCCGAACGCCCCCATCTCGCCTTGTGCGAAGTTGATGACCTTGGTCGCGCGGAACACGAGGATCAGCCCGGCCGCGAGCACGGCGTAGGTCAACCCGGTGAGCGCGCCGATGACCACGGTCTCCCCCGAGATGGACCACCCGCCGATGCCCACGGCGATGAGACTCACCCGACCTCGCCGCCGAGGAACACGGCGCGCACGAGGTCGTCTCGTTCGACCAGCTCGGCCGCCGCGCCTTCGAAGCGGACCTCGCCCTTCTCCATGAACACGGCGCGATCCGCGACGGAGAGGGCGACGTTGACGGACTGCTCGACGATCACGATCGTGACGCCCGTCGAGCGGAGACGGGCCACGACGTCGAGCAACTCCTCGACGACGATGGGTGCCAGCCCGAGTGACAGCTCGTCGATCAGCAGGATCGTGGGGTCGAGCAGCAGCGTCGATGCCAGGCCGAGCATCTGCTGCTCCCCGCCGGACAGCGTGACTGCCGCTTGGTCCATCCGCAGGCCGAGAACCGGAAACACCTCGAGCGCGCGCTTGATCCGCTCGGCGACCTTGGGGCGATCCCAGATGAAGGTGTAGGCGGCGGCGCGGAGGTTCTCCTCCACGGTGAGGTCGGGAAACACGGCCTTGCCGCCGGGCATCTGGATGACGCCCCGCCGGACCCGCTCACCCGGATCGGCGTGGGTGATGTCGTCGCTGTCGAAGACGATGCTCCCCCGGTCGACGCGCCCCAGCCCGCTGATCGCCCGGAGCAGCGTCGACTTGCCGGCGCCGTTGGTCCCGAGAAGCGCGAGGACCTCGCCACGAGCCACCTCCAGGTTCACACCGAACAGCACCTGGAGCGGCCCGTAGGAGAAGTCGAGGTCGCGCACCTCGAGCAACGGCGCCATGCGTCAGCTCAACATGGTCGACATGATGCGACGGCCCGTCTCCTTGCCGCTGACCTTGCCGAGGGCGTAGTCGACAGGGTCATACGTCGCCGCCGCGGGTGATGCCGATGAGAGCACGTCCTCCAGTCGTGGTGACACCCGTTCGGCGACCGGGCGGAGCGCGTCGAGGTCGAAGCCGTACAGCTTGGCGACGGTCTCACTGCACATCAGCCGGACCTCCTCGGCCGAGCAGCCGTTCAAGGCATCCCGCAACGCGAACGCCGAGTAGGGCCACGTCCCTTCGATGTGCGGGAAGTCGGCGCCCCACATGATCCGGTCGACGCCGATCTCGTCCCTGATGTCGCACTCGGCGCGGCTCATGAACGACGCGCCGACGTAGCAGTTCGACCGCCAGTACTCGGTGGGCGACTTCTTGAGGTGGTCGGTTATGCCGCGTTCGAACGGGGAGTAGTACTGCTCGTCCAGACGCTCGAGCATCGACGGGATCCAATCGGCGCCCTGCTCGGTGAACGCGACCTGCAGCGTCGGGAAGCGTTCGAACACGCCGCCGAAGATCAGCTCCCACAGCGGCCGGCGCGCCCACCACATGAACTCGACCTTGGTGACCCACATGGCGTGCGGGCCGTATCCCTCCCACGGGGTGCCACCCGAATGGATCGTCACCGGCAGCCCCGTGTCCACGCACGCCGCCCACAGCGGGTCGTAGCGGGGATCGTGGTACGAGGCCAGCTCGAAGTCGCCCGTCGGCAACATCACGCTGGCGAGGCCGGCCTCCTTGATCCAGTGCACGTCGCGCACGGCGGTGTCGATGTCGTGCGGTTGCACGAGCGCGACACCGGCCCGCCTGCCGGGAAGCTCGGCGCAGAAGTCGGCGAGCCAGCGGTTGAACGCCCGGGCCCCGGCGAGCCGGAGCTCCTTGTTCGTGTCGGGGAACGGGAACGCCGCGCCCCAGGGTGGCTCGTTGCTGTTCTGAAAATCGGCGAAGAGGACTTCGGCGACGATGCCCTCCTTCTCGAGTTCGGCGTTCCGGCGGGCCGAGTCATGGACACCGCTGCGACCGCCACTCTTGACCGCGTCCTGATCGGCGTAGATCTTGACCATCTCCTCGCCGAACAGCGCGTCGACCAGCTCGTCGTCCTCGGCGAGCCCCATCGTCCGGTTCCGCTTGGCCCGCCACTGCTCCCGCGCGGTGACGTAACGATCGAACTCCTCACGCAACTCCGGATCGACATACGGCCCGTAGTCCGCGACGAGCGGCCCGGCATGGCCGTCGGCCGAGATGAGGATCAGGTGCTCAGGCATGGCGACACTCCTTCTCATGGTCATCGGTCTTCGAACGGTGTCGTCGGCTTCCAGCACTTGCACGCCGCGAACCAACGGAGGATCCGGGTGCGATCGTTGAGGTCGAGCTTCCCCGGACCGAACGAGCCGCCGCCCCAGGCCGCAAGGTCGAGGGACCCGAGTCGCTGCGTGGCGGCGATGAAGCTCGCCTGATCGAGGGTCGGTCCCGCGCCACGCGCAGCAGATGCGAACGTGAGCACCGCGTCGCAGGCCGTCCCGATGAAGCCCGAGAAGTCCTGCCCGTACGCCGGCGCCTTCGTGTGGGTCATCTGCTCGAAGATCGCCTTGCACCGAAGGGCTTGCGGCGACTCGGGCAGGCCGGCCTTGTAATCGCCGACCCGCGCCGTCGAGAAGGAATACGAACCGTCGAAGCTGCTCGGCATGTTCTGGGTGCCGACATCCGTGTACCAGACGTTGAAGTCGCTGCCGGCATAGACCGGGCGCCATTGCTGGCTCTCCGCCTCGTGGGCGAACTGGGTGCCGAAGATGGGGGTCGACAGCAACAGCACGAGGTCGACCTTGGCGGTGTGCATCTGACTGACCTCGACCGGGACTCTCGAGCTGCCCGCGCCGAGGTCAGCCGACAGCACTGACTCGTGGACGATGTTGCCGCCGCGCGCTTTGACCTCGGCGCGCAGGGCGCCCAGGACGCTCTCGGTCGGATCCCCCCCGAGGTCGTCGAGGATCCCGATCCGCTTGCCCTTCAGCAGGCCCTGCTCGTCGAGGCGGCGAGCGAACGTGGCCATGAGCCGGCTCGCCTTCATGAAGATCGATACGTGGCGGCCGGACCGGTAGGCCTCGTCGATGGTGAACGGGAGGACGTTGAACAGCAACGTCCGGTTGGCGTCGACGACGCACACGTTGGCGGCAGGGAAGTTGTAGCCGCCCATCACGGCGAAGACGTGGTCGTCCTGGGTGAGCGCGAGGCAGCTCGCCTGCTCGGAGTCGGCGCTGGTGAGGTCGTAGGTGGAGTACGAGGGAACGATCTTCCGGCCGTTCAATCCGCCGGTGCCGTTGACGTAGTCGACGAATGCCTGCCAGGCCTGCTTCTCCTGGTCGGGAGACACGCCGATCGCGAACCCGACCTTGCTGGCGCCGGCGACGTCGAACAGGCTGAATCCGAGCTTGATCGGTGAGCTGTCAGTCGCAGTGACGGCACCCGCTCCGCCGGTGGCCGTGGTGCCCGCCGCGCCCCCAATGCCGCCAGTGCTCCCACTCGCGAGATCGGAACCGACGACCGTCGTCGCCGCGGCACCCGTGATGTCCCCGGACGCGCTGCCCGTGTCAGTGCCGGCGCCAGCCCGCCTCGACGCCGCACCGGCCTGCACTCCCGACGAGTCGCTCGGGTTGTCGACGAGCATCGGCACGACGAGACCCGCGACGAGCATCCCCACGACGACACCCGTGAGCGTCTGATACGCCGACCATCGCCGCCGATCAGGCTCCATCGGAGCCGGCGACGCGCTCGACGCCCCGCCAGAAGTCGGGCATGTCGTCGCCCATGTCCGTCAGGATCGAGTTCGGTGTCTCCGGGGGGAGGTGCCCGTCGTCCTCGGTGAAGCCGTACTCCCGCGCCAGCCGGCTCGAGTAGAACGAACCGCCGGAGCGATCCATGATGTTCGGGTCGGAGGCCAGCGCGACGACCGCCTTGCCGTTGAACTTGGGGGACTCCCCGAAGCTGACGTCCAGCCCGTGCAGGGTCTGCTTGCCGTCCTCGTCCACGGTGGCGTTCGCCATGAGCCCTTCGGTGAGCACCAGGCCGGGCCAGAGCGACACCACCGCGACGCCGTGTGGCTTGAGCTCGAAGGCGGTGTCACGCGTCACCTTGTCGATGCCGGCCTTGCCGACCCCGTAGGGCACCGACAGCAGGTAGCCCTCTGCGCCGTGCGACGAGATGTTGACGATCACGCCGGAACGCTGCGGCACCATGAACAGCCGTGCCGCCAGCACGGTGGTCACGTAACCCGAACGAGGTCCGACGTCGAGGCACCGGCTGATGTGATCGAACGACAGGTCCCAGAACGGCACGCCCACCATCTCGGAGAAATCCGGTGACGCGACGTTCACCACGAGGTCGAGTCGGCCCTGCTCGTCGGCGATCTGCTGGAACACGGCCTCGACTTGCGCGTCGTCGGTGTGGTCGCACGCGACAGGGATCGCCTTGCCGCCGGCCGACTCGATCTCCGCCACCGTCCGCTCGAGGCTGGCGAGCTGGCCCGGAACGTCGTCCAGCGACCGTGCCGTCACGTAGGTGATGGCGCCACTGGCGCCGACCTCGATGGCCATGCCCTTGCCGATGTTCTTGCTCGCGCCGGTCACGAGCGCCACACGGCCGTCGAGTCGCTGTGCCATGTTCTTCTCCCCCAGACGTTTGTAATCGAGATATAGCGCATGTCATACTCAAAATCAAGATGTCTGCGATGAGATCAGAGACAGACGGGGCTTCTGCGCCCCGCCGAGGGCGGCCCGCCCGCTTCTCGCGCGACCAGATCGTCGCGGCGGTGGCCGACATGCTCGTCGCCGACCCGTCCGCTCCGCTGACGATCGCGCGTGCCGCCGAGGCCGTCGGCGCCAAGCCGATGTCGCTGTACCGCCACTTCGACGACCGCGACGATTTGATCGCGGCCGTCGCCCGCCACCTGTTCGCCGACATCCGGCCACGGGTCGCCAGCGGCGCCGCGTGGCAGGTCGAGGTGCGGGCGTGGATGAAGGCCATCTACCGGCAGGCGCGTCGGGTGCCACAGATCGTCCAGCTGCTCGCCAGCGGCGAATCGTCCGAGTGGCTCGGTGATTCCGCCTACCTCGCCGGTGTGTTCGAACGGGCCGGGTTCCACGACGACCGAGTGCTGGCCGAAGCGGTCTACTGGGTCGCGACGGCGACGATGGGCCACGCCATGATCGACGCCGCCGGCCGGGGCCAGTTCCCGACCGACCGTCTGCGCGCTCGTCTCGACAGCCTCGACGAGGACGACGCCGCGCTCAACGCCCGCCTCATCCCCCACATCGAGAAACTCCACGCGCGCGGGTTCGAGTTGGTGATCGACTTGACCATTGCCGGTCTCGAGCAGCGCCTCGCTCGTTAGCGCGTCACCGCAAGGTTGCGCCCCCGTCGACGCTGACCACCTGGCCGTTGATCCACGCGCCGTCATCCGAGCACAGCATCGCCACCATGGCGGCGATGTCGTCGGGATCGCCCAGGCGGGTGCTGCGTGTGATCCCGAGCGCATAGGCGATGAAGTCATCGCCGGCATCCCCCATCGATGCCTTGGCCGCCTCGCTGAGGACGAGCCCGGGAGCGACGCCGTTGGCCCGGATCCCGGACTTGCCCCATTTGGAGGCGATGTGCCGAACGAGCGCGCTGAGCCCGCTCTTGGAGATGGCGTACGCCGGTCGCTGCGGCTCGCCGACGAATGCCGCCGCCGAGCTCGTGTACACGAGCGCGCCCCCGCCTCGCTCCAGGAGATGCGGGAGGGCGTGGCGGGTGCACAGGACATGGCCGCGCAGGTTCACGTCGAGGGTGCGGTCGAAGACGTCGAGCGAGATGTCGAGGATGTCGGAGTCGCCGCCGATCGTCTCCGGGGACATGTCGGCGGCATTGGCGTGAAGGCCGTCGAGCCCGCCGAAGGTGTCGATGGCGAGCCGGACGCCCGCCGCCGCCGAGCTGTCGTCGCTGACGTCGAGCTCACATGCGATCGCACGGCCGCCGTCCTTCTCGATGCGGGCGGCGACCTCCAGCGCCGCGTCGCCGTTCAGATCTCCGACCACGACAGCCGCGCCCTCGTCGGCGAGTCGCACGGACGTCGCCGTACCGATCCCCCCTGCTCCACCCGCGACCACGATGACCTTGCCTCGAAGTCCTCTCATGGGCTGAGTAATAGCGTAGGTAATACTCAAAAACAAGACTCCGTTCGCTTGTTGCCATCCTCGAACGCATGGCTTCGCGCTCGTTGAGATCGATGCGGTGCGTTGACCTCCGTGGACCACGAGGCACCGCTCACGAAGGCTCCGCGCGAGTCGCTTGCCACGTGGTGACCGTCAGCACGCGTAGTCGCGCGTGCTCAACGCGTGCTCGAACCGTTGATGGTCGTCATGGCAAGTCTTCGATGGTGCGCCATTCGCTGACGAGCTCGGTCTCGATCAGAGCGCCGGCCAGGTTCGCCGGGAAGATTGCCAAGATCTCGTCGACGCC
The DNA here is from genome assembly GCA_025463925.1 of Acidimicrobiales bacterium. GTDB lineage: Bacteria > Actinomycetota > Acidimicrobiia > Acidimicrobiales > AC-14 > RYN-50. Next base: position 22,146 of record JAODBK010000055.1, on the reverse strand, counting down.
CGTCGCCGACGACGATCGAATCGCTTGGAAGCGGTGCTCAAACGCGGCCTCGCCGATCGGGCGCGTCAACCGCTGATCATCTCGGACGAGTTCAGCTCTCTCGGTGCCGATCACATGCAAGGCGTCGTCGTCCGTCAGATCGAGAACGCGAGTCAGATTGACTTTCAGTCTCCAAAGCTCTCGTGGCAGGAGATCTGCTACGTCGATGTTCTGCCTGCGGGCCTGTCGTGTCAGCTCTGCGACGACGCACGAATTGCTCGTGCACAGGTAGAGAACCGGAAAGCTGTGCGGTCCGTTGAACCGACCGCCGAAGCGCCGAGCTCCATCACCGCTCCTGGGATCGAAGCCCGGAGCCTGGTTCCGATAGGCAACAGCCGCCAGCTTGGTGCCTGGGAGCCGGCCGACGCTCCGCGGATCAAACGCCGCCATGTCAGGCGGTGACGCCCTCCGCGATCGCAAGCAGGAGATCCACTACGCGCTGGTAGTTGCCGGCCGAGATCAGGTCGAGGGGCTTGTCGAAGTCGAGGTCGGGGTTGGGCGACCGCAGCCAGAGCCTGGCCGCGTCATCGCTCATCACCCTGCGGGTGAGATCGACGACCGCCTTCAACTCCAGGAGCCGCTCCTCAGCCTCCCGGCGAGGTTTCGCCTCTTCGGCCTGCCAGCGCGCGACGCTTCGTGGATGGGTGGAGCTAACCCGTGCCACGTCGGTCGTGTCGACGACGTCGCCCTCGTAGAGATGGTCGAGAAGACTCGCAAGTGAGGTCATTCGCCCTCCTCGTCCGTGGAATGACTAGCACTTCGTCGTGCTTTTGTCTTATCATACGTCACAACAACGTCACAGAAAGTCAACTGAGAGTCGTTCTCGACCTTCGTGGCCGTCGCCTCCTGACGAACGATTGACCTCACGCCGCATGGCATCCTCCGGCGCACCAACGACGAGAGGGCTACCAATGCCGCTCATCGATGAGAGCCATCAGATTGCGCTTGCGGCCGTGTTCGGAGCGCACCGATACGAGCACGTCCTCGAAGAGCGCCGGTTCGCCTGCGGACTGGGCGAGCGCCCCGATGCGCGCCAGCAGGTCGACCGCGGCTCGGTAGCCGCGATTGTTCTTTTCGTCGATGAGCGAGGCGGCTGCTCGCTGATAGATCGGAATGACGTCTAGCGGATGGCCCGCCTCGCGGGCGCGGGCGAGGCTCAGCCACGTGTGGTCGTCGCAGCCATGCGCGACAGCGGCATCCCAGGCGTCGTCGGCACATCCGTCATACAGGAGGATCTCGACGAGGGTCGTCGCTGGCGATCGCAACGTGGGCCGCTCCGGCTGTCCGACCTCGCCGAGTTCACCGATCTCGACAAGTCCACGCTGAGCCGCCATGTCCGACGGCTGGAGCAGTCCGGACTCATCGAGCGCGAGGCCGACCCCGAGGACGGTCGGGCCACCCTGCTCCGGGTCAGCGAATTGGGTGTCAAGGTTGGAGACCGATTGCGCGAGACGTGGGGCGCGCTCCTCGGCGCCGCGCTCGACGGCTTCTCGGCAACGGAGCTCCGTCAACTCAGTGGGCTTCTCGCTCGTTTGGCGGCCGCCGTCGGGCCTACCGCACGGGAGTCCAACGGCTCGGCGGGCTGAGCCGGACATTCGCGGAAGTCGCGAGCCCCGATCGAGGCGACCGGTAGCGACAGGATCGCGACGGCGTCCTTGTACGGCACCTATCGGATGGTCGCCTGCACGCGCGATGTCCAGTTGACGCCGTTCCAATAGCGGTAGCCATGACCCCAGGGATCGGGATACCACTCGGGCTTGGCTTCCAGGTCATGGATGCCGCTCGGAATCACCGTCACTCCCGCGCCAACGAGGCGATCACCTAGCCACGACCAGCCCGACGGACCCGACGCCATGGCCTCCTCCCAGCCGGTCAAGCAACATATGTTCGATTCTCCACCCGAGGTCGGTATGGGCTCGGGTGTTTTCGCGTCAGGAACTCGTCGCGGGAGTACTCCCGGGAGTGTTTCCGGGAGTAACGCGGTGTACGGCGCGCGCAGTCAGGAGGCTCCGACGAGTTGCGGCGAAGTCGCGGAGGTCGACGCGCTCGCGAGGCCATCCTCTGTCACTTAGTTGACCGTTGTCGGTTAGCGCAGTGGCCTGAACGCGGCGCGCATCTCTTCCGCGAAGAGTTCCGGTTCTTCCCAGGCGGCGAAGTGGCCACCCTTGTCGACCTCGTTGAAGTAGATGTCGACGTTGGGGTATACCCGCTCGACCCAGCTGCGCGGGGTCCGCCAGATCTCTCCGGGGAACGTGGTGAAGCCGACCGGAATCGAGACCGGCGTGGGTGCCTGGCCGGCCGCCCGAGCGTTCTCTTGTCCTTCCTCCCAATACGAACGCGCAGCCGAGGCCCCGGTGCCTGTCAACCAATACAGCGTGATGTTGTCGACGATGTGTTCTCGGGTGAGGTTGCCCGTGGGTTGATTGTCGACAAAGGCGCGGGCGATCTTTTGGTAGCTGTCCGTATCGTGATCGATCATCCAGGCCGCCAGGGCGATCGGTGAATCCAGCATGGCGTAGCCAATCGTCTCCGGGCGCGTCGCTTGCTCTACGAAGTAGCCAGTGCCGGTCGCGTGGAATGCGTCGAGCTGGTCGAGCGCAGCACGCTCCTCTTCAGTCGGTGGCGACGCGCTCAGGGCTTCGGCGTCGCCGAGCGCGGGTGTGAGCAGGTTGGTGTGGATGCCGAGCAAACCGCCGAGTGCGAGGCGGCCCATCGCGTCGGTGACTTGGGAGCCCACGTCGCCGCCCTGCGCGACGTAGCGGGTGTAACCGAGGCGCCGCATGAGCTCATGCCAGGCGTGTCCGATGCGGATGGGGCCCCAGCCGAGTTCGGTTGGCTCGTCGGAGAAGCCGTAGCCGGGGATGGACGGTAGGACGAGGTGGAACGCGTCCTCGGCGCGTCCGCCGTGCGTGGGCGGATCGGTGAGTGGGCCGATGGTCTCGAGCAGTTCGATGATCGAGCCCGGCCAGCCGTGGGTCATGATCAACGGCAACGCGTTCTCGTGTTTCGATTCCACGTGGATGAAGTGGATGTCGAGCCCGTCGATTTGGGTCTTGAACTGTGGCAGCGCGTTGAGGCGCGCCTCGCACCTTCGCCAGTCGTATTCGGTCGCCCAGTAGCGGGCGAGCTCCTGTATCGCCGCCAACTGCACACCCTGCGAGCGATCGGCGACGAGTTCCCTGGTCGGCCAGCGAGTCGATGCGGCGGAGCAGTTCCTCGATCTCGCGCTCAGGAACCTCGATTCGGAACGGGCGGACGCCGGTCTGTGCGCTCGCGGTCGTGGTGTCGCTCATGATCGTGTCCTCCCGGTTGCGTCGCTCGTGTCTTGTCGATCGTGGAGTGTCGCGACGTCGAAGCGAACATCCCTTGGTGAGCGTAGAGCCGAAGGCCCGAGGAAGCGAGAAGCGGTTTGTGTCGCCCTCGGCACCGACTGTGTGTTCAATTTCTTCCCCACCGGGAGCACTTCCGGGAGTGCAAGCGGGAGTGTTTCCCGGAGTTGCGCGGCGCCAAGACCGGGTGCAAACGCCGACGCTGAGCCGCTCATCGTCGCCGTGTCTGCGCGCGACCAAGCCGCGGCGTCGATACGCGCGGCTCTACTTGCGGAGTGGTCGAAAGGCGGCAGCAGGGATTGCGTGTGCCGTGGGTCCACGAGAGCGAGAACAAGGCGATGGTGCTGCGCGTGCAGGACGGCCTCTTCGGCGCACGGCGCGAGCGCTTCCTCGAGGGCTGACCGAACCGCTGCCCACGCATGCCTGCTTCTCGTGCGCTTGTTGACAGCGAATGTCCCCTACGGCCGGCTCATGGTCGGTGCCCTACTTGCTCTTGGGTGGCAGCGACGATGCGTAGGTCGCGCTGAGCTTCACCCACTTCTCAAGCTGGCGTTTGGTCCGAAGGTCTTCTGGCGCAACGCTGAGCCAACCCTGCATCGGGCGACCGCGCATCACCGCCTCCTCCGCCGGCGTTGTCGCGACGAGACGGTCGGACTGCTCGGGATCGACACGAACGAGCGCGCCGCCCTGGCCGCTCGCGGCAATAGCCATGTTGCCCGCGATGAGGAACGCCAACCCGCCGAACATCTTCTTCTCCTGCGTCCCTGGCGGGCTGGTGAGGGACGCACCTTGGACGGGCGGTCCGCTGCCATTTCGCAACCGATCACTTCACCCCACGGCAGGGCTCGATGGGGTGAGCACGACCTTGCCGGGTATGCCACCCGCGATCTTTTTCGCCCAAAGGCGGGGCCCGTCGGACAGAGCACCGACGTTGCCCACAACTGGACGGAGGGGTTCGGTGTCGATGCGTCGAGCCAGCTCCGTCAGTTGTTCACCGTTCGGCTCGACGACGAAGAGCAGACAGTTCACGTCGGCGCGCTCGGCATTGGGTGCCTCGACGATAGAGACGATCGAGCCGCCGGGTCGAAGCATTGGCCAGGAGCGGTGAAGGACATCTCCGCCGATTAGGTCGAACACGACGTCCACCCCTTTCACTTGGTCCAACGCGTCGTCAGCAAGGTCGAGATACTGCTCTGCCCCCAGGTGGAGGACCAGGTCGCGCGCTTCGGCCCTGCCGGTCCCGATCACCCGGGCACCCGCACTGACGGCAAGCTGGACGGCCAACGTCCCCACGCCCCCGCCCGCACCGTGGACAACCACCGTCTGCCCAGCTTTGAGCTCGGCGTGAACAAAGAGTGCCTGCCACGCCGTAAGCGCGGTCATGGGGAACGCCGCGGCGTCGACGTGGGATAAGGAACCGGGCTTGGTGGCGAGATTTCTGGCCTCGACTGCCACGAACTCAGCAAGCGAACCGTCTCGGTACCAGTCGGTCAGCCCAAACACCTCGTCACCGACGGCAAATCCCGTGGTGCCATACCCGAGGGCGACCACGGTCCCCGAAACTTCGTGACCGGGTATCACCGGCCGACGGTCCCTGCCGGAGCGGTCCACCCACGTCGACGGCCACTGCAACTCGGTCGGAGTGAAGCTCGCCGCTCCAACCTGAATCAAGACATCGCCGATCCCAGGTTCCGGCCGCGAGCGTTCTTCAACACTCATGCGTTCAGGAGCTTGGTCTTGCTCCCGAGCGAGAAGCGCAGCCATCTGGGAAGGGAGCGTCGTCGTCATGTCTCACTCCTTGGACAACCCGAGAGGGCCGAGTTGGCGGGCTCGCGACGGTGATTCAAGGGGGGTCAAGGGTCGAGGGAGCTCAGACAGGGTTCTCGTTGATCTCGAGCTGGTGTCCGAGCGATTCTGCCACTGGACTAGCCGATCGAGTTCATCCGCGGCGTTGCTGAGAGGAACGAAACGGTGACGCCGATGGGGGCGAGCGAACCGCCAAGAAAGGAATCCGTCGCCGCCCCGATCCTGTCACTTGAGAGAGGGTGCCCCAATACCGCTCTCCGCCCCGCCGCCACGACCTGCCTCCAAACGCCGGCTCCCAGCGCATCGACAGCGGCGTTTGGTCGCGCCCGAATGACGACCGTCAACCGCAGGGCGTCGCGCCGAGCGCCGAATCGGTCGCGCGCTTGGTCTGCGGTCTGGTTCGCACCACGACGGTGTTGAGTAGATGCGATAGGGGCGTCGATGAGAAGGGGCGCCGCCAGTCGTCTGAGTACGGTCCGGTGAACTCGTGGCGCGCATCAAGGGAGAGCGACGAGATGAGACCACTTCGATACTCGATCAACGTCACGCTCGACGGCTGCTGCCATCACGAGGCAGGGCTCCCGCCGGACGAGGAGTCGATGGGCTACTGGACCGATGAGATGGAACGAGCCGATGCCCTGCTCTTCGGCCGGGTGACTTACGAGATGATGGAGTCGGCGTGGCGGCAGCCGGCGACGGGGACGTGGCCTGACTGGATGGGTGAGTGGGAGATCCCGTTCGCCGAGACCATCGACCGGGCGAAGAAGTACGTCGTGTCGAGCACGCTGAGCGGGGTCGATTGGAATGCCGAGCTGGTGCGAGGCGACTTGGGGCAAGCGGTTCAGCGGCTCAAGCAGGAGCCAGGCGAGGGCGTTCGTGGGTGGCGTGACGCTCCCCGTGGCGTTGGCAGATCTGGGACTGATCGACGAGTACGCGTTCGTTGTGCAGCCGGTCCTTGCCGGACACGGACCGACGTTGCTCGCTGGTCTGCGCGAGCGCATCCAGCTCGAGCTCGTGGATCGCCATGAGTTCCGGTCGGGGGCGGTCGTCCTGCGATACCGGCCCACGCAAGTTACGGCTTGACGTGATTTGTCGTGGCACGTTGGCCGCTGCCTCGCGACGGAACGACGGATATTCGAGCGATTCAACTGGGAGTCGGCTTTACCGAACGTGCGCCTATAACACTCGACGCCGCCACCGCTCGGGGGTGCCCTCTACCGCCGGTTCAGGGAGCGCATACGTGCCGCTCCCGGACGCCGCGTCGCGCCGTCCGACGAGGCTCGTCCTAGCCTTCGTCCATGGGGCACCGGTCTCCGAAAGCGCTACTGCTGGGGGCTGTTGCGGTCATTGCCATTCAAGCGGCCGGTTGTAGCGCCAACCAGTCCCGGCATTTCCGGATGGGTGCAGCCGCTCCGGAACCGCACGTCAGGGGTGGTGATCTCGGTGCTACTCGTCCGAGGTTGACGCCCAGCCAGCTCGCACGTCCAGCATTGCGCTGCCCAGCACCTCTCCGTCGTGGTCGTGAACGCTCACCGTCCAGTCACCACTCGGTGCGTCTTCGACGTTGACCTGTAATGGGAAGCTGAGAGTTGTCGTGGTCTCCGATGGATCGAGCGAAATAGCGAGAGGGGATTCCCAACGGACGGCCCCGTCGGGAGACGCAAGACGAACGCCGAGAACTCCCGCCCTCGGGTTCTTCGCCGGCGCGACCTGAACCGCAACTAACAGGCCGGCGCTCAGCCGACCATCGGCCGGCATGTCGTAGAAGTCCCACCCACCGGCCAGCACGAACACGAGGCCATCTCGTATATCGACTGCGTTGGCGAAGAGAACCGCCACCACGTTGAGTCGAGCCCGAAGCGAGTCGGCCACTCCAGCCGCTTTACCTATGGCGCCGAGACCTCCTTTTCCGCCGCGAGCAACTAACTCACCGAACGCCGTATCTCCGCCCTCGCCTCCGTCCGCGCCGTCACGCCCACCCAGTCCGCCCCGTCCCACCTTGACCTGTACCACGTCGGGAAGATCCTCGGCGCGGAAGGCCCCCCTGACGATCTGACCTCCCTGCCCGCCATCACCCGCGATCGCTCCGGATCCCAGGGCTCCGCCGCCGCCCCCTCCAGCTCCGGGCGCTTGTCCGCCCTGACCACCCAACGAAACCGTCGACGAGTCAACGACCACGCTGTCGGTGATCGTTACGGAGTCAGAGATCGTGCGTTCGTAGTCCTCGCTCTTCAGGTTCCACCCGAGTCCAATCGCGTCATACTCCGCGATCTGTGCCCGCTTCCATTCGCGAAGCTTCTCGGGCGGATGGTCCGCTACGCGGGCGGTGTCATCCGCCTCGCTGGCGTGCGGAAGGCAAAGCAGCAAGAGGTTCTCGAATCCCCGATTCTCGCCAGCAGTCATCTGAGCGTCCCATCGCGGTCCGTTTTCTCGCCGAGCATGAATATGAGCTACCCGCGAGTTGAGCACCCGTTGCTCACCAGCAGTCCGGTACAGCAGCTCAATGCAGCCGGGAGCCGCGCAGCTGTAGGCGGTTCCGTAGAGCTGCTTCACCGTTGCCTCGGTCGGCGGCGGGTGTTCCACGGCCACACCGGCAGCTTCGCGCGGGCCGTGCCAGTGAGAGCTCCCACGTTGTCTCGCTCAAACCTCGAACGCCGGGGCCAAACACGAGCACCCACTCCGTATGTTGGACGGGTTCAGGTAGCGCCGAGGTGCCGATCCAGGGCGAGCCAATCCGGCATCATGCCTGGGTGATTGACGGCCCCCACACCGACCTGGATCGGGATCGGCGAACAGCTTGGTGCCTGATCGTGCTCGTGCTCTTGGGATGGATCAGCGTTGGCGTCGCCGCCGTGACGAACGCCCAGGGCCGCGTCGCTGATGCCATTTTCGTGTTCTACGGCGTGGTCGTTCTCACGATCATGGTGTCGAGCGCAGTGCTGATCGGGCGCGACATGCGACGTAGCGGCACGAGTTCGAGCGACGCCCGTTTCGCGGCCATCGTCTCCTTCGTCATCTGGCCGTGGGGTCTGATCCTCTGGCGCCGCAGCCGACAGCGATCCGACCGTCGTCTGGTCGGATGGTGGTGGACCACAGCGGGCGTTCTCCTTGCGCTCGTGCGCGAACCCTCATAGGCCGACCATCCGATAGTGCCGCGATGCGCTACCGACGCCGGGCATACCGACGGGGGTGACGACCGCCATCCAGGCAGCCATCATTCGGTCGTGAACGCTCATCGGGCGGCTGTCGTGGTCGCCTTGGCCGTCCTGCTTGCGGGACCGGGCTGCTCAGAGTTGCACACCACCTTCTCGTGCAACAGCAAGTCCGCTTCAGCCAAGCAGTTGAGGAGCGCCGGCTTCTCCGATGCGTGCACGATCGAGCACAAGCAAGCCTCCGGTACGGCGATCGTCGTCGATTACACCGAGAGCCACGGTGACCCAGACGCAGTGCGCCGCGACAGCGTTGAAACCGTTCATGTCGTGCTCCGAGCATTCAGAGGCACCGTCGCGTCGATCGAGACGATTGCAGAGGGCGGAGACGCCCCGAGCGATGTTGCTCACCTCCGATACTCCAGGCAGGACCTCGACGGTATGGGATCGACACCGTAGGCATCCTGTATGTGCTGTTATGCGCTAACAGCGCGGTGCCGAGAATGGCAGCGATCAAGCTGCCAAGGTCTTCCGGTTCCTCCCCGCTCGGCCAAAGTTGAGGTTGTTCACACCACCCTTGCGCTGCGCGCATTGCGCACACCCAGGCGTCATAGCGTTCGTCATGACACCGCACAACTACGGCGATGGCACCATCTACCAGCGCAGGGTCGACGGCCGGTGGTACGGCGCCATCGATGTTGGCCGCGTGACCGGCCGTCGCCAGCGGGTAACAGTGTCATCGCGGTCGCGTCCGGCCGTCGAGGTGCGACTGGGCCGGCTGCGCGGACGGGTCACAGCTGCTGATCCGGAGCTCACAGTGGGCGATTGGCTCACCGGATGGCTAGGTGACCTCCTGCCCGGAACGGTCGCAGCACCGAACACCTTGGCCAACTACCGCTGGGCCGTCGAACGTCACCTGTTGCCGGGGCTCGGGCAACTGGTACTCGTTGACCTCTCGCCCGTCGACGTGGCCAGATTCCTGGCCGCCAAGCTCGAGGCCGGCTTGGCTGTGCGCACCGTGGCCCGACTGCGGACGGTGCTGACGAGCGCCTTAGCCCAGGCCGTCTTGCACGGCCACCTCCAGCGCAATGTCGGCCTGTTGGTTCGCAGCCCGAGGGGACCGATCAGGCCGGGTCGGTCGCTCAGCCTCGAACAGGCGCGCTCGTTGTTGGCCGCGGCCCAGGGCGAGCGGTTCGGCGTCGCCTTCGTGTTGATGCTGCTGCTCGGCCTTCGACCCGGAGAGACGCTCGGGCTTCGCTGGGCCGACGTCGACCTCGACGCCGGGTTGCTTTCAGTGACCCACTCCCTCAAGCGCGAGTCGAGCGGCCTGCGACTGGGCCCGACCAAGACGGCGCAGTCCAGGCGGTGCCTGGCGCTGCCCAAGCCCGTCTTGGCAGCCTTGGTGACCCACCGCGATCACCAGGCCGACCAGCGCAGAGCGGCGGGCGAGCGCTGGGACGATCACAACCTCGTCGTCGCCACGCGGCACGGCCGACCCGTTGATCACACGATCCTGCGCTCAGATCTCAGCTCGCTCACCACGCGGTGCGGGCTGGGCCATTGGCATCCACACGAGTTGCGTCATAGCGCGGTCTCGCTCCTATCAGCTGCCGGCGTGCGCCTGGAGGATGTTGCAGACATCGTGGGGCACCGCTCGACGCGGACGACGTTCACTGACCAGGCTCAATCGATCGAAGCAACACCGGCTGGTTGCAGAGAGCGTAGGTGCTCATCGAGTGCCTCGGCTGGTGTCTTCCATCCGAGGATCTTTCGTGGCCGCGCGTTGAGCGCACTCGCGACAGCTTCGATGTCCTCCGCGCTCCAGCGCGAGAGGTCAGTGCCCTTCGGGAAGTACTGGCGCAGCAGACCATTCGTGTTCTCATTCGTGCCGCGCTGCCAAGGACTGCGCGGATCGGCGAAGAACACCGGTATCCCCGTCTCGATCTTGAACACCGCGTGCGCCGACAACTCCTTGCCGCGGTCCCACGTCAAGGATCGACGGAGCTGCGCAGGCAACGTGCTCATCGTCGACGCGAGCGCGTTCTTCATCGTCACCGCGCCATAGCCAGCCAGCGCCGGCCCGTTCTTCGGTGTGTGCTTGTGGCGATAGCCGTCCTCACGCGGCAGGTGAACCAGCATGGTGAACCGCGTGGTGCGTTCGACGAGCGTGCCGATCGCGGAGCGCTCGAGACCGATCAGCAGGTCGCCTTCCCAATGGCCGGGAACGGCGCGGTCGGCGACCTCGGCCGGTCGCTCGCTGATCATCACCTCCGGTGTCACGTGGCCCCACGCCTTCCGTTTCGCCCGGCTTCGCGGGACTCGCAGCGCCCGTCCGGTGCGCAGACAGGCGACCAGCTCTCGCTGCAGAGCGCCGCGGCTCTGCACGTAAAGGGCCTGGTAGATCGCCTCGTGGCTGATCCGCATCGACTCATCATTGGGGAAGTCGAGTCGGAGACGGCTCGCGATCTGCTCGGGGCTCCACGCCTGGACCCATCGGCGGTCCTTGCGGTGTGGCTTGTTGCGGCCCTTCCACTCCGGACCGTCCGGGCCAACGACGTGGCCATCCGGCGCGCGCACGACGCCAGCGAGCCGGTCCTGCACATACTCCCGAAGACGATCGTTGACGACGAGCTTTGCGCGCTTCGGGCGTCGAGATCGCCGCTCCGCATGCCACTGCGCGATCGATGGCTTGTAGTCGAGCCGCCACGTCCGCGTCGATGCGTTGCGGCGCAGCTCGCGCGAGATCGACGACGGATGCCGCTTCACACGGCGCGCGATCTCTCGCACGCCCAAGCCCTTGGCGCGCAACAGCGCGATGTCCTCGCGTTCGGAGAACGACAAGTAGCGGCCCGACACCGTCGGCGGAAGACACGGGTTCACGCCGCCAGCGTGACGGAACCACCTGAACCCGACGGGGGATGACACGCCGGCCTCGGCCGCCGCGTCCTCGGTCATCATCCCGCGACCGATCGCCTCCCAGAACCGAACGCGGTCCTCGCGCCACGCGACAGTCGGCCGTCCCGGTGAAGGGACCTGCCCTCGATACAGCTGCACCTCGCGTTGACGCTCCCGCATCGTCGCCATCTGTATGCACCTCCGCGATCGAGGTGTTGCGACGACCGGTTGAGTTCGCCCTGTGTACCGCCACGCGGTGGTCCCCGTCGTTGCCGCCGCCGTGGCGCCGGTAGAGCGACTCTTCAGCGCGAACGCGGGCAAGCGGCGGGCGAATGGCTTACAACACGGCTTACAGAATGGCTGACACGCGATGACCGTCAGCCATCCCACGCAGCGCGTCTGACGCTCTGACCAGCACAAACCCGGTGGGCCGTGAGGGACTCGAACCCCCGACCCCTTGCGCGTCATGCAAGTGCGCTACCAACTGCGCCAACGGCCCGTCGGCGACAACCCTAGCGCGGGTGCCTCAACGGCGATGTCGCCGATTCGCCGCCGTCGAACAGGACGAGCCGGCCGTCGCGGTAGCGGACCACGGCGGGATCGGCGCTCACGAGCTCGGCCCGGCCGGCGACGATGTCGGCGATGCACGACAGCGCGAGCTGGACGACCCGCGCGTCCTTCGAGCGCGCCCCTGACTCGGCCAGGCGGCCGTGCGCGATGGTCACCAACGTGTCCACCTGCTCGTACAGCTCCACGGCGAGTCCCTCGGTCGCTCCTTCCCCCCGGCTCTACAACGATCGAAGGCCCGACGGATGACGGTGGCCTACCCGGACTCCTGGCCATCGGGGGCGAAGCCCTGGCGCAGGGTGTTCTCGCTGATGGCCCGCGGGTCGAGAAAATGGAGGAGGTAGTCGGGCCCGCCGGCCTTCGATCCGACGCCCGACATGCCGTAGCCACCGAACGGGTGGCGACCGACGACGGCGCCCGTGATGTTGCGGTTGATGTAGACGTTGCCGGCGCGCAGTTCCTCGGCGGCGAGGTGGATGTGGGCCGGCGAGCGGGAGACGGCACCGGCGGTCAGCGCGTAGTCGGTGGCGTTGGCGACATCGATGGCGGCTTCGAAGGTGGGCGCCGACAAGACGGTGAGGACGGGGCCGAAGATCTCCTCGGTGGCCAACCGCGAGCTGACCGGCGCGTCGGTGACGATCGTCGGCCCGACGAAGTAGCCCTCGGTCGGGACATCGTCGCGCGCCAACACGACCACACCCTCGGCCGGCGCCAACTCGACATAGGAGCGCACTCGCGCCAGCGCGTCGGCGTCGATGAGCGGGCCGACCTGGACACCCATCTCGCGAGGATGGCCGATGCGAAGCTGCTCGGTCGCGCCGATCATGCGCTCGAGCATCTCGTCGGCGACCGCGTCGACCACGACGAGGCGCGACGCCGCCGAGCACTTCTGGCCGGAGTACCCGAACGCCGACGTCACCGTGATCGGCACTGCCTGGTCGAGGTCGGCGTCGGCGTCGATCACGAGCGCGTTCTTGCCGCCCAGCTCGGCGATCACCCGCTTGATCTGCCGCTGGCCGGGCCGGTGGACTGCGGCCTGCTCGATGATCTGCAGCCCGACCGCCTTCGAGCCGGTGAACGCGATCAGCGCGATGTCGGGATGGGCGACGAGATGGGCGCCGACGTCCTCGCCCCACCCCGGGAGGAACGCCAGCACACCCTCGGGCAGCCCCGCCGCCACCAGCGCCTCGACGAGCTTCGACGCGATCGCCGGCGTCTGCTCGGCCGGCTTGAAGAGCACGCAGTTGCCAGTCACGAGCGCGGCCGTCACCATTCCCGTCGGAATGGCCAACGGAAAGTTCCACGGCGCGATGACGACCGCGATCCCGCGCGGCTGGTAGTGCATCGCGTTCGCCTCGCCGGGCGGCGATTCGACCGGCGCGCCGGCTGACAGCCGGATCATCTCGCGGCCGTAGTACTCGCAGAAGTCGATCGCCTCGCAGACATCGGCGTCGGCCTCCCGCCACGGCTTGCCGGCCTCGAACACCTCGAGCGCCGCCAGCTCGTCGCGCCGTGACCGCATCCAGTGAGCGGCGCGGAAGAGCACCGCGGCGCGTTCCCGCGGCCGCGTCCGCCGCCAGCCGGGCCACGCGGCGCGGGCGGCCGCGACGGCCCGATCACCGTCGGCCGCGGTGCACGACGCCGAGCGGGCCACGATCACCGAGGGGCGCGACGGATCGGGCGAGTCGATCACCTCCGCGGTCATCAGCGGCCGGCCCCCGATCACTGCCGGGATGTCGGCCGGCCCGCGGTCCACAACTGTCGCGGCGCGCTCGACCGCTTCCGCGAACGATGCCCGAGCCGACGCCCGGCGCCACTCGCGCAGCGGTTCGTGGTGATACGGGCCCGGCTCGGCGGGGTCGGTCGGCGGCCGCGGCGTCGGCTCCTCGGGCTCGGGGATGCGATCGACCTTCGGCGGCTCGACGAGCGAATCGAGGTCCTTGCCATCGACGAAGCGCTGACGCACGAAGCTCTCGTTCGACGTGTTCTCGAGCAGCCGGCGCACCAGGTACGCCATGCCCGGCACCAGCTCGCCGACCGGCGCGTACACCCGCAGCCGCAGTCCGAGCCGCCGGATCGCGGCGTGCACCGGCTCGGCCATGCCGTACAGCATCTGGATCTCGTAGCCGGTGTCGGGGATCCTCTTCGACCGGGCGTAGGTGACGGCGTACGCCAGTGACCGGAGGTTGTGACTGCCGAACGCGGCTCGCACCTCGCCGTGGCGATCGTGCAGCAACCGGACGCACCGCTCGTAGTTGGCGTCGGTCTCGACCTTGTGCTCGTACACCGGCACCGGCCAACCCTCGGCGCGCGCGACCACGGTCTCGGTGTCCCAGTACGCGCCCTTCACCAACCGCACGGTGATGGGGCGCCGGCGGGCCGCCGAGAACTCGATCAAGCCGCCGAGATCGCGGAACGAGTCCTTGAGGTAGGCCTGGATGACGATCCCGGCGTCGACCTCGGCGAATTCGTCCTCCGACAGCAGCTCGCGGAACAACTCCAGCGTGAGGTCCTTGGCGTCGTAGGGCTCCATGTCGAAATGGATGAAGGCACCGCCGTCGCGCGCCCTGCGAAGTATCGGCCGGAGCCGGCTCTTGGCCTGGGCCAAGCCGTCGTGGCGCGTCAACGGCGCGTAGAGCGACGCCAGCGCGGTCGGCTTGATGCTGACGTTGACCCGTGGCAACGGGCCGAGGTCGTCGCGCTCGAGGTGATCATCGGGTGCCCATGCCGCGGTGGCGCGGAGCAGCGCGGTCATCAGCTCGTCGACCCTCGCGGCGTAGCGATCGGCCTCGGGCTCGGTGACGGTCTTCTCACCGAGGAGATCGACGGTGAACGCGCTCCCCTTCCGCCACAGCCGATGGAGTCCCTCGATCGCCTCGTCGGGCGTGCTGCCGACGATGAACTGCTCGGCCATGCGGGCGATGTTCCGGCGGGCGACCGACGCCGACACCGCCTTGCCGAACGGCACCTTGCCGGCCAGGTCGAGGCCGAGGTCGATCACCCGTGGGACGTCGGCATCGGCGAAGTACTCGTCGAGGTGCCGGACGACGTCGGTGTCGTCGGTCATGGCCGGGAACACGTCGACGAAGCGGAACAGCTGGGTCTTGAACGACGGATGATTCATGGCGAACTCGAGCATCCGTTCGCTCCACCACGACGACTGGAGCACTCGACCCTTCTCACCGGCGCCGAGCATCGCGATCTTCCGCGCCAGGTCGGTGACCTCGGCGTCGGGTGGCGTCGTCATCGGCGTCGCGCGTACCCCAGCCCGAGCAGCCCGAGACCGACGATGACGGCCGCGAGCACGGCCCACAACAGCCAGCCGCGGCCAGTGGCCTTCTCGTGCACGGTGGGCTCGAAGAAGCACGGTCGCAATCGCTCGATCGTCGCCGACTGGGTCGCGTAGAGGCAGCCGTCCGGGCCGACCGCCGCGAAATCACCGCGCGTGCCGCCGGCCGACACGACGCTGACCGCGTTGCCATGCTGGGTGTCGATGCGGAGAACCGACCCGTCGTTGGCGTTGACGAAGACGTTCCCCGCCAGCGACTGGCCACCGGCCTTGGCATCGTCGCGAGCAACCGCCACGCCGTCGGCGCCGTGGCCCACGGTGACGTCGAACACCTTCTTCATGGCGCGGTCGAAGCCGACGACGCGCTGACCGGCGAAGTCCGTCACATAGAGCCGCGAGCCATCGGCGGTGAAGGCCAGTCCGTCGAACTCCCCGTCGGCGACCTTGCTCGACGGCGGGTCGGCCGACTCGGGATCGCGGATGCGGTAGAGGCCGTTGCTCGTCGAGACGTAGAGGTCCGTGGTCTTCGGGTCACCGACGACGCCGCGCGGCTCGGCCGCTGACGCGAACACCTTGTGGCCGATCTCGAGCGTGCCCGGCCCGAACGCGTACACCCCACGCGGCAGGGCGGCGTTGCCCTTGCCGGCGCCGTAGTACCGGCCGTGGCTCAGCGCCAACCCGTGGGTGAGCCCGTTCTCGACCGCGCTCGGCGCTCCGCTGGCGTCGCCGCCCTTCGGCGACATTCGGTAGGTCGTCCCGTTGCAGTAGTCGGTGACGAAGAAGCTGCTGCCGTCGAACAGCATTCCGACCGGGCCCGGCCCACACGTCGGCAGGTTGGTGACGAAGGCGTCGACGCCGCTCAGCGGCGGGCTGAACGTGCGAGCCGCGCCCGCGCCCGGCGCGAGGACCATCGTGGTGACGGCCAAGGCGACGATGACAGCGGCGGTGCGGCCCATCCAGCCCGACCGTAGCGAACGGGCTCTCCGCGAGCGCGGTTCGGATCAGATGGCGGCCAGCGCCAACCCGAGCGCGGCCGCGCCGGCGCCGGCGACGAGGGTGCCGAGGGCGTTGAACATCGCGAGCCGCGCGTTGCCCTCCTCGGCCAGGCGCACCGTCTCGAACGCGTACGTCGAGAACGTGGTGTACGAGCCGCAGAAGCCGGCCCCCAGCACGACTTTCGGCGCGTTCGGAAACGCGTGGTAGGTCGCCAGCCCCACGATGAACCCGAGCACCAGCGACCCGGTGGCGTTGACCACCAGCGTCCCCCACGGGAACTGGCCGCGCATACGGGCTCGGACGGCGGTATCCACGAGATAGCGCAGCGGCGCGCCGACCGCGCCGGCGCCGACGAACGCCACCCACGCCAGCGGTGTCATCGGCGCGCCCGAGCGAGCGACACGCCGAGCCATACGGCGACGAACCCGCCGACCATCGACGCGACGACGTAGGCCGCTGCGGTTGCGACATGGCCGTGCTGCACGAGCACGTCGGTGTCGACCGCGAACGTCGAGTACGTCGTGTACGCGCCGAGGAACCCCGTGGCGACGAACGGGCGGGCATGGCGCGCCGGCGGGAACCGCTCGACGAGCACCACCAGCACGATGCCGAGGGCCAAGCTGCCGCTGAGGTTCGTCCAGAGCGTGGCCCACGGGAAACGTCCGGGCGCGCCGTGGACGAGCTGCGCGACGCCGTACCGGGCCGGCGCGCCCAGCGCGCCGCCGAGCGCGATCGCGCCGAGCACCGACGGCCGGACGCGGGTGGTCTCGTCCGGAGCCAGGTCGGGATCGATCGGCTCCGGGTGGTGAGCCGGACTCAGCGCTCGTACGCCTCGCGGAGCGCGGCCGCGACCATCTCGCGGTACTCCTTGGCCTCGGCCGGGATGATCGCCGCCATGTGCTGCGAGCCGTGGAACTGACCTGCCCACCGGCGAATCGTCGTCGGCACACCGGCCGCCTGCAGCCGCCGGCCGTACGCCTCGCCCTCGTCGCGGAGCGGGTCGTACTCCGCGGTCATCACCAGCGCCGGCGGCAGGCCCGACAGGTCGTCGGCCAGCAGGGGCGACGCATACGGGTTGGTCGCGTCTGAGGGATCGGCGAGGTAGTAGCCGATGTACTGCGAGATCGCCGACTCAGTGAGGATCAGGCCCTCGCCGTTCTCCTGGATCGACGGCTGGCTCATCGTGAGGTCGGTGACCGGGATCTCGAGGACCTGGAACACGAGCGGCGGGCCCCCGCGATCGCGCGCCATCAGCGCGGTGACCGCGGCGAGGTCGCCGCCGGCGCTGGCACCACCGACGGACACCCGGCCGGTGTCGACCTGCAACTCGGCGGCGTGGTCGACGAGCCACAGGAGCGCGCCGTAGCAATCCTCCGGAAGCGTCGGGAACTTCGTTTCCGGCGCCAGCCGGTAGTCCACCGATGCGACGACGCAGTCGGCCAGGCTCGCCACCCACCGGCAGGTCGCGTCGAACATGTCGATGCTGCCGAGCCAGAAGCCGCCGCCATGCAGGTAGAGGTGGGCCGGGAATGGGCCGTCGCCTTCCGGCCGGTAGATCCGTACGGTGATCGCACCGCCCTCGACCGGCACGCGGTGATCCTCGACCGCGGCCATCTCCGGCCCGGCCTCGCTCAGCCGCGAGAACATCTGCTCCATGGCGCCGTGCGCGAAGGCGCGGAGCTCGTCCACGGAGAGGCCGTCGGGCGATGCCGGCATGGCGGCCGCGGCGTCGACGAGCGGCTGGAGGCTGGGGTGGAGCGGCATGGCCGCAGAGGCTACTGAACAGGAAGCAGCGCGACCGGAATGTCGACGACGCGCGACCGCAGGTACTCCCCCAGACCCTTGGCCTGTGCGTCCACCCGCACCGACGACGCCACGCCCTCGCCGAGGATGCCGGCGATCACGAAGTTGAGCGCCCGCAGGTTCGGGAGGTCGAAGCGCTGCACCTCGAGACTCGCCGCCTCGGGGATCACCTGCTTCACCCGCTCGACGGTCAGCTCGGTCGACAACCAGCGGTACGCGTCGTCGCTCCGGGCCCAGACGCCGACGTTGGCGTCGCCGCCCTTGTCGCCGGATCGGGCCCCGCACACCATCCCGAGCGGGCGGGGCGCCGTGGGCCCGCCGGAAGGCCAGGCTTCCGGCATTTCCGGAGGTGCGATGGACACTGCGGCGCCCGCGGCGGGATGGGGCACGGTGACGCGGCGCCCGTCGGGCAGCACCACGGTGTGTTCGACGGCGGACGCCGGCACCATCGCCGGCTGGTACACGCCGTACGCCGACTCGCCGCCGGGCGTCGACGTCGCGAAGAACCCGGCGTACGACGCCAGCGCAAGTTCGATGACGCCGTTGGCGAACCGGCGGCCGACCTTCGTCGGATCGGCGTCCTTCACCGTGACGCGCAGCTGCGCCAGCGCCTGGGCGTTGGTCGCGGCGTCGGGTTGGTCGGTGCGGATGAGCTGCACGTCCACGTCGGCGAACTGATCGCGCCCGCCGAGCACCTCGAACAGCAGCGCCAGCGCGTGGTCGGCCTTGGCCTCGATGTCGAGCCCGGTCAGCAGCATCGTCATGGTGTTGCGGTACCCGCCGAGAACGTTGACCGCGACCTTCAGCCGGTCGGGCGCCGGCTCACCGCGCACCTCGCTGATGCGCACCCGGTCGGGCGCCTCCTGCGCGAGCCGGATGGTGTCGAACCGAGCGACGGCGTCGGGGTTGGCGTACGCCGGCGCACCGATCTCGTAGAGCAGCTGCGCGGTGACGGTGCCGATCGTGACCGCGCCGCCCGTGCCCGGTTGCTTGGTGATGACCGAGCTGCCATCGGCCGCGATCTCGGCGATCGGGAAGCCCGGGTAGCGCGAGCCCGGCAGCTCGTCGAGGAAGCAGTAGTTGCCGCCGGTGGCTTGCGGGCCGCACTCGATCACGTGGCCGGCGACGATCGCGCCCGCCAACCGGTCCCAGTCGTCGCCGGCCCAACCGTGCCACGACGCCGCCGGGCCGACCACGAGCGCGGCGTCGGTGACCCGACCGCAGACGACGATCTCGGCGCCGGCATCGAGCGCGGTCGCGATCCCCCAACCGCCCAGATAGGCGTTGGCGGTGACCGCTTTGCGGTCCGTCGTGAGCAGGTCGTCGACGCGATCGGCGAGGTCGTCGCCTTCGACCACCGCGATCGACGGGCCCAGCCCCAGCCGGTCCGCCAGGTCGTGCAACCGCGACGCCAGGCCCGACGGGTTGAGGCCGCCGGCGTTGGTCACCACCTTCACACCGCGATCGAGGCACGTGCCGAGCACTTCTTCCATCTGCCGCAGGAAGGTCGCGGCGTACCCGGTGGTCGCGTCCTTCTGCTTCGCCTTCCAGAGGATGAGCATCGTCAGCTCGGCGAGATAGTCACCGGTGAGCACGTCGATCGGGTCGGGCCCGGCGAGCATCTCGGCCGGCGCTGCGAACCGGTCGCCGTAGAACCCCGACACGTTGGCCACGCGCACCGGTCGCCGCTCAGTCACGGAACTGACCCGGCTTCCGGCCAG
The DNA here is from genome assembly GCA_025463925.1 of Acidimicrobiales bacterium. Lineage (GTDB taxonomy): Bacteria > Actinomycetota > Acidimicrobiia > Acidimicrobiales > AC-14 > RYN-50. Next base: position 2,552 of record JAODBK010000055.1, on the reverse strand, counting down.
GACCCGCCGGCCCGGCGAACGCCTGCGCGATCGACAGCCACGTGGTCGCCACCGGTCCGGTGACGACGAGCGCGGTGTCGGCGAGGTGGCGTCGCTGCGTGACGACGAGGCAGAAGTCGAGCGCCGGACCGCGCACGACGTCGGCCGCCCCTTCGTCACCCCACGTCCAGGTGTCGCCGTCCGGGCCGACGAGCGCGACCCGCACCGGCGCCTCGGGCACCGGCAGATCGCGCGTGCGGAAACTGTTCGGAAGCGTCCGCACGCCGAGGTGGGCGACGTGGTGCAGCGCGGCGCTGGGCCGGCGGGCGACGCCGAGGGTGTCGGCCACGTCCTGCCCGTGGGCCCACGTCTCCATGATGCGGGCGGTCAACGAGGACGCCGCCCCCATGTCCGGCCCGTACCACGGCACGCGCGTCGACGGGTCGGTCACGCGGAAGATCGCACTCATGCGAGCGCGGGCGTCGCGGAACCAGGGCAGCAGCTCGGCCGCGGTCCGGTCGCGGTAGCGCTTGGCGACCCGCTCGGTGATGCCGTCCGGATCGGCCATGGCCTCGGCCAGCTCGGCCCGGAAGCGGTCCGGATCGGTGAGCGCGGTGACCGCCGACTCGTCGAACCACGCCAGGTGGCTGACCTGGTCGCGGATCGCCCAACCGTCCGCCGGGGTCGGCTGCTCCCAGTCGTCCGGCGCGAGCGGCGCGAGCAGCGCGTCGAGCGCGGCCGTCTCGGCGTCGAGGTCCGAGCAGAGGGCGGCCATGTCAGCCGGCATCGTCCACCACCAACAACACCGCGTCGGGTTCGACCTGATCGCCGACCGCGACCCGCACCTCGGCCACGACGCCGTCGTGGGGCGCCCGGATCGTGTGCTCCATCTTCATGGCCTCGAGGGCGACGAGCGGTTGCCCGGCCGTCACATGGTCGCCTTGCGAGACCAGCACGGACACCACTGTGCCCGGCAGCGGCGCGAGCAGCGAGCCGTGGGCGACCGCGACCTCGGGCTCGGGGAACCGCGGCTCGATCCGGAACGCCGACGAACCCAACGAGCTGTCGACGTACGCCCAGTCGCCGACGAGGTGCACCTTCGTCGCGACTTCTCGCCGGCTGTCCACCGCTGAGGTGGAGAACTCGCGAAAGGTCAGGGGGCGGTCGCCGGCGAGCAGCGTGACCGGCTGGTCGGCGGTGCCGACGTTGCGCCAACTGATCGGGATGCCGGGCGGCAACGGCGACGAGGACGCCCGCTCGCGCTCCACGACGGCGCCGGCGGCAGCGGCACCGTGCAGGATCTCGGCCTCGGCGTCGGCCAGGGGCGCGGCCAGCGCGGCGACGTCGTGCCGCTCCAGGAACCCGGTGTCGGTGTGGCCGGCGAGGAACTCGGGGTGCCGCAACACGCGCACCAACAGGTCGCGGTTGGTGACGACGCCGTGGATCTCAGCGCGTGCCAGGCCGGCTGCCAGCCGGCGTGCCGCCTCGGCCCGCGTCGGCGCCCAAGCGATCACCTTGGCCAACATCGCGTCGTAGCGCGTCGTGACGACCGAGCCGTCGACGTAGCCTCCATCGACGCGCAGACCGAGCTCGTCGGGAACACGCAAGCGGTGGACGGGACCGCTCGTCGGCAGGAAACCGGCGGCGACGTCCTCGGCGTAGAGCCGGGCCTCGACGGCGTGGCCGTGGATCGACGCCTCGATCACCTCGGCCGGCAACGGCTCGCCCTGCGCGACTGCGAGCTGGAGGCGGACGAGGTCGAGCCCGGTCACGAGCTCGGTCACCGGGTGCTCGACCTGGAGCCGGGTGTTGACCTCCAGGAACCAGAACCGCCCGTCGGGCTCGAGGACGAACTCGACGGTGCCGGCGTTGACGTAGCCGATGGCCTTGGCGGCACGCGTCGCCGCCGAGCAGATCGCGTCGCGCAGATCGTCGTCGACCGCGGGCGACGGTGACTCTTCGATGATCTTCTGGTGGCGGCGCTGGATCGAGCACTCCCGCTCGAAGAGGTGGACGACCGTGCCGTGGCTGTCGCCGAAGATCTGCACCTCGACGTGGCGCGGCGACTCGACGTAGCGCTCGAGGAACACGGTGCCGTTGCCGAAGGCGGCCGCCGCTTCGCGCTGCGCGGCCGCGATGGCGTCGGCCAACTCGCTGGGTACGCGCACGATCCGCATGCCCCGGCCGCCACCGCCGAACGAGGCCTTGACGAGGATCGGGAAGCCGATGCGCTCGGCGGCTTCGTCGAGCACAGCGGCGCCCGCGCCCGGTTCGGAGGAGGACGGCACCGTGATGCTCGGGAGCACCGGGACGCCGGCCGCGGCCATGAGCTCCTTGGCCCGGATCTTGGACCCCATCGCTTCGATGGCCGCCACGGACGGGCCCACGAAGACCAGTCCCGACTCGACGCAGGCGGCCGCGAAGGCAGCGTTCTCGGACAGGAAGCCGTAGCCCGGATGCACGGCCTGCGCGCCGGTGCGGAGGGCGGCTTCGATCACCAGGTCGGCCCGGAGATAGGTGTCCGCCGGGGCAACGCCCGGCAGTCGCACCGCTTCGTCGGCCTCGCTGACGTA
>JAODBK010000015.1 GCA_025463925.1 Acidimicrobiales bacterium | reverse complement strand
CGCGCCGGCGACCACCACCTCGTCGACCACGACGAGCACGACCGCGCCGCCGCCACCCGCGCCCGTCGGCCCGGTGGCGCTCGCCGGTTGCCCGCCGCCGCCTCAGCCGCCGCACCCGCCGGGCCCGGGCCCATGGCACCCGGCGGTCCTCGTGCCGGAGGCGTCGCTCCCGGCGCCCACCGCGCCCGCGCCCTGGACGACCAACGTGGCGCCCGCACTGGGCAAGGGCATGTGGATCTGGCAGCTCGCCGCGGTCGAGGGCGGCGACACCGACAAGATCGTGACCCGCGCGGTGCAGGCCGGCCTCCGACAGCTGTGGGTGCGGGTCGGCGACTCGCGGCGCGGCTTCTACGGCGGCGACGTACTCGACCCGCTGGTCGCCAAGGCCCACCAGCGGGGCATCAAGGTGATCGGCTGGGGCTTCCCGTTCCTCTACGACCCCATGGGCGACGCCGCCTGGTCCCGCGAGGCGCTGGCGTGGCACGACGCCCGTGGCAACCGGCTGGACGGCTTCAGCCCGGACATCGAGATGGCCACCGAAGGCGTCGCCCTCACCGAGAAGCGGGTCGCCGTCTATCTCGGCGAGATGCGCAAGGCGGCCGGCAACCGCACGCTGGTCGCGACGGTCTACCGCCCGACGGACCGGGTGTGGGCGCCCGGCAAGTACCCGTACGCGACGATCGCGCGCTATGTCGACGCGTTCGCGCCGATGGTCTACTGGGGCTGCACCGAGCCCGGAGCGGCCGCCGCCCAGGCCATCGCCCGGCTGGCGTCGATGCGCCCGGTCCACCTGATCGGACAGGCCTACGACATGGGACCGGAGGGCGGCCGGCGCGGGGCGCCCTCGGCCGCGGAGATCCGCCGGTTCCTCGACGTGGTCCGCCGCGGTGGCGCGCTGGGCGCGTCGTTCTGGTCCTGGCAGCACGCCAATCCCACTGCGTGGGCGGCGCTGACCGCGTTCCCTTGGGATCGCGTTCCGAATCACCCATGATGGTCCGATGACCGATCGCCCCGTCTCGCTCACCCCGTCGGGCCCGCCCGAGACGCGCCTCGACGCCGAGCCGGCCGCGATGTTGGCTGCGCTCGCCGACGCGCTGGCGACACCCGACGCCGCGGCCCGGCGCGATGCCGTGAGCGCGGTGGTGGCCCGCAACCCGCGCTTCCTCGACGGGTGGGCCCAGTTGGGCCGGCTGGCGCGCGACGACGTCGAGGCCTACGCGTGCTTCCGCGTCGGGTATCACCGCGGGCTCGACCGTCTCCGCCAGTCCGGATGGCGCGGGTCGGGCTGGGTCCGGTGGAGCCACGAACCCAACCGCGGCTTCCTCCGCGCCCTCGACGGCCTGCGGGCGGCCGCGACCGCGATCGGCGAAACCGACGAGGCCGCCCGCGGCGCCGAGTTTCTCCATCAGCTCGACCCCGACTGGGACCGCCGCATCGACCCCGACTGACCCGGCTCGCGGCCGCGGGTCAGTCGATCCGGCGCCGGAGCGGGTGGTCTTCGGGGACCTCGACGATGACGATGCGCACGTCGTCGGGGTCGACCAGCCACATCTCGACCAGGCCCCACGGCTTGCGGGTCGGCGCCTCGGTGACGGTGACGCCGGCGCGCTGGAGCTGCCGGTACGCGTCGTCGACGTCGGGGACCTGCAACCACATCGCCAGGTGGTCGCGGCCCGGTTCGGCCGGCGGCGCCGAGCCCGACAGCTCGAGGTACCCGCCGCCGAGGAAGAACACCACGCCGCGCGAGTCGCCGGTGCCGTACTCGCGGTAGACGCGCAGGCCGAGGGCGTCGCGGTAGAAGCCGATCGACCGGTCGAGGTCGGAGGGCCGGAGCAGCACGCGGCTCGACAGGACCTCCACCGTCACGCCGACAGGGCGCGCACGACGTCGAGCACCGCCTTGTCCGACGGGATCTGCCACTGCTGGGTGCCGATGGAGTCAAACCGCACGATGCCATCCCGGTCGATGACGAACACCGCGGGGCGCTGGCCCAGGCTCATCGCGCGCGACAGCACGTCGTACGCGTCGAACACCGCGTGCTCGGCATCGGCCAGCAACGGGAACGGGTACTCGTTGTCGTGCGTGAACTCCTGCACCTCGGCGACCGTGTGTGGCCCGATGGCAGCGACCATCGCGCCGGCCTCCCGGAAGGTGTGGATGTCCTCCCGCAACTGCGAGAGGTGGCGGCGGCAGAACGGTCAGCCGAAGCCACGAAGGAACACCAGGACCAGCGGGCCGTCGGCGATGAGACCGGCCAGCGAGACCATCAGGCCGTCGCGGTCCGGCAACGAGAAGTCCGGGGCCTTCGCGCCCACCCCTGCCGTTGCGGAGTGCACTGCCATCGCACGCCTGACGCTACTTTGCCGCGGTGGCCGACGTCCGGATCCGCCTGACCGTCAGCGGCGACGTCCAGGGCGTCTGGTACCGCGACTCCTGCCGTCGCGAGGCCGAGCTCGCCGGCGTCGCCGGGTCGGCGAGGAACCTCCCCGACGGGCGGGTGGAGATCGTGCTGGAAGGCCCCCGCGAGGCGGTCGATCGGGTCGCCGCGTGGTGCCGGACGGGACCACCCCGCGCCCACGTCACCGGAATGGAGATCGTCGACGAGCCGCTGTCGGGGGCGCGCCGGTTCGTCATCCGGTGACGATGCCGGCGCGTACCTGAGTCATGCACAGTGTCCGGGCACTCATGGTGGGACTCCTCGTGGTCGTCGTCGGCCTCGCCGGGTCGGCGTGCGGCAGCAGCAAGAAGGCGAGCGGGTCGGCCGGTTCGAACGGCACGACCATCGATGCCGCCGACTTCGCCTTCAAGCCGAAGACACTCACCGCCAAGGCCGGCAGCCAGGTGAGCTTCACGTTCAAGAACACCGGCACCGTGGAGCACAACTTCTCGGTGACCGAGGCCAACGTGTCGACCGACGCCGAGAAGGGCGCCAGCACCGCGGTCACCTTCACCGCGCCGGCCGCCGGGACGTACGAGTTCTTCTGCAAGTACCACAAGGCGTCGCAGGGGATGACCGGCACGCTCACCGTGACCTGACCCGACCCAACCTACGATGCGCCGGTGCAGGTTGACCGGCGCGCCCGTTGGGTTGCCCTCGGCCGGAGGTCGCGCCAGGTCGTCGGGCTGTCGGCGGTCACCGGCCTCCTGACCGGTGGCGTGGTCGCGCTCTTCGAGCGGGTGACGAGCCGCGGGCTCTTCGACCGCGTCCTGCAGCAGCCGCCCTGGGTGCAGGCCGCGGCGCCGCTCATCGGTCTCCTCGCGGCCGGCGCCGCACTGCGGTGGTTGGCGAGCGGTGCGACGCCGGCGACGGCCGACGAGTACATCCGCAACTTCCACGACCGTCATCGCCGGTTGGACCTCAAGCTCGTGCCGGGCCGAATCGTCGCGAGCATCGCCACTCTGGGGTCAGGCGCGCCGATGGGATTCGAAGGGCCGGCGATCTACATGGGCGCGGCCATCGGAACCGCGGTGCAGCAGCGATTCGCGCGCTCCTTCTCGCGCGACGACGCCAAGCTCCTCCTCGTGGCCGGCGCCGCCGCCGGCGTCGCCGCGATCTTCAAGGCGCCCGCGACCGGCGCGGTGTTCGCGCTCGAGGTGCCGTTCCAGGACGACTTCGCCCATCGGATGGTGTTGCCCGCGCTCACGGCCGCCGCGGTGAGCTATCTGACGTTCGTGACGTTCTCGAACACTGCGCCGCTGCTCGCGGTCAGCGGGGCGCCCCCGTTCGACTTGCGCGACCTCGGCGGGGCCGCGGTTCTCGGCGTGGCCGCCGGCGCCGGCGCCCGGGGCTTCGCGCTGGTGCTCCGCCGAGCCAAGGAGCTGGCGACGCTCGGCCCGGCGTGGGCGCGCGCCGTCGCCGCCGGTGGTGTCCTCGCCGGCCTGTACGCCATCAGCCGCGGCCTCTACGGCGACGGGTTGACGCTGGGGCCCGGCTACCGCACCGTCACCTGGGCGACGGATCCCCGGCACGGCATCCCGCTGGTGCTGGCGTTGCTCGCGCTGCGCGCGGTGGCGACCGCGACCGTGGTTGCCGGCGGCGGCGCCGGCGGTCTGTTCATCCCGCTGGTCGTCGAAGGCGCGTTGCTGGGACGCGTCGTCGGCGCGGCCTTCGGCACCGACAACCAGTCGCTGTTCCCGGTCATCGGCATCGCGGCATTCCTCGGCGCCGGCTACCGCGTCCCACTGGCGGCGGTGATGTTCGTCGCCGAGACCACCGGCAAGGCGGAGTTCGTCGTGCCCGGGCTCGTCGCGGCCGCGGTCGCGCAACTGCTGATGGGCAAGGGATCGGTGAGCCCGTACCAGCAGGCGGCCCGGGCCGGCCACCTCGAGCGGCGATTCGAGCTGCCGGTGACCGCGGTGTTGCAGGCCGACGTGCGTACCGTGCCGCCCGACTGCACGATCACCGAGTTCTTGTGGCACCACCTCATCGGCAACCGGCAGAAGTCGGTGCCGGTCGTCGACGGCCACACCTACCTCGGCATGGCCCGGATGGACGAGCTCGAACAGGTGCCCCGCGAGCAGTGGGACACCGCGACCGTCGCCGAGGTCATGCGAACCGACCTGCCGACGGCCCGTCCGACCTGGCAGTTGCGGGCTGCGATCGTCGCGATGGAGCGCTTCGATGTCGACCGCCTCGCGGTGGTGGACGAGCAGGGAACGCTCGTCGGTGTGGTGACGACGACCGAGATCCTCAAGCTGGACGAGATCCTGGAGCAGACCGGCGACTTGGAGGCGTGATGGTGGTGCGACTGACGGACGACGAGGTGGCGGGCGGTCTCGATCGACTGCCCGGATGGACGCGCGACGGCGACGCGATCGCGAAGGAGTTCGCAATGGCCGACTTCCCGGCCGCGATCGCGTTCGTCGTGCACGTGGCGTTCGCCGCCGAGAAGGCCAACCACCATCCCGACATCGACATCCGTTGGAATCGCGTGCGGCTCGCCCTGACGACCCACGACGCCGGCGGCCTGACGGCGCGCGACCTGTCACTGGCCGAGGCGATCGCGGGCATGGCATCGGGATCGATCGGGTAACCACCCGCGCATGCCGCAACGAGCCTGGAGCAACAAGCGTGAACGCCAGTACGAGCACATCAAGGCGGGCCTGGAGGAGCGGGGCCGGCCCGAGGACCTCGCCGAGGAGATCGCGGCCCGCACCGTCAACAAGGAGCGGGCGCAGCACGGCGAGGCCAAGGCCGCGAGCCGCTCGTCGGTGGAGGACATGCCGGCGTCGCGCCGCGGCGGGCTCCGCTCGCACACCGGGCCGGGCGGCCGGACCAAGGAGCAGCTCTACAACGAAGCCCGGCGCAAGGGCGTGAAGGGCCGGTCGAAGATGACGAAGGCGCAACTCGAGCGGGCCGTCGGTCGCTGATCCGCCGGTTCGGCCGGTTCCGCGCGGCTGAGCGCCTCAGGCGGCCGGTGGCCCGGGCCGGGTGGCGAAGCCGAGCTGCCAGTCGGGGTGGGCTTGCCCGTCGATGGTGAGCTCCCAGACGTAACGCCGCCCGCCCGGCAGCGGGATCGGCCCGAGGTTGATCGCCAGCGCGAGATCGATCGGCGTCCCGGCGGCGATTCCGGCCGGTCGGCCGACCTCGAACTCGCCGTTGATCAGGAGCGCCTGCTCGCCGTCGGGGCCCTGCACGAACACCGGTTGGCTGTCGGCGTCGAGCAGCGCCATCTCCCACCGGTGGCGATCATTGGTCTGGTCCCACGGGACCTCGATCTTCATCGCGATCGCCGACGGCACCGGGTCGGGGCCGGTCATCGACCACCCGCCGCCGAGGACGTACAGCTTGTTCTCGACCACTTGCGCGGCATCGGCCAGGAGCATCGTCACCCGCATGGGCGGCAACAGTAGGGGCCGCGCGCCGGTTGCCGAATGGCGTGGGGCCGCGGGCCGTAGTCTGGGCGGATCGGCGGCCGTCCTCTGCTCGTCCTCTTCGCGGCAGCCGCCGTCGCCGGCGGGTGCACGAGCACGCACGTCGCCGCACCCGCCCGGCCACAGCCGACCGCGGCGGTGCCGTCCACGTCGGTGCCGACGACCGCACCGGCGGCGCCGGTCCCGACGGTTGCGGAGTCGACCGCGGTCGCGCCGTTCTTCTCGCCGATCCGGCCGGACAACCGGCCGACGCCGCTGCCCGGCGACACCAACGGGGAGATCCCGGCGCGGGACCTCGTCAGCGTGGGACCGAACTGCGTGGCCGCCCGGGCGGCGGCGCCGAGCCTTGGCCTGCTGTTCGCCACCGCGCGCGACGAGGGTGTGGTGCTCGGCGCGAAGGAGTGCTACCGGCCGCTCGCGGGGCAGGTGGCTGCGCAGCGGCGGGTGACCGCGCAGGGCAACAGCGCCTGCGCCGCGCCCGTCGTCACCAGCCCGTCGGGCGCGGCGAAGGGCACGTCGATGCACGGCTGGGGGAAGGCCACCGACTTCTCCGACGTCGGCGGCACCGTCACCTTCGGCTCGCCCGGCGACCGTTACCTCAACGCCCGGGCGGCCCGATTCGGCTGGAACCATCCGGCCTTCGCCCTGCCGGGCGGCAGCGCATGCCCGGAGGCCTGGCATTGGGAGTGGGTCGGCGACGGTGGCGCCCGCCACCTCTCGCCCATCCGCGCCGACGTGGTCGCGCTCCTGCCCAGCCGCGATGGCCAGGGCTATGCGACGGTGACCGGTCTGGGCGCCGTCGTGCATCGCGGCAACGCGGTCGACGCCGGATCCGCCGGCGGCTCACTGGCGTGGTTGGTCGTCGCCGCGGCCCGCACGCCGAGCGGGCAGGGGTACTGGCTCGCGTCGGCCAATGGCGCGGTCATGGCGTTCGGGGACGCCGTGGCGGTCGGGCCGATTCCCCCGGTGCCACCGGCGACGCCGGTGGTCGCGATGGCGGCGACGCCCGATGGTCGCGGGGTCTGGCTGGCGACCACCGACGGCCACGTCTTCAACCTCGGGAGCGCCGGGGCCTACGGGTCGCCGGCGTCGTCGTCGGTGAGGCTGGCCCGGCCGGTCGTCGCCATGGCGCCCACGCCCTCGGGTCACGGGTACTGGGTCCTGTCCGCTGACGGTCGCGTGATGGCCTTCGGCGACGCCGTCCTCTTCGGGTCGGCGTCCGGCCGGTCGGCGCCCGTCGTCGCGATGGCGGCCACTCCCGACGGCCATGGCTACTGGCTGGCCGGCGCCGACGGCTCCGTCTCCGCCCACGGCGACGCGCCCATGCTCGGCTCCGCCACCGGCGTGAAGCTGGCGCAACCCGTCGTCGCGATGGCGGCCACGCCCGACGGCCATGGCTACTGGCTCGCCGCCGCCGACGGCCGCATCGTCAAGTACGGCGACGCCGCGTACTACGGCCCCGGCTGACCCCTCCGGCTTCTCCCTCCCCGCGAGCGCGGAATCCGCGCCCGCGGGGCGGGAGAAATTAGCGTTGCCGGCATGCCCACGCGAGAGGGCCCGGTCGGGCCGTTCCCGGACGGCGCCGACCCGGACGAGTACGACCGGCTCAGGCGTCGTGTCCTCTGGTCGATGCCGTCGGGTCTGTACGTCGTGGGCAGCCGGGCGGGGGAGCGGCGCAACCTGATGACGATGAATTGGGCGACCCAGGTCTCCTTCGACCCCAAGCTGCTCGCCATCGCGGTCGAGCGCGAGGCGCTGACCCACCAGCTCGTCCACGACGGCGGTTCGTTCACGCTCTGCCTCATCGACCGCGAGGACCGCGCCATCGTCCGCAAGTTCACCAAGCCGGTCGAGGTCGATGAGGGCGCGAGCACGATGAACGGCTTCCCGTTCCACGACGCTCCGAGCGGCGCGCCGGTGCTCGACCAGGCGGTGGCGTGGCTCGACTGCCGCGTCGTGCAGGAGGCGCCGGTCGGCGGGCACACCGTGTTCTTCGGCGAGATCGGCGCGGCCACGTTCCAGAAGGACGAGGACACCCCGGTCCTCCGCATGGAGGACACCCGCATGAACTACGGCGGCTGAGTCGTCGTCGGTGCGGGCGCGGTCGTCGTGCTCTTCGGCGCCGCGGTCGTGGTGCTCTGCGCCCGGGTGGTCGTCGTCGATTCCGGTGCCGACGTGGTCGTCTCCGACGAGGTGGGCGGGGTGCTCTCCGGTGTCGACGACGTCCCAATTGATGGCGGGCCGGTGAACGTGCCCTGGAACGGCTTCAGGCCGAGCTCGTCGGGCGACGCGGTGAACAGCGGGAGCGGCGGCTGACCGGCGAGCGCGGCCTTCATGTAGGACCCGAACATCCGGGCGGGGAAGCTGCCGCCGGTGACGTTGATGCCGTGCACGTTGGTCATCGGTACGGCGCCCTCGGGGTGCCCGACCCACACCGCGGTCGCGAGTTGCGGTGTGTAGCCGATGAACCACGCGTCCTGAGAGTTCTCGGTCGTCCCGGTCTTGCCGGCGACCGGCCGGTCGAGCTTCGCCGCAGTGCCCGTGCCGTGGTCCACGACCCCCTGCATGGCGCCGTTCAGGACGCCGACCTCCTTGTCGGGGAACGCGGGGAACGTCTTCTTCGCGTGGCGGTAGACGACGCGGCCTCTGCGGTCGGTGATCCTCGTGATGCCGTAGGGCGCGGCGTAGGTGCCATTCGCCGCGAACGTGGCGTACGCCGCCGCCTGCTCGAGCGGTGTCACCCCGCGGTCGAGACCGCCGAGGGCCATCGGGCATCGCGGCGGGTTGACCTCGTCGTGGCGGATGCCGGCCCTCTCGGCGACCTTCTGCATCGCCGGCGGACCGACCTTCGCCGCCAACTGCGCGAAGACCGCGTTCACGGATTCGGCCAGGGCCTTGTCGATGTCCATCGGGCCGCCGCCATGGCCTTCGTAGTTCTTGACGGTGTACGGCGGGCGGCACTCGCCGGTGACCGTCTTCGGCGCGCCGGAGTCGAGCACCGAGCGCGGGTCGATGCCGGCCTCGAGCATGGCCAGGTAGACGTAGGGCTTGAACGACGAACCCGGCTGGCGCGGGTGCGTCGCGACGAGGAACTCCCTCGCGGTGTCGAGCCCGTCGGTGAGGACGCGCACCGCGCCGTCACCGGGTTGTACCGACACGATGGTCGTCGACGGGTCGCCGGGCCGACCGAGCGTGTCGCGGATCGACGCCGTCGCCGCGGCCAGCGCCTTGGGATCGAGCGTCGTCTCGATGGTGTAGCCGCCGGTGAACAGTTGCTTGCCGCGCGATTCCGGCGAGCCGCCGAGCTCGTCGAGCCCGGACGCCTGCTCGATCACGAACTGGACGAAGTGAGCGGCGTCGCCACCGAGCGGCCCGGGCTGGCCGCCGAGCCCCTTGGCCGGCTGCACCTGGAGCGGCTCGGCCAGCGATGCCCGCAGCTCGGCGTCGGACAACCAGCCGTGCTTGCGCATGCTGTGCAGCACCTGATCGCGACGCTGGATCACCGCCGCCGGCGCGGTGCGCGGGTCGAGCTGCGACGGGGCGCGGATCTTGCCGGCGAGGGCCGCCGCCTGCGCCGGGGTGAGCTTGTCCGGTGTCACGCCGAAGAAGTCCTCGGATGCCGCGCCGATGCCGTACGCGCCGTGCCCCAAGTACACCTGGTTCACGTAGCGCTCGAGCAGCTGGTTCTTGGAGTACTGCTGTTCGAGCTTCGACGCGTAGAGCAGTTCCTTGAACTTGCGGAACGCGGTCCGTTGCGATCCCGTGTAGTTGAGCTTCGCCAACTGCTGCGTGATCGTGCTGCCGCCCTGCACCTTGGCGCCGCGGAGATTGGCGCCGACGGCCCGGGCGATGGCGACGAGGTCCACGCCCCCGTGGTGGTAGAAGTCGGCGTCCTCGGCGGCGAGGACCGCGTGCACCACGTGGGGCGGCAGCTCGGCCAGCGTCACCGGCTTGCGCGCCTGGCCGCCGTTGAGCTGCGCGATCTCGGACCCGTCAGCGGCGACGATCCGCGTGTTCGCCGAGATGGAGTTGAAGTTGCCGACGCTCGGCGCGAGGGGCGCGGCGACGAACAGGATGACCTTGCTGGCGGCGTCGGCCGCGGCCCGCCGCAGCGGTGGCACGAAGGCGACGATGGCGAGGACCAGGGCGAGGCCCGCGGCGATGCGCCCCCACTGCAGGGCTCGGAGACGGGCCCGCCACCGAGCGGGCTGCTTGGTCATGGATGCCCGAAGTGTGCGCTGCCGGCCGCCGGGTCAAACATAGGGGGACCGAGACCACCGGGGAGGCGCCCATGCTGATGCACGATCTGGTGACGCGGATCGAGCGGCTCCGAGTGATCGACCGCGTCGCCGCACCGCTGGCCGATGCCGCGCACCGGGCCCTGCCGCCGGGCACGGTCGCCAAGGACGCGCTCTCCGGCACGTGGCTCGGCCACCCGCTGCACCCCTTGCTGACCGACATCCCGATCGGCTGCTTCACCAGCGCGTCGATCGTCGACGTCGTCGGTGGGCGGAGAGGCCGCCGGTCCGCCGACCGGCTGCTCGCGCTCGGCCTCCTCTCGGCGGTGCCGACTGCGGCCGCCGGGTTGGCCGACTGGTCCGAGACCACCGGCGAGACGCGCCGGCTCGGCGTCGTTCACGCACTCGCGAACACCGTCGGCCTCGGGTTCTACGCGAAGTCGTACTGGAGCCGGAAGCGGGGCCAGCGGGCCCGCGGCGTCGCCCAAGCGCTGATCGGCATGGGCGCGATGACCGCCGGCGGGTACCTCGGCGCCCACCTCACCTTCACCAAGGGCATCGGCGTCAACGCCACCTTCCGCGAGCACGGCCCGCATGACTGGGTCACGGTGCTCGCGGCTTCGGGCCTGCCGGAGGACCGCTTGGTGCGCGTCGAAGCCGATGGGGTCGCGCTCGTGCTCCGTCGCCGCGGCGACCGGGTGGACGCGCTGTCGGCGACGTGCACCCATGCCGGCGGACCGCTCGACGAAGGCGAGTTGGTGGACGGGTGCGTCCGTTGCCCGTGGCACGGCAGCATGTTCCGGTTGGCCACCGGTGAGGTGGTGCACGGTCCGGCGACAGCGCCCGAACCGGCGTACGACGCCCGGCTGGTCAGCGACAAGGTCGAGGTGCGCCGCCGCGAGCAGTAGGTTCCCGGTCGGATGGCGGATGACGTTCCCGGCGAGTGGATCGACTCGCAGGCGAGGTTCGACGACATCGTCGCCGACCTGACGAGCCGACCGGCGTACGCGCTCGACACCGAGTTCCACCGGGAACGCACGTACTGGCCACAGCTCGCCCTCGTGCAATTGGCGTGGCGCGACGGGGTCGCGTTGATCGACCCGCTGGCCGTCGACATGAGCGGCCTCAGCGTGCTGCTCGACTCGGACGCGGTTTGCGTCGCGCATGCCGCCGACCAGGACCTGGAGATCCTCCAGACGGTGTGCGGCGTGCTGCCGCGTCAGCTGTTCGACACCCAGGTCGCCGCCGGGTTCCTCGGGTACTCGAGCCCGTCGCTGTCGACGCTGGCCCTCAGCCTGGTGAAGGTCACACTCCCGAAGGGCGATCGCATGACCGACTGGACGCGGCGGCCGCTCGATCCGGCCCAGCGGCGCTACGCCGCGTCCGACGTCACCCACCTGCTGGATCTGCACGAGCAGTTGCGCGCCGAGCTCGATCGTCGCGGCCGACTGGCATGGGCCGAGCAGGAGTGCGAGGCGTTGCGGGTGCGCCCGCGCGGTCCCGGCGAGCCGGATGTCGCATGGTGGCGGGTGAAGGACGTGCGCCACATCCGCGGCGCGGGTCGCGGGGTCGCGCAGGCACTGGCGGCGTGGCGCGAGCGGCGCGCCGCCGCGCTGGACCGACCGGTGCGCTTCATCCTCTCGGACATGGCGATCCTCACCATCTCGTCGAACCCGCCCGGATCGCTCGACGCGCTGAAGGCCCTGCGGGGCGTCGACGGTCGCCAGGTCGGCGGCGGCGCCGGCAAGGAGATCCTCGCCGCGGTCGCCACCGGCCAGGCGCTGACGACCGAGCAGCTGCGGTTGCCGTCGACCGACGAGCTCGACCGGCGCATGCGGCCGGCCGTGGCGTTGGCCGCGGCGTGGGTGGCGCAGCTCGCGGTCGACCTGCACATCGACGCCGCCCTGCTGGCGACCCGCGCCGACCTGCACGCGCTGCTGAACGACGATCCCGACAGCCGGCTCGCCACCGGCTGGCGCAACGACGTGGTGGGGGAGCCGGTCCGCCGCTTGGCGACCGGCGACGCCGCGCTGGCGTTCGACGGCAAGGGTGGCCTCGTCCTAGTCCCGCGTTCGTAGGATGACGGCCTGGTCGGGGCCGATCCGGCCGGCGAACGGCGCGCCGTCCGACGTCACCTCGGTCGACCAGGAGCCGTCGACCGCGACGTCGTGCGGGTCGGTGGTGAAGTTGACGATGACGACCCGGCGGTCGCCGTCGGCTCGGCGCAGCCACGCCAGCACGCCGTCGGGCGTGGGCAGCCAGTCGAACGAGCCGTGCCGGAGCGCGGGCGACGTCCGCCGGATCGCGAGCAGCCGCCGGTAGAGGTGCAGGATCGATCGGTCGTCGGCGGCCAGGGCCTCGGCGTTGCGCGTGCCCGGGTCCGGAGGCCATGGGAGCCACGGCGAGGCGGTGACCCAGCCGTGGGTCGGCGACCCGTCCCAGGGGATGGGGGCGCGGCACCCGTCGCGCCCACCGGGGTCGACCTCGCGCCCCTTCGGAACGACCGCGTCCTCGAGGCCCAGCTCCTCGCCGGCGTAGAGGAACGGCGTGCCCCGGAGGCCGAGCAGCAGCACCGCGGCGGCGCGGGCCCGAGCCTCGCTGCCGTAGCGGGTGCGGTGGCGCGGGTTGTCGTGGTTGGACAGGACCCAGGTCGGCCAGCCGGCGGGCTCGATTGCTTCGACGACGCGCTCGATCCGCCGCTGCCACTTCACCGCGTCCCACGGCGCGTACAGGGGCGGGAAGTTGAACGAGAGGTGGAGCTCGTCGTGGTGCTCGCCGTAGTAGCGGGCCACCCGCGGCGTGGACATGAGGTACACCTCGCCCACCATCATGCGGTCGCCCGGATACGAGTCGACCAACGTGCGGAGCCGGCGGAGGATGGCGTGACCGTACGGCGGGTCGGGCAGGTCGCGGCTGGGATTCTCGCCCGGCTTCCAGTCCGGCAGGTCGTCCGGGTCCTTGCCGAGGGCGTGCACGACGTCGACCCGGAACCCGTCCACGCCGCGGTCGAGCCAGAAGCGCAGCGTGTCCTGCATCGCCGCCTCGACCTCCGGATTGGCCCAGTTGAGGTCGGGCTGCTCGGGGAGGAACAGATGCAGGTACCACTGGGCCGTGGCCTCGTCCCAGGTCCACGCCCGGCCGCCGAACGCCGCCAGCCAGTTGTTCGGCGGCTCGTCGGGCGACCCGTCGCGCCAGACGTACCAATCGCGCTTGGCACTGTCCCGTGACGAGCGCGACTCGACGAACCAGGGGTGCTGGTCGGAGGAGTGGTTCGGGACCCAGTCGACGATGACGCGCAGCCCGCGCTGGTGCGCCTCGGCGATGAGGCGGTCGAAGTCGGCCAACGTGCCGAAGAGCGGGTCGACGTCGCAGTAGTCGCTGACGTCGTAACCGAAATCCGCCATCGGCGACCGGTAGAAGGGCGAGAGCCAGATCGCGTCGACGCCGAGCGACGCGACGTGGTCGAGCCGGCGGCGGACCCCCTCGAGGTCACCGACCCCGTCGCCGTCGGTGTCGGCCAATGCAAGGGGGTAGTTCTCTCGGTATGCCTTCCCGCCGTCGAGCCAGGTACTCGTGGGCGTGTCCTGGAAGCTGCGCGGATAGATCTGGTACACGACGGCGGTCTGCCACCAGGCCGGTTCGGGCATGGCCGCTGACGTTAGGTCCTGAGCTGATCGCGCGGCGCCGCAACCGGCGTCATAGATCGGGAGGCGGGTCGACTCTTGCCATTCCCAGGTCTGTCGCCATGTGCTCCACGACCTTGGTCATCGCGATACGTGCCTGATTGCGAGCCTCGTCAGCCGCCGTGTGCTCATGCCAGGAGGTCATCTTTGCCGAGACCTTGGACGGGCTGAGGTGTCCGTTCATGGCCTTCTCCTCCGCGGCGTACCGCCGGTGAAAGTCGACGTGCACCCAGAATGCTCGGCTCGCAGCCATGAACGCGGCCAATGACGTCTTGACCTCATCGCTAGCGAAGACGGCTGAGCGGGCGTTGATTGAGTGGTACCAGTCCTCCGCGGGCGGTGTGGGGACCGGCAGGTCCGAACCCATGACCGGAAGCGTCCCTTCGAGGGCCGCGATCGCGCGCTGCAGCTCGGTCAGCATGTCGATGTAGGTCGCCTCCTGGCGAGTCTGCCGCCGCGCGTCCTTCGCCATCTCCCGCTCGTGGTGCTGCCGGCTCCGCTCAAGCGTTGCTGCCGTCTCCGACGCGGTCTTCGCGACCCGCCATGCTGCAAAGCCGCCGACCGCCGCGCCTGCGAGGACGGAGAGCGCAGCAATGGCGGGCGCTGCGAGCGCCGGCCCGGCCTTCGCGAGTAGCAACACCGCGCGGACTGACGTCAACGTGGCCCGCGCCATCGCATCACCGGATGCTCGTCGACCCACGCCTTCACGGCGTCGAGCACGATGGTCGCGACGACTTGGAAGAGGTCGAAGTCGATTCCTGCCTGTCGGCGCTCGACATTCAGCGTCGCGTCCATCGCGGCGATGCACTCATCGGTTGTCTTCCAGCCCATCAACAGGTCGTCGATGTTACTGGCTGCCGCACAGGTCGATATCGCTGGCACTGCGAACTCCGCCGCATTGATGCGCGCAGCCTCAGGAGCCGACTCGCTCCCCGGCGCCGGCCAGGCCAATTCCTCGATCCGCATCGCGGCCACCCTGGCCTTGTCCGCGATCGCGTCGGGCATATTCAGCGCCCGGTAGATCAGCAGCTTCCACGCTTGCTCGTCCACGGGCGCGAGCTTTGCAGGGCATCGGCCGCTCAGGAGCGTCTATGGACGATCGAGCCTCAAGAGGGCGGCCTCAGTCGGTGCGGGCTGCCGCTTCGAGGTCGCCCAGCATCCGAGCCCAGCGGTACAGCGACGATCGGGAGCGGCTCATCGGGGCGTGAAGCTCGTCGAGCACGTCGCCTTGCCGGACAGGTCGACGTCGACAGTGACCGTGTAGCCCGGCGTCGGCCGGCCCATCGAGAAGCTCAGAAAGGCCGTGCCGTTGCCGTCGGTCGCCACCGAGTACGGGTGGTCGGTCGTCTTGTAGTGCATGGTGATCGTGCCCGGCGTGTTCGCCACGTTCGAGTGGACCGTCACCGAGTTGGATCCGCCGGCGCCGGGCGTCTGATTGCCCATCGTGGCCGTGCACGTGCCAGCCGCGGGCGACGGGGGCGGGGCCTGCGTCGGAGGTGGCACGTAGACCGGTGCGCGCTTCGTCGTCGGCGAATTGGTCGGCCTGGGTGCTGTGGTTGTCGGTGGCACCGTCGCGACGGTTGTGGCCGCCGCGGTCGTGACGGTGGCAATCGTCGCCGAAGCGGCGCTCGTCTCTTGCGTCGACGTCGTGTGCGCAACGGTGGCGAGATTCGCGTTGTGCGACTTCTTGCCTCCGCCCACCACGCTCGCGAGGATCAACAAGGCGACGATCGAGCCGGTGACGATGAACCAGGGCTTGCGGTAGAGCGGTCGCGTGGCACCGCTCGGTGCCGTCGTCGGCAAAGCTGCCGGATTGAGCTCGGGCGGGTACCACTTGCCATCACTGGCCAGCCACCAGCCCTGGCCTTGCGATTGGTCGCTCATGGTCCCCCACCCTCCGCCTCGACTGCCCTCAAAGCGTCGCGGCGACAGAGCGGCGTCTCAATAGGCCGCGCGGCTCGTTCACCGCGCGTGAGCCGCCCATGGACGTCGATGGACGCTCTGGCCCATCGCGAGCGGTCGTACCCCGCCGACGAACGCAGTCACGCACCGAAAGGCCGACGACCGCGGGCACCACGACCAGCACGCCGACGAGGATGACTGCGGTCACCGCTTGCGCTTCTTCCCCGCTGGCCCTTGTCGTCGGTCGTCTCGTGCTCGGAGGGCCTCGATGACGGAGTCCTTGCCACCGGGGTATCGCAACGCACCGTGGGGGTGGGCGATTTCCAGGGGATCACCGTGCGTTCGCATACGGATCGGAGGTGCGGCGAAGGAGCGTCGGTTCGGTTTCGGGGGACTTGTACGATGTGCCCGAGGCAAGCCGGGGAGACGTTGTGGACCGTACGAGAGACGTGGTCCGTCGGCCGGAGGACGTGGAGGTGCGAGCGGCGGCGTCGCTCCTGCTGCGCGCCGCCGGCACCCTCGCCGCCATCGCCGACGAGCTCGACGACCTCCGGGGCCAGCCGCTCGACGAGGATCGGCGTGACCGCCGGGACTTCCTGCTGCGCCAGCAGCGGCGGGCCCGGGCGAGCTACGAGGAAGCGCTGCGGCGGTTCCGGCGGGCCCGCCCCCCGAAGGCCGGCTGAGCCGGATCCGGTCTCAGCTCTTGGGCCGCAGGTCGACCCGGAGGACCAGCACGCCGTCCTCGATGGTCGCGTCGGCGTCGCCCACCATGGCGAAGTCCATGAAGTCGACCTGTTGGCGCTCCCGGAACCGCTGGCGCTCTGGTCCCTCGACCGGCGGCATCGGGCGGTCCTTGACCGCCTTGGCCCGCTCCCGGAAGCGGGCGATCATCGCGTCGACATCGAGACCATCGGGCATGGGGCTCAGGCTACCGACGGCGGCCGATAGAATGAACCGGTCCACACACCCGCACCCTGCGTGCGGCAGGCAACCTGCGAGTTCGGGGAGCAGCACGTGAAAAAGGGACGGCATCGTCGCTTCGAAGAGGCGCGGGCCCTCAAGCGCAGTACCGAGGTCCTGGTCGAGCCCTGCCCCGAGTGCGGCGCCGCGCCCGAGGCCGAGCACGCATCGTGGTGCCTGGCCAGCGAGGACGAGGACGCGGTTACTGACGAGTAACCGCTAGGCAGGTCCTCCGCCTCCGGGCGGCGAAACCCACTCCCAGCCGACCCGTCGGAGCTGGGACAAGGGGGACGCATGGCCACCACGCCTGGCGCACTGGGGCGCCGGTACCTGCCGTTCATCGCGCTGGCGGCAGTGCAGGTGCTTCTGGTCGCGGTTGCACCGTCGAAGGTCGCGTCGCGGGTCGAGACGGCCGGAGGCCGCGCCTTGAGCCCGGGTGGCGCCGCCACCGTCGACGCCAATGGCAACCCGGTCGGCGCCGACACCGGCGCGGTCGACGCCAGCGGCAACCCCGTCGGGGCGGCCAACGGGTCGGTCGACGCCAGCGGCAACCCGGTCGCCGCCGGGCCCGACGCCACCATCCCGGCCGGCGCCGACATGAGCCACTGCGCGAAGAGCGGCAAGGAGATCGGGCCAACCTACTACATGCCGAAGTGCAAGCCGGTGTGGCACGGCGGCGACAACGGCGGGGCGACGATGACCGGTGCCAGCGCGACCGAGGTCAAGTTCGTCTTCTACCGGGCGAAGTCCGATCCCCAGGTCGACTTCCTGCTGTCGTCGCAGGACCTGGCCGCGAGCCTGCAGGACAGCTGCCAGTCCGCCGAAGCGTTCTACAAGTACGTCAACAAGCGCTACGAGATGTACGGCCGCCATCTGGTGAGCATGGAGGGCGGCGGCGCCAACCAGGGGTCGACGAAGTCGGGCAACTGCAAGTTCCCCTACTTCACCGGCAACTGCACCTTGACCCCGCCCGATCCTCCGTGCGAGCGCCGCGAGGCGCGCGTGATCGCGGCGATGAAGCCGGCGTTCGTGTTCGCCAGTACCGCCGACCCCGCGTTCTTCGACGAGCTCTCGAAGCTCCACATCGTCACGATGGGGGGCGGCGCCACGACCGCGCCGCCGCCGCAGGAGTACTTCACCAACGCCGCGCCGTACTACTGGGACGTGTTCACCTCCGGCACGGTCGCGATGGATCTCCTGTCCGAGTACGTGTGCAAGAAGCTGATCGGCAAGCCGGTGAAGTACGCCGGGGTCGAGGTGCTCCACCCGAGCGGCAGCCTCACCGCGCCGCCGCGGAAGTTCGCGATCAACTTCCCCGAGACGAACGGTGACCCGACCGGCAAGATCAGCGCCGACCGGTTCGTGAAGGCGATCAGCGGCGGCAAGTGCGGCAAGCCCGGCACGGTCATCGAGTACCCGTACCAATCCGACATCGGCACCGCGGCCCAGCAGTCCACGAACACCGTGGCCCAGATGAAGAAGGACGGGATCACCACCGCCATCTGTTACTGCGACCCCATCGCGCCGATCTTCCTCAGCCGGGCGCTGGCCGCGGCCAACTATCACCCCGAGATCCTCACCAGCGGCACCGGCCTGCTCGACTACGACAAGCTGGCCCGCCTCTATGAGCCGACGGTGTGGCAGAACGCCTTCGGGCCGTCCCTCCTTCAGATCCAGCTGCCGTTCGACAAGAGCGACGCGGTGTTGGCCTGGCAGGACGCCGGCTATGCGGGCCAGCCGGACAAGACCGAGAACTTGAACTTCGCGTACTGGAACCTGATGGGCAACATGATCCAGAACGCGGGACCGCGGCTCACACCGGAGAACATCCAGCAGGGGATGTTCACCGCCGGGCCGGCGGGCGGGTGGGCGCTCACCCATGACCCGCACTACCCGCTCATCCAGTACCAGGCGCCCGACGACTACACCGGCATCTCCGACGAGCGCGAGGTCTGGTGGTGCAAGTCGGCGGTGTCCACGATCGACAACGAGCCGGGCTCCTACATCTCGGTCAACGGCGGTCAGCGGTACACGGCCGGGCAATGGCTGACCGCCGACCCGAAGGTCTTCGACCAGCCGTGCGCCTGACGACCGTTCGCGTCGACGACCTGCCGGGCGTCGGCCGGGCCCGCGTGGTGTGGCGCGACTCGCGCGTCGGGCCGCCGGTCCAGGTCGTCACCGCGTTCCTGTTGCTGTTCGCGGCCATCGAGGTCCTCCTCCGGCACCACCGGCCGCCGCAGGGCATCTTCGTGCTGGGGATCATCGTCGGCCTGCTCTACGCCATGATCGGGTTCGGCCTGATCCTGATCTACCGGGCCAATCGCATCATCAACTTCGCCCAGACGGAGATGGGTGCGGTGTCGGCCGTGATGGGCGCGGTGCTGATCAAGGTGCATCACGTTCCGTGGATCGTCGGCTTCGCGGTCGCCATCGGATCGGCCCTGGCCGCCGGCTTCCTGGTCGAGGTGCTCATCGTGCGGCGGTTCAGTTCGGCCCCGCGTCTCATCCTCTCGGTGGCGACGATCGGCGTGGCGCTCATCTTCGCGGCGGTGCAGGTCTACCTCCCGACATGGCTCGGCTCGAAGAACAAGCTCGACCCGGCACCGCCGCTCACGCCCTTCTCGCACTTCCACTTCCATGTGGATCCCCTCAACTTCACCGGCGACACGTACGCGGTGCTGGTCGGTGCCGCGCTGGTCGTCATCGGATTGACCGCGTTCTTCCGCTACACCGACGTCGGCATCGCGGTGCGAGCGTCGGCCGAGAACGCCGACCGAGCGGCACTGCTCGGGATCCCCGTCAAGCGACTGAGCACGATCGTCTGGATGATCGCGGCCGCCCTCTCGGCGTTGGCGGTGTTCCTGCGCATCCCGATCAACGGCATGCCGGTGGGCGCCGAGTCGTTCGGCCCGACGATCCTCGTGTACGGCCTTGCCGCCGCGGTGATCGGCCGTATGGAGAGCTTCAGCCGCACGTTCTTCGCCGGCATCGCCATCGGGATCATCCAGCAGTCCATCAACTACTTCTCGCGCAACACGGTCATCGCCGACGCGTTCATGTTGCCGGTGCTGCTCGCCGCCATGCTCCTGCAGCGCAACTCGATCAGCCGCGGGCAGGACACCGGCCTCGCCACCTGGTCGATGGCCAAGGAGTTCCGGCCGATCCCGCCAGAGCTGCGGCGGGTGCCCGAAGTCGAGTGGGGGCGGTTCGCGCTCGGCGCGCTCATCCTCGGCGCCGCGGTGATCTACCCGGCGGTGGCGTCACTCGACCGGCAGGTGCTCGCCGGCCAGATCATCATCTACGCCATCGTCGTGGTCTCCCTGGTGATCCTCACCGGCTGGGCCGGCCAGATCAGCCTGGGCCAGTGGGGCCTGGCCGGCGTCGGTGCCGGAATCGCCGGTGGCATGGCCGCCCACCTGCACAGCGACTTCTTCGTCACCCTCGCGGCGGCCGGCGGCGCCGGTGCGGTCGTGGCGGTGATCATCGGGCTCCCGGCGCTTCGCATCCAGGGCCTCTACCTGGCCGTCACCACGCTGGCGTTCGCCATCACCATGCAGATCTACGTGCTGTCGCCGAACTTCTTCCGGTCGCAACTGCCCGACCGGATCCATCGCATCGAGCGACCGTTCCTCTACGGCAGGATCGACCTCGGCAACGAGCGCAACTTCGTCTGGCTCTGCCTCCTGTTCCTCGTGCTGGCGCTGGTGTCGGCGCGGGCCCTGCGGCACAGCCGCTCGGGGCGCGTGCTTCTCGCAGTGCGGGACAACACGCGCGGCGCGCAGAGCTATGGCGTGAGCGTGCCCCGGGCCCGGCTGGCCGCGTTCGCCATCTCGGGGTTCTGGGCCGCAATTGCCGGCGCGCTCTTCGCGTACCACCAGACGGCGATCGACACCGCGGCGTACGACCCCCGAATCAGCCTGCTCCTGCTCGTCGCCGCGGTCATCGGTGGCCTGACGTCGCTGCCCGGCGCGCTGCTCGGCACCTTCTACATCGCGGTCATCAAGTACGCCGGCCTCAGCTCCGCGTTGCAGGACTTCCTCTCGGCCTTCGGCGTCCTGCTCCTCCTGCTCGTCGCGCCGGGCGGCCTGGCGCAGGTGTTCTACGGCGCGCGTGACAGCCTGCTGCGCGCCATCGCCATCCGGCGGAACATCCGCGTGCCGAGCCTGTTGGCCGACGATCTCGTCGCCGACGAGGCTCCGGGTACCGAGGCCGACGCGCTGCGGGCCGCCGCCGGTCGGATCGGGCACGGTCACCAGCACGGGCTGGTCGACGGCCTCGCCGACACCCACTGCCCGAGTTGCGGCGAGCCGCTCGCGGTCGCCGCCGCGGTGACGCCGTGAGTGAGCGCCGTCGGTCGCCGGGGGCGCGCCGCGTCGCGGCCGTCACCGGCGGGCTGGCCACCTTCCCGCTCCTCGTGCTGACCGCGCTGTTCTTCTTCGACGAGTGGGACACCGCGGCGTTCGGCACCCTCGCGCCGAACATCAAACGAGCCTTCCATCTCAGCACGCACGACTTCGGCCTGATCGTCGTCGCCAACGTCTCGATCGTCCTGTTGCTCGCCATCCCGGTCGGGTTTCTCGGCGACCGCATCCCGCGGCGACCGCTGGTCGTCGTCGGCGGCCTGCTCGCCGGGATCTTCTCGCTGCTCACCGGCGTGGCGGGCAGCGTCGCGGTGCTCGCCGGGTTCCGCATCGGCAACGGGTTCGGCCGGCTGACCAACGACACCATCCACCCGTCGCTGCTCGCGGACTACTACAAGCCGGAAGACCGGCCACTGGTCTTCGCCTTCCATCGCAACGGGGTGTACCTCGGGGCGATCGCGGGCGCGGCCGTCGCCGGGATCGTGACCGCGCTCGCTGGCTGGCGCGTCGCGTTCATGGTGCTCGTGATCCCCGTGGTGGCCACCGCGCTGGTGGCCTTAAAGCTGCCGGAACCGCGCCGCGGTGGCACCGACGACCCGGACGCCGCGGCCGAGGCCGAGAAGGAGCCGCCGGTCGAGTTCCGCGAGGCGGCCCGCACGTTGCTCGCGGTCCCGACGCTCAAGCGTCAGTACGTCGCGTGGCTGTTCATCGGCGCCGGGCTGATCCCACTCTCGTACCTCCTGCCCCTGTACTACGAGCGGGTGTACGGCATCTCCGACGTGCCGCGCGGGCTGATCGTGGCGGCCAACGCCGCCGCGACCTTCGGCGGCGTGGTGGCGTCGGGCCGCCTGACCCGGCGATGGTTCGCCATCGATCCGGGCGAACCGCTGAAGCGGGCCGGCCTCTCGCTCGTGGGCATCGGCGTCGGCTTGGGCCTGGTCGCGGCGTCGCCATGGGTCGGCCTGGCGATCGCGTTGGGTCTGGCCACGTCGTTCGTCGCCGGGCTGTTCTACCCGCCGTTCTTCGCGGTGCAGGCCCTGGTGTCGCCGGCGCGGGTCCGGTCGTTCTCCTTCTCGTTCGGCCTGCTCTTCATCGTCGGCGGCGTGTGGGGCCTCAACTTCCTGCTGGGCGTGTCGAGGATCGCCGACGACCACGGGTACCGGTGGGGCCTCGGCACGCTGCTGCCGTACTGGGTGATCGGCGGCCTGGTGCTGTATTCCGCGGCCCGCTTCGTCGCTGCCGATGCCGCCAAGGCGGCCCGGGTGCTGGAGGCGACGGTGGCGATGCGGCGCCAGCGCGAGACCGCCGGCGCCCGGTCGCTGCTGCAGTGTGTGGGCCTGGACGTGGCCTACGACTCGGTGCAGGTGCTGTTCGGCGTCGACCTCGAGGTCGACGACGGCGAGATCGTCGCGTTGCTCGGGACCAACGGCGCCGGCAAGTCCACGCTGCTGAAGGCGATCTCCGGGTTGGTGAGCCCCGCGGGTGGCGCCATCTTCTTCGACGGGCGCGACGTCAGCCACCTCGGCCCGCAGGAGTCGGTCCGGCTGGGCATCGTGCAGATGCCCGGCGGCCGCAGCGTGTTCCCGACGCTCACCGTCAACGAGTGCCTGCGCCTGTCCGGATGGATGTACAAGCGGCACGACAAGGCGCACGTCGAGGCCGCCACCGCCAAGGTGCTGGAGTACTTCCCGATCCTGCGGGACCGGGGCGATCAGCTGGCCGGCAACCTCTCCGGCGGCGAGCAGCAGATGCTCGGCCTGGCCATGGCCTTCATCGCCACCCCGCGCCTGCTGATGATCGACGAGCTGAGCCTCGGCCTGGCGCCGACGATCGTCGGGCAACTGGTCGACATCGTGCGCGCCATTCACGCGCAGGGCACGACCATCATCGTCGTCGAGCAGTCGGTGAACATCGCGCTGACGTTGGCGCAGCGGGCGGTCTTCATGGAGAAGGGCGAGGTCCGCTTCTCCGGGGCGACGGCCGACCTGCTCGAACGCGACGACATCCTCCGCTCGGTGTTCCTCGAGGGCGCGGCGTCGGCCACCGAGACGGTGACGTCGAACGGCAAGAAGGCGCCGGCCCGTCCGAGCCGCCGGTCCGAGCTGGCCACCGACGCACCGGTGGTGCTCGACCTGTACGAGGTGACCCGGCGCTTCGGTGGGATCCGGGCCGTCGACGACGTGACATTCGCCCTCCACCAAGGTGAGATCCTCGGCCTCATCGGTCCGAACGGCGCCGGCAAGACAACCGTGTTCGACCTCATCTCCGGCTTCCTCGTGCCTGACAGCGGTCGCATCACGTTCGGCGAGCGCGACGTGACCAGATGGCCGCCGGACCGGCGGGCCCGGGCCGGGCTGGGTCGCTCGTTCCAGGACGCCCGGTTGTTCCCGTCGCTGACGGTCGCCGAGAACATCGCGATCGCGCTGGAACGCCACCTCGAGGTGCGCGATCCCATCGCGGCCGCGCTGGGGCTGCCAGCGGTCGCGGAGGTGGAGGACAAGGTCGCGTGGGCGGTGCACGACCTCATCGAGCTGATGGGGCTCGGCGCGTTCCGCAACAAGTTCGTGGGGGAGCTGTCGACGGGCAGCCGGCGCATCGTCGACCTCGCGATGGCCATCGCGCATCGCCCCACCGTGTTGATCCTCGACGAGCCGAGCTCGGGCATCGCGCAGCGCGAGACCGAGGCGCTCGGGCCCCTGCTCGTGCGGGTCCGCGACGAGCTGGCGTGCAGCCTCCTCGTGATCGAGCACGACATGCCGCTCATCACCGGGATCGCGCACACGATGGTCGCGCTGGAGTTGGGGCGGGTGATCGCCACCGGCACGCCGAGCGAGGTCGTCAATCACCCGGACGTCATCGCGTCCTACCTCGGCACCGACGAACGAATCGTCGCCCGGTCCGGTTCCGTGGAGGTCGCCGCCGTCGGCGACGCGGCACCGCCGGCGTCGCGCACCCGCACCGCGGCGAAGGCCAAGGCGAAGGCGAAGACCAAGTGAATCGCCGGCTCGCGCTTCGCGTCCTGGCCGGCGGAGCCGTCCTCGCCGCCGCCGGCTTCGTGGTGGTCGGAGGCGACGGCGGTCAGGCGGGCGCGGTCGACGGCGTGCAGCACGGCTACTGGTGGTCGGCCCAACCGGGCACGTTGCCGGCCCCGGCGACCGTCCCGAAGGACGGCTTGTGGGTGTCGAGCAGCGCCACCGGGACGCAGGCGATCTCCGCGGTGCGTTTCTCACTCGGGCCGGGCGAGTCGGCACCGATCCTCACCCTGGGGATCAACTCCAGGACCCCGGTCGCGACGGGCGCGGTGATCGCGTGCCCGACCGCCAGCGCGTGGGCGCCGGGGGACGCGCAGTCGTTCGCCGCCAAGCCGGCGGCCGACTGCAGCACCGGCTCGGTCGGCGGGGTCGTCAGCGACGACGGCACCAAGATGGCGTTCGACCTGTCCCTGCTCCCCGTGGCGACGACCTACAGCGTCGTCCTGTCGCCGACCGCGACGTCGTTGCCCGTCGCGGTCCCGAAGCCGCCGGTGCCGGTGCCCGGTCCCACCGCGGCGCCCACCATCGATGTGACGTTCCTGCCGCCGGAAGCGGCCGCGGTCACCGTGCTCACCGGGGTGGTGCCGACGGCGCCGCCCGACACGGCCGCCCCGACCGAACCGCCGAGCGGGAGTGTGAGCGCGCCCAGCCCGGCGGTCGTTCCCGCGACGACGCCACGCGCGAGCACGACGATCACCAAACGGCCGGCCACGGCGACGCCGGCCCGACGCCGGGCGACGGCGTCCGTCCCGTTGCAGCGCGTCGCGGCCCACGACGATCGCACCAATCGGGTGCTGGCCGCGTTGGTGTTCGTCGCGCTCGCCGGCTGGGCTTGGCGACTGTCGCTTCCCGGCGGGACCATGGCGCCGGCGCGCTCGTCCATCTACCGCGCTGCCCCAGCGGTGCCGGTAGGCCCGGACACCGGCGCCCGACGCGAGCGCCCCCCGACGCTGCGGTAACGCGCTGGCTAGTAGCCGGCGAGTTCGATCGCCGCGGTGACGGAGTCGTCGGCCTCGACGACGGCCCCGTCGAGGTGGACCCCTGCGGTGAGGCCGGGCCCGGCGTGGCGCTCGTGGCGATACTGCACCGGACCGCCGACCAACGTGGTGTCGCGCACCAGCAGTGGCGGGACGTCGTGGCCGCGGGCTCGGAGCTCGCCGACCACGTGGACGAGGAGCGCGTGCTGCCGAACGGTGCGGTCGTCGGCCACCTCGGCGACATCCGATCCGATGAGGCCGACGACGGCGCGGTCGAGGACTGCCAAAGCCGGCGCGTACGGCCGGGCCCGGCGGCCGGCGCGGACCCGACGGACCTCGCGGGGGTTCGGGCGCCGGCGCGGGATGCCGTTCAACGTGCGATGGTCGAGGTAGCGCAGGCCGAGGCTGGTGAGCCGGCGCGCGGCGCGGCCGTGATCGCCGGTGCTACCGATATGACGCTCGACCGATCGGGCGGCGTCGACGATCTGGTGGAGGGCGGCGACCAGCACGCGGTTCTCCGCGGTGTCATAGGCGCGCTGCGGCGCGGCGCACACGAGCAATTCGGGATCGCCACCCGAGGCGCCGCGAGCGGAGATCGTCTCGCTCCACAGGATCGGGCCGCGGACCTCGCCCTGGCACCGCTCGGCCCGGGTGGTCGTCGCCACCGACAGCGAACGCAGCAGGCGCGGCATCTGCATGAGCAGGTCGACGGTCTCCGGGCTGGTGGCGATGACCGCGGCGGCCAGTGCCTCGGCGAAGCGGCGGGACAATCCGAGCAGCGCGCCGGCGGCGGCCACGGGGTCGACCGGTCGCGCCAGGAGCCCCCACGCGGCAACGGTCGCCGGTGGCGCCGCGACTGCGCCGGTCATACCCGGAGCTCGACGCCCAGCACTTGCTCGACGGTGCGGCGAGCCTCGGCCTGCTCGTCCGGCTCGAGCACGTCCGCGACCGTGGCGTACAGCTCGGCCGCGGCGTCGTCGTCGATGCCTTCGAACTGCGGCAACAGGTACGCGTAGAAGACCTCGTACAACACGCGCGACTTGGACGGGGCCTGCTCGGCGCGCCGGGCGGCGTACTTGGCGGCGTCGATGAACACCGCGGGACCGATCTCCTTCAGCCGCCGCACCGGCAGCAGCTCGCCGACGATCTCGCCCGGTCCGGCGATCAACGCCCGGTAGTCCTCCTCGGACGGCGCGGTCACCTCGACGAACGCGAACCGCCGCATGAGGGCGAACGACATCTCGAACAAGAGGTTCTTGTCGAAGACGTTCATCGTCGCCATGATCCGCCAGTTGGCCGGCACCCGGAGCGCGTCGGTGTTCGGCGGGCTCTCGACACCGGCGGGCACGATCGAGATGGGCTCGGTGCGCCCGCGGCGCTTGAACGGGAGCACCACCGGTTGGCCCGACAGCACCGTGAACAGCTGGCCGAACGCCCGGTCGAAGTTGGCGCGGTTGAGCTCGTCGACGACGAGCCAGCGGCCCGTCTCGATCGCCTCGACGAACATGCCGGGGCGGAACAACAGCCCTTCGAGCGTCGGTTGCAGCCCGCCGATGGTCTCGAACGTCGTCCACTCGGTGGTCGCCGTCGTCGGCAGGTAACCGGTGCACAGCACGGCGGCCTGCGCGACCTCGGCGGTGAGGAAGGCCAGCGAGGTCTTGCCCGTTCCCGGCGGGCCGGTGAGCACGACGTGCTTGCCGGAATCGATGGCGGCCACGATCTGCTCGGTCACGTGCTCGGGGAGACGCAGCCCGGCCTGCTTCACCGCGCTCTGGAGCGCGGCCACGTTGAATTCGGCCATTGCGGGCCGAGGATACCGGTCGGCTCCTCGACCCGGATGGGCCATCCGACCTACTTCCGCGTGCGCACCACCGGGTGGGGCAGCGGGACCGCGCCTGAGGTGCGGCTCTCGAGATACCCGGCGAGCCGCTTGTAGACCTTGGTCCCCGTCATCTCGATGAGCTCCTCGCGCATCGACCGGTAGACGGGCTCGGCGCCGATGAACGCGCTCGGCGACTCCGTGCACCACCAATGGAATTCGGCACCGCCGGCGCCCCAGTCGGGCCGGTCCCACTGCCGGATGGTCGTGGTGACGTGGCCGGCGCCGTCCTCCTCCTCGTCGCGCCGCAAGGGAAGCTGCCAGCAGACCTCGGGCTTCCAGTCGACCGGTCGCTCGCCGCGGCTCAGCGCCGCTTGGTGGAGCGCGCACCCCGGGCCGGCGCCGAAGCCCGGCCGGTTGAGGAAGATGCACGCGTCGTCGGCCATCCGGGTGACGGTGTCGGCGTCCTTGTTGACCTTGGAGATCTTCAGCACGCCGTCCTTGCGCCGGCCCTTGCTGCGGAACTGCCACTCCGCCGCGGTGAGCTGGGCCGCCTTCTTCTCGATGCGCGCCAGGTCGTCGTCGTCGACGAAGTGCGCGCCGTAGGAGCAACAACCCTGCACGAGCTCCGGCGCGGGACCGGTGAGCACGCCTTGGCATCCGCGCCCGAAGATGCACTCCCACGACGACAGCAGGAAGGTGACGTCGAAGATCCACGTCCGCTCCTCGTCGGGATCTTCGAACGACAGCCACTCATGGGCCCGATCCAGCACGCGTTCAGCCACCGCGCAGCCCCGAGCGGCCGAGATCGCCGAGCTCGCGCCACAGCTCGGCGGCCGCGAGCAGACCTTTCCAGAACTGATCCATCACCATCCGTTCGTTGGGAGCATGGATACGGTCGCCGGGGAGCCCGACGCCGAGGAACAACACTGGCGCGGCCAGCATCCGGCCCAATGACTCCTCCGGCCCGGAACCACCCTCGCGCGTGAAGAGCGGTGTTGTCCCCCATACCCGCTCGATGGCCGCGGCGAGCGCGCCGATCGCCGGCTCGGTCACGTCGGTGACGAGCGGTGCCACGCCCGGCCCCTCGGGCTCGATCTCGACCTCCACCCCGTCGGGCACACGCGATCGCAGCCACGATTCGAACGCATCCGCGACCGCGGGCGGCCGCTGGTCGGGCACGAGCCGGAACGTGACCTTGAAGCCGCCGGTCGCCGGCACGATGGTCTTGATGCCTGGGCCGGTGTAGCCGACGCCGATGCCGACGACGTCGCAGGTCGGGCGGACGGTCGTGCGCTCGAGCACCGAGTAGCCGGCCTCGCCCTCGGTGCGGGCCACGCCGGCGTTGGCCCGCCACGCCGCCTCGTCGAAGGCCAGTCGCGCCAGGGAGTCCGCCTCGGCCGCATCGAGTGGCCGCACGTCGTCGTAGAACCCCGGGACGGTGACGCGGCCGGACTCGTCGTGCAGCCGGGCGACGATCGACGCCACGAGATGTGCCGGGTTCGGCACCGCGCCGCCGAACACGCCCGAGTGCAGGTCGCCCGCCGCGGTGCGCAACGTGACGTCGAACGCCACGAGGCCGCGCATCCCGACACAGATCGAGGGGACGTCGGCCGCCCACATGCCGGTGTCGGAGACCACGATCACGTCAGCCGCCAAACGAGCCCGCTCGGCCGCGAGCAGGGCCTCGAAGTTCGGGCTGCCGATCTCCTCCTCGCCCTCGACGAGGAACTTCAGATTGACGGGCAGGCCACCGGTCTCGGCCAGGAGGCCGCGCACCGCCTCGATCTCGTAGAGCACCTGCCCCTTGTCGTCGATGGCGCCACGGGCGAGGCACTCACCGTCGACGATGACCGGCTCGAACGGCGGGCTCCGCCACTCGTCGAGGGGTTCGACCGGCTGGACGTCGTGGTGGCCGTACACGAGGACCGTCGGCGCGTCGGCACCGGCGTGCCGCCAATCGCCGTACACCGCCGGCAGGCCGTCCGTCTCGACGAGCGCCACGTGCTCGAGCCCGGCGCCCGTCATCACCGCGGCGGCGAACTCGGCCGAGCGGCGGACATCGGACGCGCGGTCGGCGTGCGCCGAGATCGACGGGATGCGGAGCCAGGCGAGCAGCGTCTCGACGATGCGGTCGCGCTCCCCGTCGAGCCAGTCGGCGAGGACGAGGTCGGCCATGACCGGGCCAGGCTACCGTTCGGCGGTGGACGCTCTGGTCGATGACCTGCGCGCCGCGCTCACGCCGGATCGCGTACTGGTCAGCCCGCTGGCCCTCGAGCTGTACGCGCGCGACGCGTCGATCATCCGGGGTCGCGCCGAGGTGGTGTGCTTCCCCTTGACGACGGAGGAGGTGCAGGCCTGCGTGCGCGTCGCCCGCCGGCACGGGCGGCCGTTCGTGCCGCGCGGCTCGGGCACCGGCCTGGCCGGCGGTGCGGTGCCGGTTGGCGACCCGGTGGTGATCGTCACGACGAAGATGACGCGCATCGTCGAGGTGAACGCCGACGAGCGGTACGCGTGGGTCGAGCCGGGCGTGCTGAACCTCGACCTCACCCACCACGTCGCCCATCTCGGGCTCCACTACGCGCCCGACCCGTCGAGCCAGCAGTCGTGCACGATCGGCGGCAACGTCGCGACCAATTCGGGTGGCCCGCACTGCCTGGCCTACGGCGTCACGTCGGCCCACGTCCTCGCCATCGAGGTCGTGCTGGCCGACGGCTCGGTGGCCCTCCTCGGCGGGCTCGACGCCGAGCCGGCCGGCTACGACCTGCGCGGTGCCTTCGTCGGCAGCGAAGGGACGATGGGCATCGCGACGCGCATCGCGGTGCGCTTGACGCCCGTTCCGCCGGCGGTGCGCACCCTGCTGCTCGACTTCGGCACCGTCGCCGACGGCGCCGCGACCGTGACCGCCATCATCGCCGCCGGGATCGTGCCGGCCGCGCTGGAGATGATGGATGCCGCCATCACGCGGGCGGTCGAGGAGTTCGTGCACGCCGGCTTCCCGGCCGACGCCGCATGCGTGCTGCTGGTCGAGCTCGACGGCCTGCCGGCCGGCGTCGAAGCCGACGCCGAGGCGGTGGCCGCGGTCGGGCGGGCCCACGGCGCCCGCACGGTGCGCGTCGCGGCCGACGAGACCGAGCGGGCGTTGCTGTGGAAGGGCCGCAAGTCGGCATTCGGGGCGATCGCCCGCATCGCGCCGAACTACTACCTCCACGACGCCGTCGTGCCCCGCACGAAGCTGGTCGAGGTGCTGGCGACGGTGTACGCCATCGCCGCCGAGCACGACCTGGTGATGATGAACGTCTTCCACGCCGGCGACGGCAACCTCCACCCGCTCATCGTGTTCGACAAGCGCGAGCCCGGCGTGCTCGAGCGGGTCGAAGCCGCGGGTGCCGCCATCATGAAGGCGTGCGTCGCCGCCGGCGGCGTCCTCTCCGGTGAGCACGGCATCGGGCTCGAGAAGCGCGACTACATGCCGCTGATCTTCTCGGCCGACGATCTCGATGCCCAGGCCCGCCTTCGCGATGCGTTCGATCCCGACGGCATGGCCAACCCGACGAAGGTGCTGCCGTCGGGCTCGCGCTGCGGCGATCTGCAGCACGTCCCCGAGGGCGCGTGGATCTGAACGCCTTCGCGGGCGAGGTCGGTGGCGCCGGAGCCGGCCCGGTCACCGTCGTCGGCGGCCGCACCGAGTGGCACGTGGGCGGCGCCCCTCACCCGGGGACGCGCCAGGTCGTCGCGCCATCCGGCGTGGTCGAGCACGAACCGGCCGAGCTGACGGTGCGCGTGCGCGCCGGCACGCAGATCGAGGAGCTGGACGCCGCGCTGGCGCGCCACGGCCAGTGCACCGTGATGCCGATCCGCCCCGGTGCGACCGTCGGTGGTCTGCTCGCGGTCGGCCACAGCTCGGTGAAGCGACTCGGGCACGGGCCCGTGCGGGACACGTTGCTCGAGGCACGGTTCGTCAACGCCAACGGCCGGCTCGTGAAGGCCGGCGGCCCGGTGGTGAAGAACGTCAGCGGATTCGATCTCTGCCGCGTGCTCGTCGGCTCACTCGGCACCCTCGGCTTCCTCGCCGAGGTGGTGCTGCGATGCCGCCCGCGGCCGGCGAGGTCGGTGTGGTTGGCCGCCGAAGATGCTGATCCGTTGATCGTGTTGCGCGCGCTCTACCGACCGGCTTCGATCCTTTGGGACGGCCGGACGACGTGGGTCTGCCTGGAAGGCGCGCCCGGCGACGTGGTCGATCAACAACGCGCGTTGTCCGGCATCGGGGCATGGCGCGCCGTCGACGGTCCACCCGAACCGCCGCCGGCATGGACGCGCTCGTCGACGCGCCCCTCGGCACTGGTGAACCTGACCGGTCCCTTCATCGCCGAGATCGGCGTGGGCGTGGTCCACGCGCCGGTCGTCCCGCCACCGGCGCCGGTCGACGAGTCGCGGCTCGTCGTGCAGCAACGTCTCAAGACGGCCTTCGACCCGACCGGCCGGCTCAATCCCGGTCGCGCCGTTTCCTGACCCTTCCTTCCGGAACTGCTTCCCGGCCGTCGTCCCTCCGTGGCCGAAGGCGATTTCCGGAAGCCCTTCCGGAACCCTTCCGCGGAAGTTTCCGGAAGCCTTCCGGAAGGGCCTCGGAACTTCCGCGGCCTTCCGTCCGGAAATCCTTCCCCCCGGAAGCCCGGCCGGCCGGAAGGGCAGTCATTTCCTTCCGGAAGCGCTTCCCGGGGAGTTCGCCTATGCTGCCGCGCATGGCGAGGTCCACCGACACCTACTCAGCCGCCCAAGCGGCCAACATCCTGGGCATCAGCGAGCGGCGGGTCCGCCAGCTCGTGACGCAGGGGAAGCTGCCCGGCAAGCGCGCGACCGACGGAACCGTTCGCATCGCGCAACAGGCCGTGAACGAGGAGCGCAAGCGGCGGAAGAAGGAGAGCCCGACGGCAGTTCGGGCGGCGACCACGACGCGGACCCGGGCGCGCGCCAGCTCCGACGGCGCGATGGACGTCGACACGCTCGCCGACAAGATCTCGAGCGCCGTGGGTCAGCGCATCGAAGGGCAGTTGGAGATCACCCGGCGCGCCGAGAGTCTCGTGCGCCAGGAGCTCGACGAGGAGCGGGCCCGGCGCATGCAGGTGGAAGCTGCGCTCAGCGCGGCGCAGCAGCGCGTTGCCGACCTGGAAGCACAGGCGCAGAAGCGCGGCGGCCTCTTCCGCCGGAAGTAGCGCACCCCGCGCATGCGCCTCTCGGTCGACGATGACGAGCTCGTCGCGTGCGTGTCGTGCGGTCTGTGCCTGCCCCACTGCCCGACCTACCGCGTCACCGGCGAGGAAACGGCGTCGCCCCGCGGTCGCATCTCGGCCATGCGGGCCGTGCACTTCGACGACGCACCGCTCGACGACGAGTTCACCGCCTACATGGACTTGTGCGTGCAGTGCCGGGCGTGCGAAGCGGTCTGCCCGTCGTCCGTGCCGTTCGGCCGGCTGATGGAAGGTGCGCGCCACACCCTCGCCGAGCAGACGCGGTACCAGCCGTGGTGGCGACGGTTGGGCCATCGGCTGCTCGGCCACCATCGCACGCTGCTCGCCGGATCGTCGGCGCTTGCCGTCGCGCAGCGGATGGGTGTCGTCCCGGCGCGCGCCGGGCTGCCTCGGCTGCCCGTCCGCCGCCGCCCCCTGCGGTCGACCGGCACCGACGTCTGGCTCCACACCGGATGCGTGATGGACGCGTGGCAGCGCCCGGTGCACGCGGCCACGATCCGCGTGCTGGGGTCGGCCGGCGCCGGCGTGATGCTGCCGGGCCGCGGCGCCGCGTGCTGCGGCGCACTCGCGGCCCATGCCGGGTTGGCGCGAACGGCACGCGAGTTCGCCGACCGAACGATGGCCGCGATGCCCGGCAACGCCCCGGTGCTCGTCGGCTCGGCCGGATGCGGGGCCGCCATGAAGGACTTCGGCCGCCTGCTGGGTACCCGGGAGGCGGAGGCGTTCTCGGCGCGCGTGCAGGATGTGCACGAGTGGTTGGCCGGCCGCGTCGACCATCTCCCGACCGGTCGGTTGGGAACGCCGGTCGCGGTGCAGGACCCGTGCCACCTCCGGCACGTCCAGCAGGCCCACCAGCACGTGCGCACGGTGCTGGCCCGGTTCGCCGATCTCGTCGAGCTCGACGACGAAGGCTTGTGCTGCGGCGCCGGCGGCGCCTATGCGAGCTTCCACCCGGACATGGCCGGCGCGATCCGCGACCGGAAGCTGGGCGCCATCGCCCGTTCAGGTGCGACAGTGGTGGCGAGCGCGAACCCGGGATGCGCGCTGCACCTGGCAGCCGCCGGCATCGATGCCCGGCACCCGATGGAGCTCATCGACGAGGCGATCGGGAGGACCAGCGGTGGCGGGTGAGTTCGACGAGTTGCGGCGGCGGCTCGAGGTGATCGCCGAGGAGTTGGCCGATCTCGCCATCGCCCGGCTCCGGGAATCGATCGACGCCGGCGGCACCGAGCTGCCGGTGGACGAGAAGCGCCTCACCCGTGCCCGGCGGGCGGTCGAGAAGGCCGCCTCGATCCTCGCCGAGCCCGACCACGGCTAGGAATCCGAGTCGTCCATCACCTCGACGTCTTCCATCGGCGATCCGGCCGACTCGAACGCGTCGCGGTCGATCTCCGGCCCGGCGATGGGTGGTGCGCTGTCGAGGGCGTTGATGGCGTCGATCAACGCACGGAGCCGGCCGTGACTCATCCGGTCGAAGCGCAACGCCAATCGGGGCAGGCCGACGTGGTCGCGCGTCCGCACCTCCGCCGGCCGCGGGCCGGCGACCTCGATGCCACCGCTCACGCAGATGTCGCCGAACTCCTCGTTCAGGCGCGCGACCTCCTCGGGCGTCGGTTGGGCCCGCAGCCGCAACACGAGGACGTTCCCGACGTACCGCATCGAGTGGTAGTTGCGGTAGAAGCCGATGATCTCGGCGACTGCATCGTCGACGCTGTCGGTGATCCGGTACAGGTGACAGTCGTCTCGCGAGATGAGCCCGCCATCGGCCACCGTGCCCATCATGAAGTCGTTCCAGGCCTGCCAGTACGTGCCGTGCGGGACGTCGACGAGGACGATGGGGGCGGGCGCCGCCTTGCCGGTCTGGACGAGCGTCAGCAACTCGAACGTCTCGTCGAGGGTGCCGACGCCGCCGGGAAGCACCGCGAAGCCGGCGGACTCCTTCATCAGCATGAGCTTGCGGGTGAAGAAGTACTTCATGGTGACGAGGCGGGGGTCGGCGATGTACGGGTTGGCGTCCTGTTCGAACGGCAGCCGGATGTTGACGCCGATGGTGTGCTCGAGCCCGGCGCCCTCCGACGCTGCCTCCATGATGCCGGGACCCGCGCCGGTGACGACCATCCAGCCGCGGGCCGCGATCGCGGCCGCCAGCTCGCGAGCTTGCGGGTACAGCGGGTCGGTCGGCAACGTTCGCGCCGAGCCGAAGATCGTCACCTTCGGAATCCCGCGCAGGGGCGCGAAGACCCGGAACGCGTTCTCCATCTCGTTCAGGGCGGCATTGGTGATCTTCAGGTTCAGGCGGTCGGTGTGGTCCTGACCGAGCTTGGCGACGGAGACGAGGATCTCGAACAGCTGGTCGCGGTTCTCGGTCGCGCCGATGGCGTCGAGCAGCGCGACGAGTCGGGCGTCGAGGTCGGCGTCGCCGGTGCGGTAGCGCGGCAGCGGATCGGTCATCCGGGCCACCGTATATGCGACGCTGGCGATCGGTGACCGAGAGCTGCTCGCGCTGCGGCACGACGGCGGACGCGCCCGAAGGGGGATCGCCGGAGGGATGGTCGTTCGCGGTCGAGGAGGGTCGCGTGCATTGGCTCTGCCCCGAGTGCGCCCGGCGCAACATCCGCGCCATCGAAGGC
The DNA here is from genome assembly GCA_025463925.1 of Acidimicrobiales bacterium. GTDB lineage: Bacteria > Actinomycetota > Acidimicrobiia > Acidimicrobiales > AC-14 > RYN-50. The sequence goes on along the minus strand of JAODBK010000015.1, from coordinate 62,303 downwards.
AAGCTGCCCGAGGAGTGGTGGGAGTGACGTCCGGGCCTACGCGGCCGGCACCCGGCGGAGGACCGCTGGTACGCGGGGGAGCACCTGCCGCGACGCCGCGCCGACGAGCACCAGCGCCGCCTGTCGCGGCCGATCCCAGGACAGGCCGTACCCGGCGCGCAGCGGCGCCGGCAGCATCCCGACCGTCAGTTGCCGGCCGAGGACCAGCGCCGGTTCGAACGCCGGACCGAGCGGCAACCGCGGGTGGAGGACGGAGCGGGCCAGCCGCCGGGCGACGTCGCTGACCTCCAGGGCGCCGACCATCCCGCGCACATACGACCGGAACGCCGCCAGATCCACCGGCTGCTGTGCGGCGGGCACGCCGAGGATCTCGGCGATCGTCATCGACTCGACGTAGTAGCGCTCGGCCTCGAGCGGCGAGAGCGGCCCGAGAAAGCGCCGGTGCACGCGGAGGGCGGTGTCGACGAGGGTGGCGTGCACCCACATGAGCAGCTCGGGATCGTTGGCGTGGTACCCGACACCGGCGACGCGGTCGTGCACGGCCCTGAGCGCGGCCGCGGTCTCCGCCGCCTGGTCGGTGGTGCCGAAGACGATCGTGAAGGTGGCGTCGAGCGTCCGGCGCAGTCGGCTGAACGGGTCCGACGCGAACCCGCTGTGCTCGGCAACCGCGGCGGCGACCTTGGGGTGGGCGAGCTGCATGAGCAGCGCCCGCCCGCCGCCGAGCAGGAGGATCGCTTCAGCGTCGACGCGGCGCACGATCGCGTCCGGCGGGAACAGCCCGGCGTCGCGTCCGGTCACGGATCGACGTTAGTCCTGGTGGGGGATCGGGAAGGGGAGCGGGCATGACGTGGTGGAGTGTGCTGCTCGTTCCCGCATGCCTCCTCCTCGCTGCTGGGCTCCTGCTCCTGACCGCGTGGCTGGAGGCATCCGTGCTCTGCCCGCGGTCGGTGATCCTGCACGCGGTCCGCGTCAGGAAGGCGTCACCGGAGCACATCGAGCTGCTCGTCGCCCAGCAGGCCGCGCCGCTCCTGGGTGAGCGGCGCGTGAGCTGACCGGATCGGCCGCGGCCTGCCACTGGCGACGGCGGAAGGCCACGGCCGGCCCGATCAGGACACCGCTTCGACCCGGCCGTACAGCGTCGTGCGCTGCTCCAGCCACCGGTCGGGCAGCACGTCGACCAGGCCGGCGAACGCCGCTTCGTCCATGCGCTGGCCGTGGCTCGCGCCGGCGGCCCGGCTGATGTTCTCGTCCATCAGCGTCCCGCCGAGGTCGTTGGCGCCGGCGAGGAGCGCTTGGCGGGCGCCGGACACGCCCATCTTCACCCACGAGGTCTGGATGTTGTCGATGAGCCCGCGGTACGCGATCCGCGCCACGGCGTGCATCAGCAGCGACTCGCGGAAGGTCGGCCCCCGCCGCGCCTTGCGTTGGAGGTAGATCGGCGCCGCCATGTGCACGAACGGCAGCGGGACGAACTCAGTGAAACCCCCCGTCTCGCGCTGGAGCTGGCGGGTGCGCACCAGGTGCCGCGCCCAGTGCACCGGCTGCTCGATGGACCCGAACATGATCGTGATGTTCGAACGCAGCCCGACCGAGTGCGCGGTGCGGTGCGCCTCGAGCCATTCCTCGGTGTTGATCTTGTCGGGGCACAGGTCGCGGCGGATCTCGTCGTCGAGGATCTCGGCCGCGGTGCCCGGGAGCGTCTTGAGCCCGGCGGCCATCAACCGTCGCAGGTAGTCCGCCAGCGGTTCGCCCAACCGCTTGGCGCCTTCGGTCACTTCGAGCGCGGTGAAGCCGTGGATGTGGATGTCCGGCGAGACGTCGCGCACCGCCTTCGTCACGTCGATGTAGTAGTCGCCGTCGAAGTCCGGATGGATGCCGCCCTGGAGGCACACCTCGGTGGCGCCCAGCTCGACCGCTTCGATGATGCGCCGCTGGATCTCCTCGAAGCCCAGCAGGTACGGGTCGCCGCGCAGGTTGAGGGAGAGCGGGCCCTTCGAGAAGGCGCAGAAGCGGCACTTGAACGTGCAGATGTTGGTGTAGTTGATGTTGCGGTTGGCGACCCACGTCACCGCGCCGCCCACGGTCTGTCGCCGCATCTCGTCGGCGACCGCCGCGACCAGCGCCACCTCGGCGCCCCGCGCCGCGAACAACGTGGTGAGCTCGTCGACGCCCGGCTCCTGACCGAGCAGCACGCCGTCGAGGACTTCGGCGACCGGGCCGCCGACCGTCGGGCCCGCCGGCCGCGGCAGGAGCGCCGGTGGCTCGACGTCGGCGCCGGAGTACCAGGTGTCGCCCGGCTCGCGCGCCAGCCCTTCGGCGTCGGAACGATCGAGCACTGCGAACCGGAGCCCGGGATCGAGCCACCGCGCCGGCGCCGTCGCGAACGTCGGGTAGATCGTGAGCCGCGGCGCCAGCGCGAACCCGCGCGCCTCGGTGACGGCCCGCAAGCGGTCGACCGCCGGCCAGGGCCGCTCGGGGTTGACGTGGTCCGGCGTCACCGGGCTGACGCCGCCCCAGTCGTCGATGCCGGCGTCCAGCAGCGCGCCGAAGTCGTCCGACAGGTTGGGCGGCGCCTGGAGGTGGACGTCGGGCGGGAGGACGAGGCGGGCGGCCGCGATCGACCACAGGTACTCGTCGTCCGGGCACGCCGGCGCGAGGTGCATCGCGGTGCCGGGCTTCGGCAGGAAGTTCTGGACGATCACCTCCTGGACGTGGCCATGGGCGCGATGGCTCGCCGCGATCGCCTCGAGGGCGATCAGTCGCGACTGTCGCGACTCGCCGATGCCGACGAGGATGCCCGTGGTGAAGGGGATGCCGAGCCGGCCGGCCGACTCGAGCGTGGCCAGCCGGCGGGCCGGCGTCTTGTCGGGCGAGCCGCGATGGCAATCGAGGTCGGGGTCGAGGCTCTCGAGCATCATCCCCTGTGACGGCGCGACGGCCCGGAGCTGCGCCAGCTCCGCCCGATGCAACGCGCCGGCGTTGGCGTGCGGCAGCAGCCCGGTCTCGTCGAGCACGAGCCGGCACATCGCGACGAGATAGTCGACCGTGGACGGGTAACCCGCGGCGGCCAGCCACTCGGCGGCCGCCGGGTACCGCAGCTCGGGCCGCTCGCCGAGGGTGAACAGCGCTTCGTGACACCCGGCATCGGCGCCGGCCTTCGCGATCGCGAGCACCTCGTCGGGCGCCAGGAACGGCGCGACGACGCGGGCCGGGGGCTGGGCGAACGTGCAGTAGCCGCACTTGTCCCGGCAGAGATGGGTGAGTGGGATGAAGACCTTCGGCGACCACGTGATCCGGCGGCCGTGCGCCTGGTCGCGCACGGCCGCGGCTGCGGCCACGAGATCGGCGAGTGGCGCGTCCGACCTCGGGATGCCGGTCATGGCGCGCACGCTACCGGCCCGGCGGGAGTTACTTGCAGCCCGCGGCAGCCGCGGGGTCGGCCAGCCAGACGATGCGCTCGGCCCGCACCCGCGCGCCCGGGCAGGTCTCGTCGCCGGCGCAGACCCGTGCCATGGCATCGCGCTTGGCCTCGCCCTCGACGGTGACGAGGGTGGTCCGGGCCCGAGCCAGCCCCGCGAACGTGAGCGTCATCCGGTCGTACGGATTGCGGCCCGAGGGGTCGTGGTTCATCGTCACCAGTCGGCCGGGGTCGGCGTCGAGCGCGGGGGAGCCGGGGAACAGCGAGGCCACGTGACCATCGGGCCCGAGGCCGAGGTGCACCAGGTCGAACCGGCCGAGCGCGGCGACGCGCTGCTGGTACGCGTCGGCGCCGGCGTCGCACCGCATCGGGTAGACCGCGTTGGCGGCGCCGACCCGCTCGAGCAGCGCCTCGCGGACCAGACGCTCGTTGGAATCGGGATGGTCGGGCGGGACGCACCGCTCGTCGCTCCAGTACACGTCGACCTGCCACCAGTCGATCTGGTCGGCGCCGTCGACCGCCAGCCGCTCGTAGCAGCGCCGCGCCGTCTGGCCCCCCGAGAGGAACATCGAGAAGTCCTCACCCGGCCGGTTGTGGAACGCCTCGATGACGCGCTCGGAGAACTCACCGGGAACGTCGTCGACGACGATCAGCTCGCCGTTCGGCGGGTTCACCGGCGCCCGCTCACCGCGACAGCTCGGATGCGCCGGCGATCGCCTGCTCGTACACGTCGTCGTGACCCATGCGCGTGAGCGCGTCGGCCAGCGCCCGCATCGGCCACCGGTCGCGCATCCGCAGCGTCTGGCTGATCGTCGGGCCACCGTCGATGTCGACCTCGGCCGTGATCTCGCGAGCGTCGGTGGGCCGCAGCACCGCGAAGCGACCGCTGCGGCTGTCGGCGGTGGCGTGGATCGTCACCGACACGTGGTCGGCGTCGCGCAAGTGCAGCTGGGACCGGCTCAGGTCGAGCCGCTTCAACAGCCAGCCACCGAGCAGATGGCGCGGGCTGTAGTGACCCGAGACCTCCACCCGCCGCACGCCGGCCAGGAAGGGCCGGTAGACCGCGCCCTCGAACTCGCCCGCCAGCAAGCTGCGCCACGGCGCCAGCCGGATCCACGACAGGTCGGCGACCGGGAGCCGGCGAGCCAGTGCCGCGATCTTCGTGAACACCGCGGGGTCCGGCGACGTCGACACCGCTCGGGTGTCGATCACGACGCGGTCGCATGCCGCGAGCAGCGGGTCCCCGAGCGTCGGTAGCTGGTGCGGCAACCACGCCGCGACCGGCAGGTCCGGCAGGGTGAACGGCTCGACGATCGACGCGAGGTGGTGGCGCGCCGGGCCGCGGACCTCGAGGATCACGTCCTCGAAGCAGATCCGCCGCTCGCCGACCGAGGCGACCCGCACCGCGGCGCACGCGTCGATGCCGCGCCCACCGTCGGTGTCGGGCGGAGTGACGATGACGAGCGTCCGCGACGGATGCCGGCCGCCCATCCCGTTCACGACCTCGAGCGCTTCGTCGCCCGCGGCGCGGCTGTCGACCACGACCACCAGCGTCAGCACGCTGGTCCGGACCGCGGCCCGGACCTCGCCGCGGCGCAGGTCGGTCAACGCATCCTCGACCTGCGCGACGGTCACCTGCTCGGCCTCCCACGATCCGAGCACCGTGATGGTCGCCGTCATCGCGAGCTGCGCCCGGTCACGGTTGCCGCCAGCGGTGGCCGTCACGTGCGAGGAGCCGGTCGGCTTCGGCCGGTCCCCAGGTGCCGGATTCGTACGTTGCCAAGGGCGCGTCGGCTTCGGACCACGCGTCGAGGATGGGGTCGCAGATGCGCCACGCCTGTTCGACCTCGTCGGAGCGGATGAACAGTGTCGGGTCGCCCACCAGCGCGTCGAGCAGCAGCCGCTCGTACGCCTCCGGCGCCTCCTCGAGGAACGCCGCGCCGTAGAAGAAGTCCATCGACACCGACCGGACCTCGAACGTCTGCCCGGGGACCTTGGCGCCGAACAGCAGGGTGATGCCCTCGTCGGGCTGGATGCGAAGCACGAGTGCGTCGGGCGCGAGGTCGCGCGCCTGCGACGGCGCGAACGGGAGGTGCGGCACCTTCTGGAACTGCATCGCGACCTCGGTGACGCGCTTCGGCAGCCGCTTGCCGGTGCGGATGTAGAACGGGACACCGGCCCAGCGCCAGTTGTCGACCTTCAGGCGCATGGCGACGTAGGTCTCGGTCTGGCTGTGCGGGTCGACGCCTTCCTCCTCCCGGTACCCGGGCACCTCCTCGCCCTCGACCCACCCGCGCGAGTACTGCGCCCGCACGACCTCGGTGAGCACCTCTTCGCGACTGAGGATGTCGACCGCCCGTAATGCCTTGACCTTCTCGTCGCGAATCCCTTGGGCGTCGAAGCTCGCCGGGGGCTCCATCGTCGTGAGCGCCATCACCTGCATGACGTGGTTCTGCACGATGTCGCGCAGCGCGCCCGCCTTCTCGTAGAAGCCGCCGCGGTGGCCGACGCCGAGCGACTCGGCAACGGTGATCTGCACGTGGTCGACGTACCGCCGGTTCCACACCGGTTCGAAGATCGCGTTGGCGAACCGCAGCGCCAGCACGTTCTGCACGGTCTCCTTCCCGAGGTAGTGGTCGATCCGGTAGACCTGGTGCTCGTCGAAGACCGCATGCACGACCTCGTCGAGCGCCCGCGCCGACGCGCCGTCGTGGCCGTAGGGCTTCTCGATCACGACGCGAATGAACGCGTCGGGGTGCTTGGCGGTGTTGAGCTTCTCCTCACCCAGCGCCTTGACGATGACGGGGAACGTCTCCGGTGGAGTGGCGAGGTAGTAGAGCCGGTTGCCGGCCGTTCCCCGCTGCTCGTCGAGCTCGTCGAGGACCTCCTTCAGGCGGTCGAAGGTGGCGCTGTCGCTGTAGTCGCCGGCGACGTAGCGGAAGCCGCCGGTGAACGCGTCCCACACGTGCCGGGCCTCGTCGCCCCCGCCGCCGAGCTTCTCGACCGCTTCGCGCATGCGGGTCCGGAAGTCGTCGTCGTCCATCTCGGTGCGGGCCACGCCGACCACCGCGAACCCGGGCGGCAGCAACCGGCGGAGGGCCAGGTTCTCGATGGCCGGCATCAGCTTGCGCGATGTCAGGTCGCCGGACGCGCCGAACACGACGAGCACCGCCGGCGGGGCGACGCGCTCGGCGGTCGGGTCGACCAGCGGGTTCTCCTCGGGCAGCGGCACTACTTCTCGGCCAGCTCGGCGGCCTTGGCCTCGAGCGCCGCGATCAGCTCGTCGAACGACTTGCTGAAGCTGGCCACGCCCTCCTCCTCGAGCACCCGGGCCACGTCCTCCATGTCGATGCCCAGGGTCGCGAGACCGGCCAGGACCGCGTGGGCGCCGGCGACGTCGTCGTCGATGGTGCGGGCCAGCGTGCCGTGATCCTCGAACGCCTCGATGGTGTTCTCGGGCAACGTGTTGACGGTGTCGGGCCCGATGAGGTTGTCGACGTACAGCGTGTCCGGGTACGCCGGGTTCTTGGTCGACGTGGACGCCCACAGCGGACGCTGCGTCCGGGCGCCGGCGGCAGCGAGCGCGGCCCAACGGTCGCCGGCGAAGCGCTCGCGGAACAGCTCGTACGCGGACTTCGCCTGCGCGACGGCGGCCTTGCCGCGGAGGGCCAGGGCATCCTCGGTGCCGATCGCGTCGAGCCGGCGGTCGACCTCGGTGTCGACGCGGCTGACGAAGAACGAGGCCACGCTCCTGACGGCGCTGACGTCGCCGCCCGACGCCGCGAACGCTTCGAGGCCGGAGAGGTACGCCTCGATGACCTCGCCGTACCGCTCGAGGCTGAAGATCAGCGTGATGTTGATGTTGCGGCCCTCTGCCACCATCTGGCGGATGGCCGGCACGCCCTCGGCGGTGCCCGGGATCTTCACGTAGAGGTTGGGCCGGTTGATGCGCTCGTGCAGCTCGCGCGCCGATGCGATCGTCCGCTCGGTGTCGCGCGCCAGGTCGGGCGCGACCTCGATGGAGACGAATCCGTCGACGCCGCCGCTGGCGTCGTGGACCGGCCGCATGATGTCGAGCGCCTTCAGGATGTCGTCGACGACCATGTCCCAGTACGCCTCGTCGACGGGGACGTGCTGCTTCGCCAGCGACCGGAACTGCTCGTCGTAGTCGGCCGCGCCCTCGATCGCCTTGGCGAAGATCGTCGGGTTGGACGTGATGCCGCGGATGCCGGCGTCGATCTTCTGTTGCAGGGCGCCCGAGGTGATGTAGCCGCGCTTGAGATTGTCGAGCCATGGGCTCTGGCCGAACTCCTCGTAGAGACGATGGAGATTCGTCTTGGTCGTCCTGTTCGTCTCGGTCATGTGCCCGCACCTCCGCGCAGCAGATCGTTGGCCCGCCCCACGACGTTCTCCGGCGTGAAGCCGAGGTTGGCGAGTGCGACACTGCCGGGCGCCGACGCGCCGAAGCGGTCCAGCGCCACCGACGCGCTCGCGTACCGCGCCCAACCGACCGACGACGCCGCCTCGACGGACAGCCGCGGGACGTCGACCGGCAGCACCGACCGGCGGTAGGCCTCGCTCTGTTCCTCGAACAACTCCCACGACGGCATCGACACGACCCGCGTGGCGACGCCGTCGGCGACCAGGCGGCGGGCGGCCTCGACGCACACCGACACCTCGCTGCCGGTTCCGATGAGCACGAGCCGCGGTGGGCCGTCGGCGTCGACGAGGACGTACGCGCCCATCGCCACCCGTCCGTCACCGGTGCCGGCGAGCGTCGGCACCGCCTGGCGGGTGAGGATCAGTGCGGTCGGGCCGTTGCGGTCGACCGCGATGGCGTAGGCCTGCGCGGTCTCGTTCGGGTCGGCCGGCCGGATCACGCACAGCTGCGGGGTGGCCCGCATCGCCGCGAGCTGCTCGACCGGCTGGTGCGTCGGACCGTCCTCGCCGAGCCCGACCGAGTCGTGGGTCCAGCTGTAGATGACGTGGGCTTCGCTGAGCGCGGCCAACCGGACGGCGCCACGCATGTAGTCGCTGAAGTTGAAGAAGGTGCCACCGACCGGCACGGTGCCGCCGTGGAGGGCGAGCCCGTTCATCACGCCGCCCATGCCGTGCTCGCGGATCCCGTAGTAGATCTGCCGGCCGGCCGGGTTCTCGCGTGACTGCACGCCGCCCTCGTTCAGCTTCGTCCCGGTGTTGCCGGTGAGGTCGGCGCCGCCCGCGATCAACGACGGCACCACGTCGAGGGTGGCGTTGATGCAGTGGTTGACGGCGACGCGCGTGGCCAGTTCCTCGCCCGGCTCCCAGACGGGGAGCTTGGCCTGCCAGCCGGCAGCACCGCGCCCGGCGAGGCAGAGCTCCCACGTCGCCCGGTCGCCGGTCCACGCGGCGATGCGCTCGTCCCACTCGGCCCGCATCGCCTGCCCGCGCGGGATGCACTCGCGGTACATCGCGAGCACCTCGTCGGGCACCCAGAAGTCCTCGTCCGGGGGCAGCCCGAGGATCTCCTTGGTCGCGCGGATCTCGTCCGGCGGGAACGGGTCGCCGTGCGCCTTGGGGCTGTCGGTGAGGTTGGGCGCCGGCCAGCCGATGTGGCTGCGGAGGATGATGAGCGACGGCTGATCCTCGACCGCCATGGCGCGCCGCAGCGCGGCTTCCAGGGCCGCGGTGTCGTTGAACGCCTCGCCGATCCGGTCGACGTGCCAGTGGTACCCCTCGAAACGGGTGCCGGCGTCGTCGGACAGCGCCAACTCGGTCGGGCCGTCGATCGAGATGTGGTTGTCGTCGTAGACGTACACGAGCCGGCCGAGTCCGAGATGGCCGGCCATCGACGCCGCCTCGTGGCTGATGCCCTCCTCGAGATCGCCGTCGGAGCAGATGACGAACGTGTGGTGGTCGCAGACCTCGGGGCTGAACCTGGCGCGCAGCCATCGCTCGGCGATGCCCATGCCGACGCCGTTGGCGAACCCCTGGCCGAGCGGGCCGGTGGTCACCTCCACGCCGGGTGTGTGGTGCACCTCCGGATGACCGGGCGTGCGCGAGCCCCATTGGCGGAACGCCTTGATGTCGTCGAGCGTCAGGCCGTACCCGGTGAGATGGAGCATCGAGTAGAGGAGGATCGACGCGTGGCCGCAGCTCAGGACGAAGCGGTCGCGGTCCGGCCAGTCCGGCGCCGACGGGTCGTGGCGCATGACCTTGGTGAACAGCACGTGGGCGAGCGGTGCCAGCGCCATCGCGGTGCCGCTGTGGCCGGAGCTCGCCTTGCGCGGGGCGTCCATCGCCAGACCGCGAATGACGTTGATCCCCAGCTGCTCCAGGTCGTCTGCCACCGGCCCTCGCTCTCTCGCCCTGCCCTTGGCATTACCCGTGGTCCGGGTCCCGACGACGCTATCGCCCGCCGAGCAGCACCACGGACGCCGTGAACCCGTGCAGGAAGTTCCGGCCGCCCACCGGCCCCAGCTCACCCGCGCACGACATGCCGGCCACCGCGGCGCCGGGAAGGGCGGTCGCCACGACGCCGGCGTCGTGATCCGGCACTCCGAAGAGGTGGGTGCCCCTGCCGTTGCAGGTGAACACCAGCGCGCCCTCGGCATGGCGGCCGGCCATCAGGTGACGCAGGTCCTCGTCGGCCGAATCGGCGTCGCGCACGAGGAACTGCGTCGTCGCGCCGATGTCGACGAGGTCGCCGACCGCGATCGCGCCGGTGCGCTGGTCGCCGCCCAGGACGTTGCGGACGATGAAGTCACCGCGGTCGAACTCGAGCTTGTGCTCGTCGACGACGCGGCCGAGGTGCAGTCCGCGGCGCAAGAGCTCGCGGTCTTCCGGCGTCATCGCGCTGGCAAGTTCCTGGAGTCGCTCGAGCGCGGGCTTGCCGGCCAGCTCGTAGACCACGTTGCGCTCGGAGCGGGTGACGGTGAAGGGCTCGCCGACCGGCCGGCAGCCCTGGCTCACGACCGGCGTCACGCGGACGTCGGGACCGAGGAAGCAGCCCACCGCGCCTTCACTGACGACGCGGTCGTCGACGGCCAGACGGTTGCCGCCGGGGCCGCGCGCCGCCGAGGCCAACCCGCCGACCACCGGCAGCCCCGGGTGGTCGGTTCGCAGCCGCTCGAGGAACGGCTCGACCGGGAACGAGAACGGGTCGGCCAGGAGGAGCAGCGCGCTCGCCCCCAGCGGCACCTCGGCCGGCCAGCCCACGAGCGCGTCGCCGTCGGGCGTGGTGATCGACGTGAGGTGGAACGGCGCGACCGGCCCGGTGTCCCCGGCCCACAAGCTCACCGCGGGCTCGTCCTCGACCTCGCGGTCCCCGCCGACGACGGTGCCGGCGGCGCAGCCGAGCAGGGTGCCGGGGCGCATGACGTCGCGCACCGCGGCGGCCGCGTCCTCCAGCGCGCCGACGTGGGGCGGGCTCACGAACAGGATGGCGAGGTCGGGCTGAGGTTCGCCGCCGCGCTGCTCCATCACCGCGCCGACGACCTCGCCGACCGCATGCGCGGTGACGGGGTACTCGGACATCGCGGCGGCGTAGGCCACGCGTCAGGCCTCGGGGTTCGGGATCAGCGTCAGCGGGACGACGGTCCACTCGCCCCGGTCGACGCGGCAGTGAGCCTCGATCGTGCCGAACGACGCGAACGTCAGCTCGCCGCGCACCAGGCGGTAGGTGAACTTGCCCGGCTCGACGGTGAACGGCGAGACGTTGCGGGCGATCTCCTCGCCCTTCTCGTCCTTGAACACCACCTCCAAGATGCCCTCGCCCGGTTCGCCGTCCCGGCACCGGACGATGACGACGAGGTGGGGCGCGATCGTGACCGGCGGAGCCGACGGCGCCGGCAGCGAGAACATGATCCCGGCGAGGTCGATGCGGGTCGACGGCCCCGGCACCTGCCGCAGCTCGATGTTCTCGACGAAGAGCGCGCTGATGATGTCCATCCGGGGCGACGCTAGCGTCCGCCGCCAGTGACGAGTTCCGCGTGGGCCCGAGACGCGATGGTGTCGACCGGCAGCCCGCTCGCCGCGCAGGCCGGCCTGTGGGCACTGGCCGAGGGCGGCGTCGCGATGGACGCCGCGATCGCGGCCGACGCCGTGCTCGGGGTGGTGCAGCCCATGTGGACCGGGATCGGCGGCGACTGCTTCTGCCTCGTCGACGACGGCCGGGAGGTCGTCGGGTTCAACGGTTCGGGCGCGGCGCCCGCCGGCCTGACGTTGGCGGTGGCGCGGGCGGCGGCGGGCGACTTCGCGCCACCGGCGACCGACATCGGCATCCCGTTCGGGCTCCCGGACGACAGCCCCCACGCGGTCACGGTCCCCGGCCTGGTCGACGGATGGTCGCAGCTCAACGAGCGGTTCGGCCGGTTGCCGTTGGCCACGCTGCTGGAGCCGGCCCGCCGGCTCGCCGCCGGCGGATATCCGGTCGGGCGCATCGCGGCGCGCGCGTGGCGGCCGGTCGGCGAACGCCTGGCCGACGCCAGCCCGTTGCCGCGCCGGCCGCGAGCCGGCGACCGCATCACCAACGCCGAGCTGTCGGTCAGCCTCGACGCCATCGCGTCGGGCGGGCGCGACGCGCACTACGAGGGCGAGTGGGCCAAGGCGACGGCCGACGCGATCGCGCACGCCGGTGGCGTCATGACGCTCGACGACCTGGCCGGGCACCGCGGCGAGTGGACAGTGCCGATCAGTGGCGCGTACCGCGACCACGAGATCATCCAGCACCCGCCCAACGGGCAGGGCGCAGCGGTGTTGGCCGCGCTGGCCGCACTCGATCGAGACCGCGCCGGCGCCGCCGACGACCCGTCGACCGTCGTGGCGACGATCACCGCGATCCGCGACGCGATGCGAACCGCCGCCGGCCGGGTGGCCGACCCGCGGTACGCCGACGTTGCGGACTTCTGGGCCACCGCGGGCCGCGACACGGTGTACACCGCGGTGGTCGCCGGTGGTGTATCGGTGAGCTTGATCACATCGGTGTACTGGGGTTTCGGCTCCGGCCTGTGGGCCGCGGGCGCGGTGCTGCAGAACCGTGGCGCGGGATTCTCGCTCGACCCCGAGAGCCCCAATGTGGTCGCGCCCGGCAAGCGGCCGTTCCACACGATCATTCCCGGGCTGGTCCGCCGGGACGGCGAACGCTGGGCGGTGTACGGCGTCGTCGGCGGGCCCATGCAACCGCAGGGCCACGTGCAGGTGCTCCGCCACCTGATCGACCACGGTCGCGACCCGCAGCAGGCACTGGCCGCGCCGCGCGTCCGCTGGCTCGCCGGCGACCTCGTGGCGATCGAGCCCGGCATCCCGGCGGGAACCGAGGACGCGCTGGCCGAGGCGGGCTTCCGCGTCAGCCACGACGTGCCGGCCGAGGAGTTCGGCGGCGGCAACGTGATCCGCACCCACGCCGATGGCTGGCTCGAGGGGGGCGCCGACCCGCGGCGCGACGCGGTGGCCGCCGGGCGCTGACGGTCGCTAGATCGAGAGGGTGAAGGCGAGCTGCGCGACCGCGCGGTTGGCGGCCTCCAGCATCCCCGGCCCGGCGCAGTCGCCGACGGTGTGCACCATGAGACCGGCGGCGCGCGCGTCATCCGCCAACGGCGCCTCGTGCGCGGTCGGTGCCGCGAGGATGACCGTGCCGGGATCGGCCGGGGCCTCGACCGCGATCTCGACGCCGTCGGCCTGCAGGTCGTGGACCAGCCGGAACCGGCCGGGCAGTCCGAGCTCGACGCCGAGGACACCACCCGGCTCGACGATGGTGACCGACCGGCCGCGGTCGAGGAGCACCCGCGCCAGCGACAGGCCGGCCTTGCCGCCCCCCATCACGGTGGCGTGGGCACCGACCAGCGCGTCGTCCTCGCCGCGCAACCACGGCGCCAGTTGGCGGATGCTCAAGCCGTCTTCGCCGTCCCAGGTCGCGCCGGTGGCGAGCACGACGACGTCGGGCGCCGCCGCGACCAGGTCGGCGACGGTCACGGCGTGACCCAGCCGGATGTCCACGCCGGACGCCGCGACCTCGTGGAGCAGCCAGCCGAGATAGCGGTCGAGCAGCGGGTCCGCGGTCGCGGCCACAGCCAGCACGCCGCCGAGCGCGGCAGCCGCATCGAACAACTGGACGGCGTGATCGGCACCCAGGACGCGCGCCGCTTCCAACCCGGCGGCGCCGCCGCCCACGATCACGACGTCGAGCGGTTGCCCGGCGCTCGGCAGTGCCAGGTCGTGCTCACGGCCCGTCGTGGCGTTGACCACGCAGGCGACGTCCTCGCGCACGAAGATGTTGCCGATGCAGCGGTACTGGTAGATGCACGGTCGGATCGCGTCGACGCGACCGTCGCGCAGCTTGTTCGGGAGGTCTGGGTCGGCGAGCAGCTTGCGGCCCATGGCGACGAAGTCGGCCTTGCCGTCGGCGAGGGCCTGCTCGGCTTCGTCCGGCTCGTAGCGGCCGAAGGTGATGACCGGCACGTCGACGCGTGCCCGCACCGCAGCGGCCCGATCGCCGAGCTCGCCCACGGTGTGGGGCGTGTGGGCGTCGGTGATGCCGGTCGCGGCGCCGGGATCGGCGTAGGCGCTCACGTGCACCGCGTCGAGGCCGGCGGCCACGGCGAGATCGATCACCTGGAGCTGGTCGTCGAACGTCTCGCCGTCGTCGCGATGGTGCTCACGCGAGTTCACGCGCATCCACACCGGGAAGTCCGGCGCGGTCGCCGCCTTGACGGCGCGCACGACCTCGCAGAGCAGGCGGGCCCGCCCCGTCACGTCACCACCCCACCCGTCGTCGCGCCGGTTGGTGTGGGGCGAGAGGAAGTTGTCGAGCAGGTACCCGTGGCCGGCGTGCAGCTCGACGCCGTCGAAGCCCGCGGCGCGGGCGCGCGCCGCGGCGTCGGCGAAGCGCGCGATCGCCCATGCGATGTCGTCCTCGGTGGCGATCTGGTACTCGACCTTCGAGGTCGGCGTGGTGAACGGCGACATCATCGCGGTCGCCTCGTCGGCGGTGACCATCTGCGAGAGCGCGTCGGGCGTGATGCCGGGCGGCGGGCTCGGCACGAGCACCGGGCGGCCGGCGGCGATGTCGGCCAGGGACGTCATGCCGTCGTGCACGAGCTGCGGCGCGATCTTGGCGCCGTGACGGTGCGCCCGGTCGGCCAGCGCGGTGAGACCCGGGAGGAACCGGTCGTCCGACGCGCCGACTTGCCGCTCGTGGAACGCGCCCGCGGGGTACGCCACTGCGACCGACCCCACCAGCAGGAGCCCGGCGCCACCACGCGCCCGCGCCTCGAAGTACGCCAGCTGGTTGTCGGAGACGGTGCCGTCGTTGTTGCAGAGGACGTCGCCCATCGGCGCCATCAGGATCCGGTTGCGCAACTCCAGGGAGCCGATGCGTCCGGGCGACAGCAGCTTCGGGAACCCGCTCATCGGACCCGCTCGCCTCCGATCCGGACGGCGGCCACCTCGAGATCGTCGTCGAGCGCGACGACGTCCGCACGGGCGCCGACCTCGATGCGGCCGCGATCCGCCAGGCCCAGCAGGTCGGCCGGGGTGGTGGCCGCCGCTCGCACCGCGTCGGCGAGTCCGATCCCGGCGTGGCCGACCACGTTCCGCAGCGCCCGGTCCATCGACAGCGCGCTGCCGGCGAGCGTCCCGTCGGCCAGCCGGGGCGCCCGCCCGTCGAAGCGGACGCGGATGTCGCCGACGGTGTGCGAGCGCCACGCCACCGCGTCGGTGACGAGGACCACCCGCGCCGCGCCCTTGGCGCGAAACGCGATCGTCAACGCCGCCGGATGCACGTGCACGAGGTCGGCGATGAGCGACACCGCGAGCCGCGGGTCGCTCAACGCCGCGCCCACCATCCCCGGCTCGCGATGGTGCAGTGGGGGCATGCCGTTGAAGCAGTGGGTCACCAGGCTCGCGCCGGCGCCGGCCGCGGCCGCGACCTCGTCGAACGACGCCGCCGAATGGCCGAGGGCGACGGTGATCCCGCGGTTGGTGAGATCCGCGATCACCGCGGGCGCGCCCGGCTGCTCGGGGCCGAGGGTGACCAGCCGCACCACCGGAGGAAGTTCCTTCAGGAACGCGTCGTCGAACGGCACCACGTGCTGGTGCGGATGGGCCCCGTGCATCGCGCCGAGGAACGGGCCTTCGAGGTGGGCGCCGGCGATGGCCGGGCGACCGTCGGGCGGGCGGGCCGCGGCGCCGGCGATCTCGGCCAGTGGCGCCGCGAACGAGTCGAGCGCGTTCGTCACGAGGGTCGGGCACCACGCGGTGACGCCCTGCGCGACGAGCAGCTCGTCGAGGCGGTCCCAGTCGGTCCCGCGCGCGCCGGCGACGTCGACGTCGTCGATCCCGTTCACCTGGAGATCGACGAACCCGGGCACGAGCGTCCGGGCGGGCACCGGGCCGGTGGCCGACCCGACCGCGGTGATGACGCCGCCGTCGACCTCGACCACCCCGGGCGCCAGCACTCCGGCCGGCGTCACCACCCGGGCCGCGGCCAACGTCTCCGTCACCGGAGGAACGCTACGCGTTCTGCGGGAGGCAGAACCCGGGCGCTAGGCCGCGAGACGGTCGCGGATGCGCTCGTCGTCGTGGCGGACCTCGGCCCACCCGGCGCGCACGAGCAGCCGGACCACCCACCAGCCGGGGTCGATCTCGCCGCGCCCGAGCGCGAGGCGCGCCGACGTCGGCGCCGCATGGTGGTTGTTGTGCAGGCCCTCGCCGCAGGTGACGAGCGCGAGCCATTGCGAATTGGTCGCCAGGTTCTCGTGGGGCCGCGATCCCCAGGTGTGCCCGACCGCGTTCACCGCGGCGTTCAGCATGAGGTACGCGACCGCGTGGACCGCGGCGGCCAGGAGCCCGAGCCAGAGGCCGAACACCAGGACCAGCAGGACGACGCCGATGGCCAGCCCGACGAGCGCGTGGTCGAAGAGGGCCCGGTCCCAGCCGTCGGCCGGCAGATCCCGCGCGTACCGGCGGACGGTGACCTCGTCGCGGGCGACGCGGCGGTAGAGCACGGCGTTGGTGAACTGGACCCGGGCGAACCCGAGCAGGACGGGGGAGTGCGGGTCGCCCTCCACGTCGGTGTGGGCGTGATGGCGGCGGTGGACCGCGACCCACTGGCGCGGCCGGATGCCGGTAAGCATCCACAGCGCGACCCGCAGGACCCGCGTCACCCCCGGCGTGAGCGTCATCGCCCGGTGCGAGAGGCCCCGGTGGAGCCACACCGTCGTGATCAGGGTGCCGAGCTGGGCGAGCGCGAGGCCGGCCAGGACCGCCGCCCACGGGGTACGGAGCATTCCGGTCAAGGTAGTCTACCTACCGGTAGGTAGGCAACCGTCCGGTCACCCGAAACACCGGTCCGGTACCCTGAGATCCGATGGCGGCGACGGAGGTCCCGATTTCCACGCGCGACGCCATCCTCACCGAAGCGTTGCAGCGCTTCGCCGAGCATGGCTACGAGGGGACGTCCCTCAACGACATCGCCGCCGGCGTGGGCATCCGCCGCCCGAGTCTCCTCCACCACTTCCCGTCCAAGGAAGCCCTCTACCGCGAGGTCTTCGAGCACACCATGGTCGACTGGCTGCGGCGCGTCGACGAGGCCACCGTCGGCCCGCGCGAAGGCTGGCCGATGGTCGACCGAATGCTCGTGGCCGGGTTCGAGTTCTTCCAGGAGCACCCGGAGTTCGTCCGGCTGGTCCGGCGCGAGGCGCTGGCCGGGGGCAGCCGGCTCGGCCTGGACCTGGGCGAGGGGCTGCGGCCGTTGTGGGCCCGGGCGGTGGCGTTCTTCGAACGGGAGATGGCGGCCGGCCGGCTCCGCCGCTACGACCCCGAGCAGTTGCTGGTCACCGGCTACGGCGCGCTGCTGAGCTACTTCAGCGACCAGCCGTTCCTCGGCGTGCTCCTCGCACGCGACCCGATGGCCACCGAGGCGTTGCGCGAACGGCTCGAGCACACGCGCGACTTCTTCCGCGCCGCGCTCGAACCGTAGGCCGCATGCTCGTCCCGTTCGGGGACGACGGCGCCGGCGACGCCGTGCTCCTGCTGCACGGGTCGACCGGGACGCGCCTGCACTGGCTGCAGGTGACGCCCGAGCTGGTGGCCCGGTGGCGGGTGCTGGCGCCCGACTTCGTCGACCCGGGCCGGGCGCTCGAGGTCGACGACCTGGTCGGGCAGGCGGTCTCGGTGCTCGACGCCGCCGGTGTCGACCGGGCCCACGTCGCCGGCTGGTCGCTCGGCGCCGCCGCCGCGGCCGCCCTGGCCGCGGCGCACCCCGAGCGGGTGCGGTCGCTGGCGCTGGTGTCGGGTTGGGCCCGCTCGGACCCGTCGCTGGCCTTCATGTTCGACGGATGGCGGCGGCTGCTCGACACCGATCCCGAGCTGTACATGCGCGTCGTCCTGCCCGACATCTTCACGCCGGGATGGTTCGCCCTCGTCGGCGACGCCGCCGAGGGTGTCGCCCGCATGTCGGCGGCCGCGATCTCACCGGCGTCGGCCGGCCACGCCGAGCTGGACGGCCGGCTCGACATCGGCGACCGGCTGGCGTCGATCGTGGCGCCCACGCTGGTGGTGCACGGGCGGCACGACCGGGTGCTCCCCGTCGAGCACGGCCGGGCCCTGGCGGCCGCGATCGCGGGGGCCGAGCTGGTCGAGCTCGACCTCGGGCACGGCCTCACCACCGAGGGGGCGGCGGAGCTGGCCCCACTGCTCGCCGGCTGGTTCGCGCGGCACTGATCCCACGCCGGCGGGCGCCTCCTCCTAGAGTCCGCCGTCATGGCTCTCGACCCGTTGGCCGTCCACGCGTCGACCTGGCCGGACCGGGCCGCGGTCGTCGTCGGCGACGAGGTGACGACCTACGCCGCGTTCAACGCCGACATCAACCGCTTGGGCAACGGGCTGCGGGCTCTCGACCTGCGACCGGGCGACCGGGCGGTGTGGTGCGGGCCGAACAGCCGCCAGGTCCTGACCTTCATCCACGCCGCCCGCAAGATCGGGATGGTGTCGGTGCCGCTCGCGTACCGCTTCACCGCCGAGGAGATGGCCTACGTCATCGACAACAGCGACGCCACGCTCGTCGTCGTCGACGCCGAGGAGGCCCACAAGATCGAGCAGGTCCGCGACCGGTTGACGAAGGTGCGCGAGGTGGTGGTCTTCGGCGACGGACCGGCGGACGAGGGCTTCCGGCGCTGGGACGACGTGCTGGCCACGGGCGGTGACGGCGAACCCGAGCTCGACCAGACCGGGTTCGGCGCCACCATGATCTACACGTCCGGCACCACCGGGAAGCCCAAGGGCGCCCTGCGGACCGCCAGCGCGCCGGGCTTGATCGTCGCGCTGATGCAGGAGCTGCGCCTCGAACCGGGCAACGAGGTCCACATCACCACCGGCCCGCTCTACCACTCCGGCCCGTTGGCGTGGGCCAGCCTCACCCACACCCTCGGCGGCACCGTCGTCGTCATGCGGAAGTTCGACCCCGAGCTGTGGGTCGACCTGGTGACGCGGCATCGCGTCACCAACACGTTCACCGCGCCCACGCAGTTGAAGCGGATCGTGGCGCTCCCGCCGGAGTCACTGGCTCGGCTCGATCTCACGTCGATGCGATCGCTGGTGGCGAACGCCGCGCCGGTGCCGTACGCGTTGAAGCAGGAGATCTACGCCAAGCTCGGTGACTGGTTCCTGTTCGAGGTGTACGGCTCGACCGAGCTCGGCGTCGACACGGTGATGCGGCCCGAGGACCAGCTGCGCAAGCCCGGTTCGTGCGGCCGGCCGTACGGCGGCATCGAGATCCTGATCGTCGGTGACGACGGAGTGCCGGTGCCCGAAGGCGAGCCGGGCGAGCTCTACGTCCGCACGCCGCTCGCGATGGACGGGTACCACCGGACCGAGGAGCAGCTCCACGCGATCGACCTCGAAGGTGGCGGCTGGAAGTCGGTCGGCGACATCGCGCGCGTCGACGACGAGGGCTTCGTCTACATCTGCGACCGGGCCAAGGACATGATCATCAGCGGCGGCGTGAACATCTACCCGGCCGAGATCGAAGCGGTCCTCCACGAGCACCCCGACGTGATGGACGCCGCGGTGTTCGGCATCCCCGACGAGGAGTGGGGCGAGAAGGTCCACGCCGTCGTGCAACCGCGTCCGGGCCGGTCGATCGACATGGCCGGCCTCGAGCAGTTCGCGTCCGAGCGCCTCGCCGGCTACAAGCGCCCGCGCTCGTGGGAGTTCCGGGACGAGCTGCCCCGAACCGAGAGCGGCAAGCTGCTGAAGCGACTCCTGCGCGACGAGCACTGGGCCGGGCGGGCCACCAGGGTCTGAGTCCGATGGCGCCCACGGACCATCGGGTGCAGGTGCCGCCGAACTGCGACCTGACGCTCGGCATGGTCTGCATTGACAAGTCCGAGCCGGGCCGCACGGTGTGGCGGATGACCGCCGACGAGCGCTTCGCCAACCCCGTCGGGATCGTGCAGGGCGGCTTCGTGGCGGCGTTCGCCGACTCGACGATGGGCGCGGCGTCGGTCACGTGGGCGCGGGAGCGCAAGGTGTTCTCCGCCAACGCCGAGCTCAAGATCAGCTTCCTCAAGCCGGCCAGGGTCGGGTCGGTGCTCACGTGCACCGCGTGGGTGCTGTCCGGCGGGACGCGGGCCGCCTTCGTGGAGGCCGAGGTCGTCGACGACGACGGGCGACTCGTCGCGAAGGCGACATCGACCTACTTGTTGACGCCGCGCGACGAGTAGCCGCCCGTATCCTCGGCCGAATGTCGGAGGCCTTCTCGCGCGGGCTGAGGCCCCGCCAGGCCGTCGCGTCCGCGGTGGCGCTGCTCGCCGGGGCGGTGGTGTGCGGCGGACTCGCCATGCGGGCCGAGCGGACCCACGCGCCGGCGGCCGCCACCGCGTCGCCGGCGACCGCGGTGCTCAGCCTGCGGCGAGCGCCGGTGGGGATCACCGACGCGGTCGCCGGCGCCCGGCTGACGACCGGGCTCGACGCCATCTTCGGCGACAAGGTGCTCGGCGGCGGCGGGCCCAACTCCTGTCTCATCGTCCACGACGACCGCGGCCGGGTCCTCTACTCCCGCAACCCAACGACGCCGATGATCCCGGCGTCCAACCTGAAGCTCCTTGCCGCGACGGTGCTGCTCGACCGCATCGGCCCAGAGGCGCGGCTCCGCACCGAGGTCGTCGGCCAGCCGCCGTCGTCCGGCACCGTGCAGGGGAACCTCTGGCTCGTCGGCGCCGGCGACCCGCTGCTCGCGACCGCGGACTTCGCGGCGCAGGCGTCGTTCAACCACACGGCGCGCATCGCGACGTCCCTCGAGTCGCTGGCCGATGCCGTCGTGACCGCCGGGGTGCGGACCGTGACCGGGAGCATCGTCGGCGACGACACGCGCTTCGACGGGCAGCGCGCCATCCCGACGTGGCTTCCGGTGTACCTCACCGACCACCAGGCGGGCCCGATCACCGCGCTGCTCGTCAACGGCGGGTTCTCGTCGTACCGGCCGCCGATCCAACCGGCGGCGCAGCCGGCGACGTTCGCCGCGACGACACTCACGTTCCTGCTCGGGGCGCGCGGCGTGCACGTCGCCGGGCCACCGACGGAAGGAAAGGCAGCCGCCGACGCCGCGCCGGTCGCGTCGGTCGTCTCGCCGACCATACACGAGATCGTGGGCGAGATGCTGAAGGAGAGCGACAACACGGCCGCCGAGATGCTGGTGAAGGAGCTGGGCGCGCGGTTCGCGGGCGCCGGCACGACCGTGGCGGGCATCAACGTGATCCGCGACGACCTGACCAGGCTCGGCCTCCCCGTGGCGGACGTGCAGCAGCTCGACGGTTCGGGCCTCGACCGCGGCGACCGGGCGACGTGCGACCTCTTCGTGCGCGTGCTCGATCGCAGCGGACCGACCGGGTTGCTCGCGCGGGCGTTGCCGGTCGCCGGCCGGGAAGGGACGTTGCGCAAGCGGTTCGTCGGCACGCCGGCGGCCGGGCGCATCCGCGCCAAGACCGGGTCGCTCGACAACGTCGTGGCACTCTCCGGTTGGGCGACCGGGGCGCGTGGCCACTCGCTGACCTTCTCGCTGCTCGCCGGGTCCCTGCCGCGCGCATCGGCCGGTATCGGCCTCGAGGACCGCGTCGCCAATGTGCTGGCGCTCTACCCGCGCGCGCCCGACCCGGCGACGATCGTCCCATGACGACGCGGCTGCCGATGTTCCCGCTCGGCGCCGTGCTCTTCCCGGGCCTGGTGATGCCGCTGCACGTGTTCGAGCCGCGCTACCGCGTGCTCGTGCACGACTGCCTCACCGGCACACCCGAGTTCGGCGTCGTGCTGATCGAGCGCGGCAACGAGGTCGGCGGCGGCGACAGCCGGTTCGACGTCGGCACGCGCGCCCGGATCATCGAAGCCCGCGAGTTGCCCGACGGGCGTTGGGTGCTGGCGGTGGCCGGGATCAACCGGCTGCGCGTCGCGAGCTGGCTTCCCGACGACCCGTACCCGCAGGCCGACGTGGTGGACCTGGCCGACGGACCGGCCGGGCCGGCCGGCTCGTCCCACCGCGCCGACGTCGAGCAACGGCTCCGCCGCCTCCTCGCCATGCGCACCGAGCTCGGCCTGCCCGCCGAGGCGGCGACCGTCGACCTGGCCGGGGACGATGCGGTCGCCGCCGCGCAGTGCGTCGCGCTGGCCGGGATGGGACCACTCGACGCGCAGCGCGTGCTCGCGACCGACGGCGTCGACGCCCGGCTCGGCCTCGTCGGCGAGTTGCTCGCCGACGAGTTGGATGTGCTTGCACGCCGCGCCCAAGGGGGGTAGGAACACCGGCCGTCGGGGTAGAGCGCCCCGCCGTCGCCTGGGAGCCCCGCGTGCCCGAACCGTCCGGACAGAGCAAGAGCGTGGTGGTCACCGCCCAGGAGCTGTGGGAGCTGGTCGTCGCCTACTTCAAGCAGGAGACGGTCGCGCCCATCAAGAGCCTCGGCCGGTTCGTGGCGTGGGGCGTCGCCGGCTCGTTCCTGCTCGGACTCGGCCTCGTGCTGGTCGTGCTCGGCGGCCTCCGGGCGCTGCAGACGGAGACCGACCACCACTTCACCGGCCACCTGACGTGGGCGCCGTACGCCATCGCGCTGGTGTTCTGCGGGCTGGTCGCCGGGCTGGCGGTGGCCCGTGCCACCCGCAAGAAGGGATCCCGCCCATGACCACCGTCGCGGCGCAGGACACGCCGATCCGGCGCGAGGACATCGAAGCCAAGCTCCGCGAGCTGCGCGGCGAGGTCGAGCAGACCGGCCAGCAGGCGAAACAGGTGGGGCTGTACGTCGGGGTGGCCGCGGCAGTCGTCGTGGTCGGCCTGGTGTTCTGGCTCGGCAAGCGCAAGGGCAAGAAGGAGACCACCGTCGTCGAGATCCGGCGGGTCTGACGGGATGCTGCGTCGGCTGGCGCGGGCCGGGTTCCGCAGGGGACTGCTCGGTGGCAGCCGCGGGTGGACGTACGTCATGGCCGTGGCCGGCGCGCTGCACGTGGCGAAGCGGGTGATGGGCAAGGGCGAGGAGAAGGTCGTCTACCGCGAGGAGTTGGCGCCCGGAGAGACCCTGGTCATCTCCCACGCGAAACTGGCCGAGTGAAAGTCCTCCTCCGCAACCCCCGGCGCGAGCTCGAGATGCCGGGCCCGATGCGGGTGCACGCGCTGCTCGATCGCCTCCAGCTCAACCGCGAGTCGGTGCTGGTGATCCGCGGCGACACGCTCGTCACCGGCGACGCTGCGCTGGCCGACCACGACGAGGTCGAGATCCGGCCCGTGATCTCCGGCGGCGCCCGATGACGGGACCGTCGTGAAGTGCCGCAGCTGCCGGGAGCCGGCGGTCATCGACATCCGCCGCCACAACGCCGGCTTCTGCCGTGACTGCTTCCTCCGCCATTGCCGCGAACAGGTGAAGCGGGCGGTCGAGGACTGGTCGATGCTGGTGCCGGGGGACCGGGTGCTCGTCGCGGTGTCGGGCGGCAAGGACTCGCTCGCGCTCTGGGACGTCCTGCTCGACCTGGGGGTCGACGCCGACGGCCTCTATCTCGGGCTCGGCATCGGCGAGTACTCCGACGACTCGGGCGCGATGGCCCGCGCGTATGCGGCGACGCGACGCGCCACGCTGATCGAGGTCGACATCCCGTCCGAGTACGGGTTCGACATCCCGGGCGCGGCCGCGGCCACCCGCCGCGTCCCGTGCTCGGCGTGCGGCCTGTCGAAGCGCCACCTGTTCAACCAGGCGGCGCTGGACGGCGGCTACGACGTGGTCGCGACCGGGCACAACCTCGACGACGAGGCCGCGGTGCTGTTCGGCAACGTCCTGCGCTGGAACACCGACTACCTCGGCCGCCAGCTCCCGGTGCTGCCGGCGGCGCAGGGGTTCGCCCGCAAGGTGAAGCCGCTGATCCGGCTCGGCGAGCGCGAGACGGCGGCGTACTGCGTGCTCACCGGCATCGACTACATCGTCGAGGAGTGCCCCAACGCGGTGGGCAACAAGCACCTGGGCTACAAGGCCGCGCTCAACGACATCGAAGCGCAGTCGCCGGGCAGCAAGGCGGCGTTCTACTTCGGCTTCCTCGACCGGGCGTCGTCCAAGTTCGCCGAGGAGACCGCCGCCGGCCGGGACCGGTTGGTCGCGTGCGAGGGTTGCGGCGCGCCGACCACCAACGCCGGCCTGTGCGCGTTCTGCGCGCTGGTCGCCAAGGTCGCGAGATAGTCGTGTCGCGTCCGTTCACGCCGGGAGAGAAGGTGATGCTGGTCGACGGGAAGGCGCGGCGCTATCTCGTCACCCTCGCGACCGGCGGCCAGTTCCACAGCCACTCGGGGGTCACCGAGCACGACGAGCTCATCGGGCGACCGGAGGGGACGACCGTCCGATCGAGCGGTGGCGCCCGGTACGTCGCCATCCGCCCGACCCTGGCCGACTTCGTGTTGAAGATGCCGCGCGGCGCGCAGGTGATCTACCCAAAGGATCTCGGGCCGTTGCTGATGCTGGCCGACGTCTTCCCAGGCGCGCGCGTCTTCGAGTCGGGCCTCGGTTCGGGCGCGCTCTCGATGACGTTGCTCCGCGCCGGCGCCGACATCCTCGGCTACGAGATCCGCGACGACTTCGCGGCCCGCGCCCGGGCCAACGTCGAGGCGTTCCTCGGTGACGGCCAGCGGTACACCGTCGAGGTGCGCGACGCCTACGAGGGCATCGAGGCCACCGGGCTGGATCGCGTCGTGCTCGACCTCCCGGAGCCCTGGCGGGTGGTGAAGCACGCGGCCGCGGCGATGCACCACGGCGGCATCCTCGTGGCCTACCTCCCGACCATCGGCCAGGTCGCGCAGCTGCGCGAGGCGCTGGCCGAGAGCGCGTTCGGGTTGGCCGAGACGATCGAGGTGCTCCAGCGCTCCTGGCACGTCGAGGGCCAGTCGGTGCGGCCCGACCACCGCATGGTGGCCCACACCGGCTTCCTCACCCACGCCCGGTTGCTGGGTGGCTGAGCCGGACGACCGGGCGCCGCCGCCGAAGTGAACCTCCTCGACCTGATCATCGTCACCGTCGCGGTCGTCGCGGTCCTCGGCGGGTACCGCCTGGGACTCCTGGCGCGCGCCGCGTCGTGGGCCGGCCTGGCCTTGGGGCTGGTCGTCGGTGCCCGACTGCTCCCGCAAGTGGTCGACGCCCTCCGCAACGCCACGCCGTCCAATCGGCTGCTCGTCGCCGTCGGCATGCTGGTCGGCGCGGCCTTCATCGGTCAGGCCCTCGGGCTGCTCGTCGGCGGCGCGGTGCAGAAGGTGATCCCGCTCGGGCCCCTCCGGACCGCCGACCGTGTCGCCGGCGCGATCGCCGGCGGCCTCGGCGTCGCCGTCGCGGTGTGGCTGCTGCTGCCTTCGATGGCCGACGTCCCCGGGTGGTGGTCCCGCGAAGCCCGCAACTCGCGCATCGCGCGGGCCATCGCCGACGTCCCGCTCCGCCCACCCGACACCCTGCAGGCGCTGCGCCGGCTCGTCGGGAACGACAACTTCCCCAAGGTGTTCGACGCGCTGCGGCCGGCGCCGAACACCGGGCCACCGCCCGCCGACTCCGGACTGCCGCCGGACGTCGTGGCCCGCGTGATCCAGTCGACCGTGCGGGTCGAGGGCGTGGCGTGCCGCCGGATCCAGGACGGCAGCGGTTTCGCGGTCGCCGCCGACACCATCGTGACCAACGCCCACGTCGTCGCCGGTGAGAAGCAGACCGACGTCATCACTCCGGCCGGGCGACGGGTCCGGGCGGCGGTGGTCGTGTTCGACCCCGACCGCGATCTCGCCGTGCTGGCCGTTCCCGGCCTGCGGGAAGCGCCGCTGTCGATCGCCAACGGCAAGGAGGGCGAGACCGGCGCGGTGTTCGGCCATCCCGGCGGGCAGAAGGACGTGGCGGTCTCCCCGGCCGCGATCCGCCAGCAGATCGTCGCCGTCGGCCGCGACCTGTACGACCGCCACGAGACCCGCCGGCAGGTGTTCATCCTCGCCGCCGATCTCCGCCCGGGCGATTCCGGCGGGGCGCTGGCCGACCGCGACGGGGCGGTGATCGGGGTCGCGTTCGCGATCGCCCCCGACCGCCCGGGGACCGCCTACGCGCTCACCAGCGAGGAGCTGCGCGCCGTGCTGGCCAAGCCGCACGTCGGCGCCGACACCGGTCCGTGCCTCAACGCCGCCTGAGCGCGCCGAGCACGAGAAGAGCCCCCGCGGGCCCGCCGGGGGTCGGGCGACGCCGGGGCGTCACTCCACTTCGATGAAGATGCACTCGCCGGGGCACTCCTCGGCGGACTCGATGACCGCTTCCTCCATGCCGGCGGGCACCCCGGCCAGGCCCTCGACCCCGCCGGGATCCGAGAAGACCTTGCTGCCTTCCTTGACGTAGGCGAGGCCGTCGTCGAGGAGGGTGAAGACGTCGGGGCAGATCTCCTCGCAGAGACCATCGCCCGTGCAGAGATCCTGATCGATCCACACCTTCATCGCGTGTGCGCTCTCCTTCGGCTGCGCTTCTTCTACTGGGCTTCTTCGACTGGGGCAACCGCTTGGCGACGGTATCGACGCCGACCGGCCCTGTCAATTTACCCGGTATTGGCGAGGTAAATCGCGTACCTTCAGGCTCCGCGGCTAGCGAGAATCCCCGGTGTATGTTCAATCAACGGAGGAGGAGGTGGTCCCCGCGCCGAGCAACGAGTACGAACGTCGCCTCTCCGAGTACGAGCAGCAGGTCGCCGCACTGCTCGAGCAGGCGAAGACGCTGGAGGAGGAGGTCGTCCAGCTGCGGCGCAAGTTGCAGGACGCCCCGAAGCGCGTCCGCACCCTCGAGGAGCGCCTGCTGGAGACCAAGGGCCAACTGGCCCAGGCGGTCTCCCAGAACGAGAAGCTCTCCTACACCTTGCGCGAGGCACGCGAGCACATCGCCGAGCTGCGCGAGGAGGTCGAGAAGCTCACCCAGCCCCCGTCGGCCTACGGCACCTACCTCGGCCGCAACGACGACGGCACGGTCGACGTGTTCTCGGGCGGCCGCAAGATGCGGGTGGCGCTGCACCCCGAGATCGAGGACGACGACCTGACCCGCGGCCAGGAGGTCGTCCTCAACGAGTCCCTCAACGTCGTGCTGGCCCGCAGCCCGGAGATCTCGGGCGAGGTCGTCACGATGAAGGAGGTCCTCGAGGACGGCAAGCGGGCGATCATCGTCGGCCGGGCGGACGAGGAGCGGGTCGTCGAGATCTCGGACGCCCTGATGGGCCAGCGCATCCGGTCGGGCGACACGCTGATGATGGACTCCCGCACCGGCCTGTTGCTCGAGCGACTGCCGCGGCCGGAGGTCGAGGAGCTGGTGCTCGAGGAGGTGCCGGACATCTCCTACGAGGACGTGGGCGGCCTCGACAACCAGATCGAGCAGATCACCGACGCGGTCGAGCTGCCGTTCGTGCATCGCGACCTGTTCATCGAGCACAAGTTGCCGGCGCCCAAGGGGATCCTGCTGTACGGCCCGCCGGGGTGTGGCAAGACGCTCATCGCCAAGGCGGTGGCCAACAGCCTGGCCAAGAAGGTGGCCGAGGTCAGCGGCGACACCGGCGCCAAGAGCTACTTCCTCAACATCAAGGGCCCGGAGCTGCTCAACAAGTACGTCGGGGAGACGGAGCGGCAGATCCGGCTGGTGTTCCAGCGGGCTCGTGAGAAGTCCGAGGAAGGCATGCCCGTCATCGTCTTCTTCGACGAGATGGACTCGCTCTTCCGCACCCGCGGCACCGGCATCAGCTCCGACATGGAGTCCACCATCGTCCCGCAGCTGCTGGCCGAGATCGACGGGGTGGAGGCCCTGAAGAACGTCATCGTCATCGGCGCCTCCAACCGCGAGGACCTGATCGACCCGGCGATCCTGCGGCCGGGGCGGCTCGACGTGAAGATCAAGATCGAGCGCCCGGGGCTCGAGCAGGCGGCGCAGATCTTCTCGCGCTACCTCACGCCCGACCTGCCGCTGGACGCCGACGAGGTCCGAGACCTGGGCGGCGGCGACCCGGCCAAGTGCGTCCAGTCGATGATCGAGCGCACCGTCGAGGAGATGTACCGCGAGGACGACGTCAACCGGTTCCTCGAGGTCACCTACCAGAACGGCGACAAGGAGATCCTCTACTTCAAGGACTTCTCCTCCGGCGCCATGATCATGAACATCGTGCAACGGGCCAAGAAGCTGGCCATCAAGCGGCGGATCGCCAACGAGGGCCGGGGCATCCGCACCGCCGACCTGCTGGCGTCGATCCGGCAGGAGTACAAGGAGCACGAGGACCTGCCGAACACCACCAACCCGGACGACTGGGCGAAGATCTCGGGCAAGAAGGGCGAGCGGATCGTCTACATCCGCACCCTGCTGTCGGAGGGCGACGACACCCAGGGTGGCCGATCCATCGAGCGGGTCGCGACGGGCCAATATCTCTAGCCGTGTGCTCGTGTATCCGGGCATACCGGGGTAGCTTCGACCTGGCATGGCCATTCGCAAGGTGTGCGGGATCGAGACGGAGTACGGGATCGTCCTCCGCGGCGGGGGCGAGTCCAACCCGATCACCGCGTCCTCGCTCCTGATCAACGCCTATGTCTCGCAGCTCGCCCGCAAGGTCGGGTGGGACTTCGAGGACGAGTCGCCCGGCCGGGACGCCCGCGGCTTCGCCCGTGAGGGCTCGATGCCGCCGGAGGTGGAGACCCACCTGGTGAACGCGGTGCTCACCAACGGCGCGCGGTACTACGTCGATCACGCCCACCCGGAGTACTCCACGCCGGAGTGCGCCGACGCCGCGCAGTGTGTCCTGTACGACAAGGCGGGGGAGTGGATCCTGGCCCGGTCGATGGAGGCCGCGGCCCAGGTGCTGCCGGCCGGCCAGGACGTGGTGGTCTACAAGAACAACTCCGACCGCAAGGGCAACTCGTACGGCACCCACGAGAACTACCTCATGGACCGCTCGGTGCCGTTCGCCAAGATCGTGCAGTACGTGCTGCCGCACTTCGTGACGCGGCAGGTGTACTGCGGCGCCGGCAAGGTGGGGTCGGAGGCGCCGTCGTCCTCCACCGCCGGCGTGCACTTCCAGCTGAGCCAGCGGGCTGACTTCTTCGAGGAGGAGGTCGGCCTCGAGACGACGTTGAAGCGACCGATCGTCAACACCCGCGACGAGCCGCACGCCGACGCGCAGAAGTACCGGCGGCTCCACGTCATCGTGGGCGACGCCAACCTCTGCGAGGTCGCGACGTACCTCAAGCTCGGCACGACGGCCATCGTGCTCTCGATGATCGAGGACGACTTCTTCGGTGACATCAACCTGTCGTTGGCCAACCCGGTGCAGGCGATCCGCAAGGTGTCGTACGACCTGGCGTTGTCCGAGCCGGTCGAGCTCGCCGACGGCCGCCGCCTGACCGGGGTGCAGCTCCAGTGGGAGCTGTTCGACCTGGCCCGCAAGTACGCCGAGGACCGCGGCCTCGAGTCGGTCGGCCAGGACGTGGGCACCGACGTGCTGATGCGCTGGGAGTCGGTGCTCACCGCGCTGGAGACCGACCCGATGTCGCTGTCGGACCAGCTCGACTGGGTCGCGAAGTACACCCTGCTGGACGCGTACCGGTCGCGGAACGGGCTGACGTGGGACGACCACAAGATGGCCGCGATGGATCTGCAGTACCACGACGTCCGGCCGGGGCGGTCGCTGTTCGCGAAGCTGGCAACCGAACGGCTGACGGACGACGCGTCGGTCGAGCGGGCCATGACCGAGCCCCCGCCCGACACCCGCGCGTATTTCCGTGGCCGTTGCCTGCAGCGATGGGCATCATCCATTGCGGCAGCCAACTGGGATTCGTTGGTGTTCGACCTCGGCACCGACCCGCTGCGGAGGGTCCCGATGATGGAGCCGCTCCGCGGCACGGCAGCTCATGTCGACGAGCTGCTCGAGGCATGTTCCACCCCGGCCGAGCTGTTGGACCGGCTGGGCTCTTAGGAGGAAAGCGATGCATCACCATGGCTGAAAGAGAACAGAAGAAGAAGGCAACGCCGGCGCCGCGCGAGGAAGAGGTGGTCGAAGAGGCGCCCGCGCAGTCGAAGCAAGGCGAGAAGATCAAGGCCGAATTGGACGATCTTCTGGACGAAATCGACGAGGTGCTGGAGGAGAACGCCGAGGACTTCGTGAAATCATATGTCCAGAAAGGCGGTCAATAGCATTGAAGATATGCAGCAAATGCGGTGCCGCGCAGCCCGAGGACAACTTCTACCGGGCCAAGGGCACTCGCGATGGGCTGCGGGGCGACTGCATGCGCTGCTTCAAGGCCAGGGCGGCGGCTCGGTACCCAGAGGTTCGAGAGGAAGCCATCAGGCGCGCGGTCGAATGGCGGATTCAGAATCCGGAGCGATACAAGGAAAACCAGCGCCGTCTACGTGAAACACCAGAATACAAGCGCTACCAGCGTGAGTATCATTTGAACCGCAAATATGGGCTCACCATTGGCGATTACGAGCGCATGCTCGCGGACCAATTTGGTGGTTGCGCCATCTGTGGGAGGCCGGAGCCGGAGGACGGCTCGCTGCACGTCGATCACGACCACGAGACCGGCGCGGTGCGTGGGCTGCTCTGCTTCCCGTGCAACCAGGCGATCGGGGCCTTCGAGGAGCAGCTCGACCTGCTGACGGCGGCGCTGCGCTACCTCCGCCGTCACGACCAGACCGAGCACGAGCTGGACGAGCTGATCAGGGCGCGGGTGCGGGCGCTAACGTCCCCCGCTGCATGACGCTGCCCCGCTTCTCACCGGACCGCGATCCCGGCTCCAGCTTCGTCGATCTCGTGCGCCGCATGAACGGCGAGCCACCGAAGGTCGAGCCCAACGAGCACGGCCCGGTGATCGCCCACGGCACAACGATCTGCGCGCTGCGCTACCACGAGGGCGTCATCATGGCCGGCGACCGGCGGGCGACCGCGGGCAGCAGCATCGCCCACCGCGCCATGGACAAGGTGCATCCGGCGGACCGTCATTCGGGTGTGGCCATCGCGGGCTCGGCGGGCTTCGCGCTCGAGATGGTGAAGCTGTTCCAGCTGCAGCTCGAGCACTACGAGAAGGTCGAGGGCGCAGCCCTCAGTCTCGAGGGCAAGGCCAACCAGCTCGCGCAGATGGTGCGGCAGAACCTGCCGATGGCGATGCAGGGCCTCGTCGTGATCCCGCTGTTCGCCGGCTACGACCTCCGCCGGCAGGTCGGCCGCATCTACACCTACGACGCCACCGGGGGCCGGTACGAGGAGACCGACTTCCACGCCGACGGGTCCGGTGGGCGCGACGCCCGCACGACGATCAAGCTCGGATGGACCGAGGGCCTGGATCGTGCCGCCGCCATCGAGCTCGCGGTCGAGGCGCTCTACGAGGCCGCCGACGAGGACTCGGCCACCGGCGGTCCCGATCCCGTGCGCGGCATCTACCCGACGGTCGCAACGATCACCGCCGCGGGCTACACGCCCGTGCCGGAGTCCGAGGTGTCCGAACGCTTCGCCGCCCTCATCCAGCACAAGAGCGAATCAGGACACCCACGATGAGGACCGGCTGACATGAGCATGCCGTTCTACGTGGCGCCGGAGCAGGTGATGAAGGACCGCGCCGACTACGCCCGGAAGGGCATCGCGCGCGGTCGCAGTCTCGTCGGACTGACGTTCGCGGGCGGCATCCTCGTCTGCGCCGAGAACGTGTCGCGCACGCTGCACAAGGTCAGCGAGATCTACGACCGCATCGCGTTCGCCGGTGTCGGCAAGTACAACGAGTTCGATTCATTGCGCACCGCCGGCGTCCGCCACGCCGACCTCAAGGGGTACAACTACTCACGCGAGGATGTCGACGCGCGGTCACTCGCCAACGCGTACGCGCAGACGCTCGGCCAGATCTTCACCCACGAGATGAAGCCGATGGAGGTCGAGATCCTCGTGGCCGAGGTCGCCGCCGACCCGCCGGACGACCAGCTCTTCCACATCCTGTACGACGGCACCGTCGTCGACGAGGAGGGCTTCACTGTGCTCGGGGGCGAGGCTGAGACGATCGCCGAGCGGATGAAGCAGGCCTACCAGGCGACGGCCGACCTCGGGGCCGCGCTGCGGGCGGCGGTCGGTGCGCTCGCCGGGCCGGATCGTCAGCTCGAGCCGCGCGAGCTCGAGGTCGCGGTGCTCGACCGCGGCGACGGCCGGCGGGCGTTCCGGCGGCTGGAGAACGACGAGCTCGCCGCCCTGCTCACCAGCTCTTGAACGTCAGGACCAGCGCCGCGATGAGCACCATCGCCGCGAAGTAGACCCACGCAGGGGGCGCCGGCAGGCGCCTGGGCGGGTCCTCGTCGTCCTCGAACGCCGACTCCACCTCATCGGCCAGCATCAGCTCCTGGGCGCTGTCGAGGTCGCCCTGGGCGACGAACACGTGCACGTCGCCCATCGGGTACGGGCCGTCCACGTTGCCGCGGAGCTCGGTGACCATGCCCTCGGCGCCCAGCCGGGCGGCGATGACCCGGGCATGGAACGTGGTGTGCACCGTGGCCAACCGCACCATCCGGTCCTGTTGCATCAGGAGAACGCTACCGTGAGCCCAAGGGATGGACAGGCGAATCTTCGGGCTCGAGAACGAGTACGGCGTCACCTGCACCCTTCGCGGCCAGCGCCGGCTCAGCCCCGACGAGGTCGCCCGCTATCTGTTCCGCCGGGTCGTCAGCTGGGGCCGCAGCTCGAACGTCTTCCTCGAGAACGGCGCCCGCCTCTACCTCGACGTCGGCAGCCATCCCGAGTACGCGACTCCCGAGTGCGATTCGATCGCCGATCTCGTCGCCCACGACAAGGCGGGGGAGCGCATCCTCGAGAGCCTGCTGGCGTCGGCCGAGCAGCGACTCCGCGAAGAGGGCATCCGCGGGGTGGTCTACCTCTTCAAGAACAACACCGACTCGGCCGGCAACTCGTACGGCTGCCACGAGAACTACCTCACCAGCCGCCGCGACGACTTCGGGCACTACGCCGAGATCCTCATCCCCTTCTTCGTCAGCCGGCAGATCTACGCCGGCGCCGGGAAGGTGCTGCAGACCGCGCGCGGCGCGATGTACTGCATCAGCCAGCGGGCCGAGCACATCTGGGAAGGCGTCTCGAGCGCGACGACGCGCAGTCGCCCGATCATCAACACCCGGGACGAGCCGCACGCCGACGCCGAGCGCTTCCGCCGCCTCCACGTCATCGTCGGCGACTCCAACATGAGCGAGTACGCGACGTTCTTGAAGATCGGCGCCACCAGCATCCTGCTGCGCATGCTCGAGGACCCGAGCGTCGTGCTGCGCGACATGACGCTCGAGAACCCGATCCGCGCGATCCGCGAGATCAGCCACGACACCACGTGCAAGCGGCGCGTCCGCCTGGCCAACGGTCGCGAGGCCAGCGCGATCGACATCCAGTCCGAGTACCTCAGCCGGGCGCTGCGCTACCGCGACCAGAAGGGCCTCTCCAAGCTCGAGGAGAAGGCGCTCGGCATGTGGGAGCACTGCCTCACCCAACTCGACAAGGACCCGTTCACGCTCGACCGCGAATGCGACTGGGTGATCAAGCATCGCCTCATCGAGGGCTACCGGACCCGGCACGGGCTGCCCCTGACCCACCCGAAGGTCGCGCTGATGGACCTGCAGTATCACGACGTCAACCGGGCGCGCGGCCTGTTCTACAAGATGCAGGATCGCGGTCTGGTCGAGCGCACCAGCACCGACGAAGTGATCGACAAGGCGGTGTCCGAGCCGCCGCAGACGACGCGGGCCCGGCTGCGCGGCGAGTTCATCCGCCGGGCCAAGGAACGCAAGCGCGACTACACCGTCGACTGGGTGCACCTGAAGCTCAACGACCAGGCACAGCGCACCGTCCTGTGCAAGGACCCGTTCAAGTCGCGCGACGACCGGGTCGAGAAGCTCATCGCCTCGCTGTAGCCGAGCGATGCCCAGCTTCCGAACCGGGCGGGTCACCGCGATCACCGACGAGCGCGCCGGGCTCCAGCGCGTGGAGGTCGACGGTGAGCCGGCGTTCGTGCTGACGCAGCTCACCGGCGACGTCGCGGTCGGCGACGACGTCGTCGTCAACACCACCGCGGTCGAGCTCGGACTCGGCAGCGGGGGCTGGCACGTCGTGCACTGGAACCTGGCCCGTCGCGAGTGGCGCGAGCCCGGCGGGGGCCACGTCATGAAGCTGCGTTACACCAGCCTGCAAGCCGACACCGGGGCGTTCGACGAGCACGACGACGCGCCCGGCGCGCTCGACGGCATGCCGGTCGTGGTGTGCTCCGTGCACAGCCAGCTGGCACCGGTCGTCGTCGCGCTGCGCGACGAGGCGCGCCACCGGCACGTGCGCGTCGCGTTCGTCATGACCGACGGCGGCGCCCTCCCGCTGGCGCTGTCGGACCAGGTCGCGGCGCTGCGTGACCGTGGCCTGGTCGACCTCACCGTCACCGCCGGCCACGCGTTCGGCGGCGATCTCGAAGCGGTCAACGTCGCGTCGGGACTGGCGGCCGCCCGCCACCATCGCGCCGACGTCGCCGTCGTCGGGCCCGGCCCCGGCCTGGTGGGCACCGGCACGCAACTCGGCACGACCGCGCTCGACGTGGTGGCCGCGGTCGACATCGCCGCCGCCATGGGCGGCCAGCCGGTGCTGGCGCTCCGGATGTCCTCGGCCGACCGGCGCGACCGCCACCGCGGGGTCTCGCATCACGCCCGCACCGCGATGGGTCTGGTGGCGCGCCCCGAAGGTGTCGCGGTGGCCGTTCCGGCGGGCGAGGACGACGTCGAGCTTCCGGTGTGCGACCGGCGCGTGGTCGCGGCGCCCGACGTCGACGCCCGGCTCCGCGCGTTCGGGATCGGCGTCACCCACATGGGGCGGAGTGCGACCGAGGACCCGCTGTTCTTCGCGGCAGCCGCGGTCGCGGGGGTCACCGCCGCCCGGATGCTCGACTGACGCGTCGCCGGCGGACCCGTCAGGTGGTGCGACGGCGGATGCAATAGGAGCAGGCGCTGTCGCCGCTCATGGTGTGCGACACCCGCGTGACCTCGACCTCGGGGCCGAGCACGGTGCGGAACAGCTCGAGCTCCTGCGAGCAGACCGCCGGGTGGCGCTCGGCGAGGCGGTGGACCGCGCAGTTGTGTTCGACGAGCAGGAACGCGCCGTCGTCGGATGCGCTGGTCTCGGCGAGGTACCCGGCGTCGTCGCGGAGCTGGGCGATCCGCCGGACCTGCTCGGCCAGATCGTCGGCGCCGGCCAGCGCGTCCCGATAGCGCGGCACGTCCTTGGCGGTGCGCGCCGCCAGCACCGCGACGACGGCTTCGGCACCACACGCGTCGGCGACGTCCTCGAGCACCTCGATGGCGAAGGCCTCGTACCGCCTCGGGAACAGCTCGACGCCGGCGTCGGTGAGTCGCCAGCCGGCCGCCGGCCGGCCGAGCCGCCGCGTCGGCGCGCCGTGCCGTTCGACCAGACCGGAGTCGGCGAGCGCGTCGACGTGGCGGCGCACACCCATCGCGCTGAGGCCCAGCTTGTCGGCCAGCTCGGCCACCGTGATCCCGGGCTGCTTGCGCAGCAGGAGAAGCAGATCTCCGCGCGTGGGCACCGCGAAAAGGGTACCGGACCTCGCCGAGTGGTCCGACCGGTAGCGTCGGGCGTCATGAACCGGGCCGAGCGGCTGCTCAACCTGGTGGCGGCGCTGCTCGAGACCCGCCGACTCTTGACCGCCGACGAGCTGTACGAACAGGTGCCCGGGTACACCGGGGAACCGGCGAGCGTCCGGCGCGCCTTCGAGCGCGACAAGGAAACGCTTCGCGAGATGGGGATCCCGATCACGTCGGGGCCCATCGACGATCAGGCGAACATTGTCGGGTATCGCATCAAGCCCGAGGACTACCAGCTCCAGGATCCGGGTCTCGCGGCCGACGAGCTGGCGGCGCTGCACCTCGCGGCGTCGGCGGTCCGGCTCGACGGCGGGCACGGGATGGAGGCGCTCTGGAAGCTCGGCGGCGAGCTCACCGGTGCCGATCCCGGCTCGGCGCCGGTCGCGTCCCTCCCCGGCGCCGAGGTCCTGGCGCCGCTGTTCGGCGCGGTGTCCGAGCGGCGCGCGGTCGCGTTCGGGTACCGCGGCGCCCGCCGCACCCTCGATCCGTACGGCCTGTCGTTCCGGAACGGGCACTGGTACGTGTCGGGCCGCGACCACGACCGCGACGAAGTCCGCCAGTTCCGTCTGGACCGGGTGGACGGCGACGTCGAGCCGGTCGGCCCGCCCGGCGCGTTCGAGGCGACCGCGACCGGCGACCAGCCGCACCCGTGGCGGATGGGCGACGAGGAGCTGGTCACCGCGACCTTGCTCGTCGACGCCGGCCAGGCCGGATGGGCCATCGGGCAGGTCGGCGCCGAGGCCGTGCAGGAGCGAAAGGCCGACGGCTCGGTGGTGTTGGAGCTCCCGGTCACCAACCGCGCCGCGTTCCGATCGTTCGTGCTCGGCTTCCTCGACCACGCCGAGGTGCTCGCCCCGGCGGCGCTGCGCGACGACATGGTGGCGTGGCTCGAGCTCGTGGCCTCGCACTGATGCCGCCGCCGTCCGCCGACTCCCGGGTGCGCCGCCTGCTCGCGCTGGTGCCGTGGGTCGTCGAGCACGACGGCCCGCGTCTCGCGGACGTCTGCGCGCGGTTCGGCATCACCGAGGAGGAGCTGGCCGCCGACCTGGAGCTCCTCTGGCTCTGCGGGCTGCCGCCGTACTCGCCGGACGTCCTGATCGACGTCGACATCAGTGACGGCCGGGTGTGGATCCGGTACGCCGACTACTTCGGGCGCCCGCTGCGACTCACGCCGGCGGAAGCGCTCGCCCTGCTGGCCGCCGGCAAGACGTTGTTGGCCACGCCCGGCACCGATCCCGCGGGTCCGCTGGCGCGCGGCCTCGACAAGCTGGCGTCGGCGCTCGGCATCGACGCCGGCGCCGCGGTGGACATCGCGCTCGGCCCGGCGCCCGGCGAGCTGCTCGACGCGCTGCGGGCCGCGGCCGCCGACCATCGGCAGGTCGAGCTCGACTACTACTCCTACGGCAGCGACCAGGACCGGCGCCGGGTGGTCGACCCGTACGCGGTGTTCTCGGCCAAGGGCCAGTGGTACCTGTCGGCGTGGTGCCACGCAGTCGACGACGAGCGGCTGTTCCGCGTCGACCGGATCCGATCGGCGCGGATGCTGGACACCTCGTTCGACCCGCCCGGCGTCGTCCCGGACCTCGCGGTCTTCGAACCCGGACCGGACGATCCGCGGGTCACGTTGGAGCTCGAACCCGGCGCGCGCTGGGTCGCCGAGCAGTACCCGGCGGAGAAGGTCGAGCAGCTGTCGGGTGGGCGGGCCCGGGTGGTCCTCGTCGCCAGCCGGCCGGCGTGGCTCGAGCGCCTCCTGCTCAGGCTCGGGCCCGACGCGCGCGTCGTGGACGGTGACGCCACCGCCGGGCGGGCGGCCGCCGCCCGCCTGCTGGAGCGGTACCGCGCCTGACCCGCGGTAACGTCGCTCTCTCCGTGGAGTCGACACCGCCGCCCCCGTCCGAGCCGACTCCACCGGGTGACGTCGCGCTCCTCGACGAGGACACACCGGAACGACCACACTCGTCGGTCCGGTCGGCGGTCGAGTGGGTCGTCATCCTCGCCGGGGCCTTGGCGATGGCGCTCGTCATCAAGGCGTTCCTGCTCCAGGCCTTCTACATCCCCTCGCCGTCGATGGTGCCGACGCTCGGTGTGGGCGACCGCGTGCTGGTCAACAAGCTCAGTTACCACGTGCACGACATCCACCGGGGCGACATCGTCGTGTTCAAGCGGCCGCCGCTCGAGTCGGACGTGAAGATCAAGGACCTGATCAAGCGGGTGATCGGTCTGCCCAACGAGACGATCGAGGCCCGCGACGGCCACATCCTCATCGACGGTCGGGTGCTGAACGAGCCGTATCTCAGCGCCGAGGCCCGCGCCGCCATGGCGTCGATCACCATCGCGCCCCAGAAGATCCCGGTCGGGCACTACTTCGTCATGGGCGACAACCGCGGCAACTCGAAGGACAGCCGGTTCTTCGGGCCCATCTCGAAGACGCTGATCGTCGGGCGCGCGTTCATCCGCGTCTGGCCGATCTCCAAGATCAACCTGTTATAGGCGGCGGCTCCAGCCCGAGGGCCTCGACCATGCGGTCGACGTGGTCGCTGTAGACGCCGTCGATCCCCATCTCGGCGAGACCGCTGATCACCCGTCCGTGCTGCGCGTCCCACCCGAGCGTGAACCGCTCGAACCGGTGGAACAACGTCGTCAGGCCACCGGTCCAGTCGGAGTGGTGCAGGTTGACGGCGTCGATGCCCGCTTCGCGGAGCTGGGCCGCCCGGCGTTCCGGACCGTGCCGCATGTTCCGGAGCCGCGTGCTGTCGACGAGCCGGGCGGCGGTGAAGCTCCGCCAGTCGGCGACCACGTGCCAGTTCCCGTGGCACAGCCACAGCCGCCCCTCGGCCTCGGCGTCGGCGGCGCGGGCGACCGCGATCACCACCGTCGCGGCCGCGGCGTCCTTCACGTCGAGCGACAGCTCGAAGCCGGTGCCGCACTCGGCGTAGAGGTCGGCGAGCGCGGGAATGTGGTCGGGGAGGGCGCGCCTCGCTACCGAGGAGATCGGGCGACGCCGGAACGGGTTGCCGACGACGCCGTCGTGGTCGAGGACGGCGACGCCGTCCGACGTGAGCCAGACGTCGCTCTCGAGCCCGGTCGCGCCGAGCCGCAGCGCGAGGCGGAAGGCGTCGATGGTGTTCTCGGCGGCGTGGGCGCGGGCACCGCGATGCCCGAACGCGATCGGCGGCGAGATGAGCGATGGCAACTGGGCCACGGTCACGAAGCGTAAGGGCTGGTGCCGGTCACGATGCACTAGTCACATCGGGACTCTCGAAATGGTCCGAACAGCCCACTCAAGGGGAACGCGAGGTCGGCCGATGGTTGGAACATGGAGGGGAGAATCAAGTGACAACCATTCGGGCGAGCTGCCCAGACTGCGGAGATGTCGAGCTCACCGTCGAGGACGTGAAGGTGCTCGTGTGCGCCGAGGACAACGCCGGTTCCTATGCGTTCCGGTGCCCGGAATGCCGTATTGCGATCTCGAAGCCGGCCGAGACACGGATCATCGACCTGCTGGTGTCGTCGGGCGTGCGGATGTCGCAATGGCACCTTCCGGCCGAGATGTTCGAGGACAGGGTCATGGGCGAGCCGTTGACCCACGACGACCTCCTCGACTTCCACCTGATGCTCGAGAGCGGTGGCTGGTTCGACCGCCTCGCCGCGATGGTGGGCCAGTAACCTCGGTTCGGTGAGCCCCATGTGGTTGCTCCCGGCATTCGTCGTCCTCGTCGGTTTCGTCGTGCTCTTCGACGCGATGCGGCGCATGGCCAGGGAGACCGAATTGCTCGTCTCTCGCCTGGCCGCCGTGCGCGAGGTGGCCGCCGACGTCCGCCAGGTCGGGGCCGAGACCCGCGCCCTGGCCGCGTCCGTCAACCGCCGCCGGTAGCCCACCGGGCCGCCGGTAAGATCC
This sequence comes from Acidimicrobiales bacterium, assembly GCA_025463925.1. Taxonomy (GTDB): domain Bacteria; phylum Actinomycetota; class Acidimicrobiia; order Acidimicrobiales; family AC-14; genus RYN-50. The sequence goes on along the minus strand of JAODBK010000015.1, from coordinate 22,849 downwards.
GGGCGTGCCCCCCGGCCTCAATCCCATCCACATCCTCGTGGTGCTGGTGGTGGCCCTCATCGTCCTCGGCCCGGAGAAGCTGCCCGAGGCGGCCCGCACGCTGGGCAAGTTCGTCAGCGAGTTCCGCCAGTGGTCGGCGACGCTGCAGGCCGAGGCTCGCGACATGCTCGACGTCGCCATCCACTCCGACGAGCAGCCCGATGACGCTCCGAAGCCCGCCGAGCTGAATGGCTCGGCCGGGACGCCGGACGCCACCCACCAGTAGGCCGGCCGATCGCCACCATCTCCAGACGACGGGGCGCGCCCGACGACCCGGCGCGGCGCGCCAAGGCCGAGGGTCGGATGACGCTCGTCGAGCATCTGACGGAGCTCCGCCGGCGGCTGATCATCTCGGTCGTCGCCATCTTCGTCGGGGCGCTCGTGGCGTACATCCTCTACCCGCAGATCTTCCGCTTCCTCGCCGACCCTTACGTCCGCGCCACCCACCAGAAGAAGTTCCTCGCGCTCGACCCGCTCGAGGGTTTCGCGACGCGGCTGAAGGTGAGCGGGTACGGCGGCGTCGTGCTGGCCCTGCCGGTGCTGCTCTGGCAGTTCTGGCGGTTCATCACGCCGGGGCTCAACAAGACCGAGAAGCGCTACGCGATCCCGTTCGTCGCGGCGTCGCTCCTGCTCTTCGCAATCGGCGCGGTCGTGGCCTATTTGGTCCTCGCGCCGGGACTGCAGTTCCTGTCCCACATCGGCGGCGCCAATCTCCAGAACACGTACTCGCCGAACAAGTACCTCACGCTCTTCGTCCTGATGGTGATCGTGTTCGGCATCGCGTTCGAGTTCCCGGTGGTGCTCGTCGCGCTCGAGGCCGCGGGCGTCGTGTCGAGCGCCCGGCTCCGCGGCTGGCGCCGACAGGCCATCGTCGGCTGTGTCGCCTTCGCGGCGTTCATCACCCCCAGCCAGGATCCGTTCTCGTTCTTCGGCATGGCGGTTCCCATGTACCTCTTCTACGAGATCTCGATCCTCATCGGGCGCCTCATGGGGAAGTGAGGCGCGGCACCCTGACGGCGATCATTGCGATCGCCGCCGTCCTGGCGATCGGCGGCGGTGGCATCTGGCTGCTCGGTTCGTCGGGCAACGGTGGCGGCCCGACGGCGGCCACCTCGACGGTCGGGTCCTCGACGACCGCGCCGCTCACGCCGGCGGAGGCGGCCGAACGGGCCGACGCGCTGGCATGGGAGGCCAAGGTCGCCGATGCGTTCAAGCCGCTCGTCGACGACGTGGCGACGCTCGCCACCGGCGCGCGGGAGTACCTCGCCGGCACCCGGCCGGCCGACACCTTCCGCGCCGAGGTCGACAAGGACCTCGCCGACTTCCGCGTGAGCCGCGATCGGGCCGCCGCCCTGCCGGCCTTCACGCGGGCGCCGGCCGCCCGCGACCTGTACGTGTCGTCGGCCGGCCTGTACATCGACACGGCCCGGGCCTACGCCGCGCTCGTCCGGCTGCCGACCGGCGCGGCCCAGCCGGTGCGGGTGCAGCTCGACGCGCTGGCCCGGCGGATGCGCACGCTCGCCGACCGGGTGTACGACCGTGGCCGGGCCATGGTGACGCCGCTCCTGCACGACGTCGCCTCGCCCGACATCGAGATCCGCCTGCCCGAGGAGGTGCCCGACTGGGTGGCCGAAGGGGTCGCGCCCGGGCCGCCACTCGAACCGCAGGCGCCCCCGCCGGCCGGCGAGGTGCAGCTCCGCCAGGACGCCCGGCCGACCGAGGACCGGCCGCGGTGGGCCGCCGCGGTGCAGGCCGCCGGCATCCCGGCGGTCGCGAGCTCCGACCGAGCCGCGCTGGCGCGGGCCGAGGTGGCGGCGGCCGAGAGGTTGCGCAAGGAGCCCGACCCCGTGGGACCCGACGGCCGCGAGGCGAGCGCCCGGCTGCGGCTCGACCTGCTCGTCTACGCCGACGGTCACCGGGCCGAGCAGCTCGCGGCGATCACCGGCACGCCCGAGGTCGCCGGCATCGCGAGCGACCTGCTGTCGATCGCCGACGGCCTGTGGCCCGGCGGCGACCTGGGGCCCCGGCCGGAGGGTAGGACGTAGGACCGTGAACCGCGAGGACTTCGCCGCCGGCTACGAGTTCCAGCTCGACGACTTCCAGGTCCGCGCCCTGGATGCCATCGACGCCGGGCAGTCGGTGCTCGTCGCCGCGCCAACCGGCTCGGGCAAGACGCTGGTGGCGGAGTACGCGGTCGCCAAGGCACTCGACGAAGGCCACAAGGCCTTCTACACCACGCCGCTGAAAGCGCTCTCGAACCAGAAGTACGGCGATCTCGTGCGGCGGCACGGCCGCAACCGCGTCGGTCTCCTCACCGGCGACAACGCGATCAACGGCGACGCGCCCGCGGTCGTGATGACCACCGAGGTGCTGCGGAACATGATCTACGCCGGGTCACCGGCGCTCGACGGGCTGCGCTACGTCGTGCTCGACGAGGTGCACTACCTGCAGGACCAGTACCGCGGCCCGGTGTGGGAAGAGGTCATCATCCACGCGCCGCCGACCCTCGACCTGGTGTGCCTGTCGGCGACGGTGTCGAACGCCGAGGAGTTCGCCGAATGGATCGAGACCGTGCGCGGCACGACGACCGCGATCATCGAGGAGCGCCGCCCGGTCGAACTCAATCACCTCTACCTCGTCGGCGACCGCGACAGCGAGCAGCTGCACCTGCTCCCGACGTTCGTCGACGGCCGACCCAATCCCGAAGCGGCCCGCCTCGACTCGCGCTCGGTGCGCGGTCCGCAGGCTGCTCGCTACGCCCGCGCACGCGGGCGACTGCACACGCCGCGCCGCACCGACGTCGTCGAGCGGCTCGACGACGAGAACATGCTGCCCGCGATCTACTTCATCTTCAGTCGGGCGGCGTGCGACGACGCGGTGCGGCAGTGTCTCGACGCCGGGCTGCGACTCACCACCGCCGAGGAGCGCCAGGCGATCCGCGCCATCGCCGAAGCCAAGGTCGAGACGATCGCCGACGCCGACCTGCGGGTGCTCGAGTACACGCGGTGGCTGACCGGGCTGGAAGCCGGATTCGCGGCGCACCACGCCGGGATGGTGCCGCCCTTCAAGGAGGCGGTGGAGGCGTGCTTCTCGGCCGGCCTCGTCAAGGTGGTGTTCGCCACCGAGACGCTGGCGCTCGGCATCAACATGCCCGCCCGCTCGGTGGTGATCGAGAAGCTCTCGAAGTTCACCGGCGAGCGCCATGAGTTCCTGACGCCGGGGGAGTACACCCAGCTGACCGGGCGGGCCGGCCGCCGCGGCATCGACGACGTCGGCTACGCGGTCGTGCTGTGGTCGCCGTTCGTGCCGTTCGACCAGGTCGCCGGCCTGGCGTCGACGCGGACCTACGCGCTGTCGTCGTCCTTCCGGCCGACGTACAACATGGCGTGCAACCTGGTGCGCCGTTATCCCGCGGACACCGCGCACCATCTGCTGAACCTGTCGTTCGCGCAGTACCGGGCCGATCGCGACATCGTGAAGCTCGAGACCCAGTTGGAGCGCAGCGCGCGGATGGTCGCGCAGTACCGCGCCGAGGCGGAGTGCGAGCTGGGCGACGTCGCCGAGTACCGCCGGCTGCTGCGGGAGGTCGAGGCCGGCGGGCCGTTGCGGGCGCCGGCGCGGGCCGAGGTGTCCGAGTCGCTGGCCCGGCGACGGCCGGGCGACATCCTCCTGCTGCCGGGTGGCAAGAGCGGCGGTCGCGTAGCGGTGCTGTCGGTCAGCACCCGGCGAGGCGGTGACGTCAAGCTCACCGCGTTGACGCCCGAGCGCCGCCGCATCTCGTTGACCGCGCGCGACTTCCCCGCGCCACCGTCGCCGGCCGGCCACATCGACCTGCCGACCCCGTACGCGCCGCACAACCATGCCTTCCAGCGCCAGGTCGCGAGCGCGCTGGCGGCGGCGGCATTGCGCACCGAGACACCGGATCGAGGACCGGACCGGCGCGGTCCCGAGCCGGCGTCGATCCTGGAGCAACACCCGTCGGCCCGATGCCCCGACCTGGCGCGCCATCTCCGGGCCCTCGAGCGGGCCGAGCGGACCGAGAAGGACGTTCGCCGCCTCGAGCGGCGGATCCGCGGCCGGACCGAGTCGCTGGCCCGCCAGTTCGACCGCGTGCTGCGGGTGCTCGGCGCGTGGGGCTACGTCGACGGCTGGTCACTGACCGACACCGGCGAGCAGCTCTCGCGCATCTACCACGAGTGCGACCTGCTGATCTCCGAGGCGCTCCGCGCCGGCCTGCTCGACGACCTGGATCCGGCGGCGGTCGCCGGGTTCGCGTCGTGCTTCGTCTACGAGGCGCGGGGCACCGGTCCGGCGCCCGCGGCGTGGTTCCCGTCGGCAAAGGTGAAGCGCCGGTGGACCGACCTCGAGCGGCTCGTGCGCGACCTCAACGACGCCGAGGAGGAGGCCGGGCTGCCGCTGACCCGGTCGCCGGACTGCGGGTTCTTCGCGCTGGCCTACGGCTGGGCGGCCGGCGAGGAGCTGGCCGAGGTCATCGCCGACGAGGACATGACCGGCGGTGACTTCGTGCGCAACGTGAAGCAGCTGATCGATCTGCTTCGCCAGATCGGCGACCTGCAGTCCGTCGAGGCGGCCACCGCGAAGTCGGCGCGCGACGCCGCCGATCGGCTGTACCGCGGCGTGGTGGCGGCATCGTCGGTCGTCGCTGCCGATTCATGACGTCGTCGTGACGATCGAGAAGGGGTCGCCGTACGGGCGGCCCGAGCCGTTGTCCGATCGCGGTGTCGTGGTGGCCTCCGATGCCGAAGGGCGCGGCGCGCTGGAGGCCGCTCGCCGCGAACACCGCCCGTTCCCGCCACTCGGCCTGTTGGGCGGGGACCTGTGGCGGACCCTCGGCGGGACGAGCACCGACGCCGACCGCCTCTGGTCGTCCGACGCGGTGACGTTCCGGGTCGACCTCGGCGAGGTCTTGCTGGACGGGGTGCTCCATCTCTTCGTCGCCCACCTCGTCGCCCGCAATCGGTGGTGGACTCGCGTGGTTGCGGGGATGAACGCGCAGTGGATCGGTCGGTGGAACGCCGGGCCGCGCGCCCATCCCGGGGACGGCCTGCTCGACGTCTCCGACGCGCGGCTGCCGCTCGACCAGGTGCTCGCGGTGCGGTCGCGCCTGGCGCACGGGGCCCACCTGCCGCACCCCGGCATTCTCGAGCACCGGGCGCCCGCGGTGCAGGTCGAGCTCGAGCGGCCGCTGCCCGTGTGGCTCGACGGCCAGCGCCGGCCGCCGGCGCGGACCCTCGCCATGCGCGTCCAACCGGACGCCCTCACGGTCACTGTCTCGTAGGCTCGGATCATGGACGTCGAGGGGGCGAAGCAGCGGGTCAACGACGAGGTCGATGCCCGCGCCGAGGCCCTGCTCGACGCCTCTCATCGGATCCACGCCAATCCCGAGCTGCTGTTCGAGGAGCGGTATGCCTCCGCGCTGCTCGCCGACGCGTTGGAGGCGGCCGGCCTCGAGGTGACGCGCCGCGCCTACGGCCTCGAGACCGCATTCGCGGCCACCGCGGGTGCGCCCGACGCGTCGGGCCCGACGGTCGCGGTGCTGTGCGAGTACGACGCCCTCCCGGGCATCGGCCACGCCTGCGGGCACAACATCATCGCCACTGCCGGTCTCGGCGCGGCGCTGGCCGCGGCCGCGATCGTCGACGACTGCGGTGGCCGGTTGATCGTGCTCGGCACGCCGGCCGAGGAAGGCGGCGGGGGCAAGATCCTCATGGCCGAGCAGGGCGCGCTCGACGGCGTCGACGCCGCGATGATGGTCCACCCGGCGGGCGCCGACCTGACCGAGATGGACGTGATCGCGGTGTCGACGATGGAGGTCGACTACCACGGGCGGGCCGCCCACGCCGCGGCGTTCCCGTGGCACGGGCGCAACGCGCTGGATGCCGCGGTGCTCGGGTACACCGCGGTCGCCGCCCTGCGCCAGCACATCCTGCCGACCGAGCGCATCCACGGCATCTTCACCAAGGGCGGTGACAAGCCCAACATCGTCCCGCAGCACACCCAGGCCCACTGGTACGTCCGCTCGCCGACGATCGACAGCCTCGCCCCGCTCAAGGAGCGGGTGCTGATTGCGCTCGAGGCGGGCGCGACCGCCGCCGGCTGCACCATGGAGCATCACCCGATGGCGCCCGACTACTCCGACCTGCGGACCAACCGCGCCCTCGCCGATCTCTACGCGGCCAACGCCGCCCGCACCGGCCGCGACGTCCACCGGCCGTCGCCCGACAGTCGGGTCGTCGGGAGCACCGACATGGGCAACGTCAGCCACCTCGTGCCGTCGATCCACCCGACGATCAAGGTGTCGCCGGCCGGGGTCACGATCCACACCGAGGAGTTCGCGACCTGGGCCGCCGGGCCCGACGGCGACCGGGCGGTGCTCGACGGGGCGAAGGCGATGGCCATGACCGTGGCCGATCTCTGGCTCGATGACCAGGCGATGTCAACCGTCCGCGACGCGCATCGCCTCGGACCGTAATCTCGGCCGCCGTGCACCCCTACGTCGTCGAGCACTTCACGCCGAGCGAGGAGGAGATCCTCCGGCGGTACTTCACGAACCTCGACCAACCGGTGTTCGCCCTGGTCAACCTGCCCGAGGTCGTCAAGGGTGCCCTCTTCGCCCGCTACTCGCGGACGCCGAAGAGCCTCCGCCGGCTGTTCCTCGACGAGTTCGTCGGCGAGCTCGACACCAGCGGCGACATCACCATCGACGCCACCGTGGGCCTCAAGCGGGCCGAGGACCTCTACAACAAGGTGTTCTTCGAGTACGGCGACGACTCGGTGGCCCAGCTCGGTGGGGTCCACCTGGCCTGTGAGCAGTCGTCGAACCTGCTCACCAAGGTGCTCGAGTGGGGCCGGCTCATGGCCTACCTCGAGCAGTCCACCCGCTACATCGCCTACGACGACCGGCCCGACGGCCGCTACCGCTACTACCGGCCCGCCTCGGTGCTGACCTCCTCGCTCGGCACCCGGTACGTGGGCGATCTCGACCGCCTCTTCGACGGGTACCGCACCCTCCTGCCCGTCATGCAGGACTGGTTCCGCGAGCGGTACCCGAAGAGCGCCGACGACTCCGACTTCGTCTACCGCCAGTCCATCCGGGCCAAGGCGTTCGACGCGCTGCGCGGCATGCTGCCGGCCGCCGCCCTGTCCAACGTCGGCATCTACGGCACCGGCCAGGGGTACGAGGCGCTGCTCCTCCGGATGCGGGCCCACCCGCTGCCCGAGGCCCGCGCCTATGCCGACATGATGCTCGTCGAGCTGCGCAAGGTCATCCCGTCGTTCCTCTCCCGGGTGGACATGCCCGACCGCGGCGGGGCCTGGTCGGCGTACATGGAGTCCACCCGGTCGGCCATGGAGGAGGTGGCCGGCCGCCTCTTCGCCGGCGAGGACCCCGAGCCCCGGCCGGCCGTCACCCTCGTCGACTTCGACCCGGACGCCGAGGACAAGCTGCTCGCGGCGATGCTCTACCCGTACACCGACCTGCCCGAAGACCAGGTGCTCGCCCGGGTGCGGCGGCTGTCGGCGGGGGAGCGGGCCGCGGTCGCCGAGGCCTATGTCGGCGAGCGGGGCAACCGCCGCCACAAGCCGGGCCGGGCCCTCGAGCGGACGTCCTACCGGTTCGACGTGCTGTCGGACTACGGCGCGTTCCGTGACCTCCAACGCCACCGCATGCTCACCATCGACTGGCAGACCCTCGCGCCCAACCACGGCTACGTCGTCCCGGAGGCGGTCGTCGAGGCCGGCGCCGGCGACCGGTACGAGGACGCGATGGGCCGCTCGGCGGCGCTGCACGACGCGCTGGTCGCCGGGGGGTTCGGCGCCGAGGCCGGGTACGCGGTCGCGCTGGCGTTCCGGCTGCGCTACTCGATCCAGATGAACGCCCGCGAGGCGCTGCACATGCTCGAGCTGCGGACCCAGGCGGCCGGGCACCCCGAGTACCGGCGGGTGTGCCAGGAGATGCACCGGCTGATCGCCGAGCAGGCCGGCCACCCGCTCGTCGCCGGGCTCATGCGCTTCGTCGACCACGGCACCTACGACCTCGAGCGCCTCGAGGGCGAGCGCCGGGCCGAGGCCCGCCGGTCGGGGCGCTAGCCCGCCCGCGGAAGAGATGTTGCTCATGTGGTTGTCGTGGCGGGTGTTGTCTTGTACGGTGAGTCCTACGCAGCGGGCGGAGACGCGCTGGAGGGAATGTGCGCGCCGTTCGCAGCATCGCCGGACTCGTCGTCGTCACCCTGATCGGCACTGCCGGTTTCATGGGGCGGCCCGGCGCGTCCGGCCGCACGGTGACGGTCCGCCGCGGCGACACCCTCTCGGCGATCGCCGCCCGCGCCGGCACCACCGTGAGCGCGGTGGCCGCACTGAACGGCATCCGTGATCCCGACCACGTCGTGATCGGCGCCGTCCTCCGGCTCCCGTCGGCCGGCACGGTGCCGGCGGCGGCGACCACCTACGTCGTGCGGCCGGGCGACACCGCGAGCAGCATCGCCGGCCGGTTCGGCACCACGGTGGCGGCGCTCGCGGCCGCCAACGGCATCGAGAACCCGAACGTCGTGGTGATCGGCACCAAGCTCACGGTGCCGGCGTCACTGCCGCCGCCCGCGGTCATCACCGGCTACGCCAATGGCGGGCGGGGCCTGCCCAACCTGCTCGTGTCGTCACCCGACCGTGTGCGGCTCCGGCCGCGATTCGTCCACTGGGCGAAGGCGTACGGCGTGCCGGCCGACCTCTTCCAGGCGATGACGTGGTGGGAGTCGGGCTGGCGCAACACCGTCGTCTCGAGCACGGGCGCGGTCGGCATCGGCCAGCTCATGCCGGCCACCGTCGTCTTCGTCAACAGTGTCCTGTTGAACGGCGCCCGGCTGGACCCCACGAAGGCCGACGACAACATCCGCATGAGCGCCCGCTTCATCCGGGCACTGCTCGACGCGACCGGCGGCAAAGCCGACCTGGCGTTGGCGTCGTACTACCAGGGACTCGCGTCGGTGCGGGCCGGCCACATCTACCTCGACACCAAGCACTACGTCGCCGGCATCCTCGCCTACCGAGCCCACTTCGGGTAGCGGCGACCGGGTGCCGGTCGCGCGGCGCGTCGCCGGGCCGTCACCTTTCGTTCGCCTTTCTGCATCTGCCTGACCAGCGCCGACGCGCGAACTCCCTGCTCACCGCCGGGCAATGTCCCCTTGCGAGGTGAACGGAGTGCGTACAGACTCACGCCGTCCCGATCGCCCCGGTCCCCTTGGTCGTGGGCCTGTGGCCGCAAGCGGTCGCAGGGGGCGGACAACGGGCAGTGGGGGAGGGGGAGACCAAGTAGAGAACGTCCCAATAACCCGAGCGCCGCGGGCGGTGGGAAACCACGGTCCACGGGCTCGGGCTACCGGACGGCCCCAACGGTCTCCCCATCCCTTCGCCCCGTTTGGGCCGGCCGCCGGTTGGGCACGTGCCCACCGGCAGGTGCCCAGCGTCACATCGTCGAAACAGACGGCTACGCTCCGCGCTCTCACCTGACGCCGCGACCGAAGGGGGCCCCGACACTGGAGTTCGAGCCGATCATCTCGCTCCGGGGGGTGACGAAGCGCTTCGGTTCCCACACCGTCCTCGAGGACATCACGTTCGACGTCCCCAAGGGCCGGATCACCGCCATCATGGGCCCGTCGGGCACGGGCAAGTCGGTGCTCCTGAAGAACATCATCGGCCTGCTGCGGCCCGACGCCGGTGAGATCTGGGTCGACGGCGAGAACATCGTCGGGATGCGCGAGAAGGACCTCTACCGGGTCCGCCGCAAGTTCGGCGTCCTCTTCCAGGACGGTGCGCTGTTCGGGTCGATGAACCTCTACGACAACATCGCCTTCCCCTTGCGCGAGCACACCCGCAAGAGCGAGCGAGAAGTCCGCGAGATCGTCAACGAGAAGGCCGGCCTGGTCGGCCTGCTCGACCACATGCGCAAGACCCCGGGCGAGGTCTCGGGCGGGATGAAGAAGCGCGCCGGCCTCGCCCGGGCGCTCGTGATGGAGCCCGAGATCGTGCTGTTCGACGAGCCCGACTCGGGGCTCGACCCGGTGCGGGTCGCCTACCTCGACGAGCTGGTCGTGAACGTCCAGCGGGAGGTCGGGGCCACCTTCTTCATCATCACCCACAACATCCCCTCGGTGATGCGCGTCGCCGAGTACATGGGCGTGCTCTTCCGCTCCGGCCTGGTGAAGTTCGCCAGCAAGGAGGAGATGAAGACGACCGACAACCCCATCATCCGCCAGTTCCTCTCGGGGCGGGCTCAGGGCCCGATCGGCATGGACGAGATGGCCCAGGACGACGACGCCCCCGTCGAGCTGGGCGACGCCAGCGACGAGATCATGACGGTCTAGGACTCGACCGACTCGATGGCCTCGAACCCCCTCGTCGCCAAACCGGCCTTCGTGATCCGTGAGTCCGGGAACATGTTCGCCGTCGCGCTCGACGGCTTGACGGCGCTGCCCAAGATCCGGGTCTGGTACAAGGAGTACCTGGCCCAATGCTGGTTCATCGCCAAGGTGACCAGCATCCCGGTGATCTTCATCTCCATCCCGTTCGGGATGGTCATCGCCCTGCAGGTCGGGTCGCTGGCCCGCGGCCTCGGGGCCGACTCAGCCACCGGCGCCGCCATGGTGCTCGCCATCGTCCGCGAGGCGGCGCCGGTCGCGACCGCGTTGCTGATCGCGGGCGCCGGCGGGTCGGCCATGACCGCCGACCTCGGCTCCCGCAAGATCCGCGACGAGATCGCGGCCATGGAGGTCATGGCGGTCAACCCGATCGAGCGGCTGGTCGCGCCGCGGCTGCTCGCGGCGACGACGGTCGCCGTCCTGCTGGTCTCGTTGGTCAGCGTGGCCGGCCTCACCGGCGGCTACGTCTTCAACGTCATCGTGCAGCACGTCACCGCCGGCGCCTACTTCTCCGGGTTCACCGCACTGGTGCAGATCCAGGACCTGATCTCGGCGCTGGTGAAGTCGGCGGTGTTCGGCTTCATCGCCGCGATGGTGAGTTGCTACAAGGGGCTGTACGCCAAGGGCGGCCCGAAGGGCGTCGGCGACGCCGTCAACCAGGGCGTCGTCATCACCTTCATCCTCATCTTCTTCGCCAACTTCGTCATGACCACGCTGTACTTCGCCCTCGTCCCGCAGAAGTTCTGATGGCCAGCCCGCTCACCGCCGCCCGCAAGCCGTTCGACGCCGTGGCCAACGGGCTCGAGGAGGTCGGCCGCCAGCTCGCGTTCGCCCTCAAGGTCGTGGTGCAGATCCCGGCGGCGCTGCGGCCCAAACGGCTGCCCGACATCTTCAATCTCGTGAGCGACATCGCCATCGGCGCCGGCTCGCTGATCGTGGGCGGCGGCATGGTGTTCGTCATCTTCTCGATGTCGTTCTTCACCGGCACCGAGGTCGGCCTCCAGGGTTTCAAGGGCCTCGAGCAGATCGGCGCCCAGAGCTTCACCGGGCTGATCGGCGCGCTGGCCAACACCCGCGAGATCACGCCGATCATCGCCGGCATCGCATTCGCGGCCCAGGTGGGTGCCGGCTTCACCGCCGAGCTGGGCGCCATGCGGATCTCCGACGAGATCGACGCCCTCGAGGTCATGTCGGTGCCGACGTTCGTCTATCTGGTGTGCACGCGGGTCGTCGCCGCGCTGTTGGCGATCATCCCGCTCTACCTGATCTCGCTGTACGCCAGCTTCGGCGCCACCTACATCATCACGACGAGGTTCTTCGGGATGTCACCGGGGCAGTACAACCACTTCTTCCACCTGTACCTGCCGTTCCGCGACATCCTCTTCAGTCTCGGCAAGGCGTGCGCGTTCGCGGTGCTGGTGTCGATCATCCACTGCTACTACGGCTTCTACGCCACCGGCGGGCCCGAGGGCGTGGGCGTGGCCGTCGGCCGGGCCATCCGGCTCTCGATCGTGTCGGTCGTCATCCTCAACCTGCTGCTGTCGTTGATGTTCTGGGGCGGCGCCCACTCCGTGCGGGTCGCGGGGTAGGGCGCCGACGTCCGGCATGCACGTCTCCGAGCGGACCATCCGCATCCTCACCGGGCTGATCGCGATCACCACGTTCATCGGGGTGGCGAGCATCGGCGTCGCCGCCGGCAACGGCAGCCTCACCCCGAAGTACCACCTCTTCGGCAAGTTCACGGCGGCCGGACAAGGCCTGGTCGTCGGCTCGGACGTGAAGATCCGCGGGGTCAACGTCGGTCAGGTGTCGAGCATCCGCCTGCTCGACGGCCGCGCCCGCGTCGGCATGCAGCTGCGCAAGTCCGAGAAGGTGCCGACCACCGCGGCGGCCAGCATTCGGGCCAAGACGCTGTTCGGCGAGAAGTTCGTCGACATCGACCCCGGCGCCGGCGAGCGCACCGGCCCGTTCTTCCGCGACAACAGCGAGATCAAGAAGACCACCGGAGGGTTCGAGCTCGAGAAGATCCTCTCCGACCTCGAGCCGATCCTGAAGGCGGTGAACCCGGACGAGGTGGCGGTGCTGATCGACACGCTGGCCCGGGGCGGCGAGGGGCTCGGCCCAGAGATCAACCGCCAGATCGCGGCGTTCCGCCTGTCGGCCGACATCAACGCCAAGCACGACGCCGACACGCAGCAGTTCCTGGACGACCTGGCCAAGCTGTCGGGCGCCCTCGCCGACCGGGCCGGTGACCTCGTCGCCGGCGCCAAGGACCTCAACCAGGCCCTGCCCGATCTGAACGCCCGCGGCGACCAGCTCACCCAGGTCCTCGACCAGGCGGCCCGGCTGTCGCAGGACCTCGCCGACGTGCTGGACGCCAACCGGCCGTTCCTCGACAAGAGCAACACCGACGGCGCGAAGACGATCCAGCTCCTCTACGACCTCCGCGGCCAGGTGCCGCCGCTCGTGCGCGGCCTGACCGAGTTCTTCCAGGTCCTCGGCGAGGCGGCGACCGCGTTCGACGACCCGTCCCGTCCCGGCACGACGATGGCCGCGGTCAAGTTCGTCGCCGGGGGTGGCCCGCCGTGCGGGCGGCCGCCGGCGACGTGCACCGGCACCGCGGCGACGTCGGCCGGCACCAGCACCGCGCCGGCGCCGCTCGGGCCATCGCGGCTGCCAACGCTCCCGGTCCCGCAGCTGCCGCTGCACCTCACCGGCCCAGCGGCGCTGCGGTCCCTCATCGGGGGCGTCCTCTGATGCGCCGGACGATCCTCAAGCTGATCGCGTTCGCCGCGGTGTGCGGGGTGTTCACCGCCTACCTGGCGTTCACGATCGGCAACTACCAGCCGCTGCAGCACTACTACCGGATGTCGGCGTCGTTCGACGACGTCACCGGCCTGCTGCCGAACGACAACGTAAAGATCGCCGGGGTGGTGGTCGGGAAGGTCACCGGCATCAGGATCCGCGAGGGCCGGGCGCTGGTGCAGTTCCAGGTGCGGACGAGCGTCAAGGTGCCGAGCGACTCGTCGGCCGCCATCCGGTGGCGCAACCTCCTCGGCCAGCGGTACGTCTACCTCTATCCGGGGACCGCACCGACGGTGCTCGGCAAGGGCGCGCACATCGCCAAGACCCGCTCGGTCGTCGACATCGGCGAGCTGTTCAACCGCCTCGGCCCGATCGTGCAGGCCATCGACCCCAAGCAGGTCAACACCTTCCTCGACACGATCGTCGCCGCCCTCGACGGCAACCAGCAGAAGCTCCGCCAGACGCTCGACGACCTGGCGGTCGTGGCATCGAGCCTGGGGTCGCGCGACCAGGCCATCGGGCGGCTGGTCGACAACCTCGACGCGGTGACCGGCGCCATCACCGACCGCGACGCCCAGATCCGCGTGGTGCTCGACAACCTCCTGCAGATCGCGCAGACGTTCAGCGCCAACACCGCCGTGATCGACCAGTCCGTCACCGACCTGGGCGACTTCTCGGCCAACCTCGGCGCGCTGCTCGACAACAACCGCGGCGAGATCGACCGCATCATCGGCAACCTGCGGGCGCTCACCGACGAGGTCGCCGTCAAGCTGCCGGTGCTCGACCACGCGCTCGGCGGGCTCGACGAGGCGGCGAAGCGGCTGTTCACCGCCAGCCGCTACGGCGAGTGGCTCAACCAGGTCATCCCGTGCGGGTCGATCGCGGGCGCCGTCACCGTGAGCAACCCGTGCATCACGGGTGCCGGCTCGCTGCCCGCCAGCAGCACCGCGCCGCCGGCCGGCGGCGGCACGCCGGTGAGCGGCCCCGGCGCCCTGCGCCAGTTGCTCGGGGGGGTGCGGTGAAGAGCTTCCGCGACCGCAACCCCTACGCGGTGGGCATCGGGTCGATCCTCTTCCTCGGTCTCGCCGTCGGGATCGCGTTCGCCGTCGGCATCCTGCACGTCTTCGAGCACGGCTACACCGTGCAGGGCGTGTTCACCGACGCGTCCGGGATCCGCAAGGGCGCCGACGTGCGGGTCGCCGGTGTGAAGGCCGGGCGGGTCGAGAGCATCCACGCCGACCGCAGCACCGGCAAGGTCGTCATCAAGTTCCTCGTGCACCGCGGTGTCCACGTCAACAAGGACGACGTGCGGGCCGAGGTCGCGCTGCAGACGCTCCTGGGCCAACGGTTCATCCGCCTGACCACCAACGCCAAGAAGCCCTACCTCGAGAACGTCCCCACGGCGGCGCGGATCATCCCGGCCGACCGCACCAAGACGCCGTTCGACATCTTCGACCTGACCAAGATCGCGACGCGGTCGATCCAGGCCACCGACACCGAGAAGCTCAACACCTTCATCAAGGACCTGGCCGACATCACCCAGGGCAAGCACGACCAGCTGGCCGAGCTGCTCACCGGCGTCGACAAGGTGTCGACCGCGATCGACAGCCGGGAAGCGCAGCTGCGGTCGCTGTTCGACCGGCTCGACGGCCTGTCCAAGCTCCTGGCCGACAAGGACCAGACGCTCGCCGGCCTGCTCGACCAGAGCCAGGCGATCCTCGACCTCGTCGACCGGCGCCGCGCCGACATCGCGAAGGGCATCAACGACACCAACACCGTCGCCCAGCGGTTGGGTGACATCCTCACGACGCAGCGGGCCCAGCTCGACGCCATCCTGACGACGGTCGACAACACCGTCGGGGTGATCGACGCCCGCACGCCGATCATCGACCGTTCGCTGTCGTGGATCGGCGCCGGCGCGCTCGGCCTGTCGAAGGCGGCGTCGCACGGCCCGTGGCAGGACATCTACGTCCGCTCCGTCGGGCCCGACCTGATCCAGATCATCAACGACGCCCTCCACCCGAAGGCGGCCACACCGTGAGGCGGCTCGTCGCCCTCGTCGCCGCGACCGCGTGCGCGGCCGGTGTGCTGGCGTCGTGCTCGGTGGTCGGCGGCGGCAATGGGGGCACGTACACCGTGACGGCGTACTTTCCGCGCACGATCTCGCTGTACCCCTCGAACGACGTGCGGGTGCTCGGCCTCCATGCCGGCCACGTGAGGAAGGTGGTGGGGGAGGGGACGCGCGTGCGCGTCGTCATCGCCGTCAACAAGGGCGTGCCACTGCCGGCCGACGTGCACGCCACGATCGTGCCGCTGTCGCTGATCGGCGAGCGCTACGTGCAGCTGTTCCCGGTGTGGACCAACGGCCAGCCCCGCGCGCCGGCCGGCACGGTGATCAACGAGGACCGCACCAGCGTGCCGGTCGAGCCCGACGAGGCCTTGGCCGCGCTCAAGAAGTTCCTCGACACCCTCGACCCGAACGCGACCGGTCGGCTCGTCACCAATCTGGCCGACGACCTCAAGGGCAACGGTCCCGCGCTCAACGGCGCGGTCGACCACTTGAGCCAACTGGTGTCGACGATCGCCGACAAGGACCAGCAGCTGGGTCACCTCATCGACCAGTTCGACGCGTTCACCGGCGTGCTCGCGACCCGCGAGGCGCAGCTCGGCCGGGTGATGGATTCCTTCGCCAAGGCGACGCGCCTCCTCGCCGACGAGCGCACGGCCATCGAGGGCATGGTCCAGGGCCTGGCCCGCTTCGCCAACGGCGCGCTCGACCTCGTGAGTACGCATCGCGTGCAGCTCGACCGCGACCTGACGGTGCTCACGAGGACGCTTCAGTCGGTGCGGGCCAACATCACCTCGGTCGAGCAGCTGCTCGACTCCGGCCCGATCCTGGCCCAGGGCACGCTCAGCGCCTACAGCCCGCAGTACCACCGACTCGACCTGCGCACCCAGTTCAGCCCGACGGTCTCACAGGCCCTGCAGGCCGCCGGCCTGTCGCTCGGCGGCCTGGTCTGCCTCCCGATCGACGTGAGCTGCCAGCCGACGAACCCGGTCGTCCCGGCGGCGCCGATCGCGACCGCGGTCGCCGGTGGTCCTGCGGCCCCGGCCGGGCCGCTGGGCCCGGTCCCGGCGGTGACGGTGCCGCCGCTCGCCGGGCCGTCGCCGGCCAGTACCAGCACGACCAATCCCCTCGACGCCATCACCGGCCTGCTCGGAGGTGGGGGGGTCGGGCGGCCCCTCGGCGCCGTCGTGCCGGCGCCGTCGACCGCCGACCACGTGGCCGGCGGGCTCGCCGCGGTCGGCCGATTCCTCCGCTCGGCGGCGCGGCACCTGCTGGGGTTCGCATGAGGCGCGTCCTGCTCGTGCTGATCGCGTGCGCCGTCGGCGCGACGACGCTCGCCGGTTGCAGTGGTGGCGGCTACTCGGTGACCGCGACCTTCAACGATGTCGGCGACCTCCAGTCGCGCCACGGCGTCCAGGTCGCCGACGTGCGGGTCGGCCAGGTCCGCTCGATCAAGCTGACGAAGGACTTCAAGGCCAAGGTCACCATGCGGGTCGCGTCGGGCGTCCGGTTGCCGAAGCAGACCCGCGCCATCGTGCGCACGACCGCGCTCCTCGGCGAGAAGTTCATCGAGCTCCGCCCGAAGGACGGCGTCCCGCCGACGGCGTGCCCGTGCCTCCGCGACGGCGACGTGATCCCCGCGGCGGACACCGGCGAGGCGCCCGAGCTCGAGTTCGTGGCCGACTCGGCCGTCAGCCTCCTGGGCGCGGTGAGCTCCACCGACCTGGCGTCGATCGTGAAGACCGGCGCCGAGGGCTTCGGTGGGCGGGGCGATGACCTCAAGGCGCTGATCAGCGACATCTCGTCCTTCTCGGCGACCCTTGCCAGCCGGTCGCGCCAGATCACGACCTCCATCGACAACCTCGACCGGGCCACGAGCACCATCGCCGCCGGCGCCGGTGACGTGAAGGCGCTGCTCACCAACCTGGCCGGTACGACGACGTTGCTGGCGAAGGACCGCCAGAAGGCGGTCGACGCGCTGGCCGCGCTCAGCCACCTCGCCCGGGCGCAGGACTACGCGCTCGACAAGTACCGCAACGACATCGACCGGCAGATCAAGCAGGTCGACGCGATCCTCGCGGTGGCGGCGACGCAGACCGGCCAGGTCGGCACCCTCGTCGACTTCCTCGACCTGTTCGTGCACGCGCTGCCGAAGGCGATCCCCGACGACTTCACCCAGGTCTACATGTGGGCGGTTCCCTGCTCGCAGGACACGCGCAGCCCGGCGGGGTGCCCATGAGCCGGAGAACTCGCGTCAACCTGGTGACGTTTGTGCTGGTGAGCCTGGTCTTCCTCGGGTGGGCGGTGAACAACATCGTCTCGGTCGATCGGATCGCGCGCCCGTACCACATCTACGCCGACGTGGCCTCGTCGGTCGGGCTGCTGCCGGGCTCGGAGGTCGACTACCTCGGTGTCACCTACGGATCGGTCGACCGCGTCGTCCGGGTGCCCGGCGCGGTGCGCATCCACCTGAAAATCGACCGCAACAAGAAGGTGCCCGAGGGCTCGACCGCCAACGTGCTGCGCAAGTCGGTGCTCGGCGAGCAGTTCGTCGACTTCACGCCACCGCCCGGGTACGCGGGCGGCGGGCCGTTCTACCGGGCCGGCACCGTGGTGCCCGAGGACAAGACGACCGTGCCGCTGGAGTTCTCCGAGCTGCTCCGGTCGGCGGGCCGCCTCGTCGCGTCGGTGTCGCCCGATGCGGTGCAGACGCTCGTGCACGAGGCCGCCGTCGGGTTGAGCGGCCGGGCCGACAGCTTTCGCGCGCTGACCGACGCCGGCGACCGCATCAGCCAGACACTGGCCGAGCGCACCGCGGCCCTCGACCGGCTCGCCAGCAACAACACCCGGCTGACCCACACGATCACCGACCACCGCGACGCGCTGTCGGCGATCACCGACCTGCGCAACCTGGCCGACTCGCTGAAGAACGCCAAGGGCAACACCGATCTCTTGCTCGAACGCGGTTCGCAACTGCTCCAGATCACCGCCGACCTGGTCGCGGCCCACAAGGGCGACCTCGACTGCGACCTCAAGACGTTGACCATCGTCACCGATGTCACGACCACGCCGGCGCGGCTGGCCGGTCTCCGCACGGTGCTCACCGTCGCGCCCCAGGCGTTCGACCAGCTGCTCGACGCCGGGTCCGACATCGAGCCCGGCCCCGCCGGCGGGCCGGCCCGCCGCTGGATCCGCGTCGGCCTGATCACCAACCCGCGGTACAACCCGGCGCCGCAGTTCGTGCCGCCGCGGCAGCTGCCTCCGGTCGCGGTCGTCGCCGCGTGCAGCTCGACGCTGAAGCCGGTCGGCAACTACACCGCCGGCGTGCCCCTGGCTGCCACCGGCACCCGCCTGCCAGCGACCGGCGGCACCGCGTTGCTGGCCCTCGCGCTGGCGATGGTCGGTGCCGCCCTGGTGCTGCGCGTGAGTGCCGCTGACCTACGCTCGGCCGAGTGATCGGCAACGACGTCGAAGCGCCGGATGCGCCGGACGCGCCCGTCACATCGCCCGTCGCGACCAGCCGGGCGCTCGTCACCAGCCTGGCGTCGCTGTGCGCGGTGTTCTTCGTCGCGGTCATCGTCCTGTCGATCGTCGCCGTCAACCAGCGCGACGCCCGGCAGAGCGCCGACGCCGACCGGCACCGCGTCGAGGACGTGGCGTCACTGCTGACGACCCGACTGCTCAGTTACGACTCGGCCCGCATCGACGACACCAAGGCGCCGGTGCTCGCCCTCGCCGCCGGCAAGTTCCGTGACGACTACGAGCGCTCGTTCCCGGGATTGAAGGAGCTGCTCGTGGGCACCAAGGCGACCCAGACGGGCAAGGTCCAGGAGATCTACGTGTCGTCGATCGACGGCAACAGCGCGCACGCGATCGTGATCGCGTCGATCGACCACACCGGAGTCGGCGGCCGGACGAGCCGGCCCGATGCCTACCTCAAGCTGAGCCTGGTGAAGGTCGGCGGCGCCTGGAAGGTGGACGACGTGGCCGACCTGAACTTCAGCCAAGCAGCCGCTGGCGGGTCGCCGTCCACCGCCCCGACCACGACGACGGTTCCGGGCAAGTAGCGCGGTGGGGGTGTGTATGCTCCCGCGCCCGAGTGCCCAGGAGGACCGCCCCAACCCATGGCTGACGAAGACGAGGACTTCCAAGAAGAGGAGTCCGAAGAGCCTGAGGACCTCGAGGACCCGGATCTCGACGACCTGTCCGAGGACGACCTCGGCGAGGACGACGACGTGCTCGACGACGACGCCATCGTCGACGAGGAGGAAGAGGAACCGGCCGTCGAGGGCGCGGCGCCCAAGGCCAAGGCCGCCGGCGAGGAGGACGAGGAAGACGAGGACGAAGACGAGGAGGACGACCCCGACGACGTGGAGGCGAGCCTCGACGTCATCCTCAAGGATCGTCTCGTCGTCGAGGACGACGAAGAGGAGGACGAGGACGAGCCCGACGTGGAGGACCGCACCGAGGGACCGACCAAGGTCCAGCCCAAGCGGCCCGACGAGTTCGTGTGCCAGTCGTGCTTCCTCGTCAAGCACCCGAGCCAGTTGGCCGACGCCAAGCGCCAGCTGTGCCGGGACTGCGTCTGAGCCGTCCTCCGCTCACTAGGCTCGGCCGACGATGCCGTATCGCAACGTCGTCGTCGGCACCGACGGGTCGGAATCGGCGGAGGGCGCGGTGCGCCACGCCGCCGAACTGGCCCGAGCCTTCGGCGCCCGCCTCACCGTGGTCACGGCGTTCCAGAAGCACCCCGAGGAGACCGCCAAGCTGCAGGCCGTCGCGCCCGAGGACATCCGCTGGATGCTCACCGACGCCGTCTCCGCCGAGGAGAAGGCCAACCGCGGCCGGGCACTGGCCAAAGCGCTCGGGCTCACCGACGTCAAGGTGCGCGTCGGCGACGGCGACCCGGCCGAGCAATTGATCGAGGCGGCCGAGGACACCGGAGCCGACCTCATCGTGGTCGGCTCGAAGGGCATGACCGGCGCCAAGCGGTTCCTGCTCGGGAGCGTGCCCAATCGCGTCTCGCACCACGCGCCGTGCGACGTGATCATCGTCCACACCGTCTGAGCACGGGATTCGCCACACCCGGCCCACCGCGAAAGGATGGGTCGGTGACTGAGCGCACCCCGAACCCCTTGGCGCGGGCGGTCGAGCTGTTCGTGTTCGCACCCCTCGGGCTCGCCCTGAGCGCCCGGGACCACCTCCCGGAGCTGGTCGAGAAGGGCCGCCAGCAGTTCACCGGGCAGGTGACGCTGGCCAAGATGATGGGCGAGTTCGCCGTCAAGGAAGGGCAGCGCCAGGCGGCCGAGCAGGTCACCAAGCTCAAGGCGCAAGCCGAGCAGGGCCTCACCGAGCTCGGGCTCCGCGGCACCGGCGGCGCCACGCCGACCCCGCGCGCCGAGCAGGCCAGACCGGTGGCCGCGACCTCGGCGCCACCCGCGCCCAGCAACGGCGCGTCGGCCACGGTGACGGCGGCCGCGCCCCGGCCGCGCGCCGAAGGTCTGGCCATCCCGGGCTATGACACCTTGTCGGCGTCGCAGGTGGTGCAACGGCTCGACGGCCTTTCGCGCGACGAGCTCGAGGCCGTCCGCGCCTACGAGGCGTCGGGCCGCGGCCGCAAGACGGTCCTCACCAAGATCGCCCAACTGCAGCCCGCCTCCTGAGCGGTCGTGGAGGCCGTCCGGGTCGCGACGCGCGACGACGTCGACCGCATCGTCGACTTGATCGCGGACGGGGTCGCGGAGCTGGCGCCGATGAAGGGCGGCGCGGTGTGGGCGGCCCGCGACGCCCGCCAGCCGCCCTACGCGGAACAACTCGCCGGTGAGATCGACGACCCCACGCGCCGCGTGCTCGCCGGAACGATCGACGGCGTCGTCGTCGGCTACGCGGTCGGTCGCGTCGAGCCGCTGCGCGATGGCCGCCGGCTCGGTGTCGTCGACGACATCTTCGTCGAGGAGGGCGCGCGGGCGGTGGGCGTCGGCGAGGCGATGCTCGACGACCTGGTGGCGTGGCTCGAAGCCCAGGACGTGGTGGGCATCGACGCCATGGCGCTCCCCGGCCATCGCGCGTCGAAGAACTTCTTCGAGGAGTCGGGCTTCACGGCGCGCAAGCTGGTGATGCACCGGCCGGCCGGCGGGAAGAAGCGGTGAAGCCCACCCCGGAGGTGTGCGTCGGTGCGATCGCAGTCGCCGACGACCGGTTGCTGATGGTGCGCCGCGGCCGCGGCCCGGCGGCGGGGGAGTGGTCGGTGCCCGGCGGCCGGGTCGAGCCGGGCGAGTGTCTGGCCGAGGCGGTTGTCCGCGAGCTCGCCGAGGAGACCGGCATCGAGGGCGTGTGCGCCGGACTGGTCGGCTGGGTCGAGCGCATCGGCGACGACCACCACTACGTCATCCTCGACTTCGCGGTCACCGTCCTCGATCCCATCGAGCCCACCGCGGGCGACGACGCCGCCGAGGCGGCGTGGGTGCCGCTCGACGAGGTGGCCGAACGCCGGCTCGTCGACGGCCTGGCCGAGTTCCTCCACGAGAACGGCATCATCCGCACCATCACGTAGCGGCGGCGCGGTTTCTCAGCGCCCCTGCCACTTCGGTGGTCGCTTCTCGATGAAGGCGCGCGGTCCCTCCTGGAAGTCCTCGGACTTCAGGATCGTGCCGAATGCCTGCGTGGTGATCCGCCACGCGGTCTGGTCGTCGGCCCCGGCGCCGTCGAGCACGACGCGACGGCTGGCCCGGACGGCGAGCGGCGCGTTGGCGCAGATGCGCTCGGCCAGCGCCTTGGCGGCGTCCATCACCTCGCCCGGCTCGACCAACTCGTTGACGAGCCCGAAGGCATGGGCCCGCTCGGCGTCGATCGGATCGCCGGTCATCGCCATCTCCAGCGCGATGTTCGGCGGAAGCTTGCGCGGGAGGCGGAACAGCCCGCCGGCGGCCGCGACCAGCGAGCGCTTGACCTCGGGGATGCCGAACGCCGCCCGCCGCGACGCGACGACCAGGTCGCAGGCCAGCACGATCTCGCAACCGCCGGCCAGGGCCGGTCCGTCGACCGCGGCGATGAGTGGCTTGTCCCGGTCGCGGCGGGCGATGCCGCCGAACCCACCGCGTTCGGTCTGGAGGTCGCCGGCCCGGCCGGCGGCGATCTCCTTCAGGTCGGCGCCCGCCGAGAACACCGGTCCCTCGCCGGCGATGATCCCGACCCACACCTCGGGATCGGCCTCGAGCTCGTCGATCGCGGCCTCGATCCCACGGGCCACCTCGCCGTTCACCGCGTTGCGGGCCTCGGGCCGGCGGATGGTGATCGTCGCCAGCCGGCCGTCGGTCTGGTAGTCGACGACGCTCACTCGGTCGCCGATTGCGACACGCCGCCGGGCGGCGCCGCGGTCGGGCCCGTCTCCGGTGCGGGCGGCTCCGCCGGTGCTTCGGCGGCGTGCGGTTCCGGCGCGTCCCGGTCCGAGTCGGGTTCGGCCGGGCGCGGCTGCGGCGCGTCCACCGGCGCCGGCGAGGCGGGCGGC
>JAODBK010000012.1 GCA_025463925.1 Acidimicrobiales bacterium | reverse complement strand
CGACCTGCTGATCGTCGGCCGCGGTGGCGGGGCTGCAAGCGCCGCGGTGGCGCGGGCGGTCGGCATCGCGCGGGCCGAGGTGGCCCGGCCGGGCGACGCGTTCGCCGTCGGGGCGACCACGGTGACGGTCGGCGGCACGCCGGGGCATCTCACCGTCGCCGCCGAGCCCGCCCACTAGGTTCGGCGCGGTGCGCCTCGTGCTCGGCGACCGCTCTTACGACCTCACCACCCGACCGCTCGTGATGGGGATCCTCAACCGCACCACCGACTCGTTCTTCGACAAGGGTGCGTTCTTCGGGCGCGACGCGTTCCTGCAACGGGCCGAGCAGCTCGTCGCCGAGGGCGCCGACATCCTCGACGTCGGCGGGGTGAAGGCCGGGCCCGGTCCCGAGATCACCGAGGCCCAGGAGCTCGAGCGGGTCGTGCCGGCGATCGGATGGCTGCGCGAGCGCTTCGACCGGCCGATCTCGGTCGACACCTGGCGGGCATCGGTGGCGGCCGCGGCCTATGAAGTGGGCGCCGTCATGGGCAACGACATCAGCGGGTTCGGCGATGCCGACTACCTCGCCGTCGCCGCCAAGCACGACGCCGCGGTCGTCGCCACCCACATCCGGCTGCAGCCGCGGGTGCCGGATCCCGAGCCGCACTACGACGACGTGGTGGTCGAGGTGCGCGACTTCCTCGTCGAGCGGGCCCGGCGGGCCGAGGCGGCCGGCATTCCGAGCGATCGCATCGTGATCGACGCCGGCCTCGACCTCGGCAAGACGTGGCAGCAGTCGGTCGTGCTCCTGCGGGCCCACCGGCGGTTCGCCGAGCTCGGCTATCCCGTGCTGCTCTCGGCGTCGAACAAGACGTTCCTCGGCACGTTGCTCGACCTCGAGATCACCGAACGGCGCGAGGCGTCGCACGCCGCGACCGCGATCGGCGTCAGCCTCGGCTGCCGCATCATCCGGGCCCACGACGTGCGGGGCACGCGGCGCGTCTGTGACACCATCGCCGCGGTGCTGGAGGCCGAATGACGCCGGCGAAGGCGGCGGGCGGCAACGACGCGGTCCTGCCGGCGTACTTCGTGCGCGGCGACGACCCCGTGCTCGTCAGCGACGCGCTGTCGTCGCTGGTCCACCGGCTGCTCGGTGACGACGAGGCCGGCCTGGCGGTCGAGGAGCTGAGCGGTGACGAGTACGAGCTCGGTGCGGTCGTCGACGCCGCGCAGACGCCGCCGTTCCTGAGCGAGCGCCGGGTCGTCGTCGCGCGCGACATCGGCCGGTTCCGCACCGAGGAGGTCGAGCCGCTGGTGGTGTATCTCGCCGACCCGCTGCCGACGACCGCGCTCGTGCTGGTCGGCGGGGGTGGGCAGGTGAGCCAGCGGCTCGTCAACGCCGTGAAGAAGGTCGGCCACGTGGTCGAGGCGGGCACACCGCGCCAGGGCGGGGACCGCAAGGCCTGGCTCGCTACCAAGGTCAAGGACGCGGCGGTGCACTTGGACGGCGCCGCCGCCGACCTGGTGGCCGCGCACCTGGGCGAGGACGTGTCGCGGCTGCCGGGGCTGCTGCGGATTCTCGAGAGCGCGTACGGCCCGGGGGCCACGGTCGGGCCCGACGAGGTCGAGCCCTTCCTGGGCGATGCCGGCGGTGTCGCGCCGTGGGATCTCACCGACGCCATCGACTCCGGCGACACCGAAGCGGCGCTCGGTCACCTCCGACGGATGCTCGGTGGGCGGCACCCGTTGGTCGTCATGGCCACGCTCACCAACCACTACGCGCGGATCCTGCGGCTCGACGGGGCCGACGTCGACGAGGCCGGGGCGGCGGCCGCGCTCGGGATCACCGGCAGCACGTTCCCGGCCCGCAAGGCCTTGAGCCAGGCGCGCAAGCTCGGCCACGACAACGTCGCCCGGGCGATGACGCTGCTCGCCGACGCCGACCTCGCGCTGAAGGGCACGATCGACTGGCCCGACGAGCTGGTGCTCGAGGTGCTCGTCGCCCGGCTCAGCCGGTTGACGCCACGGGCCCGCAGTCGTGCTGCCGCGCGCCGCTGACGCCGCTAGAAGTTCTTCGGGATCGCGGCCGGCGGAGTGCCGATGACGACCGCGATCTCCTTGCCGTCGGTCAGCTCGATCAGGCGCGGGTCGGTGGTGAGTTTGGCGCCGTCGACGTAGACCGCGATCGGCGTCTGCGGCATGCAGTACCCGCCGATGCAGGTGCCATCGAAGCGCACGCCCCATTCGGCGAACACCTCGCCGAGGGTGTTGGCCCGCCGCTTGTCGCTCTCGGTGTGGAGCACGCCGGTCTCGTCGTGGGTGTGCAGCGCGGCGATGCACGGGGTCGCGCACGGCTGGCGCGGCGCCGACACGATGAGCTGCCCTTGGTACTGCTGACGGGGGAGTGACTCGCTGATGCCGAGGCCGGCCGGCACGGTGACGGACTGGCCGTCGACGAGGACGTCGAGGTGGGCATGCACGTGGTAGAAGAGCGACTCGCTGGTGTAGACGGGGATGCCGGCGGCGATCGTCCGCTCGATCTCGTGATCGGGCGCCGGCCAGGGCGCCGGGCCGGTGTTCAACGGGAGCGGACCGCCGTAGGTCGTCGTCGTCTGCGCGACCGGTGGCGCGGCGGCCGGCTTCGAGTTGCTGCACGCGACCAGCAGGGTGAGCAGGATGCCGGCCGCGGCCAGGCGGCGCACCGCGGGGGCTACTCGGCGGCGGAGGACTGCGCGCCGGCGAGGCGCTTCATCAGGCGCGACTTCCGGTTCGCCGCCTGGTTCTTGTGGATCACGCCCTTGGCCGCCGCCTTGTCGATCCGCTTGATCGCCTGCTTCAGCGCCTCGGCGGCGTCGTCGGCGCCCGCCTCGGCAGACTGCGCGGCGGTCTTGATGCGCGTCTTGATCTCGGACTTCACCGCCTTGTTGCGCTGGCGGCGGACCTCGTTCTGACGGTTCCGCTTGATCTGACTTTTGATGTTTGCCACGAAGGGGAGAGGCTACCAGCGGGCGACGGCCGGCCGGTACTCGCGAGAATCACCGGCGTGCAGCTCCACGGGAGGGACGGGTCCGAGCTCGCGCTCCGGCCGCTCCGCTACCGCTGGCCGGACGTCCGCGACGACCCGTGGGACGCCAACGCGCTGATCGTCGACGTGCGCGTCGTGTCCGGCCATGGCGCCTGGCACGTCGAGGATCCCTGCCTCACCGTGTTCGAGGCGATCCGCCTGGCCCGCTGGCTCGCCGCCGTCGCGGTCGGCGACTCCCGGGCGTCGGCGGCTGGGCTGGTCGAGCCGAACATCGAACTGAGCGTCGGGTCGCTCACCGCCCACCGGGTGCGGCTCCGCGCCACCGTCGAGCTGGAGAGCCGCCCGCCGTGGCTGGCGTCGAGCGGGCCCGGCGCGGCGGACCTCACCGTCGACCTCGACGTCGAGCGCGCTGCCCTGGTCGACGCCGCCCGCGATCTGGCCGACGAGCTGCGGCCGTTCCCGCTGCGGGCCAACGACCCGACGCGGTGACGACGAGACGACTACGGCCAGGTCCGGCCGAACTGCGTGGAATCGACCACGCGCCCGGTGATGCCGTCGCCCCGCTGCACCGCGAGGTGGAGCACCGCCGGCACCACCGCGTCGGGCGTCGCCCAACCGGTCCAGTCCTGGTCGGGCCCGAGCTCGTGCTCGGCCAGCTCGGTCCGCACCGCGCCGGGTCGCAGCGCGTTGATGGCGACGTTGTGCTCGGCCAACTCACCGGCGATCACCGTGGAGAACCGTTCCATCGCCGCCTTGGCGACCGCGTAGAAGATGAAGCCCGGCGGCAGGTACGGGTTCGACGAGTGCTCGGCGCCGCCCGACGAGATGTTGATGATGCTGCCCCCGCCGGCCGCTTGCAGGTGAGGCAGCGCGGCTTGGCACCCGACGTAGAGGCTGCGAACGTTGATCCGCATCGACTCGTCCCACATGGCGACGCTCGACTCGTCGAAGCGCCCGCGCGTCGGCGCCATCGCGTTGTTGACGAGCACGTCGAGCCGACCGAACTCGTGGACGGTCTGCTCGACCAGCCGCTTGATGTCCTCCTCGTCGCCGATGTCGCAGCGGATCGCGATCGCCCGGCCGCCGGCGCGGGTGATCGCCTCGGCGGTCGCGCCGATCGTGCCCGGCAGGCCACCCGCCAGCGGCACCTCGGTCCGGGCCGCGCAGGCGACGGCGGCGCCCGCGGCGGCCAGCCCGAGGGCCAGGCCCTTGCCGATTCCCCGAGAAGCCCCCGTCACGATCGCGACCTGGCCTTCGAGAGAAGCGCTCATGATCAGCGATGATGGCACCGTTGTGACTTCGCTCGAATCGATCAGGAACCTGAGTGTCATCGCGCACGTGGACCACGGCAAGTCCACGCTGTCCGACCGCATCCTGGAACTCACCGGCGCGGTGAACGCCCGCGACATGCGTGAGCAGTACCTCGACTCGATGGACATCGAGCGCGAGCGGGGCATCACCATCAAGGCCCAGAACGTCCGTGTCGGCTGGAAGGGACACACCCTGCATCTGATCGACACGCCGGGCCACGTGGACTTCGGCTACGAGGTGAGCCGCAGCCTGGCCGCGTGCGAGGGCGTCGTGCTGGTCGTCGATGCCGCGCAAGGGATCGAGGCCCAGACGCTGGCCAACTGCTATCTCGCGCTCGAGAACGACCTCGAGATCGTCGCCGCGCTCAACAAGATCGATCTCCCGTCCGCCGACCCGGACAAGTACGCCGAGGAGATCGAACGGGTGTTGGGGATCACCGCCGATTCCATCCTGCGCCTCAGCGCCAAGACGGGCGAAGGTGTTCCCGAGCTGCTCGACGCCATCGTCGAACGCATCCCGCCCCCCGTCGGCGACGCCGACGCCCCGCTCGAAGGCCTGATCTTCGACTCCTATTACGACCAGTACCGCGGCGTGGTGAGCGCGGTCCGGGTGATGAACGGCTCGCTCATCAACGGCGCGCGCCTTCGGTTCATGCAGGCCCACCGGACCCACGAGGTCGAGGAGATCGGCGTGCGGACGCCGCTCAACACCCCGGTCGCGAGGCTCGGGCCGGGCGAGGTCGGCTACCTCATCGCCGGCATCAAGGACGTCGGCGAGGCCCGCTCCGGTGAGACGGTGACCGAGGCGTCGCGGCCCGCGCCCAAGGCGCTCGAGGGCTACCGCGACCCCAAGCCGATGGTGTTCTGCGGGCTCTACCCGGTGGAAGGCGACGACTTCGCCGACCTGCGCGACGCGCTCGAGAAGCTGCGGCTCAACGACGCGTCGGTGACGTACCAACCGGAGACGTCGGGCGCGTTGGGCTTCGGCTTCCGGTGCGGCTTCCTCGGCCTGCTGCACATGGAGATCGTGCGCGAGCGGCTCGAGCGCGAGTTCGACCTCAGCCTGATCGCGACCGCGCCGAGCGTCGAGTACCGGGCCCACCTCGTGACCGGCGCCGTCGTCGAGGTCGACAATCCCAGCGATCTCCCGACCGCCAACCAACTCGACTCGATCGAGGAGCCGATCCTCACCACCACCGTCCTGCTGCCGGCCGACTACGTCGGCACCGTCATGGATCTCTGCCAGACGCGCCGGGGCGAGATGGTGAAGATGGAGTACCTGTCGGAGGAGCGCCTCGAGCTCGTCTACAAGATCCCGCTGGCCGAGGTCGTCGTCGACTTCTTCGACCAGCTGAAGAGCCGGACCAAGGGCTACGCCAGCCTCGACTACGAGCCCGCGGGGTACGCCGAGGCCCAGCTGGTGAAGGTGGACGTGCTGCTCAACAACGTGCCGGTCGACGCGTTCAGCGCCATCGTGCATCGCGACAAGGCGCAGGAATACGGGCGGCGCATGACGTCGAAGCTGCGCGAGCTCATCCCGCGCCAGATGTTCGACGTGCCGATCCAGGCGGCCATCGGCGGGCGGATCATCGCCCGCGAGACGGTGAAGGCCAAGCGCAAGGACGTCATCGCCAAGTGCTACGGCGGCGACATCTCCCGCAAGCGCAAGCTGCTGGAGAAGCAGAAGGAGGGCAAGAAGCGGATGAAGTCGATCGGCCGCGTCGAAGTGCCCCAGGAGGCGTTCATCTCGGCGCTCAAGCTCGACGAGTGACGCGCCCGGCCAGCGCGTCGACGTCGACGACGACGTCGAAGCCGTCGCGCTCGGCCAGCCAGGCGCGGTTGGCCCGGTGGAGGGTGTCGCCGCCGTCGTAGCGGTTGAGCATCACCACCACCGGCGCCGCGAACGGGGCGGCGGCGAGCCGCACCGCGTTGATGGTGCCGAGCCCGGCGTCGGCCACCAGCACCACGAGGTCGGGCGACACCGCCCCGGCCAGGTCGACGTTGTCGCCGTCGGTCGCGATGGGGGAGCGCACGCCGCCGGCAGTCTCGACCAGCGCGACGTCGACGCCGTCCGGCCACTGCATTTCCGCGACCAGGTCGGCGACCGTGAACGCGTCGCGGCCGAGGGCCTCGGCCGCCATCGGCGGCGCCATCGCGACCTCGTACCAGCGGTGGCGCGGGCAGACCACGTCGGCGGCCTCGCCGGTGGCCGCCGCCAGTTGATCGGCGTCGGTGGCACCGTCGGTCGGGTCGAACGACTGCGCCGGCTTCCGGGCCGCCACGCACAGGCCGGACGCGCGCCACGCACGCGCCAGCGCCGCCGCCACCCACGTCTTGCCGACCTCGGTTCCGGTCCCCGCGATCAGCCAGCGCTCAGCCGGTGCGGGCACCCGCGACCTCGGCCAGCGCGCCGACGAGCCGATCGACCTGCTCCGACGTGTGGGCCGCCGACAGCGCGATCCGCAGGCGCGACGTTCCGGGCGCGACCGTCGGCGGCCGGATGGCCGGCACCAGCAGACCGCGCTCGAGCAGGGCGTCGGCGGCCGCGACCGCCGTCGCCTCGTCGCCGAGCAGGACCGGCACGATGGGCGACGGGTGGCCTCGCCGGACCCGCTCGACATGGCCGCGGAGGCAGGCGACCAGCGCGTCACCTTCCGGCGACCGCAGCACGGTCAACGCCGCCAGCGCGGCCGCGGCATCGGCCGGGGTCGAGGCGGTGGTGAAGATGAACGGCCGGGCCCGGTTGACGAGCAGGTCCACGAACGGCCGCGGCCCGGCGACGAACCCGCCGAGGGCGCCGAGCGTCTTCGACAGCGTGCCGACGCGGAGGTGATCGACACCGTCGAGGTCCGGGCGCGGCCCGAGCACGGCATGGGCTTCATCGAGGACCAACAGCGCGCCCTTCGCGGCGCACCGCTCCGCGAGCGCGTCGACCGGCGCGACGTCGCCGTCCATCGAGAAGACGGTGTCGGTGACGACCAACGGGCGTCGGCCATCGGCGCGCGCGGTGTCGACGAGTGCGGCTGCGTGGTCGGCGTCGGCGTGGCGGTAGACCGCGACGGGACCTCGTCCCAGGCGGCAGCCGTCGATGATCGACGCGTGGTTGAGCTCGTCGCTGATCACCAGCGCATCGGGGCCGGCGAGCGTCGAGAGCACGCCGAGGTTCGCGGCGAAGCCGGTCGGGAAGAGCAACGCCGCGTCCTCGCCCTTCCAGTCGGCCAGCGCGTCCTCGAGCGCGCCGTGCACCGGCCGCGAACCGACGATGAGCCGGGCCGAGCCGGAGC
This sequence comes from Acidimicrobiales bacterium, assembly GCA_025463925.1. Taxonomy (GTDB): domain Bacteria; phylum Actinomycetota; class Acidimicrobiia; order Acidimicrobiales; family AC-14; genus RYN-50. The sequence goes on along the minus strand of JAODBK010000012.1, from coordinate 21,052 downwards.
CGGCGCCCCAGCGGTCGAGGGCGTCGTGGCCGGCGGCGATCACCGCCGGGTGGTTGGTCAACCCGAGGTAGTCGTTGGACGCGAACGACACCACGTCGCGATCGCCGATGCGGCCGGCCGGCCCGGCGGCGTCGAAGTCGCGCACCGAGCGCCACTGGCCGGCGCCGCGGATGGCGTCGAGCCGCCGGTCGACCCACGCGCCCCACCCGCTCCGGCCGGTCATTCGCAGACCTCGTCGATCGCGGCGGCCAGCACGCCGACGATGCGGTCGATCTCCTCCGCGGTCGACGTGAGCATCGGCATCAGCACGACGACGTCGCCCAACGGGCGCAGCAGGACGCCGCGGGACACCGCGGCGGCGCACACCCGCCGGCCCCAACGCAGGCCATCGATCGGTGGCGCCAGCTCGACGCCGCCCATCAGCCCGCGCACCCGCACGTCGCGGACTGCCGGATGGCCCCCGATCCGCGCGTCGAGCGCGGCGCGCAGTTGCGAGGAACGGGCGGCGACGTTGGCCATCACATCCCACTCGTCGAGCAGCTGCAGATGGCGCAGCGCGACCGCGGCGGCGAGCGCGTTCCCGCCATAGGAGTGCCCGTGGTACAGCGTCCGATTCGACAGGTCGGGCCCGAGGAACGCGTCGTACACCCGGCCCGACGCGACCGTCGCCGACATCGGCAGGTACCCGCCGGTGATGCCCTTGCCGAGGCAGAGGAGGTCGGGCCGCAGCCCGCACTGCTCGGACGCGAATCGCGATCCGGTGCGACCGAAGCCGGTCGCCACCTCGTCGCAGATGAGCAGCACCCCGGCGTCGGCGCACGCCGCGCCGAGCGCGCCCACGTGGTCGGCCTCGGCCACGTGGATCCCGCCCGCGCCCTGCACCAGTGGCTCGACGACGACCGCGGCCAGGTGGTCGGCGTGCTCCTTCAGCACGACGAGCGCCCGATCGAGCCAGTCCGGCTGGTCGTAGCCCGGCGCGCGGACCACCGGGAACCGCAGTGGGTCGAACAGGTCGGTGCCGAAGCCACCGGCACCGACCGACAGCGAGCCGACGGTGTCGCCGTGGTACGCGCCGCCGAGCGCGAGGTAGCCGTCGCGGCCACGCTCGCCCTGGTTGACCCAGAACTGGAACGCGATCTTGAGAGCCTGCTCGACCGCGGCCGCGCCGTCGGACGCGAACAGCACGTGCGGCGCGTCGACCGGGACGACCGCCGCCAGCGCCTCGGCGAACTCGATCGTGGCCCGGTTGCCGTTGCCGAGCATCGTGGTGTGGGCGACGCGATCGAGTTGCGCGGTCAACGCCGCGTCGAGCTCGGGGACGTGATGGCCGAGCGTCGTGACCCAGAGCGAGGAGATGGCGTCGAGGTAGCGGCGGCCGTTCACGTCGATCAGCTCGCGGCCCTCGGCCCGCTCGACGACGATCGGTGCATTGTCGGCCCAGGACGCCATCTGCGTGAACCCGTGCCACACGACGGCGGCGTCGCGATCGACCCAGGAACCGCCCGTGCTCACGAGCCGAAAGCTACTGGTGCGGGCTACCGGGCGAGGAACCGGTTGAGCGCGGCCAGCGTGGCGCGGGCCGCCGCCTCCACCTGGTTGTCGCCCGAGGCCACGCCGTACCGACCGCCCCCATCCGTCGCCCGGAGCGACACCGCGACGGCCTTGTCGGTGCCGTCGCCGAGGCCGCCGACCCAGCGCACCGAGAACGGCACGTCGAGGTCCATGGCGCCGAGCGCGTCGAGCGTGGCGTCGACTGCGGCCGTCGCCGGATCCTGCTGGCGGCGGCGCCCGATGGTGCGTCGCTCGCCCATCGCGAGGTGCACCTCGATCTCGCCGTCGGGCAGCTCGATCGTGGCCAGGAGGCGCACCCGGCGCGAGGCCCCGCCGACCGGCTCGGTGTCGCTGCCGACGACCTCGACCACCGCCGGCCGGTCGAGGTGGGAACCGGTGGCCCGCCCGGCGCGCTCGCGCACCGCGACGAGATCGGTGCCCGGCTCGACGCCGAGCTGCACCACGAGCGTCGTCTCGCGGTCGTCGAAGGCGACGAGGCAGACGCCGGGCAGCTGGCGCAGCTCCAGCTCGAGGAGGTCGAGCGCCGCCGCCCCGGACTCGGCGCGCACGTCAGTCGGCCTTCGCGGCGTAGAGGCGCGTGTCGGCCAGGCGCGACAGCTCGGTCACGTCGTCGGCCTCGGCCGGGCACTGCGCGCTGCCGACCGAGAACCCGACGGCCGGATCGCGCCCGAAGGACTCGACCGCCGAGCCGAGCCGCTCGAGCAACGTCGGCACGTAATCGGGATCGGTGTCGGGGAGGATGAGCGCGAACTCGTCGCCGCCGATGCGGGCGGCGACGTCGCCGCGCCGGAGCACGTGTCGGAGCTCGGCCCCGATGGTTCGAAGGACCTCGTCACCGGCTCCGTGGCCGAGCTCGTCGTTCACCTGCTTGAAGTGGTCGAGGTCGATGAACACCAGTGTGAACGGCCAGCCGTACCGCGCGCTGCGACCCACCGAATGGGCCAGGTGGCCTTCGAACGAGCGGCGGTTGTAGAGGCCGGTGAGGGCGTCGTGCAGGGCGTCGTACTCGAGCGTGTCGAGTCGCAGGGCGACCGTGCAGAGATGGGCCACCGCGAGCAGCTCGGCCAGCGCCTCGTCGTTGGCGAGCGAGGGCTCGGTGTGCAGCCCCGGCGCCGCCTCCAACCCGACGCGCCGCGCCCACCCGGTCGACAGGGAACGGCGCCCGCAGCGGAACGACTGGCGTCCGACCCCTGGCGCGTCGATGACCACGATGGCGTCGCGGAGCTGCCAGCGGGTCATGACGTGCTCGAGGCACTCGTAGATGAACCCGATGCCGGACGGCGTCGTCGCCAACGAGGAGGCCAGCCGGCCGAGCGCGGCCGCGGAACTGCCCGACCCACCCTCACTGGTGAGTTCACGCAGGTCGGCAATGCGTGTGGGTTCGTCGCCCACGCCGAGTTCTCTCTCCCTCTCCGACCGCCGAGCCGTGGGCGGCCATCGCCGACTCCCCCCGTCGCCGTCCCGCCCGCCGAGTGCTTCCCCCAGGGCCCCGCACGTCCCGGTACGGAGCGACGATGCGATGAGGACGGGAGGGGCGTCCTTTTGGCACGAACTCTATCGAAAGGTGCTGCACCTCGGCCACCCTGCGTGGTCGTGTTGTTGAAAGGTTGGCACTCGGTATCATCGAGTGCCAACCGGCCCGTCCGGGCCGTCAGGGTGCTGCGATGCTCGACGAACGCAAGGCCGCGATCCTCAGGGCCGTGGTCCAGGGCTACATCGAGACGGCCCAGCCGGTCGGCTCGGCCGTGATCGCCCGCGCCGCCGATCTGGCCGTCAGCTCGGCGACGATCCGCAACGAGATGGCGGTGCTCGAGCGCGACGGCTACCTCACCCAGCCCCACACCAGCGCCGGCCGCATCCCCACCGACAAGGGCTACCGCTTCTTCGTCGACTCGCTCACGCCGCCGGGCCTGCTCGCGCCGGCCCAGAAGGTGCAGGTCCGGGACTTCTTCGCCAAGGCCCACGGCGCCCTCGAGCAGGTCCTGCACGACACCAGCCAGCTCCTCGCCAACCTCACCCATTACGCCGCGGTGGTGATCGCGCCTCCGGCCGAGGGCGCGACCGTCCGCTCGGTGCAGGTGGTCGGGCTCGGGCCGCGCACGGGCCTCGCGGTCGCGGTGCTCGCCAACGGCGCGGTGGAGAAGGGCACGATCGAGTTCGACCACGACGTCGGCGAGGAGCGGATGGCCGCGGCCACCGCGCATCTGTCGGCCCATCTCGCCGGAATGACCCTCGCGGCCGGCGCACGCGTCCCCGCGACCGGTGACGCCGACACCGACGCCGTCGTCCTGGCTGCCGGCCGGGCGTTGCACCGCGATCCCGGCGCCGACGCCGACCACGTGTACCTCGGGGGCGCGTCGCGCATGGCGGCGGCGTTCGACGCCGTCGACACCGTGCGCCAGATCCTCGGCGTGCTCGAGCAGGAGTACGTCGTCGTCGGTCTGCTGCGCGAGGTCCTCGACCGGGGGATGTCGGTGTCGATCGGCGGCGAGCACGGTGACCCGCCGCTGTCGGAGTGCTCGGTGATCGTGTCGCCGTACCTCGTCGAGGGCGAGGCGGCCGGCACCATCGGCGTGCTCGGCCCGACGCGCATGAACTATCCGCAGGCGATGGCCGCCGTCGCGGTCGTGAGCCAGCGACTCGGGCGCCGGCTCAGCGAGGGGTAGCCCGCGTGGCCGACGACTACTACGCGCTGCTCGGTGTCTCGCCGAGCGCGACCGAGGACGAGATCAAGCGCGCGTACCGCCGCCTGGCGCGCGAGCTGCATCCCGACGCCGGGCACAACGACGCCGCCGCCGAGGAGCGGTTCAAGCAGGTGACGCTGGCGTACGAGGTGCTGCGCGACCCGGAGCGCCGGCGCCAGTACGACATGTTCGGCCCCGACATGGCGCGGGGTGCCGGCGCCGGCCAGGGCGCGGGGTTCAACGACCCGTTCGGTGGTGGCCTCGGCGACATCTTCGACGCCTTCTTCGGTGGCGGCGCCAGCCCGTTCGGCGGCGGTGGGCGGGGCCGCGGTGGTCCGCCGCGCGGTGCCGACGTCGAGGTCACGCTCGACCTTCAGTTCGCCGAGGCGGTCTTCGGCGCCCATCCCGAGGTCACCGTCCGCCTGCCGGTCGAATGCGCGACGTGCGGTGGCGCCGGTGCCCGGCCCGGCACGACACCGACCACGTGCTCGCAGTGCAACGGCAGCGGCGAGGTGCGGCGCGTGCGGCAGTCGATCCTCGGCCAGATGGTCACCGCCACGCCGTGCAACCGCTGCGGTGGCACCGGCGAGGAGATCGCCAGCCCCTGCCCCGATTGTCGGGGCGAGGGTCGCCGCACGGAGGAGCGTTCGTTCACCATCGACGTGCCAGCGGGCATCGATGACGGCCAGTCGTTGCGGCTCACCGCTCGCGGCTCGGCCGGGCCGCGCAACGGGCCGCCGGGCGACCTGTACGTCCACGTGCGGGTGCGCCGGCACGAGGTGTTCGTGCGGCACGGCTACGACCTGGTCCACGAGCTGCACGTGCCGATGACGCAGGCGGTGCTCGGCGCGCACATTCCCTACCAGACGCTCGACGGCGAGGAGGACCTCGTGATCGAGGCCGGCACGCAGAACGGTCGGATGTACCGGTTGCGCGGGCGCGGCGTCCCCCACGTCGACGGCCGGGGTCGCGGTGACCTGCTCGTGCAGGTCGTCGTCGATGTCCCGAGCCGGCTGAGCAAGGAGCAAGAGGAGCTCGTGCGGCAGCTGGCGGCGGACCGGGGCGAGGCCGTGGCGCCGGCCGACGAGGGCTTCTTCGCGCGCATCAAGTCCGCGTTCCGTTGACCGCGGCGCGGTCGCGGGCGCGGGCCCACGTCTTCGTCGACGACGTCGACGGGCCGCTCCTGGCCGACGACGACCGGCACCATCTCGAGCGCGTCCTGCGGCTGCGCGCCGGTGACGCGATCACGGTGGCCGACGGCCGCGGCCGCTGGCGCGCCTGCTCCTTCGGGCCGCGGCTGACGCTTGACGGCGACACCATGGTCGACCCGCCGCCATCGCCGCCGGTGACGGTCGCGTTCGCGCTGACGAAGGGCGACAAGCCAGAGCTCGCGGTTCAGAAGCTCACCGAGGTCGGTGCCGACCGCATCGTCCTGGTGATGGCCGAGCACTCGGTGGCGCGGTGGGACGACGACAAGGCCGGGCGGGCCCTCGCCCGGTTGCGCAAGGTCGCCCGCGAGGCCGCGATGCAGTCCCGCCGGACCTGGCTGCCGGAGGTCGCGGGGCCGGTCCCGTTCGCCGAGGCCGCCGGGATCCCGGGGGCGTCGCTGGCCGACGTCGGCGGGGATCCGCCGTCGCTGGCACGCCCCGCGGTCCTCGTCGGACCCGAGGGTGGGTGGTCCGACGCCGAGCGGTCCACCGCCGGCGCGCTGGGACTTCCGACCGTGGGGCTCGCGACGAACGTGCTGCGGGCCGAGACGGCCGCCGTGATTGCCGGCGCCCTGCTGGCCGCGCTGCGGTCGGGGGTCGTGGGTCCGGCGTGCGCGATCTGAGATACTGCGAAGGGTCAGCGTGTGTTCACGCGCAGTGATTGACCGCTTTGTGCCGGAACGCCTAGGCTCTGTTGAGACAAGGGGGGCTCCGCTTGACCAAGGAGATGCCGAGCGTGACCTATGCACGCCGGGTGGGCGAGAGACTCCGGGCGATCCGGAAGCAGAAGGGCCTGTCCCTCCAAGAGGTGGAGGCGACGTCGACCCAGGAGTTCAAGGCATCGGTGCTGGGCGCGTACGAGCGGGGGGAACGCTCGATCTCGGTGCCTCGCCTGCAGCGCCTGGCCCGCTTCTATGCCGTGCCGGTCGACCAGCTGCTGCCCCAGGACGTCGAGATCGATCTCACCGATGACGACGGCGGCGCCAACGTGGAGCCTCGTCGCACGGCGGCCCACGACGTCGTCGTGGGCAAGCTCACGATCGACCTCAGCCGCATCGACGAGCTGCCGCCGGCCGAGGCCGAGATGCTGCGGCGCTACGTCGGGATGATCCAAGTGCAGCGACAGGATTTCAACGGGCGCATGCTCACCGTGCGGCGCGACGACGCTCGCACGTTGGCCTGCTTCTTGAACTCCGATCTCGAGACGGCGGCCAGCCAGCTCGACAGCCTGGCGCTGCGCAGCCCGGGCTGACCTCCGGCCCCACGACCGCGCCGTTCGGGGTCTACGTCCACGTCCCGTTCTGCGCGCGGCGGTGCGACTACTGCGCGTTCGCGACGTGGACGGACCGGGCTCACCTCATGGCCTCCTACGCGCACGCGTGCGCCGCCGATGTCGAGCGCGCCCGGTTGCCCAGCGCGACATCGGTGTTCTTCGGCGGTGGCACGCCGTCGCTGATGCCAACCGACCTGTTGACGCGCATCGTGCGCGCCGTCGACCGCGCGCCCGGCTGTGAGGTGACGGTCGAGGCCAATCCGGAATCGGTGACGAGCCAGTCGCTCGACGGGTGGCTGGCCGCGGGTGTCACGCGGGTCTCCATGGGCGTGCAGTCGCTGGCGCCGCACGTCCTGCGCGGCCTCGGCCGCGATCACGACCCGCTCGTTGCGCGGCAGGCAGTGGCGATGGTGAAGGCCGCAGGGGTGCCGACCTGGAACGTCGACCTCATCTACGGCGGCGCCGGGGAGACCGACGACGACTGGCGGTCGACCGTCGAGGCCGTCGCCGCGCTCGACCCGCCGCACGTCAGCGCCTACGCGCTGACCGTCGAGCCCGGCACGCCGCTGGCGGCCGACCCGAGGCGGCATCCCGACGACGACGTCCAGGCCGGCCGGTATCACGCGGCCGACGAGGTGTTGAGCGCCGCCGGTCTGGCCAACTACGAGATCTCCAACTGGGCGCGAGCCGGGGAGGAGTGCCGCCACAACCTCCTCTACTGGTCGCAGGGCGACTACCGCGGCATCGGCTGCGCCGCCCACTCGCACGAGCGCGGCCGCCGCTGGTGGAACGTCCGGACACCGGAGCGGTACATCGCCGCGATCAGCGACGGCCGGTCTCCCGAAGCGGCGGCCGACGTGCTCGACGCGCGCACACGCGATCTCGAGGCGCGGCAGCTGGCGCTCCGCACGCGTCGCGGGGTGCCGGCGAGCGCGTTCGCGCCAGACGATCTGGCGAACCTCACCGAGGCGGGCCTGCTGCAGGGTGATCTCGATCGCGTCGTGCTGACCCGCGACGGGCGGCTCCTCTTCAACGAGGTGGCGGTGCGGCTTCAGTCCACCGGCGGGGCCGGCACGTCGAACAACTGACCGGGATGGATCAGGTCCGCATCGTGGTAGCGCCCGCGGTTGGCGGCCATCAGCGCCTCCCAGTAGTCCGCGATCTCGGCCGTCGACGGCTCGCGGCCGTCGGCCACCGTCTCGACGCGGCGAGCGATCTCCCAGAAGCTCTCGCCGGGCGCCACCAGCCAGGTCGTGGGCACGCCGCGGTCGCGCACCATGGTCTCGGTGGGTGGCCGGTCGAGCCGCACCATGGTCTCGACGGTCGGCGGACGGGTTCCGGCGGCGAACGCCGCGGTGCCGGCGAACGACGACGTCACGACGCCGATGCCGAACGCGCCCGACAGCAGGACGCGAAGCGGCGCCGCCGTCATCCGGTCGGCCGCCGCCGTCAGCCGCGGCGCGCCGCTGACGCGCGCCAGCGCGCCGACGACGGTCGTCACCGCGAGCTGCCACGTGGCGGCAATCGCGGCCAGTCGCGCGAGGGCGAATGCGGTCTCGACCGGCGTCCGGTCGCCCAACCACTGCCTCCACGACGACGGTCGAGTGAGCGGCGGTGCCGCCAGCGCGCCGTTGCCGCTGGCGTGCAGCACCACGGCCGCCACGACGACGAGCAGCGACCATGCGGCCAACCGGGCCCGCCAACGAGTGCAACTGGGACTGGTCAACACGTCGAGGCCCCTCGCTCGCGCCGGGTCGTCGCGCCGGCCGACGCCGACAGGCGGAAGGTGCGCGGCGCGCCCGGGACTGCGCCGGTGAAGAGGTAGTCGCCGCTCGCCGAAACCGTGACGACCACGCAGCCGTTGCGGACCTCGGCGATGGCGACGACGTCGCGGTAGTGCGAGTCGAGTTGGCCGCGCACCCGCTCCGACAACACGCCGGCGTCCGACTGCTGCCGGACGAAGTCGGCGTCCAGCTCGACCTTCGGCGCGCCGTCAGCGGCCTGGTAGAACGCCTGGTTCGAGATGGCCTCGATCGCGAGGTCGTTGGCCAGTCCGGCGGACGCGTCGTTGATCTCGCGCTTGGCCAGGAAGGCGATCGACGCGTCCACCGCGATCGCGCCGAGAACGAACACGATCAGGAGCGCCGCCGGGAAGAGCATCAGGACCGACCCGCCTTCGGGCCGCCGACGATCACGCGACATTGCAGCTCGCCCCGTGTCCGCGCGGGTCGCTGGCGACGCCGCTGCGGAGCGGGTCGATGACCTCCCGGTGCCGGGCGGTCGTCCGGAAGAAGAGCGGTGCCCGGCGGGCCCACGGAAGATTGAACACCGGCACCCGGTACGACGCGGTGACCGTGACGACGTTGCAGCGGGCGAAGCCGGCTTCGCCGGAGGCGGCGTCGATCGCGAACGACACCGCCAGCGGCGGGTCGGCGCTGATCCGGCCTTGGTCGGCGACCGCCCGCCGGGCGGCGTCGTCGCCGTCGCGCTCGGCGACGGCGGTGTCGCCGGCGGCGTGGACCGGGCTCTCGACGTACGAGCGAGCCGCTTCGCGGGCCGCGGTCGACACCGCCACCTTGGCGTCGACGACGCCCCACGCGAACGCCACCAACAACGTGCCGACGACGAAGATCAGGATGCCGAACGGCAGGACCTCGACGCCGCCCATCCCGCGCTCGTCTCGCGCGGTCATCGGAAGTGCTCCTTGCGGACCCGGAAGCTGCGCTTCAGGTGCTGGAACGGGAGCAGGTTGCTGGTGTCGACGAACGCGCGAAGCAGGAACGACGGGTTCCGCGCCTCGACCGTGAGGTGCACGAAGTCGGCGTCGGTGTCCGTGTCGCGCCAGTCGAACACGGTCACGTGTGACGAGTAACCGCCGACCAGCCTGCGGAAGTCGGCCTCGGCCAACTGCTGCGCGGTGTGCTCGGCGTCAAGGCGCGCTGCCGGATCCGCGGTGTCGACGCTCGCGACCTTCCGCGCGGCATCCGACGCCGCCGCGGTGACCATCGACGCCGTCCAGAGGTTGAACAGCACCTGCACCGCGAAGAACATCAGCGCCAGGAACACCGCGAACCCGCTCCACGTCGCGACCAGGCCGCTGCCGGCCGCACCATGCGCCCGCGCCGCGGTCCGTCCGTCGCTACGGCTGCGCGCAGTTGCCGCCACCGGCGCCGCCTACGCATTGCACCTGGGTGCTGGTGTTGGAGCTGGCCTGGCCGAAGATCGCCTTGAACCCGACCCACATGATCGCCCCGAGCGCGGCCATGACCAGGACGGCGATCGCCGCGCTGATCACGCCCTCGCCGCGCTCGTCGGCGCGGATGCGGTGGCGGAGCAGCCCCAGCCGCACGTACAGATCCATCACTTCGGCGTGCACATTTCCCTCCTGCCTCTATGACCCCGAGAACAACTTCAGGGCTTCGATGAACGGGATGCAGATGAAGATCACGCCCGGCACCAACGCCGCCACCGTCACCGGGATCCACACCTGCTGGCCCCGCCGCTCTGCGGTCTCGACCAGCTCGCGCTGGACGTCGCGGCGGATGGCCCGGGCCTCCTCGGAGAGGAGCCGGCCGAGGTCGCTGGCTTCTCGGTTGAGCGCCAGCACGGGTATCAGCCGATCGAGCGCGGCGACGTCGGCCACCTCGGCCCACTCGCGCAGCGCGTCGATCTCCGACAGCCCTTGACGGATACGCCCGCACACGCGACGCAGATCGCGCGCGGTCTTGCCGGTGCCGCGCGCCGCCAGGCGGTTGAGGGCGGCGCCGAGCGAGTAGCCGGAGGACAGCAGCATGGCGAGCTGCTCGGAGACGACCGGCAGCTCGAGGAACACCCGGCGCTGCCAGCGCGACGACGCGGTCCCGACCTGCTGCTCGACGATCAAGAAGGCCAGGAGCGGGCTGCCGAGCACGACCAGGAGCGCGACCGGGACGGCCGGCTGCCCCGCGAGTGCCACGAACGCGCCGAGTCCGAAGCCGGCGAGGCTCCAGCCCACCTGGCGGACCCGGAAGCCGGCGACGTCGAGCGGCGAGTGGATCCGCTCGAGCCGGACCGAGAGCTCCTCGCTGACGCCGAACACGCGGGCCACGCGCTCACCGATCGTCTGCGACAGCGGCGCGACGACGTCGCGGAACGACTCCACTGACAAGATGCCGGAGCGCGCCGGGCGCGCCATGCCGCCGGGCGAGTACGGGCGGAGCCGGTCGGTCAGGGGCGCGCGCGAGAACCATCGGATCTCGGCGAGCACGAGCGTCATGCCGGCCCACAGCACGAGCCCGGCGAGCACGACGATCCTCACTCCGCGAACACCCGTTCCTCTTCGGGCAGCTGCATGATGCGCCCGGCCCACAGCCAGCAGGCGACGACGGTTCCGATGCCCACCACGACAGCCGCCTGACCGAGGGCGCTCTGGTACGCCGACCGCCCGTCGCCAATGGAGAGCCCGGCCAGCGCCATGCCCAGCGGGACGAAGAGCGTGAACCGGCGGGCGAAGCGGACGCCCGCCTGCCTGGCCCGCGCGTCCTTGCGACCCTGAACGTCGGCGATGCGGTCCTCGACGAGCGCGGCCAACCGGCGGTCGACGTCGGAGCCGCCGACCTCGTGCGCGACGAGCAGCGTCTCGCACGCCGCGTCCGCGGTCGGGTCGGCGAGCTTGGCCTTCAGCACGCCGATCGTCCTGGCGAAGTCGGTGGAGACCAGCCACTCGCGGTGCCCGTCGACGAACGCCCGGCGCATCTCCTCCGGGCCGTTGCGGCCGACCTCGAACAGCGCGTTGGGGATCGAGCGCCCGAGCGAGCCGGTGAGGAGGCGGACCTCCTCGAGCATCCGGGGCCAGCTGTCGCGAGCCGCGTCGCGACGACGTTGCCGACGCGAGCGGTAGCTCGCGATCGGCGCGGTGGCTGCGAAGGCACCGAGCGCGATCGCCGGCAGTGGCCCGCCGAACAACGCGAACGCCAAGCCGGCGCCGAGCACCAGAAGGACCGCCGACACCGCGACGAACTCCAACGGTTGCACCCCGCCGAGCCCGGCTTCGGCGAGCCACGCGCCGAGTGAGCGGGCGCGGCCCCGGCGGGCGCCGTCGACCCGGGGGCTCACGCCGATGCCCCGCCAGGCGAAGACCGCCGAGGTGTACAGCAGGAAGACGCCGTACGCGCCCGCGACCGCCAGCGCGACGCCGGTCACGTCGCCGCCTCGGCGCGCGCGGTGTCGTCGAGCAGCGATCGGACGTCGTACCCGGCTTCTTCCAGGGCGCGGCCGGCCCGGCCCGGCAGGATCCCGGACCAGTGCAGCGGCTGGTCGACGCGCGGCCGCGAGAAGAGTTCGGTGATCGTGAACTGATGCGCGTCCGGGCCGGTCTGCAACTCTTCGACCGCGATCACCTCGCTGACCCGGACTCTGTCGCGGACGCGCACGCAGTGGACGACGACGTCGACGGCCTCGCTCACCAGCGAGTTGAGGGCCGACATCGGCAGCTCGTTGGAGGTGTCGGCGAGCTGGCAGATGAACCGCAGCCGCGACAACGCCTGGCGCGCCGAACCGGCATGGATCGTCGTGTAGCCCTTGACGCCGGACGACAGCGTCAACAGCAGCGGCAGCGCCTCGCGGTCGCGCACCTCGCCGACGATGGCGACATCGGGAGCCATGCGCAGGAAACCGGCGACGAGCCGGCGGAGATCGACCTCGCGCCGATCCTGGCGGACCGGCCGGGTCTGCATCGAGGCGACGTTGGGCAGCGGCACGTCCGCCTCGAACACCTCCTCGGCGACGACGACTCGAAGGCCGGGATCGAGCTCGGCCGCGCAGCAGCTGAGCATCGTCGTCTTGCCGGCGCCGGGCGCGCCCGAGAAGACGATCGAGAGTCGGGCGCGGACGCACGCCCGAAGGAACTCGGCGACGCGGTGGTCGAGCATGTCGCGCGCAACGAGCTCGTCGAGGGTGCGGATCGCGACACCGGTGAACTTGCGGATGTTGACGAGGAGATGACCGTCGCGACCGACGTCCCGGTGCACCACGTGGATGCGGGCGCCGGTGTCGAGTTGCGCGTCCTGCAGGCCCTCGGCGGCGTCGAGCTTGCGGTGCGATCCCGACGCGTCGTCGAGGATCTTGGTCAGCGTCCGGATGACGTGCTCGTCGTCGTGGAAGACCTCGTCGTGGTACCCGCTCGGCCCGCCGTGGCGTTTGACGAAGATGGCGTCCGGGGCGTTGATCATGATCTCCCAGACGTCGTCGTCGGCCAGCAGCGGCTCGAGTGGGCCGTACCCGGCGAGGTTGCGGTAGGCCCGCTCGACGACCAGCTCGGGGTCGGAGAGGTCGAACGGGCGCAGCCCGCGCTTGTGGTCGTTCGACCAGGCGGTGACCGCGTCCTCGATGAGCGCCCGGAGCTTCACTGCTCCGTCGTCGGCCATGTCGAGGGCCAGCTCCTTGGCGCGTTCCTGGACGGCTCGCTCCACCTGGGCCAGGGGCGAGTGGTCGTCAGCCACCGCTGGCCGCCTCGTCGACCTCCGACCACGTCCCGAGGCTGCCGGGCCGGACGCGTCGTGGCTCCTGGGCGGCGGCCGCCGGGACGGCCGACCCGGCGCCGCGGGTGATGGATGCGACGGCATCCGCGAGCGGCCCACCGAGCCCGGCCGGGAGCCGCACCCCGTCGCGCAGCGCCTCTTCGACGTGGCGTTCGGGGAGAAAGACGGGCGCCGGCAGCCGGACACCGGCGCCGACCAGCTCGGCCAGCGCGCGGGTGAGCGCCAGCCGCGCCCGCGCCGAGCGCGGTGCCCGGCTCAGCACCGGCACGATCCGCGGCGCCGCGACACCGAGGGTGAGCAGGTCGTGGAGCACCCGCACCAGCGAGTGCAGGCCCTTCATCGTCGGCGCGCCGACCGCGAGCACCGCGTCGGCCTCGCCCACCGGCAGGCGGGCCATCGTGTTGCGCTCCTCGACGTCGATCGACCCGCCCTCGGCCTCGCCTTCGAAGTCGGAGTCGAGGTCGCACACCACCACCTGGTAGGCGGTGCGCATCGAGTCGAGCGCGGCTTCGAAGCTGCGCGGCCGGATCCCGGCCCAGTGACGGCCGCGTCGCAGGCCGAGCAGCAGGTGGTAGCCGCGTTCGCTGATCGAGAAGGTGAGCGCCCGGACCTCGTCGGCTGACGGGCGGCCCGCCCGGTGCGCCTCGACCAGCTCCTGCACGCCGGGCACGATGTCGCGGGCGTCGTGGAGCATCGCCTGCTCGGCGTTGCGTCGCAGGTCGGCGAGCAGCACCGCGCCGGGAGTCGTCTCGGCGAGCGACTGCGCGAGCGCGATCGCCGCAGTGGACGTTCCGGTGCCGCCAGGTCCGCAGACCGCCAGCACCTGGCCGCGCCACGACGCACCGGTGTCGCGTGCGGGTGTTCGCGAGACCGTGTCGGCATCGCCGCGGCGGACCATGACGGCGTGGTCGGCCAGCGCGTCGAGGAGCTCCTCGCGGTCGAAGCCCGGCCGCAGGACCTGGACGGCGCCGAGCGACAGCCAATCGCGGTCGACGCGTGGATCGGCGACGACGAGCACCGCGCAGCCCGCGGCCCGCCCGGCGGCGAGCAGATCGCGGTCGACCGCCGGCAGCCCGGCGTCGCAGACCAGTGCCGAGAACTGGCGGCCGGACGCCAGCCGGGCCCGCACCTCCTCGGCCGAGACGCACTTCACGAACTCGGCCGGCAGCGACGCGCTGTTGGCCCACTGCGCCAACGCGCGGAACCACTCCCGGCGCGCCGGCGCGAGGCCGAGGACGACGAAGCGATCGCCGGCCATCAGGGACCAGCCGCCGCGTCGGCGCCGTCCAGCGCGCCCGATGCTCGCAACAGCGACACCTTGGCGCCCTGCGTCGCCGCAGTGAGCGCGAGGGCGTCGGGCTCGTTGTCGACCGCGACCGTCACCTGGTAGGCGCCGTCGGTGAACGTGCCGTGGTTGCCGGCGAAGCCGATCACCAGCACGTGCCGCATCACCATGCGGGCCCTGGCCTGGTCGCCGGTGCCGGTGGTCGCGACGACGTCCACGTACTCGCCCGGCGTCACGACCGCACTGGTATGGCCGCGATCAACCGTGAACGTGACCTCGCGCGCCCGTCCCGAGCCGACCTGCTGCACGTCGCCGCGCTGCACGAGCTGGCCGGCAACGAGTGGTGCCACCGCGGTGGTGCCGACGAGCTGATCCGGCCGGTCGAACGCCAGCCGCCGAACCGAGAGCGGAAGATCCATGGGCTGCCGCCCGAGATCGCTCGCCTTGATGCGGGCACCGATCCGGACCGGATTGCGGACGACGACATAGGCGTGGCGCGGCCCGTCGGAGAATCGGGTATAGGACCAGAAGATGCCGATGGCGGCGAGGGCGACGAGCAGCCCTCCGGCGACGGCCCGACCGCTCGGCAAGGCGCGGCGCCGGCGCAGTGGGTTCGGCCCTCGATGACCGTTGCCGGCCGCCGCCACGTCGGGCGGACCCAGCGTCGAGATGTCCGACATGGCCCCTCATTCCCCTTTGTCCACTCGCGGTCCTTTTGAGCATGCCAGAACTGACAGGAAAATGCACCAGAAATGCCGACATGTGGGTTATGCTTCGCCCATGAACGGCGAAATCGTGTGGATGAGCACGGGTGAGGCGGCCGCCCGACTCGGCATCACCGTCCGGACGCTGTACCGGCTCATCGACGAGGGCGCGATCCCGGCCTACAAGTTCGGCCGGGTGATCCGCCTCCAGGAAGCCGAGGTCGACTCGTTCATCGATGCGGCCCGGGTGCAGCCCGGGTCGCTCGAGCACCTCTATCCAGAACCGAAGAAGGACGCGTCGCACACCGAGTCGAGCCGCACGTAGATCGGCCACGGCGGGTCCCCGTCGCGCAGCAAGGTCACGACGTCGGTGCCGACCGAACGCAGCTCGCCGCTCACCGTCTCGCCGCCCACGAGGCCGAGCATCAGCCGCGGCCGGTCGGCGGCCGCGTCGGCCAACAGGTGCGCGAGCCGCCCGCCCACCGGGCCACGGGTGTCGCCCGTCGCCGCCGGCGGCTCGGCGCTGCCCGGCGCCGGCTTCACCACGGTGATGGCGGCGATCGCCAGGTACACCGGCAGCCCACCCGGGCCGGCAAGGCTCACGAAGTCGACGCCGACGCCGGTGGGCGTCCCGTGGTGCTGGCGCCCGGTGCTCAAGGTGATCAGCACCGGTTGGTGCTGCTCGGCGAGATCGACGAGCACCGCGGCCAGGTCGGCCGCTTCGAGCGCCTGCTGGCGGAGCCAGCGCTCGCGGGACCGGGCGTCGGCCGCGGCCTGGGCCCGCTGGTCGCCTGCCCAGGCGTCGACGTCGTCGGCCACGATCAGACAGTACGGTGCGCGGCGTGGCGAGCGACTGCCTGTTCTGCCGGATCATCGCTGGTGAGGTCCCGTCCGAGGAGGTGGTGTCGACCGACACCACCTACGCGTTCCGGGACATCAATCCGCAGGCCCCGACCCACGTGCTCGTCGTTCCCCGGCGCCACATCGACAACGCCGCCGCGATCACCGCGGCCGACGGCGGCGTGCTCGCCGAGCTGGTGACGACCGCGCAACGCGTCGCCGCCGCCGAGGGCATCGCCGAGTCGGGGTACCGGCTGGCGTTCAACATCGGCGACGACGCCCTCAACTCGGTTCCCCATCTCCACCTGCACGTCATGGGCGGGCGGCCGATGGGGTCCATGACCTAGCCAAGGCCCGGGTAGCCTGTCCTCGACGCCAGTGTCCCCAACGACGACGAAGATCTCCGTGCCCAGCCACCTGATGGCGGGTCTCCTCGGCCAACGCGATGAGTTCCTGCGCATCGTGCAGGACGCGTTCCCCGGAACGACGATCTTCGTGCGCGGCAACGAGATCAGCGTCGATGGCGAGGACACCGACCGCGCCGGCCGGCTCTTCGACGAGCTGCGGCTGCTGCTGGAGCAGGGCCACCACCTCGACCCGCAGATCGTGAACCGGGTCGTCGACATGGTGCGGGCCGACGAGCGCCCGTCGGAGGTGCTGACCTCCCAGATCCTGCGGTCGTCGCGGGGCCGCACCGTCCGGCCGAAGACGAGTGGCCAGAAGAAGTACACGGACGCGATCACCGGCAACGTCATCACGTTCGCCATCGGACCCGCGGGCACCGGCAAGTCGTATCTCGCGGTCGCGCTCGGCGTGCAGGCGTTGCAGGCCAAGCAGGTCGACCGGATCATCCTCACCCGGCCGGCGGTCGAGGCCGGCGAGCGGCTCGGGTTCCTCCCGGGCGACCTGATGGCCAAGATCGACCCGTACCTGCGGCCGCTGTACGACGCGCTGTACGACATGCTCGGCACCGAGGCCACCGCCCGGCTGATGGCGGACGGCACCATCGAGGTGGCGCCGCTCGCGTTCATGCGCGGCCGCACACTGAACAAGAGCTTCATCATCCTCGACGAGGCCCAGAACGCGACGCCGGAGCAGATGAAGATGTTCCTCACGCGCATCGGGTTCGGCTCGAAGGTCGTCGTCACCGGCGACGTCACCCAGGTCGACCTCCAGGGCGGCCGCAGTGGGCTGGCCGGGCTCGAGCCGATGCTGACCGACATCGAGGGCCTGGCGTTCGTGCATCTCGGTTCGCGTGACGTCGTCCGGCACCGCATCGTGCAGGACATCGTCGACGCCTATGAACGGGCCGACGGCCCCGCTTGACGCGATGACCATCGACGTCTTCGTGGCCGACGAGCAGTCCGACGTTCCGGTCGACGCCATGCGTTGGATCCGCCTCGCCCGCGAGGTGCTGCGGGCCGAGGGTGTGAAAGGCGAGGCCGAGCTCGGTGTCCGGTTCGTCGACGAGGGCGCGATGGCCCACCTCAACAAGCACTTCCTCGGCAACGACGGCCCCACCGACGTCCTGGCGTTCCCGATCGACGACGATGTCGTCGACCGCGGGCGGTCGCCGGACTCGGGCGGGCGCGGCCCGGGCGCCGACGAGGACGAGACCGACGACGTGCCGGTGCTGGTCGGCGACGTGGTCGTCTGCCCGGCCGTGGCCAAGCGGAACGCGCCGAATCACGCCGGCACGTACGAGGACGAGATGGCGCTCCTCCTCGTGCACGGCATCCTCCACTTGATGGGCATGGACCATCTCGACGACGACGAGGCGGCCGCCATGGAGCAGCGCGAGCGCGATCTGCTCGACCGCTTCCACAAGGCGGGCTGACGCGGCGATGAGCGGCACCGACTGGTTGATCGTCGTCGCCGTGGTGGTGCTGGTGGTCCTCGCCGGGTTCTTCGCCATGGCCGAGACCGCGCTCACGCGGATGAACCGGATCAAGGTGATGACGCTCGAGGAGGAGGAGGGCGCGTCGAAGAAGCGGCGGGCCCGCCTGCTGCACCGGCTCGTCGAGCATCCCGAGCGCTCGATCAACCCGGTCCTCCTGCTGTTGCTGGTGTGCCACCTCGTCGCGTCGGCGCTCATCACCGTGTTCGCGGAGCGGCACTTCGGCGCGGCCGGCGTCGCCATCGGCATCGGCATCGAGGTCGTCGTGATCTTCACGTTCGCGGAAGCCGCGCCCAAGACCTGGGCGATCCAGCACACCGAGCGGGCCGCGCTGCTGGTCACGCCGATCATCGCCGCCATCGCCAACTTCCCGCCGATCCGCGGCCTGGCTCGGGCACTCATCGGGCTGTCCAACATCATCCTGCCCGGCAAGGGCTTGAAGCAGGGCCCGTTCGTGTCGGAGGAGGAGTTGCTCGCCCTCGCCGACGCTGCCGTCGAGGACGACGTCATCGAGCGCGAGGAGCGCGCCCTCATCCACTCGATCATCGAGTTCGGCGACACCGTCGTGCGCGAGGTGATGGTGCCGCGACCCGACATGGTGTCGGTCGAGGCGAGGGCCAGCATCAACGACGTGATGGAGGTCGCCATCGCCGCCGGCTACAGCCGCATCCCGGTGTACGAGCAGGGCATCGACGACATCATCGGCATCGTGTACGCCAAGGACCTGATGCGCGCGCTGCGCGACGGCCGGGGCGAGGAGCAGGTCCGCACCCTCGTGCGCGAGGCGACGTTCGTGCCGGAGACCAAGCGGGTGGCCGAGCTCATGCGCGAGATGCAGGCCAAGAAGTTCCACATGGCGATCGCGGTCGACGAGTACGGCGGCACCGCCGGTCTGGTCACCCTGGAGGACCTCATCGAGGAGCTCGTGGGAGAGATCGTCGACGAGTACGACATCGAGGATCCGCTGGTCGAGCCGTTGCCCGGCGGCGACGTCCGGGTGAACGCCCGCATGGCGATCGACGAGCTCAACGACCTGCTGCACACCGACCTGCCCGAGGGCGACTGGGACACCGTCGGCGGCCTGGTGTTCAACCTCCTCGGCCACGTTCCCACCGAGGGCGAGACCGTCACCTACGACGGCCACCACTTCCGCGCCGAGAAGGTGCAAGGCCGCCGCATCGGCCGGGTACGCATCTCGAAGGTGCCCGAGGAGCAACAGCAGGAACAGCAGCCGCAGCGGTGAGGTCGGGCTTCTGCTCGATCGTGGGGCGACCGAACGTCGGCAAGTCGACGCTGCTGAACGCCATCCTCGGCACCAAGGTGAGCATCGTCTCCGACAAGCCGCAGACGACCCGCACGCAGGTGCGCGGCGTCCTCAATCGCGACGATGCGCAGGTCGTGTTCGTCGACACCCCCGGCATCCACAAGCCGCGGACGTTGCTGGGCGAGCGGCTGAACGACACCGCGGTCGCGGCGGTCGGCGACGTCGACGTCGCCGTCCTGGTCGTGGATGCCACCGCGCCGCTCGGTCGGGGCGATCGCTTCGTGGCGGCGCGGGTGCCACCGAACGCCGTCGTCGTCGTCAACAAGGTGGACATCGCCTCGCCGCAGGCGGTGCTCGAGCAGCTGACCGAGGCGGCGTCGCTCGACCTGTCGGCCTACTTCCCGTTGTCGGCGGCGACCGGCGACGGCGTCGGCCCGCTGGTCGAGGAGATCGTCGGGCGCATGCCGGAGGGCCCGCTCCTGTATCCCGCCGACGCGGTGACGGACGTGCCCGAGGCGTTCTGGGTGGGGGAGCTGGTGCGCGAGCAGTTGCTGGTGGTGGCGCGCGAGGAGCTGCCGCACAGCATCGCGTGCGTCGTCACCGAGTGGGAGTGGCCCCGCATCCGGGTCGAGATCCTCGTCGAGCGCGAATCGCAGAAGGGCATCGTCATCGGGCGCAACGGCTCGGTGCTCAAGGCGGTCGGCACCGCGGTGCGCGAGCAGCTGCCGGCGGGCGCGTTCATCGAGCTGTTCGTCAAGGTCGACAAGGACTGGCAGCGCCGCCCCAAGTCCTTGGACCGCTTGGGCTACTAGCCCTCGCTAGCCCTCGGCGCGGATGCCGGCGAGGAAGCCCTCGACGTTGGCCCGCAACGCGGTGCGGCGCATCGGCGGGAGGCCGGCGAGCAACCGGTTGCGGTAACCCGCCTTGGCAAGGCGCGGGTCGAGCACCGCGACGACGCCGCGGTCGGTCATCGAGCGGATCAGCCGGCCGGCCCCCTGCGCGAGCAACGTGGCGGCACGCGGCAGGTCGACCTCTTCGAAGGCGCGTGCTCCGGAACGCTCGCGGCGCGCCTCCAGCAACGGCTCATCGGGTCGCGGGAACGGCAGCCGGTCGATCACGACGAGCGACAACGCCGGCCCCGGAACGTCGACGCCCTGCCAGAACCCCATGGTCGCGAACAGGCACGACGTCTCGTCGTCGGTGAACGTCGCGATCAGTGCCGGCTTCGGCAGCTCGTCCTGGGTGAGCAGCCGCCATGGCAGCCGCGGCGCCAATGCTTCGGCCGCGGCCCGCATGGCCCGCCAGCTGGTGAACAGCGCGAGGGTTCGGCCGCCGGCGGCGCGGATGAGGGCCTCCAGCTCGTCGTGCATCGCCGCCTCGTACTCCGGTGTGCGCGGATCGGGCAGGGCACGCGCGCAGTAGAGGACGGCGTTGCCGGCGTGGTCGAACGGGCTGCCGACGTCGAGCTGCTCGAAGCCGTCGGGCAACCCGACCCGCGCCGGGAGGTTGGGCGGGATCGTGGCGCTGGTGAGGACCGCGGCGTGCAGGCCCTCGCGCTCCTCGTCGCCCCAGAGGAGGTGAGTGAGCAGGCCGGCGACGTCGATGGGCGCGACCCGCAGCGTGGGGGAGTGGGCCGGTCCTTCGACCCACGCGACCTGGTCGTCGTCCATCTCGGCGGTCGCGATGAGATCGTCGAGGAGCGATGCCGCCGCCTTGACGCCGCGCTGCTTGCGACCGGCGGTGTCGCCGGCGCCGGCCTCGGCGGCGCGCATCGCCCCCAAGGCGCGGTTGGCTCGGTCGAGGCCGG
>JAODBK010000107.1 GCA_025463925.1 Acidimicrobiales bacterium | reverse complement strand
CTCGCCGCGGGCGCGCGGTACCTGCGCATCAGCGCCGCCGGCGTCCCCGCGGTGCTCGTCGCGCTGGTCGGCAACGGCTACCTCCGCGGCCGGTCCGACACCCGCACGCCGCTGGTCGTCCTCGCCGCCGCCAACGCGCTCAACCTGGTCCTCGAGATCCTCTTCGTCTACGGATTCGACTGGGGCCTCGCCGGATCGGCGTGGGGCACCGTCATCGCGCAATGGGTCGCCGCGGTGTGGTTCGGCCGGCTGATGATCGGCGGCTTCCGGGCCGCCGGGGGCCGGTTGGCGCCGGACCCGGTCGAGATGCGCCGCATGATCGTCGTCGGCCGCGACCTCTTCGTTCGCACCGGCGCGATCATCGCGGCGTTCGCCGCCGCGACGGCGGTGGCCGCCCGCCTCGGTCCGAGACAACTCGCGGCGCACCAGGTCGCCTACCAACTCTTCCTCTTTCTCGCGTTGTCGGTCGACGCGCTGGCGATCGCCGGCCAGGCACTGGTCGGCACCGCGCTCGGCGCCGGTGACGAGCCGGGCGCGGTCGCGATCGCCCGGCGACTGGTGGCGCGCGGCCTGCAGGTCGGCGCGGTGCTGCTGGTCGCGCTGGTCGCCGGCGCGGCCGCGCTCCCCCACCTGTTCACCGCCGACGTCGCGGTGGCGCGCCAAGCGGAGCCGATCCTCGTCATCCTCGGAGTCCTGCAGGTGCCGGGCGCGACCGCGTTCGTGCTCGACGGCGTGCTCATGGGCGCGTCGGATTTCCGGTACCTCGCCATGGTGAGCGTGGCGTCACTCGTGCTGTTCGTGCCGTTCGCCGCCGCGGTGCTCGCCGACCACCACCTCGGTCTGCCGTGGCTCTGGGGCGGACTGGCGGTGTGGATGACGGGGCGGGCGGCCGCCAACGGCGCTCGCGTCGTCGGCCGCCGGTGGGTCGTGGTCGCCAGTCGCTCGTCCCCGGCCGCCTGACGTCGGCCACCGCTTCAATCGAGATCGGCGCCGACCTTGCGGAGCAGCTCGCCGAGCTGCGCGGTGTCGAGCTTGTCGACCACGTGGTGCGCGCCGGCCGACAGCGCGTGGTGCCTGAGGTCGTCGAACGCGCTGTAGACGACGACGATCGTGTCGGGCGCGGCCTCGCGCAGCAACGGGATGGCGTCCATGCCGCTCATCCCGTTGAGGGCCATGTCGAGGATGACGACCTGCGGCGCGAGGTGATCGACGAGCGCGATGATCTCCACCGCGTTGGCGGCCTCACCGACGACCTCGTACCCGGAGTCGTCGAGCAGATGGCGCACGACCCGTCGAGCGATTCCATCGTCGTCGCAGACCACGGCGCGTGGCCGGCGATCAGCAGCCTGGACGTCCACATTCCCTCCTACGAGAGGTTGTACTGCATGCGGCCGGCTTCGGCCTGAGTCGCAGTACCCATTGGAATAGTTGCTCTTACAACCACGTTGGAAGGTTCATGCCTGCCGTCACCGTCGACAACCTGCTCTCGCTCCCGCGCATCACTCGCCCCGAAGGCGGGCTCGCCCGCCCGGTGGTGTCGCTCACGACCGCGCCCCGCGGTTTCGAAGGCGAGGGCTTCCCGGTCCGCCGCGCCTTCGCCGGTGTCGATCCACAGCAGCTCGACCCGTTCGTGCACATGGACGAGATGGGTGAGGTGGAGTACGCACCGGGCGAGCCCAAGGGCACGCCGTGGCATCCGCACCGCGGCTTCGAGACCGTGACCTACATGATCGACGGCATCTTCGAGCACCACGACTCCACTGGTGGTGGCGGCGTGATCACCGACGGGGACACGCAGTGGATGACCGCGGGCGCGGGCATCCTCCACATCGAGGCACCGCCCGAGGCGGTCGTCGTGCGCGGCGGCCTGTTCCACGGCCTGCAGCTCTGGGTCAACCTGCCGGCGTCCGACAAGTGGGTGCCGCCGCGCTACCAGGACATCGGGCGCGACAAGGTCACGCTCGCCAGCTCCCCCGACGGTGGCGCGCTCGTCCGGGTGATCGCCGGCGACGTGGCCGGTCACGCCGGTCCCGGCGCCACGCACACACCGATCGCGATGCTCCACGCCACGGTCAGCCCGGGCGCCGAGCTCGTCCTGCCGTGGCGGCCCGACTTCAACGCCCTCGTCTACGCCCTCTCCGGTCGCGGCGCGGTCGGCGAGGAACGGCGGCCGTTCGCCGCCGGCCAGCTCGCGGTGCTGGGCGCGGGCGACACCGTCACCGTGCGGGCCGACGAGACGCAGGAATCGCGCTCGCCGAACCTCGAGGTCATCGTCCTCGGCGGGCGCCCGATCAACGAGCCGGTCGCCTGGTACGGCCCGTTCGTCATGAACACCGACGACGAGATCCGCCAGGCGATGGCCGACTTCCAGGCCGGCCGAATGGGACGGATACCGGCCGGCAGCTAACTTCGCGTCGGATTCTGACGAGAGGGGCCGGCAATGCGCGAGTACGAGAAGCTGTTCATCGGGGGCGAGTGGGTGGCACCGGCAGGGTCCGGCACCATCGACGTCATCTCGCCGCACTCCGAAGAGCTGGTCGGCCGGGTGCCCGAGGGCACCACCGACGACGTCGACAAGGCGGTCGCGGTCGCCCGCCGCACCTTCGACGAGAGCGACTGGGCGTTCATGGCGCCGGCCGATCGCGCTGCCATCGTCGCCCGGTTCGCCGAGATCTACGCCGCCCGCATGATGGACATGGCCGAGGTCATCACCACCGAGATGGGCTCGCCGATCACCTTCTCGCAGCTGGCGCAGTCGCCGGCGCCGTGGATGATGCTCACCACGTTCCTGGCGGTCGCGGCCGAGTACCCGTGGGAGGAGCGGCGCCAGGGATCACTGGGCGGCGAGATCATCGTGCGGCACGAGCCGGTCGGCGTCGTCGGTGCCATCGTGCCGTGGAACGTCCCGCAGTTCGTGACGATGTCGAAGCTGGCGCCGGCGCTCCTCGCCGGCTGCACGCTCGTGCTGAAGCCGTCGCCCGAGACGCCGCTCGACGCGTTGTTCATGGCCGAGCTGTTGGAGGAAGCGGGCGTGCCGAAGGGCGTGGTCAGCGTGATCCCCGCCGGACGCGAGGTCGGCGAGCACCTGGTCCGCCACCCGGGCGTCGACAAGATCGCGTTCACCGGTTCGACCGCGGCTGGCCGGCGCATCGCGTCGATCTGCGGTGAGCAGCTCAAGCGGGTGAGCCTCGAGCTCGGCGGCAAGTCGGCGGCGATCATCCTCGACGACGCCGACCTGGCGGCCACCGTCGAAGGCCTCAAGTTCGCGTCGCTCATGAACAACGGCCAAGCCTGCGTCGCGCAGACGCGCGTCCTGGCATCGCGCGCGCGGTACGACGAGGTGGTGGACGCGCTGGCCGAGATGGTCGGCGGCTTGAAGGTCGGCGACCCGCACGACCCGGCGACCGAGATCGGTCCGCTGGTGGCCCAGCGCCAGCAGGAGCGCGTCGAGAAGTACATCGCGGTCGGCCAGGAAGAGGGCGCCAAGGTCGTCACCGGCGGCAACGGCATGCCGGCCGGCCAGGACAAGGGCTGGTACGTGCAACCGACGGTGTTCTCGGGCGTCGACAACACCATGCGCATCGCCCGCGAGGAGATCTTCGGCCCGGTCATCTCGGTGATCCCGTTCGACGACGAGCGCGACGCCGTCCGCATCGCCAACGACTCGGACTACGGCCTCGCCGGCTCGGTGTGGACCGCCGATCTGGACAAGGGCATGGACATCGCCCGGCGCGTGCGCACCGGCACCTACGGCATCAACCAGTACACGATGGACTTCGTGGCCCCGTTCGGCGGCTACAAGTCGAGCGGTGTCGGCCGCGAGTTCGGCAAGGAAGGCCTCGAGCACTACCTCGAGCTGAAGTCCATCGCCCCCAAAGCCGGCTGACCTCCGGACGGAATGAGCTGCTTCCACACGGTGAGCGCGCCGTCGACACCCGCGCCCTCATACGTGCCGGTCATCGGCGCCACGTCGGCGTAGTCGCGACCGACGGCCACGGTCAGGTACCCCTCGAGCGCCCGGCGGTCGTGCGTCGGGTCCCAGGCCTCGACGAGCCAGGCGTTCCGGCGCGTCGGATCGGGACGCAGCACCTCCACCCACGCGTGGCTGCCGCCCTCGCCCACCAGGTGACCGGACACGTAGCGGGCCGGCAACCCGGCCGATCGGCACGCGCTCAGCATCACGTGGGCATAGTCCTGGCACACACCCACGCCACCTCGCAGTGCTTCCACCGCGGTCGTGCGCACGCCGGTGACGCCGTACTCGTACCGGAAGTGCTCGTGCACCCGCGCACAGATCGCCTCTGGGTCGCGGCACCGCGCCGCCAGGGCCGCGATGCGGTCGTCGGGCGCGGTGAGGCGCGTCGGCGAAAGGTATCGCCAGTCCGGGCTGATGCGGTACGGCGCGCGGCGGGCGCGCCGTCCGACAGTGCACTCGACGCGGAACTCGACCCAGTCGTCGACCTTCGGCACCGCGATGTCGACACCGAGGTTGCCGTACCGGTCGCGCCGGGCGCGTTGGGTGGCCCCGACCGCTCCGTCGACGTGCACGGCCCAGTGCCACCGCCGCTGACTTCCGTGATTGGCCGGTGGGACGACGACGAGGCGCTGGCGCAGCGCGGTCACCGGGCCGGTGTAGTCGTACCGGATCCGCTGCTGGAGGGTGAAGGCGGTGATCTCGGAGGCGTTGCTCAGTGCCTCGATCGCGTTGCTCAGTGCCTCGATCATCCGGTGACCTCGTCAGCCCACACGACCATAGAGTGCAGGTCGGCGGCGCCGAAGGTGGTGATCATCGCCACGTCGAGCGCGTCGCGCCCGCGGCCGACGAGGACGCGGCCGATTCGCCGCTGGTTGTTCCGGGGGTCGAACGTCCACCAGGTGTCGCCGAGCAAGACCTCGATCCACGCGCAGAAGTCCATCGGCTCGTCGAGCGGCTCGACGCCCACGTCGGGCAGATATCCGAAGACGTAGCGCGTCGGGATGTTCAGCGCCCGACAGAAGGTGACCGCCAGGTGGGCGAAGTCGCGACACACGCCCTTGCCGGCCTCGAGCACATCGGCCGCGGTGGTGGTCGGCGAGCTGGACCCGTAGCCGAAGGTCACCGTGCCGTGCACCCAGTCGCAGATCGCTTGCACCCGGCCCCATCCCGGGTCGATGGCGCCGAACAGCTCAGCCGCCTGCCAGCCCATTGCGTCGGACGGGCAGAACCGGCTGGGAAGCGTGAACACCAACGCGTCGTCGGGCACCTCGGCTGGAGTGAGCTCGCGGGCGTCGAGGTCTTCGGGATCGGCGAACTCCGGCACATCCACCAAGGCGTCGTAGCGAAGCGTCGAGGTCCCGGCGGAAAGGGTGACGCGGCGGCGCAGGTTTCCGAACCCATCGAGGTGGCGGCGCGACTCGAGCGGGGGCTCGGTCTCCCACTGCTCGTCGACGATCGCGAACGCTCCGTCGATCCTCGGCTCGACCTGCACGACGGCGTGGGTCTCGGCCGTCACGCCGTGGACGAACTCGCACCCGACACGGAGTTGCACCCTCGACAGGCTGCCCGGCCTCGGTGTCGACCGCTGGTCGAGCGTGTGAAGGACGCGTGAACACTGTCCCCCACCCAGCGACTAGAAGGCGCCCTTCATGAGGTCGGCCATGTCGACGCCCGCGGAGGCCAGCTTGGGGCGGCCCTCCATGAGCGCCGGCGCCTCGGCGATCAGCTCGGCGACCGTCCAGCGGTCGCCGTGATCGAGCACCTGGTCGAGCGTCCAATTGACGTACAGCCCGACCTGGCCGCCGCCGACGTGGAACACGCCGCCGTTGAAGGGGCAGTCGGCGGTGGCGAGATAGCCGACCAGCGGCGAGATGTTCGCCGGGTCCCAGTAGTCGAACGCACCCGCGTCCTGCGGGGCGGCCACGACCTCGTCCATGCCGGGCGTCTGCAGTGTCATGCGGGTGCGGGCGAACGGCGCGATCGCGTTGCAGCGGACGCCGTAGCGCTTGAGCTCCATGGCGGACACGATGGTGAACGCCGCGATGCCGGCCTTGGCGGCGGCGTAGTTGGTCTGGCCGGGATTGCCGGCGAGCCCGGCCGACGAGGACGTGTTGATCACCGCCGCCTTCACCTCGGCACCCGCCTTCGACTGCTCCCGCCAGTACGCGGCGGCGTGATGCGTCGCGGCGAAGTGGCCCTTCAGGTGCACGTTGATCACCGCGTCCCATTCGGCCTCGCTCATGTTGACGAGGACGCGATCGCGCAGGATGCCGGCGTTGTTCACCACCACGTGAAGGTCGCCGAAGGCGTCGACCGCCTGGTCGACGATGGCCTTGGCGGCGTCGAAGTCGGCGACGTTGTCGGCGTTGGCGACCGCCTCGCCGCCCATCGCCTTGATCTCGTCGACGACCTGCTCGGCCGGCGATCGGTCGTCGCCCGATCCGTCGACCGCGCCGCCGAGGTCGTTGACGACGACCTTGGCGCCTTCCGACGCGAACAGCAGCGCGTGCTCGCGGCCGATGCCGCGCCCGGCGCCGGTGATGATCGCAACCCGTCCGTCCAACGTGCCCATAGGGCCGGGAAACCTAGGCGCGTTCGGCCACGATCTCCCAACGCGAGGGCTCCCCCATCACCTCGCGGACGATGCCGCGCTTCTCGAGGGTGCGCAGGTGGGCCATCGCCTCACCGACCGCCGCCCGGCGCATGAAGCCCTCGATGCGGCCCCACGGACGCGACCAGCCCATCCGCTCGGCGATTCCCCACGCGCTGGTGACGCCGTCGCGGATGGCGTCGAGCACCTCGGCGAACCGCCGCTCGTGGTGCGCGATCAGTTCGTCGAGCCGGCTGTCGAGGCCGACGAAGCGGTGCTCGTGCGCGGGGAGGACCTCGTCCTCGCCGTAGCCGCGCAGCTTCTCCAACGACTGGAGGAAGTCGCCCAGCGGGTCGGCCGCCGCCTGCGGGTGGAACGGGATGTTCGGCGTGATCCGCGGCAGCACATGGTCGCCCGACAGCATCACCCGGTTGGCCGGCTCCCAGAAGCAGAGGTGGCCCGGTGAGTGACCGGGCGTCCAGATGGCGCTCAGGTCCCAGCCCGGGACCTCGGGCTTGTCGCCGTCCTCGAACAGGACGTCGGGCTGCGCCGCCGACACGAACGGCAGCACCGGCATCGACGCGTTGCGCATCCCCTCCAGCTCCTCGGGCGGCGCGCCCATCCGCCGCAGCATGGCGCCGACCCGCTCGAGCAGGTCGGTGGGCTCCTCGTACCGGTCCTTGATCAGGGCGGCGTCCTCGGGGTGCAGCGCGACCCAGGCGCCCGACGCCTCGCGCACCCGTCCGGCCAGGCCGTAATGGTCGGGATGGATGTGGGTGACGAGCACGCCCTGCACGTCGGCCAGGTCGGTGCCGACCTGCTTCAGCCCGTCGGACAGCGCCGCGAACGCGTCGTCGGTGTTCCAACCGGTGTCGACGATGTACGGGCCGCGGTCGGTCTCGAAGACGTAGACGAAGACATAGCGCAGGGAGTTGCTGGGGATCGGGACCGGGATGCTCCAGAGACCCGGCCGGACGCGCTCGACCGGAGGGAGTGGGCTCAGACTGCGGGCTGCGACCGACATGGGTGACAGCTTCTCATGCCTCACGACCGCCAGGCCGCAATCACCTCGTCGACGGTCGCGCGTGTGGCCAGCAACGCGATCGTGTTGTCCAACACCGCCTGCGCGTAGTCGCGCGGGAAGCCCGCGACCGCGTCGACGGGCACCACGATGCGGTAACCGAGGTCGGCCGCCTCGACGCACATGCCGAGCACGCCGAGGTTCACCGAGACACCGGTGGCGACGACGGTGGTGACGCCGAGGTTGCGCAGCCATTGGTCGAGGCTGGTGCCGGTGAACGGCGAGATCCCGTGGAGGCGCGGCGAGACGAGGTCGGTGGGCTCGGGCCCGAGCTCGTCGACGACCTCGGCGGCCGGCGATCCGCCGACCATCGACAGCTCGCCCTTGGCGAGCCGCGCCAACAGCGGGATGTTGAACGACGACCCGGCCCGGTCGGCGCGGAACTCGGCGGTGCAGTGCACCACCGGCGCGCCGGCGGCGCGGGCGGCGCGGCACAGCCGGCCCATGCGCTCGAGCATCCCGTTGGCGGCGACCTCGTCGGCCAGCACGCGGATCGGGCTCTCGGCGCCGACCACGCCCTTCTGCGTCTCCATGGTGAGCACCGCGGTGTGCGCCGGGGCGACGAGCTCCACCAGGTCGACCGGCACCGACTACCTCGTCTCGACGCGCGTCGTCGGGCGGGCCGGCGTGGCCGACGGGAGGAACCAGCGGAACCAGATGCGGCCCCGCCGGTGGCCCTGGGTCGACACCCAGTTCGGGTGACCGGGATCGCGGTGGGCCACGACGATCGTCCACGAGCCGTCGTCCTCGTACTCCACCTGGCTGCCGTTGATCGTCACCCGCTCGTACTCGTAGTTGTACGTGTGCAGGAACTGGTTCCAGAGGCAGAGGTTCCAGAACGCGCACTCCGGCGAACGGCCCTCGATCACCAACACCTCGTCGTCGGCCAAGTCGAAGCTGCCCATCGCGTAGGCGGCGTCGCCGGCGGCCCAGCCGAATGTCTGGGCCGGCACGGGATACGGCTCGTCGACGGCGTTCGGCGTGCCCAAGCCGATCGGGACCATCTGCGACTGCTCGTTGACCCACGTGCGGGCGGCGCGGAACCGCCGCGCCAGGTCGGCATCGTCGATGCGATAGGTCGCCGGCGGGTCGTCGGCCTCGATGGCCCACTCGGCGCGGCGGCCGTGGTCGGGGTCCTCGAGGTAGTCGCGCGTGACCGCGCACACCGCGTCGGGCTCGAGCGCGATCCACGCGCCCTCGTGCGGCTCGGGGCTGAGCACCAGCTCGAAGGTGCCGTCCGGCGCGATGTCGAGGTCGCGGTCGTTCCGCGTGCCGACGATGCGCGTCGAGTACCGGCCGTCGTCGGGGCCGCCGTACACCGTGAGCGACAGGTACACCGCGTCGCCGACCCGGCCGCGCACGCGGTACGTGCGCGTCGGGTCGATCGGCGCGTACTGGTAGAAGGCGTCGGCGTTGTCGCCGCCCCACTTCTTGTACGGGCCGACGATGTCGACGAACCGGGGCCGGCCGGTGTCGGCCCACACATGGGCGTCGAAGGCGACCTGGAGGATCGAGAAGGCCCACTTGTAGCCCTCGAGCATCGCCTGCTCGTCGAGGGGGCCGTTCGGGCTCGCGGTGAACTTCTTCTCGAGCCCGTGCAGCTCGTCGAGCAGCTCGTGGAACGCCTGACCGGTCAGCTCGGCGCTCACGCCGCGCTCACGTGATGTAGCCCTCGGATTCCAGGTGGAGGATCACCTGCTGGGCCGCCTCTTCGGCGCTGGTCGTGGTGGTGTCGATCACCACGTCGGCGTCGGACGGCTCCTCGTACGGGTCGGAGATCCCGGTGAACTCCTTGAGCACGCCGGCGCGCGCCTTGGCGTACAGGCCCTTCCGGTCGCGCGCCTCGCACACCTCGATCGGGGTGGCCACGTGCACCAGCAGGAAGCCGCCACCCGGCTCGACCGCGGCCCGGACGTCGCGGCGCGTCGACTCGTACGGCGCGATCGGCGCGCAGATCGCGATGCCACCGTTCTTGGTGATCTCACTGGCGACGTAGCCGATGCGGCGGATGTTGATGTCGCGGTGCTCCTTCGAGAACCCGAGCTCGCTCGACAGGTGCTTGCGGACCAGGTCGCCGTCGAGCAGCGTCACCGGCCGGCCCCCCATCTCCAGCAGCTTCACCAGCAACACGTTGGCGATCGTCGACTTGCCCGACCCGCTGAGGCCGGTGAAGAACACCGTGAAGCCCTGCTGCGCCCGCGGCGGGTACGACCGGCGCAGCTCGGTGGCCACGGTCGGCGGGGTGAACCACTCCGGCAGGTCGCGGCCCTCGTTGAGGCGGCGGCGCTGCTCGGTGCCCGAGATGGACAGCACCCGGGCGCCATCGGGCACCTCGTCCTCCGGCAGGTACTCGTCGCGGTCCTCGACGTAGACCATGTTGAGGAACGGCACCATCGTCACGCCCAGCTCCGCCTCGTGCTGGCGGAGCAGCGCCTGCGCGTCGTAGGGCCCGTAGAACGGCTCGCCCTTCGAATCGGCACCCGGCCCGGCGTGGTCGCGACCGACGATGAAGTGGCTCACCCCGTGGTTCTTGCGGATGATGGCGTGCCACACCGCCTCGCGCGGGCCACCCATCCGCATCGCCAGCGGCAACAGGCTGAGCATCGCGGTGCCGTGCGGGTACCCCGGCATGATCGCCTGGTAGCAGCGCACCCGGGTGTAGTGGTCGACGTCGCCCGGCTTGGTCATGCCGACGACCGGGTGGATCAACAGGTTGGCCTCCACCTCGCGCGCGGCGCGCAGCGTCAGCTCCTGGTGCGCGCGGTGCAGCGGGTTGCGCGTCTGGAAGGCGACGACCGACCGCCAGCCGTCACGCCCGAAGACGGCCCGCAGCTCGGCCGGGGTGTGGCGCAGGTCGCGGTAGTCGTAGTGCAGCGGTGCCTGGAGCGCCTCGATCTCGCCGCCGACGTAGACCGGACCCGACTGGTTGCGCAGGTAGCCGACCGCCGGGTGGCCGGCGTCGGTGGTGCCGTAGACCGCGGCCGCCTCGGCATCGAGGTCCGGTCGCCAGACGTCGCTGACGTGGAGCGCGGCCAACATCACGCCTTCGGCGTCGCGCAGCGCGACCGTCGTGCCGGTTGCCAGGCCCTCGGCGAACTCCTCGCTGACGTCGAGCGTGACGGGGATCGGCCAGAGCGTCCCGTCGGCCAGTCGCATCGAGTCGCGGACCGATTCGTAGTCGGCTCGGCCGAGGAAGCCGCGCAGCGGCGAGAAGCCGCCCGTGGTCAGCAGCTCCAGGTCGCAGAGCTGGCGGGGCGTGAGGTCCCACGACGGCCAGTCGGCCGACTGCTTCTTGAGGTCGCCGGCGCGGTCGTCGGTGACGAGCAGGTCGACGAGCGGGCCGCCGTGCGGGGCGATGAGGTTGTCAGACACGGCCGGTCATTGGATCAGGCCTCCGGGCGGACGGCGAATCGCTCGCCATAGGGCCGCAGCGACCGGCGGAGGTCGTCGCGGTCGAGGCCCAGGGGGCCCAGGTCGTAGCGGACCCGGCCATGCCGGTCCCGCTGGTGGGTCGCGAGGTACTGCCCGAGCGCGGCACGCGACGGGCCCGCCATCGGCTGGCCGGCGAGCTGGTAGATCCGCTCGACGGTGCCGAGGTCGTCGGCCATGAACTCGTGGAAGAGGACATCCATCGACTGGTCGGCCGGCAGTGCCTCGCGGTCCCGCACGCACGCGCCGAGCATGGCCTGGATGCGGTCGGCCCAGTAGCGGCCGACACGGTGCGGGTCGACCGACGCCGCGCTCATGCGCGCGGTGTACGCGGCCATCGTCGACATCGACGCGGTCACCGACACCGGGTCGCGGTGCGTGACGACGACCGTCGCGTCCGGGAACACCGTCATCAGCGGGCCGAACTGCTCGAGGTGCTGCGGCGACTTGAGCACCCAACGCTCGCCACCGCGAAGCCACGTGAGCACCTTGAGCACCGTCTCGAGATAGCGGTAGGACGGCGTCTGGTCGTGCGCCAGGTAGTGGTCGCGCCACGACGGGATCAGCGCCATCGTCTCGAAGAGCATCGTGGAGAAGTCGATGGCGAGGAGCTGGATCTCCTCGTGCACGTGCTCGGTGGTCATTTCGTGCATCCGCTTGAAATACGGCATGGCGGCGTTGATCGTCGCGACGGTCGCGTCGGTGCGGGCGAGACGCGGGTCGGGCTCGCCCGGCGCCGGCCGCTCGGACTCGGCCAGCACCGGTTCGAGGCTCTCCCAGTACGGGAGCGATCGCAGCGCCGGGTCAGCGGCCAGCAAGTTGTGCAAGTGCGTCGTGCCGGTCCGCGGCAGTCCGGCAATCACGATGGGCCGCGCGATCTCGACGTCGTGGATCTCGGGATGACGCGTCAACAGGTCCTGGATGAGGAGCCGGTTCTTCAACAGCGCGGTGAGCTGCACGCACGCGCCGACGTGGCCGGCCGGGCTGAGGTTGCCCTCGGCGCGCAGCGCGTCGCACAGCACCGCGAGCCGCGTCTCGTACGCGGGGTCGCCGAAGTCGGCCAGGCCGGTCTCCTCCGTCGCAGCGGCGCGGCGCGGTCCCGGCTCGAGCGCCATCGTTGGCGCGATCTCGGCGAGCATCCGCTGCAACGCGACGACCTCGTCGGGCAGCTTCGGGTCGGCCAGATCGTCGATCTCGACGACGTCGGCCGTTCCCCCTTGCATTACGTTGCATCCTCTAACGATAATCAAGGAGTGTCAAGTGCCGAACCGGCCGCGCGCGTGGGCCGGCCCCGCGACCCCCGCGTCGACGAAGCCATCCGCACCGCGGTGCTCGAGCTGCTCGTGGAGGACGGCTACCAGGCCACCACCATCCAGGCGGTCGCTCGCCGAGCGGGCGTGGGCGCGCCGAGCATCTACCGCCGCTGGTCGACGAAGGCCGAGCTGGTCGAGGACGCGATCTTCCCGTCGACCGACGTCGAGTACCCCGAGCCGTCCGGCGACTTCGCCGCCGATCTGCGGGCGTGGACGCGCCTCCTCCTCCGCGGCTTGAACGACCCCGCCGCCCGCGCCGCGATCGCCGGCCTGCTGACCGAGTACCACCGCAGCCCGGCGCAGTACGACCGGCTCGTGCTGCGCAC
This sequence comes from Acidimicrobiales bacterium, assembly GCA_025463925.1. Taxonomy (GTDB): domain Bacteria; phylum Actinomycetota; class Acidimicrobiia; order Acidimicrobiales; family AC-14; genus RYN-50. Next base: position 22,857 of record JAODBK010000107.1, on the reverse strand, counting down.
CGAGATGCCGACGCGCCAGGCATTCCGCGCCACGATCGAGGCGGCCGTCGCGCGCGGGACGATCGACGCGGACACCTCGTCCGACCTGATCTACGAGACGCTGCTCGGCGCGATGTTCCTGCGCGCCATGGTGCGCGGCGAGCGCGGCGCGCTGCGGCACGCCGACGACGTGGCGGCCCTGGTCGCGAGGAGCGCGCTCGCCCGATGAACGACCACGAGTTCGCCGCCACCCTGGCCGACGACGTCGGCGCGGTGCTGCGCACCGTTCGCACCGAAGGCCTCGCCGGCCGCGAGTTGGGCGACGAGGGCGACCGGCGCGCCCAGCAGCTCATCGCCGAGCGCCTGCGCGCCGAGCGGCCCGCCGACGCCGTGCTCTCCGAGGAGGCGGCCGACGACAAGGCGCGCCTCGGCGCCGAGCGGGTGTGGATCATCGATCCGCTCGACGGCACCCGCGAGTTCCGCGAGCCGCCCCGCAGCGACTGGGCGGTCCACGTCGCGTTGCTCGAGCACGGCCGGCTCACCGCGGGCGCGGTCGCGCTGCCGGCCCGGTCACTCGTCCTGCGCACACCGGACGTCGGTTCCCCGCCCCCGCCGGCGGGTCGCCGGCAGATCGTGGTCAGCCGGTCGCGGCCGCCGGCGTTCGCGGCCGGCGTGGCATCGGCGCTGGATGCCGACCTGGTCGAGCTCGGGTCGGCCGGCGCCAAGGCCATGGCCGTCGTGCTCGGCGACGCCGACGCGTACGTCCACGGCGGCGGTCAGTACGAGTGGGACTCGGCGGCGCCGGTTGCGGTGGCCCTCGCCGCCGGCCTGCACTGCTCGCGCATCGACGGCTCGCCGCTCCGTTACAACCAGCCCGATCCCTATCTCCCGGACCTCGTGGTCTGCCGGCCCGAGCTCGCGACCCGCCTGCTCGACGCCATCGCCGCCGAGGTCGAGAAAGGCCCGTCATGACCGACGTCGCGCTCCACGACCCTATGACCTATGCCGCCGGCTTCCCGCACGAGCTCTTTCGTGAACTGCGTGAGACGGATCCGGTCTCGCACCACGACCATCCCGCGTGGCCGCGGGGGTACTGGGCGGTCACGCGCCACGCCGATGTCCAGCGGGTGTCGCGCGACTCGGCCACGTTCCACACGTCGCCCCACCCGTTCCTCGAGGAAGCCGCCGACCAGACCGACTCCGGCGTCTCCGAGCTCCTCATCAGCAAGGACCCGCCCGACCACACCAAGCTCCGCAAGCTCATCAACAGCGGATTCACGCCGCGACGCGTCGCCGGCCTCGAAGACGGCATCCGGACCCGGGTCGACTCGATCCTCGCCAAGTTGGCCGGCCGCGACGAGTGCGACCTCGTCACCGACATCGCGCTCTGGCTCCCGTTGCACGTCATCGCCGACCTGGTGGGTGTGCCGGAGGAGGACCGCAAGCAGATCTTCGAGTGGACCGAGCTCACCTTCGGGTTCGACGCCGACGTGACCGCGGAGCAGCGCGGCGACGCCATGATGCAGATGTACCTGTACGCCGACGCGATGTGCGAGGACCGCCGCAAGCGCCCGAGGGACGACCTGATGAGCGTGCTGATCCAGGCCGAGGTCGACGGCGAGCAGCTCACGCAGATGCAGCTCGACCTGTTCTTCCTCCTCCTCCAGAACGCCGGCAGCGAGACCACCCGCAACCTGATCACCACCGGCCTGCTCGTCCTGCTGGACCACCCCGACCAGCTCGAGAAGCTGCGCGCCGACCGGTCGCGGCTGCCCACCGCGGTCGAGGAGCTCCTCCGCTACGTGTCGCCGGTCATGCAGTTCACGCGACGGGCCGGCGCCGACACCGAGGTCGGCGGCGTGCCGATCGCGGCCGAGGACCGCGTGCTGCTGGTGTACGCGTCGGCCAACCGCGACGACCGCGCCTTCGGTGATCCCGACACCATCGACATCACCCGCCACCCCAACGACCACGTCGCGTTCGGCGCCGGCGGGCCCCACTTCTGCCTCGGCGCCAACCTGGCCCGGCTCGAGGCGAAGATCATGTTCGAGGCGTTCCTCGACCGCTTCGACGGCCTCGAGGTCACCACCGACCCGGCGACGCTGCCGCGCGTGAACTCCAACCTCATCGACGGTTTCGTCAACGTCCCGATCCGATGGAAGGCGCTGACGGCCTGAGTCCACCGCCGACCCACCCGACCCACCCGACCCACCCGACCCACCCGTTTTCGCCGCAGTTGGTGTCGCTACGCGACACCAACTGCGGCGAAAACGGAGGCGCGGGAGCTACGACACGTGCATGTGCACGCGGACGGCGGTGCCGTCCTCGCGCGTGCGGATCTGCACCAGGTCGCACAACTGGTTCACGATCCACAAACCGCGGCCGCCGTCCTGGTTGAGATCCGGTGACGATCGACCGGCCAGCGGATCGTCGATGCGACCCCGGTCGCGCACCTCGAACACCAGCGACCCAGGTGCGCACCACATCGAGACGGAGCCGCGCCCGCCGCCGTGCCGGACGCTGTTCGTCGCCAACTCGTTGATCGCCACGACGAGCGCGTCGACGCGCGCCCGTCCGAGCCCGGCCCGATCGGCCTCGGCGATGACGAACCGCCGCACCGCGCCCAGCCGCCGCGGCCCGAACTGCATCAGCGCCCGACTGGCGGGCGGCGGCGGCAGCGGCGCGTCGAACGGCTCGGCGACCTCGTCGAGCCCGACGTACTCGGCGCTCTCGGCTTCGGCGCCGCGCCGGCCGACTACGGGGTGGCTGCGGCGCGCCTCGTCGATCACCGCGGCGTCGAGGGCCTCGGTGTCGTACGGGCACACCAGCCGGAACGACGGCGCGTCGGCGAACGCGAGGTTGAGCAGGGCCTCGTGTCGCTGGCACTCGACCAGCTCGTCGGGACTGCGGCCGGCCCAGATGGGTTCGCCGATCCCGCGCAGCGGGCGGCCGAGGGCGCCGTACTCGGCCACGAACCGATGCCAGGCGGGGATGATCCGGGCCGGGTTGGCACCGACCTCGGCCATGTCGGCGAAGAGGATGGCCTCCGACTCCCCGTTCAGGTCCGCCCGCAGGCGCCTGATCCGGGCGGCGTCGACGACGACGAGCGTCGGCTCGCCGGCGGCCGCGGCCTCGCGCAGGAACGGGACCGTCTGGGCGAGGAAGTCTCCCTCACCGGCGTACAAGAGGGCCTCGTGGCGGAACGCGCCCGGCGCGACCGGGCCGGAAAGGGTGTCCGCAGCCATTGGAATTGGCCGACATGGTACCCAGGGAGCCCTGATTCCATGGCCATCCGGGAGCACGGATGGCGCCCCGATCAGGCTCCGGCGACCGCCGCCAGCGCCGCCTCGACCGCCCGCTCGGTCGCCAGCTTGGCGCCCTTGGCGAGCTTGGCCATCTTGGGCACCTTCCACGGATGCATCAGGAAGTACTTCGCGATCGCGCCCGGCCGGGCGGTGCCGTCCTGATTGCTGAGGTGGAAGACCTCCTCGTCGATGCTGCCGTCGGTCGCCCGATCACTGATCACCCGGAAGACCGACCACGGGATGGCGCGCTTGTCGCACGCCTCGGCGATCGCCGCGGTCTCCATGTCGAGCGACACGACACCTCGCGCCCTGAGACCGGCGAGGTGGTCGGGATCCGTGAGGATCACGTCGGTGGTCCACATGGTGCCGCTCGGGGTGCCGTCACCCAGCGGGGCCGGGGTGAACTCGGCGCCGGTGTTGCTGTTCACGACGGTCTTCGGCAACACGAGGGTGCCGATCGGCGTGTCGTTCTCGACCGCCCCGGTAATGCCCACCACGAGGACGCGGTCGACGTGGACCGCATTGAGCAGCCGTTCGGCGCCCGCCGTGGCGAACGCGGTGCCCATGCCGGTGACGATGGCGACCACGTCGCGCCCGTCCGGGAGCTTGCCCTCGTACGCCCGTTCACCGCCGATCGTCGTCTTCTGGAGGGAGAGTCGCCGCACGAGCGGCTTGATCTCCATCGGCATCGCGAAGATGAAGGCCAGGGGCTCAGCGGACATCGCCGTAGCATGCCGGGCCGTCACCCCGAATGCGAGCCGTCGCCGGCTCAGTTGGCGACGTGCCCCGCCGGGTGCTGATCGTCAGGCATCAGGATCGTCACCCTCGACGGCGGTCCGGTCGGTACGGCCTGATCGTCATGGACGGCGTGCAGCGTCGGCGGTTCGGGGTTCATGGCATCCATGACCTCGGACATCCACGTCGAGACCTCGGATGCGCCCACGATCGCTTCCGAGTGACGGCGGCGGGCCGAGCCGCGAGCACGAAAGGAGATGGCGGCGACGGCCACCGCGACGACGGCCACGAGTGCGGCGAAGGGAAGGATCATCAGGCTCCCCTATCGGCCGAATCGGCCCCCAAGTGAGGGTTGGCGGCCGGTACGCTCCGAAGCGGAGGTGGCATCGGTGGTAGTCGCGTGGTTCGTGCTGGCGATCGTGCTCCTGTTGTTCGAGATGCACCACCTGGCGTTCTACGCCCTCTTCGGCGCGATCGGCAGCCTCGGCGCCGCGATCGTGGCGCTGGTGGCGCCCACCGCGATCGGGGCCCAGGCCGCGGTTGCCGTGGCGGTGTCGGTGGCCGGCGTCGCGCTGGCCCGCCCGCTCGTCAGCCGGGCCTACGAGCGGCGCCGCCACGTTCCCCACGTCGCGCGCGGCGTGCACGGCGGGCTCGTCGGCCAGGAAGCCCTCACCCTCGACGACGTCGGCGACGCCCACGCCCTCGGTCACGTCCGCCTCGTCGGCGAGCGGTGGCTCGCGGTGAGCGGCTCGGGCGGCACCATCCCCGCCGGCACGACGGTCCTCGTAACCCAGGTTCAGGGGACGACGCTCGTCGTCCTGCCACTCGACCGCGAGCCGGTCCAGGAAAGGACCCCATGAGCACCGGAGCATTCGTCGGCCTCGCGCTGCTGGCGCTGGTCGTCATCGTCCTGCTGACCGCGCTGGCGCAGTCGCTGAACATCGTCCAACAGGGCACCGTCGGCGTGGTCAAGCGGCTGGGCGAGTACCAACGCACCCACGAGCCCGGCTTGGTCGTCATCGCGCCGTTCATCGAGTCGCTGCAGCGGGTCGACATGCGCGAGATCCCGCGACCGGGCGACCGCCAGGAGGTCATCACCAAGGACAACGTGGTCGTCACCGTGAACGCCACGATCTTCACGCAGGTCGTCGACGCCAAGGCGGCGCTCTTCAGCGTCGCCAACTTCGACGTCGGCATCGACGCGCTGGCTCGCACCGCGCTCCGTTCCGTGATCGGCACGATGACCCTCGACCAGGCGCTGTCCGAGCGCGAGCGCATCAACACCGACGTCCAGCAGCAGATGGAGGTCGTCACCGACAAGTGGGGCATTCGCATCAGCCGCATCGAGATCGTCGAGATCTCGCCGCCGCCGAACATCCTCGCGGCGCTGGCGCTCGAGAAGCAGGCCGACCAGGAGAAGCGGGCCAAGATCCTGCAGTCCGAGGGTGAGCAGCAGTCGGCGATCAATGTCGCCGAGGGCAACGCCCAAGCGACGATTCGCGCCGCCGAAGGTGAGAAGCAGGCCGCCATCCTCCGTGCCGAAGGCGGGCGGCAGGCGGCCATCCTCGACGCCGAGGGCCGGGCCCAGGCGGTCGGCACGGTCTACGGCGCGATCCAGCAGCAGGCGCCGACACCGGCGCTCATCGCCATCCTGCAACTCGACGCGCTGGCCAAGCTCTCCGACAGCTACAACGCCAAGATCGTCGTCCCCTACGAGAGCATCGGCCTGCTGGGCGCGGCGCAGACGTTGCGCAGTGTCCTGGAGAACGCACCGGTCGAAGACGGCGCCGACGACGAGTGATCGGCCGTCGTCGGCGGTCGCGGCGCCGCCAGTGGGACGACCGTTGGGGCCGGGCCGACTTCCAGCCGCCGTGGCTGCACCAGGACGTGCGCCCGGAGGTGGCGGCGGCGCACGACTCGGGATGGATCCCGGCCGGCGCTTCGGTGGTCGACGTGGGCTGCGGCCTCGGCCACACCTCGGCGTGGCTCGCGGCACGCGGTCATCGCGTGCTGGCGATGGACCTCTCGAACGCCGCCATCGAACGGGCTCGCGCCCTGCACGACGTGCCGGGGCTCACGCTGCGGCGCGCCGACGTGACCCGGCGCTTGCGGGACGCGACCAGCCACGACGTCGTCCTCGATCTCGGCTGCCTGCACCAGCTGCCGGCCCGTGCCTTGCCGGAGTACCGCGCCAACATCCGCCGGCTCACCCGGCCCGGCAGTCGGCTGCTCCTCATCCTTCGCATCCGGGCCGGCGATGCCGGTGCCCCGACCGTCGACGGTCGGGCCGAGTTCGTGGGCGCGGTCCTCGGGCCCGGCTTCGAGCTCCATTCGGCGGCGCCGCTCGAGCTGCAGTCGAACGGCGATCTGCCGGCGCGGCCGGGTGCCGAGGTGCGCTTCGTCCGCCTCAGTACATGAACGAGCCGAGGCCGCCGTCGACGTCGATCGTCGCGCCGTTGACGTACGACGCCCGCTCGCTGCACAGGAACAGCACGACGTCGGCGATCTCCTCCGCTCGCCCGTAACGGCCGAGCGGGATGTCCTCGGAGCGGGCGGCGAACACCTCCTCGACCGACTGGCCGGACGCAGCCGAGATCTCGCCCGCGGCCCGCTCCCACATGGCGGTGCGGACGCGACCGGGGAGGACCGAGTTCACCAGCACGTTGTCGGCGCCGTACTTCTTCGACAACGCCTTGGCCATGGCGACCATCGCCGCCTTGCTGGCGGCGTAGTCGACCAGCGGCGCGTTCGGCGACTTGGCGGCGACCGACGAGATCATCACGACGCGGCCCCACCGCTGCGCCCGCATCGCGGGCAGCGCGCGGCGTGTGCACCGGACCGCTGACAGCAGGTTGAGCCGGAACAGCTCCTCCCAGTCCTCGTCGGTCATGTGCAGGAAGTTGCGGGTCGGCGACGCGCCGACGTTGTTGACGAGGATGTCGGCCGGGCCCTGGTCGGCCGTCGCGGCCTCGAGGAAGGCGTCGATCGACGCCGCGTCGGCCATGTCGGCGACGTAGCCACGGACGCCGGCGCCGGCGGCCGTCGATGCCGCCGCCACCGCGTCCTTGTCACGCGCGCAGAACGCGACGCGCGCGCCGTGCTCGGCCAGCGCCCGGACCACTGCGGCGCCGATGCCGGCGCTGCCTCCGGTGACGATGGCCCGGCGCCCACTGAGGTCGGTGTCCACCGCGCCCTATCCCGCGGCCCGGAAGGACGGGAAGATCTCCGGCGCGCGCGTGTGGGCGGGCCACGTGAGGGCGTGATGCTCGACCGCTCCGGAGATCATCGAGAACCTCATGGCGACCAGAGCGGCTCGACGATCTCGAACCCGGCCGGCGCGCCCCACTGGTTGCGGTGCGTCACCTCGTGCGCCGGTCGCCGGGCGGCGACGCCCCACGTGCCCGTCGGATACCCGAAGACCACGCAGCACGACATGATCCAGCCCTCGTCCCTGGGCACGCCGAGAATGTCGAACGTCTCCTCGCCGTGGAAGTACGCGAGCACCGATGTCAGCGCGCTGCCGACGCCCTCGGCGCGCGCCGCGAGCTGCGCGCTCCACACCGCGGGGAAGATCGAGCCGCCGGTCGGGTCGCCCTGCGCGAACGCGAACAGGAGCAGCGGCACCTCGCCGAAGTGATCGGCCAGGTGCTGGGCCGAGCGCACGACCTTCTGCATCTGGATCGACTCGGGGTCGTCCGGCGCCGCTTCTGCGGCGGCGATGCGGGACGCGTACACCGTCTTCCAGAGCTGACCGATGGCGTCGTGGTAGAGCGGCGCCAGCCGGCCACGGACATCGGGGTCGTCGACCAGCAGGAATCGCCAGTTCTGGACGTTGCCGCCACTCGGCGCCCGGATGGCGGCGTCGAGGATCCGGGCCTGCACGTCCATCGGTACCGGATCCGGCTTCATCCGCCGCATGGCTCGGGTCGTGTACAGCGCCTCGTAGACGTCCATCGGCCCATCCTGCCGGACGCGGCCCGGCCTACGCTCCCCGCGTCGACGGCATCGGAGAACAGGGGACGACGTGGAGGATCTGGCCGGCAAGGTCGCGGTGGTCACGGGTGGCGCCAGCGGCGTCGGGAAGGGCCTCGGGCGGGCGCTGCTCGACGAGGGCGTGAAGCTCGTCATCGCCGACATCGAGGAACCGGTGCTCGAGGCCGCGGTCGCCGAGCTCGGCCAGTGGGGCGAGGTCACCGGCGTCGTCACCGACGTGTCGAAGTCCGAGTCCGCCGACGCGCTGGCCGACGCGGTGTACGACCGGCACGGCGCGTGTCACCTGCTGTTCAACAACGCCGGCGTGACGTCGGGCGGAGGCGGCAAGCCGTGGGAGCAGGAGCCCAAGGACTGGTACTGGTGCTTCGGCGTGAACGTCTTCGGCGTGGTCCACGGCGTCCTGGCGTTCGTCCCTCGCATGCTGGCGTCGGGCGAGCCCGGCCTGATCGTCAACACGTCGTCGGGCGACGGCGGGTTCGCGCCGGTGCCCTACGCGTCGGTCTACGCGTCGAGCAAGGCGGCGGTGTCGTGCTTCACCGAGGCGCTGGCGTCGCAACTCGAGACGGAAGGCACGAACGTGCGGGCCGCGGTCTTCTATCCGTCAGGCGGACTGCTCGACACGGGCCTCTGGACCGCCGACCGCAACCGGCCGACCGAGCTGGCCCGCGAGCGGTCGCGACCGGTCGCGCCCAAGACGACGTTCGCCGACTACCGCCGCGCCCTGGAGGACGCCGGGCGCAGCGCCGACGTGATGGACGTCTACGAGCTCGGCAAGTTCGCCGTCCAGGGGGTGAAGGACGGCCGGTTCATCATCAGCTTCAACCTGGACGAGATCGGCGACATGCTCCACCAGCGGGCCGACGCCATCCGCGAGTCCCGCCTGCCGGTCAACATGTCCGACCTCCACGCGTAGCTCCCACCATGCGCTCTTGCCCGGTCGAAGCCGGTCAGGCGTGCTGGAAGACGACCAGGAACTCCAGCAGGCCGTTGTCGGCGGTCGATGCCGGGCCGCCGCTCGGGTTGTCGATGCCGTAGTCGGCGAAGGTGACCGGGATCTCCCCGTTCACCTCGATGGTGTTGCCGTTGCGTTGCGCCTTCAGCGTGAACGACACCGCCTTGGTGACACCGTGCATCGTCAGGTCACCGGTCGCGTTGAACGAGAGCTGCTGCTTGTCGCCCGGATCGGACGGCAACGCGATCGAAGAGGTGAGCGTGAACGTCGCCGTCGGGAACGACGACGTGTGCATGATGCGGCCCTGGAACTGCCCGTCGCGCTGGTGCTGGTCGCTCGCGACCTTCGTCATGTCGACGCTGAACGAGGCCGTCTTGACCGTGGCGCCGTCGATCACCAGATCGCCGCTGATGGCGTTGGTCCGGCCGACCGCGGTGTTGCTCTGGCCGAACAGCGTCTCCTTGATGCGGTAGCCGAGCTGGCTCGCCGGCGTCGGCTTCCAGGTCCCGGCCAACGTGAACGGTCCGGCGGCGACCGTCCCGGAACCGGCCGCGGCGGTCGTGACGGACGCGCTCGAGTTCAGCGACAGCTTCGCCGGCGCCGGCCCCTCGACGACGTGGATGTAGAACCAGGTGCCGCCGGCGACGAGGGCGACGAGCGCAACCGGGATGCCGATCAACCAGCGGGTGCGGCGCCTCATGGGCGACGACGCTGTCACCGCGGGCTGGGAGATCCCTGAGGAACTACTGCGCGTTCGCGATGACGTCGTCGGCGAACCGGCGCAGATTGTCCAGCTTCATCGCCAGCGACTCGGTGTCCGGCCCGACGTCGTAGGGCCACCGGAACCCCACGATCACGTCGGTCACGCCCTGCTCCTCGAGCCGCTTCACGCCGTCGACGGTGAAGGCCTCGAACGAGATCACGTGGATCTCGAACGGCTCGTGATCACGACCGTGCTCCTTGCGCAATTGCCCGAGCCGGTCGAGCAGGCCGGGGAGGTCGGCCGGGTCACCGCCGCCGTGCATCCACCCGTCACCCAGGGCGGCGGCCCGCTTCAGCGCGGCCTCGGCGTGGCCGCCGATGAGGATGGGCACCGGTCGCTCCGGCGTCGGCGTCATCTTGACGGCCGGTACGTCGTAGATCTCACCGTGGTACTCGAACCATCCCGGCTGCGTGAGGCCGCGGACGATCTCGACGCACTCGTCCATGCGGCGGCCGCGGCGCTCCCACGGCACGTCGGTCAACGCGTAGTCCTCGCGCCAGGGGCTGGTGCCGACGCCGAGCACCAACCGCCCGCCGGTGAGGACCGCGACCGATCCGGCCTGCTTGGCGGTCAGCACCGGATGGCGGATCGGGAGCTTGATGACGAAGGTCGTGAACCGGATCTTCTCGGTGACCGCGCCCAGCGCCGCGATCAGCGCGAAGGGGTCGATGAAGGGCTTGTCCTCGAGGAACTCCCGCGTGCCGTCCGGGTTGTACGGGTAGACCGAGTCCGACTCCCGCGGGTAGCAGATGCTGTCGGGGATGACGAAGTTGGCGTACCCGGCCTCTTCGGCGGCCCGCGCGAGCGGTGCGTAGAAGCTCGGGTCGGTCATCGTCTCGGCGTACGAGAAGCGCATGGCCCCTGTCTACTTCGTGCGATCGGTGACGAACGTGGCGACCGCCTCGGCGGTGACGACCTCGCCGTGGCGCAGCTCACCGGTCGCACGGCTGCGCCCGCCGCCGAACTCGGTGCATCTCGCGGTGATCTCGAGCGGCACACCGAATGGCGTCGCCTTGCGGAGCTCGACCGTGAGCGCGCGGGTGAGGCCGCCGGCGCCGGCCGCGTGGACCGCCATGCCGAGGACCTGGTCGAGGAGCAACGCGACCACGCCGCCGTGCACGCGGTCCGGCGACCCGCCGTGCGCCGCGGTCAGCGTGCAGCGGGCGCGGATCTCGACCGGCCGCGGCTCGGCGCCCCGCGGCGGATCCGGCGGCAGGTCCACGAACTCGAGGGGCGGAGCTTGCGGATTGAGCCGGCCCGAGCCGGCTTGCGTGAGGTTCTCGAGCCGACCGTCGGCGTGACGGATCAGCCGGATCCCGCCGTCCCGACGGCGGGCGGCGAGTCGCTGGGTCAGCGCCGCCACCGCGCCCGCGGCATCGGTCAACGTGGCCCGGTCGGCATCGGTGAGCACGACCGCTTCGACCAGCTCCCGCACCCGTTCGACCAGCGCGATCTCTTCCGGCGTGACGGACTCGGGGCCGGGCAGCTCGCCGAGCAGGTCGGCCAGCCGGGCCGCCGACACCGGCGGGTCACTCATCGGGCACCGCGAAGCACCGCTGGTACCGCGCGAACCGGTCGCGCTCGGCGGCGCGGTCGAGGCCGAGGTCGTCGAACGAGTACGCGTGACCGCCCGGCCCGCCTTGCGACTGACGGGCGAGGTGGCGCGCCATCTGCTCGGCGAGCGGCGGCGGCAGGTCACGGCCGGCGTGCGCGTACAGCTTGGCGACGGTGCCGATCGGCTCCTCGACGAAGTCGGCGTACCGCCCGTGCCATGTGCGCGCCGGGTCCAACGTCCCGCGGTCGACGTGAGTGACGAGCCCGTCCAGGTCGGAGTGGTGGCGAGCGGCGTGGTCGCGACCGATCTCGGCGAAGTCGACACGGTCGCTGTGCGCCCACCGCAGCATTGCGACCAGGCTCGTCACCGAGGGCAGCACCATCAGCGGATCGCGGTGCGTGATCGCGATCCGCGCGTCGGGATACACCGACAGCAACGTCGGCAAGGAGTGCAGGTGGACCGGCGACTTCAGGACCCACCGCGCGGTCGGCATTCTCCGGCCGAGCACCTGCAGCACGAGCTTGTGCACCTCGTAGGCGGGGCGCATGTCGCACCTGGACAGCCAGTCGGCGTAGGTCGGCACGTGGTAGCGGGCGGTGAACTCCTCCGAGCGGAACGCGAGCGACATCGCCGACAGGCACTCCTTCGGCAAGCGGCCGCCGTAGACGTGGATGGCGTCGAGGCCCTCGGTCACGGCGGCCGGGCCCCGCAGCTCCTCGTCGGCCAGCGCGATGCGCGGGTCGTCGTCGTGGGTGGACGCGTCCGGCGGCGGCACCGGCCGCAGGAGCTCCCAGCCGAGCGGCACGCGATGCACCGGGTCGAGCGCGAGCAGGTTGTAGAGGATCGTCGTGCCGGTGCGGGGCGCGCCGGTGACGAACAGCGGCTCGGTGATCGGCTCGCCGACGACGCCGGGGTCGCGCCCGACGTAGTCGACGAGCTGCAGCCGGACCTCCAGCATGCGCAGGATGAACCGCCGGGTCAGCCACCGGCCGAGGATGGTCAGCTCGGCTTCGTCCTCCAACCCCGAGACGAGGATGCCGAGCGGCTCGAGGAAGTCGTCGTCGCCGAAGTCGTCGAGCGCCTGCCGGACCCGGGCCTCACCCATCAGCCCGTCGACCGTGAACGGGTCGCGCGCCGCGTCGGCGTAGGGCGCGAGATCGCCGGCGTTCACCGCTCGCACCCAGCCGGGCCGCGGCGGCGGCATCCAGGTCACTCGGCCGCGTCCGCCTCGCGCGCCGCCAACGCGCGCCGGTCGACCTTGTCCATGCCGGTGAGCGGGATGGCGTCGACGATGCGAATCGCCTCGGGCAGCTTGTGGTGCACGAGGCGCGTCGCCGCGAACGCGCGGAGGTCGTCGAGGGTCGGCGGCGCGACGCCGTCGCGCGGCACGACGACGGCCACGCCGATCTCGCCCATCACCGAGCTCGGCCGGGGCACGACGGCCACCGACGCGACCGCCGGATGGTCGAGCAGCACACCCTCCACCTCGAGCGGGTACACGTTGTAGCCGCCGCGGATGTACAGCTCCTTGATGCGGCCGGTGAGGCGCAGGCAGCCGTCCTCGCCGACCCAGCCGACGTCGCCGGTGCGCAGCCATCCCTCGGCATCGAGCGCCCGCGCGGTCGCGTCGGGATCGCGCCAGTAGCCCGCCATCACCGCCGGTGAGCGCAGGCAGACCTCGCCGGTCTCGCCGACGGGGAGGACCGCGCCGTCGACCGTCGACCGGATCGACAGGTCGGTCCCGGGCCGCGGCCGGCCCACGGTGTGCAGCGCCTCGTCGTCGGGCGCGTCGAATGCGGTCAGCGTGCCGAGCCCGCCGGACTCCGTCGACGAGTACCGGATCGAGTACCCGGCATCGAAGCGGGCGCGGGCCTCGCGGACGATGGCCGGCGGCGAGGGTCCGGCGCCGACGATAAGCCCCTTCACCGCCGAGAGGTCGTAGGAGTCGAACCCGGGGACTCGCAGCAGCAGCGCGATCTGCGCCGCGACACCGCCGACATGGGCGATGCGCTCGCGGGCGATGATCTCGAGCACGTCGGCGGCCCGCCACCGCGCCAGCAGGTGCATCGTCAGTCCCTGCTGCACGTTGCCCGCGAGCTTGGTCATGAACCCGACGTGGGGCAGCCCGGTGGCGACCACCTGGGACCCGCCGGCGCCCCACGCGCCGCCGGTGTCCATCCGCGTGATCGCCGCGATCTGGCGCGAGGTGAACATCGCGCCCTTCGGCGTGCCGGTCGTGCCGGACGTGAACACGATCGTCTCGACCAGATCGGGCTCGGTCGCCGGCGCCGGCGGTGGCGCGGCATCGACCCGCACCTCGCGCCAGACGTCGTCCACATCCGCGGCCGGGCGCACGAGGATCATCGGCGGCCCGGATGGCACGCCCTCGGTCAGCTCCTCGGTGGTCAGCACGACCGCGGGGTCGGCCTGGACCAGGACCTTGGACCGCTCGTCCGGGGTGTACCGGTGCCCGACGCCGGTGGCGATCGCACCGAGCCGGCCCAACGCGAGGTACGCGACGACGTACTCCGGGCCCGCCGGCAGGACGAGCGCGGCGACGTCACCCGCCTGGATGCCCTCCTTCGCCAGGCCGGCCGCCAGCTGGGTCGCGAGGGCGTCGAGGCTGGCGTAGGTGAACGCCATCTCGCCGTGGACGAGCGCCCGCCGCTCGGGGAACCGCCGGGCGGCCTCGGCCAACGTGTCGGACAGCACGCTCACGTCCGGAACCGCCACGCGACATGGCGCCGGCGGCGCGCCACTTCCTCGCGGCGGGCCGACGGGTCCACGTCGCCGTTGCGCACGTCGGCGACCTTCACCACCGAGGTGGTGGGGCGCGGTTCCTCGTCGGACCAGAACCACCGGTAGGTCACCAGCCCGGCGCGACGGCCCTCGGTGTCGAGCCAGTTGGCGGCACCGGGGTCGTCGTGGGCGACGACGACCTGCAACCGCCCGTCTGCCGACGCCCGCGCCTGGCGATGGTTGATGCTGATGATCCGGTTGGCCAGGTCGAGCGACTCGAACCACGTCATGTCGGCCAGCTGCAGGCTCCAGTAGCGCGCGTCGAGGAAGTCGCTGTCGATCACCAGGGCCTCGTCGGGCGCGAGGTCGAAGGCGCAGAACGCGTACTTGGCGGCGTCGAGGCCCTTGGCGAGCGTCATGGTCGGGGCGAAGGTGTTGTCCGGTGTGGCGCGCCGGATGTCGCGCAGGTAGCCGTTCCAGTACGTGATCGACTGCTCGACGCCGACGATCGCCTCTTCCAGCGCCGCCGCCACTGCATCGGCATGTCGTCGCGGCCGCGTCTCCGCCGGCCCGTCGAGGCACTCGATGGTGAACGTGGCCGGCTCGTCGGCCCGCCAGTCCCAGTAGTACTCGCGCACCGTCGCCATGCACGCGCCGCCGGGGATCGCGATCCCGCCGGGCCCGCCCAGCAGGATCTCGAAGTCATCGCCCTCGCGGATGCCGAGCTCCGACGCGGTGACCTCGTGCAACGTGCCCCACGCCGGCATGTGCATGAAGCCGCCGCGCAGGGCGAGGATGAACTCCTCGCACGCGTGCATGCGGCCGGTGATCCGGTACCGCAGCGACGGGTCGACGCGGGCGTGGCGGTACCCGTTGTCGGCGTTGGGGCCGCCCCACTTGGTGACCAGGTCGTTCTGCCGCTGGAACGCCGGCGACCGTGGATCGAGGTGGCTCACCGACCACGCGACCCAGCAGACGACCTGCTCGGCCAGGTGCGCGAATCCCTCGGCACGATCAGCCGGGTCCTGCGGGAACGCCGGCCCGAGCAGCTGCTCGCCGACCGCCTCCAAGCGCCGGCAGAAGCTGCGCCAGGCGGCGACGTCGACGCCCGGCTCCATCGACCGCCGTCAGTCGGACGACGGCAGCGGCTTCGCGGTCGCGATCTCCATGACCGCGCCGTGGCACTGGAGGGTGCCGTCCCCCGCTTTGGTCACGAGGATCGTGGCCTCGCACGTCGCGCACGTGTACCGCTTGCCGAGCTGGTTGGCCATCAGCGGGCCGCCATCGGCTCGTCACAGCACGACGGAACCGCGTCGCCGGCTTTCACGACGATGATCTCGGTCCCGCAGGTCTCACACCGGAAGCGGTTGCCGGCAGCAGGCGCAGTCATGGCTGGAGAGTAGTGGCGACCGCGCCCTCGCCGAGCTGGGCCCGCAGGTCGGCCTCGAACGCGAGGATCTCGGGCGCCATCGCCTTGGCCCGCAACGCGTCCAGCCGCGGGTAGCCGGCGTCGCGCTCGGCATCCCACTCGTCGGCGAAGCGTCCGGACGTGATGTCGCCGACCAGCTCGCGCATCGTCGTCGCCACGTCGAGGTGGTCGTAGCTCCCGGCCCGCGACATCTGGCCGTACTGGCTCGTCGGCGAGTGGTACGCCATCTGCGCGGCGCCACCCTCGAGCCGGACCAGCCGGTAGGTCCGCTCGACCTCACCGGACAGCACGAGCTCGGTGACGATCGCCTCGATCGGCACGCCCTCCTCCAGCATCACCCGCACGAACGACTCGCTGACCAGCCTGAGCGCCGGGGACAGCGCCTGCTCCACCGCCAGGTCGAGCACCGCCTCCTGCCGCGGCGTGAGGTCGAGGGCGCCCTGGCGCAGGCCGCCGATGGCCTGGGCGACCGCCAGCGTGCGGGCCCGAGCGGTGCCGGTGACGTCGCGATGGACACCGACCGCGGTGATGAAGCCGACGCCCTCCTCGTAGCAGCGGCGCACCTCCGGCCCGAGCATCCGGGGCGCGACCATCCCGACGTCGCACGCCAGGTCGAGGCGTCCGAAGGCCAGCGTGAAGCCGCTGGCGACGACGACGAGCGCATCGTCGCGGGGCTGCAGGGGCAGCATCGGGATGACGTCGTCGGGCACGAGCACGCAGACGATGTCGGCGTCCGACGCCGCCGCCAGGTCGCTCGTCGAGAACCCGTCGGCCTCGGCGGCGTCGCGTGACGGGTCGGCCCGGACGCACACCGACACGTCGAGGCCCGAGTCGCGGAGGTTGAGCGCCCACGACCGGCCCTGGTTGCCGTAGCCGACGATCGCGACGCGCTGCCCGGCGATCGCGCCGGTGTCGGCGTCGGACTCTCGAATCACGTTGCTCATCGGTGCTCCCCGTCGGTCGGTCGGTCGGTCGGTCGGTCGATGCCGGGCCAATGGTAGGTAGCGCGGCGGTTCGGAGTATTTTGCCGCCGTGGCCAAACAGATCCCCCTGGTGGACTACCTGTCCCTCGACGGCGAGCCGCACCTCGTCGCCAACGAGTGCACCGGCTGCGGCGCCCGGTACTTCGACCGCCGCAACGCCTGCGCCTCGTGCAGCGGCACGGACTTCCGGAAGGCGACGATCCCGACCGAGGGCGAGCTCCGGGCGTTCACCATCGTCTCGTTCGCGGCGCCCGGCATCCCGGTGCCGTTCGCCGCCGGCGTCGTCGACTGCGGCGGCACCAGCGTGCGGGCCAACGTGATCAACACCGACCCCGACCCCGACCACGTGACGCTGGGAATGAAGGTCCGGCTCGCGACGTACGTCGTGGGTGCCGACACCGAGGGCACCGAGGCCATCGGCTTCGGCTTCGAGCCCCTGACCTGAGGAGTCTGACGATGGCGAGTGACGACGTCTGGATCCTCGGGATCCACATGACCAAGTTCGGCAAGCACACTGACAAGGACACCGTCGACCTGGCCTCCGAGGCCGCCATGGCCGCGCTGGCGGACGGCGGCGTGACGATGAAGCAGATGGGCGTGCTGGCCGCCGGCAACCTCATGAACGCGTCGGGCGGCATCGGCCAGCAGCTGCAGAAGCAAGTGGGCCAGACCGGCATCCCCGTGTACAACGTCGCCAATGCATGCGCGACCGGCGCCACCGCGCTGCGGGTCGCGTACATGGCCGTCAAGGCCGGCGAGTGCGACATGGGCCTCGCGGTCGGCGTCGAGAAGCTCTCGGGCGCCGGGCTGCTGTCGGGCGGCGCCCGCAAGGACGACGGCGACACATGGACGCCGAGCGGCCGGTACGGCGCGGTCGCCGCGGTCGACGGGCGCATCGGCACCGAGACGATGCCCGGCGTGTTCGCCCAGGTCGGCATGGAGTACCTGCACAAGAACGCCTACGACGGCACCAGCTTCGAGCTCTTCGCCCGCATCTCCGAGAAGAACCACGCGCACTCGACGCTGAACCCGCTGGCCGCGTACCAGAAGAAGTTCACCGTCGAGGAGATCATGAACGACGTCATGATCGCCTACCCCAACACCCGACCGATGTGCTCGGCCAACTGCGACGGCGCCGCCGCCGCGGTCGTCGTCAGCGACGCCAAGCTCAAGACCCTCGGTCCGGATCAGCAGCGCCGGGCGGTGAAGATCGCGGCGTCGGTGCTCACCACCGACCCGTGGGAGGAGGCGTGCCAGATCCTTCCCAACGTCAACTCGCTGACGCGCCTGGCCGCGAACCAGGCCTACGAGAAGGCCGGCATCGGGCCGGAAGACCTCGACCTGGTCGAGCTGCACGACTGCTTCGCCACCGCCGAACTCGTGCACTACGACAACCTGATGCTGTGCCCCGAGGGCGGCGCGGTCGACTTCTTCGAGTCGGGCGCGTCGTGGCGCGACGGCAAGACGCCGGTGAACGTGTCTGGCGGGTTGGAGTCCAAGGGTCACCCGATCGCGGCCACCGGCATCGCCAACATCTGGGAGGTCTGCCATCACCTCCGCGGCGAGGCCGGCGATCGCCAGATCGAAGGCGCGCGCGTGGGGCTGGCCCACGTCATCGGCCTCGGCTCGGCGTGCGGGGTCCACATCCTCGAGCGAGCCGCCTGAGGGCCTGGCTAGGCCGTCGCCTGGGCCGCGACTTCCTGGATCGTGGTGGCGCCGCGGCGCGGGAACCGGCCCTTGTCGAACGCCCGAATGGACACGTCGTGCCCGGCGGCCTCAGCGCGCAGGGCACCGACCGTGCAGGCCTCCCGGGCCCGGTGCGCGAACGGGTCGAAGCTGTAGAACCGGTTGGCGTTCGCGTGGGTCATCTTGTCGGCCTCGTCGTCCGGCACCCGTCGCATCGCGTCGGCGACGACCTCGGGCGAGGCCGGCCACGTCGAGTCCGAGTGGGGGTAGTCGCACTCCCACGCGATGTTGTCGATCCCGATGTGATGGCGGAGGTCGACGCCGATCTGGTCGGTGACGAAGCACGTGAGGAAGTTCCGCCGGAAGACGTCACTCGGCAGCAGGTCGCCGAAGTCCTGGCCGGTCCACGCCCGATGCATGTCGTACGTGCGATCGATGCGCTCGAGGAAGTACGGGATCCATCCGGTGCCGCCCTCGGACAGCGCGATGCGGATGTCCGGGAACTGCTTGACGACGCGCGACCACACCAGGTCGGCGGCGGCGTGCGCGATGTTCATCGGCTGCAGGGTGATCATCACGTCCACCGGCGCGTCGGCGGACGTGATGGCCAGCTGACCGGACGACCCGAGGTGGATCGACAACACGACACCCTCGTCGCACAGCGCGGTCCACAGCGGGTCCCACGACGGATCGTGGATGCTGGGATAGCCGAGCGTCGCCGGGTTCTCGGTGAAGGTGATCGAGTGGCACCCCATCGCCGCGGTCCGCCGCACCTCCGTGGCGGCCAGCTCCGGGTCGAACAGCACCGGCAGCACGTTCGGGATCAAGCGGCCGGGGTGGGCGCCGCACCAGCTCTCCAGGTGCCAGTCGTTGTACGCCCGGATCATGTCGTAGGCCATGTCCTTGTCGGCGGCCGCCGCCAGCGTGCGGCCCGAGAAACCGGGGAAGGAAGGGAAGCACAGCGACGCCAGCACCCCACCGGCATTCATGTCCTTGATGCGCTCGTCGACGTCGTGACAACCGGGCCGCATCTCGTCGTACGCCGTGGGCTCGATCCCGTACTCCTCCTTCGGCCGGCCGGAGACCGCGTTCAGCCCGATGTTCGGGATGACGCGGCCGTCGAAGAGCCACACCTCGGCGCCGTCGTCCTGCCGCACGACGCGCGGCGCCTGGTCGCGGTATTTGGCGGAGACCCGCCCGTCGAACATGTCCGGGGGTTCGACGGTGTGGTCGTCGACGCTGACCAGGATCAGCTCGTCGAGATCCATCAAGCTCCTCCCGATGGTGGGGTTTGTATACATTATCACCCAGCATGACGACGATCCCTGCCGCCCTCCGCGCCGCCGCCGAGGCGTTCGCCGACGACGAGGCCGTGGTCGACGACGGCCGCCGGCTCACCTTCGCCGAGCTGGCAGCGGCTGCGGACGAGGCGGCGCGCGCCTTCATCGCCAGCGGCATCGAAGCCGGTGACCGAGTCGCGGTCTGGGCCCCCAACGGCGCGGCCTGGATCGTGGCCTCGTTCGGGATCTACGCCGCCGGCGCGGTCCTCGTCCCCTTGAACACGCGGTACAAGGGCGAGGAAGCGGGCCATGTCCTGCGGACGTCCGGCGCCAAGCTGCTGCTCGTCACGACCGACTTCCTCGGCGCCGACCTGTCGGCGCTGCTCGACGGCGTGCCGGATCTCGACGCGCTCGAGGAGATCGTGGTGCTCGACGGGCCGGCGCCCGACGGCCGCGTGTCGTGGCCGGCCTTCGTCGAACGGGCGGCATCGGTCGACCGGTCGGTCGGCGCCGGGCGCGAGGCCGCGATCGGGCCGGACGACGTCAGCGACATCGTCTTCACGTCGGGCACCACCGGCGCGCCCAAGGGAGCGATGCTCGGGCACGGTGCCAGCGTGCGCGTCTACCGCGCGTGGAGCGACCTGGTCGGCCTGCGCCGCGGGGACCGGTACCTGCTGGTGTACCCGTTGTTCCACACCGCCGGGCTGAAGTCCGGCGTGCTGGCCTCGGTGCTGGTCGGCGCGACGATCGTGCCGGAGCCAGTGTTCGACGTGCCGACGGTGATGAAGCGGGTGGCCGCCGAGCGGATCACGATGCTTCCCGGGCCGCCGACCGTGTTCCAGTCGATCCTCAACGACCCGGCGCTGCCGTCGTTCGACCTGTCGTCGCTCCGCCTCTCCGTCACCGGCGCCGCGGTGGTTCCGGTGTCGGTGGTGAAGCGGATGCGCGAGGAGCTGAAGTTCGAGACGGTCGTCACCGGCTACGGCCTCACCGAGACGACCGGCACCGTCAGCATGTGCCGCCACGACGACCCGCTGGAGGTGATCGCGGAGACGGTCGGCCGCCCACTGCCGGGCGTCGACGTCCGCGTCGTCGACGACGACGGCCACGACGTGCAGCTGGGCGAGCCGGGCGAGTTCCTCGTTCGCGGCTTCAACGTCATGAAGGGGTACTTCAACGATCCCGAGGCCACCGCGGCGGCGATGAGCGACGGGTGGCTGCGCACCGGCGACATCGGCTTCGTCGACGACGGCGGGAACCTGCGCATCACCGACCGCAAGAAGGACATGTTCATCGTCGGGGGGTTCAACGCCTATCCGGCCGAGATCGAGGCGATGATGCTCGGCCATCCCGACATCGCGCAGGTGGCGGTGGTCGGCGTGCCGGACGCGCGGCTCGGCGAGGTCGGCGTCGCCTTCGTCATCGCCAAGGCCGGACGCCACGTCGACCCCGACGCGGTGATCGCCTGGTGCCGCGAGACGATGGCCAACTTCAAGGTCCCCCGCGGCGTCGAGGTGGTCGACACGCTGCCGATGACGCCATCCGGCAAGGTGCAGAAGTTCGTCCTCCGCGCCCGTGCGGTTCTGCCCAGCAGAAGCCGCTAGGCGCCGGCCACCCGGTCGCCGATGACGCCGCCGGCGCGCAGCCGCGCCAGCTCCTCGGGCGTCGCCACCTCGCCGAGGACCTCGTCGTTGTGCTGTCCGAGGGTCGGCGCCGGTCGCGTCGCCCACCGGTCGACGTGGGCGAACCGGAAGGGCATCACCGGCAGCTCGTGGCGGCCCGTCACCGGGTGGTCCACCGCTTCGAACAGCCGACGGTGCCGCAGTTGGGGATTGTGCCGGCAGTCGCGCGCCGAGATCACGACGCCCGCCGGCACGCCGGCGTCGACGAGCGCCCCGGCGGCGGCGTCGGCCGACCGCGTCGCGCACCACGCGCCGAGCGCGGCGTCGATGGCGTCGTGGTCGGCCCGGCGAGCGTCGACGGTTGCCAGCGATGGGTCGAGGCCGGGCCCCACCAACCGGCACAGCGCGGCCCACTGGGCGTCGTCCTCCACCGCGATGGCGACCCATGCGTCGTCGCCGAGGTCACCGTGCGTCCCATCCGCGGGAGCCGCCGGTGCGCACCGGTAGAGCCCCTGTGGCGCGGCCGTCGGGCCTCGGTTGCCGTCGCGGCAGAGCAACGTGCCGGCGGCGTCGTGCTCGATGACCTGCTCGACCGCGGCACTCAGCGCGGCCTCCACCATCACCGCCTCGACCATCGCGCCCCGACCGCCGGCCAGTCCCACCAGCGTGGCGAACACCGCGTGCATGCCGGCGAGCGGATCGCACGCGCCCCGAACCAGCACCGGCGGGCCGTCGGGGAAGCCGGTGAGCCACGACATCCCGGCCACCGACTCCATCGTCTGCGCGAAGCCGGTGCGGTCGCGCCATGGCCCGTCGAGCCCGAACGCCGGCATCCGCACCATCAACAGGTCGGGGTTCAGCGCGTGCACCCGCTCCCACCCGAGCCCGAACTGGTCCATGACGCGCGGCGTGAAGTTCTCGACCAGCACGTCGGCGGTGCTGAGCAGCCGCTCGAAGAGTTCGATGCCGCCCGGGTCGGTGAGGTCGAGGGTGACGCCGCGCTTGCCGACGTTCGTGCCGTGGAAGAGCGCGCCCCACTCGTACCACCGGTCCTCGGTGGGCAGCTTGGTGCTGGAGTAGCGCATCAGGTCGGGCCGCGTGACCGACTCGACCTTGACGACGTCGGCGCCGAGCGCCGCCAGCACGTGGGTCGCCGCCGGCCCGGCCCACCACGCGGTGCAGTCGACGACCCGCACCCCGGCCAGCGGCAATCGCCACTCCCCCGCCGGCCGCGCCGGCCGCCGGTCCCACGCGACCTGCCCGGTGTCGGCGCCGACGCCGGGCGCGGCCGCGAACGGCGTGGGCGACCAGCCGGTGATGCGGTACGGGACACGCGGCTGGCGGAAGCGGCCGGACGGCGCGGTGACGAACACCTCGCGCTCGACGAACTGCTCGAACGCCGGCACCGTCGCGCCGTTCAGCACCGGGCCCGACGGGATCCGGAACAGCGCCGCCTCGCCGAGCGCGTCGGCCGACGTCCGCTTGGTGGTCCACTCGTGGACCGTGGCGAGGAACTCGACGCGGCGCTTGAACCGCGTCAGCGGGCGAGCCAGGCCCTGGTCCTCGAGCAGGTCGCCCCGGCCCATCATCACGAGAAAGTCGTGGAACTGTTGCGCGCTGTTGGTCGTGAACACCGCGTACCCGTCCGACGTCGGCTCGATCGACGGCACTTCGATCATGCGGCCGGTCCCGGTCATCGGCGGCCAGCCGGCGAACGACGAGAACACCGACGGGTACGTGGTCATCGTGACGGTCATGCAGTCGAGCATGGCGACGTCGACGTGCTCGCCCTCACCACTGGCCCGCGGCGACCGCAGCGCCGCCAGCGCGCCGATG
>JAODBK010000007.1 GCA_025463925.1 Acidimicrobiales bacterium | reverse complement strand
CTCTCAAGGTGGCGGCACGGGTTCGAATCCCGTTGGGGCTGCAAACCGCGGAGACAAGAGTTCCCGCCATCTAACTGCCGGCCGTGGACCCCGAACGTCACACACGCTCCGCAGGCGAATTTCTCAGGCGGCGGGCTGAGACTGTTGTGGACGAGCGATACCGAGCGGTTCTTCTGCAGCTCGTCCATGTCGTCGAAGTGCGCGCAAGCGGCACATTGCGGTCGCTCGACTAGTCACGCTTTCAGGAAGCTCGAACGCAGACGACCCGAGCGTTTGTGCTGGAAGTGGTGGGGGATCAAACCGTTCGCATGACCAGCGCCGCCGGAGTGCGTGCTGCGCTTCGACCGGGCAGCGCGGCGACGAGGTTCGCCAGCACGAGCGTCCCCGCCGCGACCAGCAGCACCGATGGCACCGGCACCGTGGGATGCGGCACCGCGTGGATGCTGCGCGCGAACAGGATCCACAGCTGACGCCCGAGCGCGATACCGAGCGGCACGCCGACCGCGATGCCGACGACCGCGGCCACCGACGCCTGCCACGCGACCGTCGCGGCCAGCTGACGAGGTCGAAAGCCGAGCGTCTTCAGCAGTGCGAGGTCGCGCCGGCGCCGACGGACCGATGCCACCAGCGTGAGCGCCAGCGCGACGACCGCGCCCGCCGCGAGACCCAGCGCGAGCACCGCCGGTGTGGCGCCGACCGACCGGTAGTTGACGATCTCGGCCGGCCGTTGGACCGACAGGACCTGGACGTTGTCCGCGACGGCGTTGGGGTCTTTCGCAATAGCGGCGTTGGCGGCGTCGGCGATGCGCCGAATGTCGGCGCGACTGGCTGCGTCCGTCAGGCCGCGGCGCATGCGGACCAGCGCGATGTCGGGTCCGTCGGCGTACAGAGGATCCGGGCTGCGCAGCGCCTGCTGAAATGCCGGCGGCTCGATGCCGACTGAGATCAGCACCCCGGTGCCCATCGACGGGTGGTCGCTGATGAAGCTCGAGAAGCCCATCGCGGGCATCGTCGCGGTGCCGACGACCCGGAGCGTTGTCGGTGGCACGTAGACCGGCGCCGCCTCCGGCGTGCCGTAGGTGATGACGACGGTGTCGCCGACCCGCTTGTGCAGCCGCTTCAGGGTGTCCGCGCCGACCACCGCCTGATCGTCGGCGTCCAGCTCGTGACCCGACAGGACCGGTGGCTGCGGCTGGGCCCGCGACTTCTGCACCAGGATCGGGACGTTCTGGCCGTCGATCTGCGCGTTCGCGAAAGTCGCGCCGGTCCACGCCGCCACCGCCGGATCGTGGTCGAGCAGCGCGACCGCGTTCACCGGCACCTTGTTCGTGGCGGTAAGGGCGTAGTTCCAGTTCCACCCGTACAGCGCCGGCCGCGAGACGAGCGCGTGCAGGCTGGCCCCGAACGTGAGTGTCGCCACCATCATCACGACGGCCAGCGCGGTGCCCAGCAGCGCCGAACGAACCGGCGCGGCCGCCGGCCCGCGTCCCCGGTCGAGGGCGAAGCGGAGGCCGACGACGCCCGGCGCCGGCAGTCCTGCCGCCGCCGCGAGCCGCGCTGCGTTCGAGCGACGCTCCGGCGCGACGGCCAGCGCCCCGGCGACCCGGTGGGGCGCGGCGCGATAGGCGACGGCGACGGCCGCCGCGCCGAGCACAACGACCAGCACGAGCAGTCCGAGCCCGAGGACGGTCCAGTCGGCGGCGACCCCCGACTTGGGGAACACTGCCCGCACCGGGCCGAGCGGGGCGATCGGCGACAGCGCGATCGCGACGCCCGCGGCGAGCATCGCTCCGAGGACGACCGCGCCGAGGACGCCGGCCAACCCGTCGGCGACCGTCGTCAAGGGCCCGGCGCCGACGGCGCGCAGCGCGTGCGTGTCGGCGTCGCCGGCGCGCACCTGCCGGATGATGGCCTGGGCGCCGATGAACAGCGCCGCCAACCCGGCGATCAGGCCAAAGCCGCCGAGCGCGATCGACTCGGGCCGCACCGCCCGCTCCACCGTGCCCTCGAGCCGCGACGTGATGTGGAAGGTGTACGTCGAACCGGGGGGCAGCACGCGAAGGAACTCCTGCTCCACCGCCGCGGCGTCGCGACCTCCGCGATCGAGCTGCAGGTTGTACGTGGCGACGGTCGAGCCGGCGAGCAGCTGACGGGTGATCGCCGGCGTGTACACCACCAGGCCCGGCACCCGGTCGACGTCGTCCTGCACGACGTCGTTGGCGTTCTCGATGATGCCGACCAGCCGGACGCCGAGCCGCAGCTTCGGCGCCACCGCCGCTGTGCCGAAGCCCGGCAGGAGCAACTGGTCGTCCGTGTAAAAAGCGGTCGTGACAACCTGCCCGACGCGGATGCCGAGCAGCTTCGCTGATTCCCGGGTCGCGACGAACTCGTCCGTCCGGGTCGGGTCGGCGGCCCGGCCGCGGATCACGGTGACGCGATCCTGCCGGCTGAACAGGCCGTCGACGCTGCCCGCGGTGATCAGGTCGCTGGCGTG
Organism: Acidimicrobiales bacterium; assembly: GCA_025463925.1. Classification (GTDB taxonomy): domain Bacteria; phylum Actinomycetota; class Acidimicrobiia; order Acidimicrobiales; family AC-14; genus RYN-50. Next base: position 35,846 of record JAODBK010000007.1, on the reverse strand, counting down.
CTTGGCGGGGGTGCCCGCCGCCGTCAGCGGGATCACGTCGAGGCCGATCAATGTGGCCACGTGGCGGACGTGGGGCAGGTGGGCGACCGTGTCCGTGAACGCCTTCTGCTGGCCTCCCCCCGGTCCCGACCCGAGCCCGAACGCCGAGATGGTGAGGTCCGACGGGTTGGTGCTCTTCAGGTAGGCCGAGAACGACGATTGGGTGCGCCGGGCCGCCGCGACCGATGCCATCGCGATCCCGCCGGTGAGCGATATCAGGAGCACGAGCGCGAGGTAGCCGCTCCAGCGGCGGCCGAAGGTCGCCCCGAAGCGGTACCTGGCTACGCGAAGAACCCCCCGGTTCGTGCTGATGGCTCAGATTGTGGCCGACGCCCCTGCGCTAGCCCAGGCAGCTAGCCGGCCTCCTCGAACTCATGCCAGCACCCTGACCGGACTGAGTCCCGAGGGCCTTCATCGGCATGCTCCGAGCGCCCACGCGCGAGCGCGACAACAGCGCCAGATCGACACGAAGGGATGGTGCGAGCGAAGTGTTCCATCCTTCTTCGATAGATCGGCGGGCGCTCACATCTGACTGGGGCTGCTCGACGCGAACCGCGATCGACGCGCGCTGGTGACACTCACCGGTTGCCGTCACCGCGTCGCAGGACCGTGTTTGGCGGCGACAGCACGATCGGCCCGCCTGTGATTAGCGGTGGGGTGTTCGCATAATGACCCCCCAGGACTGCCAACGCGCATAGAGATTCCCCGCTTGTAACTGCCGGCCGCGGGCCCTGGAGGCAAACTCGGGGTTCATCGCGTGGAGGCTTGCGCTGATGGCCGGCCCGCTCTCTGATGTGAGTGATGAAGCCGGCCGCTGATCTCGCGTTGATGTGTGGATTGGGTGTTCGCGGGTGATCGAGGCGTCGGTGCCGGTGCGGATCTGCGACAACGGTGGATGGACCGACACCTGGTTCGGCGGACCGGGACGGGTCTTGAACATCGCCGTGGCTCCTGGAGTGGAGGTCTCGATTCGCATGATTGACGGCCCGGACCCGGTGGTGCTCAGCGTTCAAGCCTCGGGCGACCGGTACCCGATCGTGCCGGGGGCGTCCCGTGTGGCCCGCCACCCGCTGCTGGAGGCCGCGGTCGACGCGTCGCCTCCCCCGGCGGATCTGGCCGTCGAGGTGTGCGTGCGCTCCGCGGTCCCGCCTGGTTGCGGCACCGGTACGTCCGCGGCCGTAGCCGTTGCTTTGCTGGGCGGGTTGGCCGCCGTGCGCTCCGAGCAACCGTCGCCCCGCGACCTCGCCTATGCCGCGCACCGCCTCGAGGTCGACATCCTCGGCGTGCAGAGCGGGATCCAGGACCAACTGTGCTCGGCGTTCGGCGGGATCAATTACCTCGAGATCGAGCCGTACCCCGAGGCGACGGTGCACGCCCTGCCACCATGGGAGGAACTCGGTTCGCGGCTGACGCTGGTCTTTCTCGGTCAGGCACATGACTCCTCGGGCGTCCATCGCCAGGTCATCGAAATGGTGGGCGGTCGCGGGCCGGAGGTGTTCTCGGGGCTGCGAGATGCGGCGATCGCGGCTCGCGACGCGGTCCTTGCCCGGGATGTCGACGCCTTCGGTCAGGCGATGATCGCCAACACTGAGGCGCAGGACTTTCTGCACCCTGAGCTGGTGGGCGTCGACGCACGACGCGTGATCGACATGGCGGCCGCACAAGGGGCGGTCGGATGGAAGGTCAATGGGGCGGGTGGAGACGGCGGCTCGGTCACGATCCTGAGCGCCAACCGACGAGCCAAGGACGCGCTCGAGCATGGAGTCGCCGTATTGGACTCGCGCTACCGGGTGCTCCCGATTCAAATCAGCTCAGTCGGGCTCCAGGTCCGGGGGAGCCTCGAGGATTGATGACTGCTGCTGGCGCGCTCGTCGTGGCGCGTCCGATGGCGCGCTGGTTCGCGCCCGCAAGCTGCTGACCCTGACGATGATTGAACAGACCTCGGACTTGACTCAGCGCACGAGCACCGACCGCAAGGCGTGGGGAGGTACCGCAAAGTTCACGGATCCGTCGACGATCCGGATGCTGTCGCTGCTCGGGGTCTCGTCGAGGCGAACCGCGCTCACCGACGGCGTCGCCCCGGCGAGTCGCAGGTGCGCTTCGAGACTTTCGTCGGTTGGGTTCAGGACGCGCACGATCAGGCCGCGCCCGTCGCCTGCCGGTTTCACTGCGCTCAGTGTGAGCCCGCGCGGCGCCAGCTCGAGTATCGACACGCCGGGTTCGAGAAGCGGCGCGTCGCCGGCGGGCACGGCACGGAGTCCGAGCTCGGCATCGTGCGCGATGGAGGGATCGGCATCGGTCGCGAGGACGAGCCGAGCCACGAGCCGGCCGTGGCACTGGGCGCCGGGAGCAGGCATCCCCGGGCCGGCCTGAACGGGGCGGGTACGGAGGTCGCCGCGGCTGAGCCAGCCCACCGCCCGGAGCACGGTCACCTTGATGGTGCCGTCGGGGGTCACCGCGGCTTCGGGTAGGCCGGGCGAGCCGACGAGCAGGCCGTTGACTGCAACCCACCCCTGGTGGGGGAAGGTCGTCGGTGCCGGGTGGACCCAGTGCTCGTCGTTCGGGGGTGTCGTCGATCGTGTCGCGACATCGAAGGTCGTAGCGGCCCGGAACTCCTCAACGGCAGCGCCGGTGGGAAACACCAGCCGAAGACGATGGTCGTCGGCGGCGTTGTCGATCGTCATGCAGAGGTCGATGCGTTCCACACCGGGCGCGACCCGGACCTCGGTGGTCACCGTGCAAGTCGTGGTCGTGTCCGCACGCCCTTCGCGATCGGCGCCAAGACTGACGGGAATCGCGAATGCTCGCGTCACGCGCAGCGTCTGGATCCCGCTGGCGTGGCGTCGGCGCTCGACCGACACCGCTGTGGGGTCGGTGACGAGCGGCCCGACAGGGTCGGCGTCGTAACTGTCGCCCCGGTCGCCGCAATCCTCGACCGCGGCGAGCCCCGACCACTGGCGCGCTCCCAGCTTGACCGTCAGGGTCCCGTCGGCAGCGGCGACCACGGCGACGTCGCCGGCGTTGATCTGTCGTCCGTCGTCGACGGCGTCGGGGACGGCTTCATTGCTCGGCGCGATCGCGACGCGACGCCACCCGAAGGCCGGGACATCCACGACCACGACCTCGAGGTCGATCGGCGCAGCGTTCGTGATTGCCTGGAAGCGCGTCGGGTCCTGCGACGCCACGATCCGTGCCGGCTGGCCGTCGACAGTGAAGCCGGAATGCACGAGCCCGGCGAGGATCGACGGGTGGAGGTCGGCGCCATCCCCGGCCTGGCGGACCGGCGGAAAACCGTCCAGCGGGATGCGCACGACGTCGGTGCGCGGATACGGGCACGGGTTGAACACCGCGACGTCGCACTGCTCCGACCACGCCGTGCGCCGCTCGGGGCCGAGCCCGGCGAGCTGTTCGAGGACCCGGGCCGTCGTCGACTCGGCCAGACCCTCGGCGGTGTCGAAGCGGCCCTGCATCTGCTCGTGGACCTCGTCGATCGAGCACCCGCAAATCGAATCGTGCGCCTGGTTCTCCAGTAGCGCACGCCACGCCAGTCGCAGCGCCGGACGCTCGTCCGGCGTGCCGTAGCGACTGCCAAGCGCGGCCCACGGCTCCGCCCATCCCACCAGCGCGGTCTCGGCTCGCCGATTGCGAAGCTTCAAGGCCATCCGTGATGACCAGACTCCCGGCAGGACAATCGTGAGCCGAGCGCCGACGAGCTCCCCGGAGAAGCGGGCCAAGCGCCGGCCGTCGAGCGCCGCCTCGACGTAGTCCTCGAGCAGCCCGCGGCGCACCGACCACCCAGTGGCGGCCGCCAACGCGTCGCACACTTCGCCGGTGTTGGCGTCGGGGAGCGCATGGTCGACACCGTTCATGAACACCACTGCGTCGCCATCACCCTCGGCCAGCTGCTCTCCCAACACCGTGAGTCGCTCGACCGCTTCCTGGACGTCACCGGGTAGCGCCGACGCGCCGAAGTAGCCCTTGGCCAGCAAGCAGGCCGGGATCACCGATCCGTCGGGCGCCTCCCACTCGTACGTTGGTCCGAGCGTGTCGATCTCCGAGCCGTTTCCCCGCCAGTAGACGAACGCGTCCAGACCGAAGCCCGCGAGGATCTGAGGGAACTGCGCCGGATGCCCGAACGAGTCGGGGGTGTAGGCCACGGTCGACGCCGATCCGAACTCCGACGCAACGCGGCGACCTTCGAGCAGGTTGCGCACGTGAGTTTCGCCGCCCGGGAGCAGCGAGTCTGGCTGGACATACCAGGGCCCCACCCCGACACGACCGCTGTGACACGCTCCGACCAGCTCGGCGCGCCGGTCGGGGCGAACGTCCAGGTAGTCCTCGAGGACGATCGACTGCCCGTCCAACACAAAGTGCCAACCCGGATCCTCACCGAGCAGGTCGAGGACCCGATCGACCGCATCGACGAGTCGCCCGCGGAAACTCTCGAAGGTCCGATACCACTCACGATCCCAATGCGTGTGCGAGACCAGCACACAGCGCAGACCCTTCCGCGGCTCCATCAATGCAGGGTGGCGGACATCCCGCCGATGGTGATGGTGAGGGTGAGGATGAGCCCGATGACGAGTGTGTAGGCCTGACCCTCGGTGCAGCCGAGAATTCCGCCGAGGGCGGCTGCGGGCCTGAAGGAGCCTCCCGCACGGGCGGAGCGGGTCGCCGAAGATCCAGTGCCCGCCTCATCCGGTATCGCCGAGGGGCCGACTGCGATCGGCTCGGGAGCTGGATTGGTCACGACCTCGAACCTCTTGATGGCCGCAATGAGCTCATCCTTGCGGAGGCGACTGCGGCCGCGGACACCGAGCCGGGCTGCCAGGGCGCGCAGCTTGGCCACGTCGAGGACCGCCAGATTGGTCGAAGCTGCCTCAGCGGATCGCACGTCGGTGTCACGGCGCCGCGCGGCGGCGCCGCTTCGAGCGATGGCGCGCTCGTCGGTCCCGAGATACGCGGCGACGACCTTCGGGTCGTGGCGCACCTCCTCGGGCCGGCCTTCGGCGATGCAGGAGCCTGCTGCCAGGCAGTAGACGCGGTCGGAGATGCTCATCACGAGAGGAATGTCGTGCTCGATCAGCAGGATCGTGGCGCCCAACTGTGTTTGGATCCGTTTGATCAGCGGGCCAAAGGCCTCCGCTTCACGCTGGGCGATGCCGGCGGTCGGTTCGTCCAGGAGAAGCAGCTGCGCCTGTTGCGCGACGAGGCAGCAGAGTTCCACGATCCGCCTCGTACCGGTCGAAAGATCGCGGAGGAAGCTGTCGGCATAGCGACCCAAGCCCAGAAAGTCGATGTAGTCGTTGGCCGCGGCCGATTTGTGGTGCTCGGCTCGTCGAGACGGAGGCAGACCGAGCAGTGAGGGTATGGGCTCGCTGTGTTCCCCGGGTTCGAGAGCGACCTTGACGGTTTCGCGAACGGTCAAGTCGCCGAACAATCTGGCGTCCTGGAAGACGCGCCCCAAGCCGTACGCAGCGCGCCGGTGAGGCGGGAGGAGGGTGACGTCAGTGCCGAAGACCTCGATCCGGCCCGCGCCTGCGGAGCAGAACCCGCTGATGACGTTCATGAGGGTCGACTTGCCGGCGCCGTTCGAGCCGATCAGGCCTACGACTTCCCCTTCGCTGGCAGCGATGCTCACCCCGTCGAGAGCCAACCGGGCCCCAAAATGCACGCTGACGTCAGCGGCGACGAGGGCCGGCACGGTCGGGTCGGGCCGATTCGGTTCGCCGACCAGCAGCGGCGGCGCGAGCCGACCCGTGGCGCCAGTCGCGGCTGCGCTGGCGGGGCGGTCGGGCTGGCGACTGGCGGCCAGACCAAGCAAGGCGTCGCGGGCTCGGTGGACGAGCGCGAGGAGCCCTCCGGGCAGATAGAGCAACAACACGAGCAGGCCAACTCCGCTGGTGAGAAGGCCGACGGTGGGTGAGTTGTTCCACAAGGCGGGAAGCCCCACCACGTACACGGCCCCCAAGATCGCGCCCGAGACCGACCCCAGACCTCCGATGACGACCATGGCGACGAGTTGGAGAGAAATCTCGGGGCCGAAGGCATCCGTGCCGAATTGGACTTGTGAGCCGGCCAACAGCGCGCCGGCCAATGCCGCCAAGCCGCCGGCCAAGGCGAATGCGGTCAGCTTGGTGACGCCCGCCGACAACGTGAGAGAGGCGGCTGCCGACTCGTTCTCCCGGACGGCAACGATTGACCGGCCGATACCCGTACGCCGCAAACGCCCGACCATCGCTGCGCAAGCGACAAGCACGGCCAAGCACACGTAGTAATAGGTGCGCTGGGCGTGCAGGTCCAACACGCCGAAGATTGTGGACCGTGGGAGCACCACCACGGCCTTGCCGCCCGTGAACAGGTGCAAGGAGAGCATCCAGTTGTTGGCTGCCACCGCGAAAGCGAGCGTCGTCACCGCCAAGAGAACTCCGCGGGCTCGCAGCGCAGGAAAGCCGACGGCCGAGGCTGCAAGCACGCCGGCCAACGTGGCGTATGCGACGGCCATCGGAAAGCTCATGCCTCGGGCGACCAGTGCGACGGCGACCATCGACCCGAGGCCGGCAAACGCGAATTGGCCCAAGCTCAGCTGGCCCGCCCAACCGGTGAGCACCGTGACCGACAGACCGATGATCGCGAAGAGCAAGACGCGTGAGAACAAGAAGTTCTTGCTCGAGGTGGTGAAGATCACCGGGAGGACGACGGCCACGAGGAGTGCGCCGCTTCCAACGAGAAGGTTCAGCCGGTCCACCCACCACAGCCCCCGAAGTCGCTCGGGGATCGACGTCACTCTCGGAGCCAGTGACCAGCCGCCTTCGTCTTCGGCACCGCGGGTCCCCCGCGCCAGGACCAGGATCAACACCAACACGAACAGCATCGCGTCGACAACCCCGGGATTGGCCACGTTCGCGAACAGGATCGCCTCAGCCACCCCGATGGCGACGCCGCCGGCGAGGGCCAGGGGCAGTGACGTCAAACCGCCGACCAGACCCGCCGCCAACGCCCGGAGCAGCAGGCTGGGACCCACCGCCGGGGCCGGAATGCCGAGGATGGTGCCCCTCAGCGGGGAGATGAGGATCGCAGACAGCGTGGACAACACCCCGGCCATTACCCACACCAGGGTCGAGACGCGTCTGGTGGAGATTCCGGCGAGCTCAGCCCGGTCGGGGTTTTCGGCCGCGGCTCGTATCGCCATGCCGTACGGCGTGCGGTTCATGAACAGCGTGAGGCCGACCATGATCGCGGGCACGAGGGCGATCACCATGAAATGACCGCTGAGCAACACGAGCGTGCCCACGTGCAGCGTGCGGTTGATGGGCGACGGGTACCGCTGCAAGTGGTGGATGCCGGGTAGCAAGAGCTGAGAGACGAACAGCAACTCCGATACCCCGATGGTGGCAACCAGCAGGATCGTTCGGGGAGCGCGGAACAGACGCCGGACCACGCTCAACTCGATGGCTGCGCCCACCAGCCCGCCCACGACGAGGACGAGGCCCATGGCCAAGAAGAAGTTCCAGTGCTCGTCCAAAACCAGCTTGGCCAACAACGCGGCCCCGAAGGCACCGATCTCTCCGTAGGCGAAGTTGATGACGCGGGTGGCCCGGTAGACGAGGACGAGGCCGGCGGCCAACAGGCCGTAGGTCACGCCGGTGAAGGCCCCGATCACAACGATCTCGGCCGACACCTTCCAGCCGCCGATTGTCAGTGCCAAGACGCTCAGCGCATTCGCGTGGATGCTCAGCCTTCCTCCCCACCCAGGAATACATCCACACCGAGAACGTCGCGTTCCAGAAACTCGACTGGCAGCGGATCATCCTCGTGTCTGAGCCTCGAAATGTTGGTCGCGCCGTCGAACGGAGTCATCAGTAATTGGGCTTCACGAAGCTGTCCGTCGGCATCCAACACTTGCAGGCGGACTGGTTCACCAGCGTGCGGATCGGGTCCGCCCCGTCGAACTTGCCTGGCGCGAAGGACGCCCCACCGAAGCCAGGCAAGGCGACGGCACCGAGGCGCTGCAGCGCCGCCGAGAGTCGCGGGCGGGTCAAGTTCGCACCAGCGGCGGTGGCAGCTTGGCTGAAGAGGTTCAACAGCCCGCATGCAGTGGTCATGGCCACATAGCTGTTGCCGGACGACCGCTGAACGTCCTGGCCGGTGATCTTTTTGTATGTCTCACGGCACGACGCGTCGGGAGCCGGCTCCGGTTGGCCGACTCGCCACTCTCCGACGCGCGACGTCGTGATCGCCGTGGCCTGAAATGTGGAGGGCATGGCCGTGAGGGTGATGTCATTGGTCACGGCCTGCCAATCGGCCGCGTAGTACTGCGGCCGATAGCCTTCTGAATCGGCTTGCTGCACGAAACTGGTCCCGACCACGAACTCGATGAGGAAGAAGATCGTGTCGACGCCGTGGGCGCGCATCTGTGCCACCGCGACCGGGGCCTGCGAGGGGGCGGTGTTGCCGTTGGCCTCGAAGTCTTGGCGGTAGGCGACGTTGTAACCGAGTTGCTTGAGGACGTTGACCGCGCCGGCAGTGACGGTCTCGGCGTCGCCGGGTTGCACGTCATCGATGATCCCGATCGTCTTGCCCTTGAGGGCTCCCCGGCTGGCCAACACTGAGACCATGTTGGCGAGCGATCGAACACCGGACTCGAATTCGCTGAACAGCAGGCCGTTGGCCTGCTCGAACATGCCCACGGGGACCCCTCTGGTGTCATTGTCGATGAGCGGGGTGCCCGCGCGGGCGACGCAGATCTGTGCCGCGGATTCGAGTCCGGTGTCGAGCATGGCGAAGACCTTGTCGTCCTGGGTGGCTTTCAGACAGGCGGCCTGCATGCTGGTGGCGCTCAAGGGGTCATAGGTGATGAAGTCGGGAACGATCTTCCTGCCGAGCACGCCGCCCCGACCGTTCAGGTAGTTGATGAAGTTTGTGTAGGGCGCTTCCTGATCCTGGGGGCTGGCGCTCGGCACCGCGACGCCGAGCTTGCTGAGCGAACCGAGGTCGGCGATACCGATCCCGACCTTGATGGTGGTCGCGGTCACGCCCCGATCGGTGGCCGAGAGCCGGTCGGCGGGCAGGGTGCCCGCGGGATTACCGGGCCCGCCGAACGCCGGGTTGCCGGCGCCGGTCGGAGTCGCCGTACCGCTCGGGCCGAGTGGCGATCCGCCGGTCGGCTGACCGTTGCCGTCCGTCGCGGATGAGGTGCTGCCCCCCCGGGAGGAGCTCCCGGGGGCGAGCGCGTGGAGCGCACTTGGTGCGGCCCCGGGGACGCTGCCGAACAGGAAGGGAACGGCCAAGCCAGCGACCAGCATGCTCATGACGACACCCAAGATGATCAAGTAGGTGACGCCGCGGCTGCGCAAACCGATGTCGGGGTGGCGGGGCGCGGTCAATTCGTCAGTCCTGCGCGCCCGTCGTCATCGACCGTCGGTCTGCCAGGTCGACGTTGTCACCGGACATGGTCATGTCGAAACCCCACGGCGTCGCGACCTCACCGACGGCCCGGCGCTGTCGGCAATGCTCCGACGCCCCTGCGGATGAGCCTTGTTGGGATGGTGACACGCCGAGGGGGCCCGTGGTAGGAGCCGTCAATCCGGTCCAAGAGGAGTTCCGCTCCGCGCTGACCCATCTCGCGGGGGTCGTGGGCGACCACCACGAGCGGCATCGCCACCATGTCCGCGAGTTCGAAATCATCGAAGCCGACCACCGCGGCCTCCGCACCCTTCGACCACAACGCGCGGATCACTCCAACCGTCATGCGGTTGTTCGAACCAAAGAAGGCCGTCGGCGGGTCCTCCAATTCGAGCAGCCGGTGAACCGCTCGCTCAGCGGCGGCCGGATCGTGAGGACCGAGCACGATCAATTTGTCATCGGGAGGGACTCCAGCCGAGGCGAGCGCCCGCCGGTACCCCGCGAATCGCTCTCGGGCCGTATAAATCGAGAGCCGATCCCCAACCATGGCGATGCGACGATGACCCAGGCTGAGGAGGCTCGCCACGGCGGCCTGGGCCCCACCACGGTTATCGATCACGATGGTGTCGGCCTTGACCCCGCTGCCAGGGCGATCGAGGAACACCATGGGCATCCCGAGCGCCAGCTCGTCCCCGAGGTATCGCTGGCTCCCGCTTGTCGGCACGATCAAAAGGCCGTTGACCCGCCGGCGACACAATGAGCCTACGAGCTCCTGCTCCCGGTCAGCATCCTCCTCGGAACTGCCGACCACGACCATGAGGTGGCGAGGACGCGTGACCAACTCCACCGACCTGGTGATCGCCGAGTAGAAGGGGTTGCTCACGTCACCAATCACGAGCCCGATGCTCGCCGAGGCCTGGCCTGCTTTCAGCCCGCGGGCCATCTCGTTGCGGTGGAACCCGAGCGCCGCCATGGCCCCCCGAACCTTGCTGGCAGTCGCCGCCGACACACCGGGCTCGCCATTCGCGACCCGCGAGACCGTCTTGAAGCTCACACCGGCGGCCCGCGCCACGTCGGGCATCGTGGGTCGATGGCGCATGCGCGTTCCCTGATCCAAGTGCGAGAGGCTATAGGACGGTTGACAACGTTGTCTATGGGCGGACTACCTTGTCTTCCTCGGCTGCCCCAACAGCTCGGCGTCAACGTCCCGGCAACCGCGAATCGGGGAGTTTGTCGTGAGGCAGTACCGGCTGCACAGACCGTTCAATGCGTAGTCCGGGATGTCTAGGCCTACGCGAGTCGTGACCGACGTCGCGGCGAGATTTGACGACGATCCTGCCGGGCTGGCCGCCGCAATCCTCGACGAGGAGGCCCACCGTCGCGCGGCCCAGGCGGCGACGGTAGACGAACGGGTGATCATCGCCGACGACCTCCTGCCTGGTGTCGGGTCGCAGGACCTGGCGATCCGGGAGGTGTTGCGGGCTGGCGGCTTCTCGCTCGTCGGTGTGTTGGCTGGTCTGGTGTTGGTCGACAACCTGAGCAACTCGGCCTTCGCCGTGCTCGGCCCGAACATCCAGAAGTCCCTCCACATGTCCGACCTCGTCCTTGGTGTGGTCGGTGCTCTCGGAGGCTTGGTGATCTTCGCGGCAGCGATACCGCTCGGCTACCTGGGCGACCGCGTCCGGCGGACTTCGCTTGTCGGCGTCTGCTCGATCGGCTGGGCGCTGTTCGTGATGCTGACGGGCGCCGCGCACGCGGTCTGGCAGTTGGTGATCGCATGGGCCGCGGCCGGCCTCGGGAAGGCCAACGAGCAGCCCGTCCATAGCGCCCTTTTGGCGGACGCCTATCCGATCGAGGGGCGGAACCGGATCTACGCGCTGCACCGGGCAGCGCAGCCAGCGGGCCTCGTCATCGGTCCGGCGCTGGCTGGGGCAGTGGCGGCCATTGCCGGGGGAGCTGGGGGCTGGCGCTGGGCCTTTGTGGTCTTGTCGATCCCGGCGGGCGTGCTCGCGCTGTTCGCCTTCGGCTTGCACGAACCGCGGCGGGGTCGCAACGAGATGCAGTCGGTCTTGGGCGAGGAGATGGCGGAATCGGAAGGCGAGCTCCGGATCCCCATCGCAGCGGCCTTCGCCCGCCTCAAGAAGGTCAGGACCTTCTACTTCTTCCTGTGCGCGCTCGGCGCGCTGGGGTTGGCGTTCGTCACGGCCCCGATCTATGTCAACTTGTTCTTGCACAACCACTTCCACCTCGGCCCCGGAGGCCGAGGCGTCGTCGGCAGCATCGGCGCCTTGGGGGGGATGGTTGGCGTGGCCTTCGGGGGGACCGCAGGAGACCGTCTTTTCCGCCACTCACCGGAGAGCTCGGTCCTGTTGAGCGGCGCTCTGGTCGCCAGCTTCGGCGTCCTCGTCCCCATCTCGCTCTATATGCCCAACGTGGCCCTCTTCACGGTGGTCAGCGCGGTGGCGTCAGCAGCGGTGTTCGCCGCATTCGTGCCGCTTACTGGGCTGGTCGCGGCCGTGACCCCCTATCGGCTCCGGTCGATGGGGTTCGCGACGATCGGTCTCTACTTGTCGCTCATAGGCGGCCTGGGCGGCGCCTTGGTCGTTGGCGCCATCGCCAACTCGGTCGGCGACCGGGCGGCGCTCGCGCTGGTCACACCGCCGGCAGCGCTGATCGGTGGAGCGCTGATCGCCTATGGCGCTCGCTTCGTTCGCCGAGACATGGCGTTGGCTGCCGGGGAGTTGGTCGAGGAGCGTGACGAGCGGTCCCGGATGGCGGTCGGCGCGGACATTCCCATGCTGCAGATCCGCCATCTCGACTTCTCCTACGGGCCCGTCCAGGTGCTCTTCGACGTCAACCTCGATGTCCGTCGAGGAGAGGTGCTCGCCCTGTTGGGCACCAACGGAGCCGGCAAGTCGACGTTGCTGCGGGCTGTGAGCGGCCTCGGCTTCGCCGATCGGGGCGTGGTGCGCCTTGCCGGTCGTACCGTCACCTTCGCGGACCCCGGCACCCGGGTGCGGCTGGGTATCGTGCAGGTGCCGGGTGGCAACTCGGTCTTCCCGACCCTCTCGGTCGCCGAGAACCTGTTGGTCGGCGCCCACACATTCATCTGGGAACGCGGCCGGGTGAGCGCTCGAATCGACCATGTCCTCGAGCTGTTCCCGGTCCTTGCTGAGCGCCTCGATCAGGCTGCCGGGACACTCTCGGGCGGCGAGCAACAGATGCTCGGCCTGGCCGCGGGCCTCTTGCTGGATCCGCAGATCCTTTTGATCGACGAGCTCAGCCTCGGTCTGGCTCCGGTCGTGGTGCAACAACTCCTCGCGATCGTCGAGCGACTCAAAGAGGCGGGACTCACCATGGTGATCGTCGAGCAGTCGATCAACGTCGCTCTGGCCGTGGCGGACCGTGCGGTCTTCATGGAGAAGGGCGAGGTCCGCTTCGAGGGGCTCGCCGCCGAGCTTCTCGACCGCGACGACCTGGTACGTGCGGTCTTTCTCGGCGGCGAGGGAGGTTGATGCGGCCCTCGCCGACGGCCTCCCTCGGGCCATCCGCTTCCAGGCGCCACAAACCCGGCTCGGATTCACCGCACGTAGTCCGTTGAGTCAGGACCGCTCGGCATGGATGCGCCCGAACGAGGGAAACGACGCTCGTCGTGTCCTCATCTGGTAGGTGTGCTGACCACGTCGGCAAGGGTGGCGACGAAGCGGTCTGAGGGGTCAGCCATGCGCCGGTGATGATCAAGCGGGGGGAGTGGACATGAGCGGAACCGAGGAGGTCGCCGCCATCCGAGCGGCCGTCGCGGCGTTCAACCGTGGCGATGTCGACGGCTACCTCGCCGCGTTCGACCCGGCCGGTCCTCGCTGGATCGTCGGCCTCGGGGTGCCGCTCTCGCTCGACGACGTCGACGAGGGCATGCGTCAGCTCCATGCTGCGTTCGATCCACTGCATCTCGACGAGGACGCCTTGTTCGGTGCCGACGGGATGGTCTGCGCTCGCTGGCGCCTGCACGGGGTGCAGGTGGCTCCCTACCTCGGGGTCGGGTCAGCAGGATCCGCCATGTCGGTCGAGCAGTGCGAGGTCTACCGCTTCGCGGGCGATCGGGTGGCCGAGGTGTGGACCTACGTCGACCCAAAGGCGATCTTCGACCAACTGACCACCGCCGAGGCGCCCGGAGATGGACGATGAACGAGGTCCTCGCGGCCGCCGACCTCCTCGATCCCGACGCGATCGCCGACCCCTACCCGATCTACCGGCTCTTGCAGGACCAGGTGCCGGTGTGGCAGATGCCCGGCACCGACATCTACGTCGTGACGTCCTTCGCGCTCGTCGCCGAAGCGACCACACGAGTCGACGACTTCTCCTCCAACATGCAGGCGCTGGTGTACCGAGACGAGGACGGGCGACCCGAACGCCTCTCCTTCGGCGACGTCGGCGTGCAGACCCTCGCCACCGCAGACCCCCCCGACCACACCCTTCACCGCACCACGGTGTTCCCTGAGCTGGTCGCCAAGCGCATGGCGATGCTGGAGCCGGAGATCGGAGAGATCACCGCCGGCGCACTCGACCGGGCCGTGGCCGACGGGTCGGTCGACTTCATGGCGACGGTGGGCAACGTCGTGCCGATCAGGGTGATCGCTCGGCTGATCAACTTCCGCGACAGCCAACCCGATGTCCTCCTCCGCGCCGCGTTCGAGTCGACCGAAATCCTCAGCTCGACCCTGACGCTTCCCCGCCTCGAGACGCTCATCGCCGGGATCGGCGAGATCGAGGCCTGGATCGCCGACCAGCTCGTCGCCGCGCAGGCCGACCCCGGCGACGACATCCTCGGGTCCGTCGCTCGCGGCGTCTCGAACGGCACCTTCGGGCTCCACGAAGGAACCGTCATCCTGCATACGCTGCTCAGCGCCGGCGGCGAGTCGACCACGAGCCTCCTCGGCAGCGCCACCCGCATCCTCGCCGACGACGCCGACCTGCAAGACCGGCTCCGGACCAACCGCGTCCTGCTCCCGGCATTCATCGAAGAAGCCCTCCGGCTCGAGTCGCCGTTTCGGTACCTCATGCGTTCCGTGCCGGCCGACACACAGCTCGGCGACGTCACGATCCCCACCGGCGCGTCGGTGCTGCTCTTCTGGGGCGCCGCGAACCGCGATGCCGACGAGTTCGAGCACCCCGATGAGATCGACCTCGGGCGGCGGACGCTGCGCCACCACGTCGCGTTCGGCCGCGGCATCCACCACTGCGTCGGCGCGCCCCTGGCCCGGCTCGAAGCCAAGATCGTGCTCAACGCCATCCTCGAACGCACCTCCAGCTTCTCCCTCGACCCCGACGACCTCCCGGTGTGGGCCGACAGCCTGTTGATCCGCCGATACGAACGGCTGCCGCTCCGATTGACGGGTGGCTGAGGCGATGCCGGATCCGTCCCCGGTGTCGGTCATGAGCATCCGACCCACCGTTGCTGTTGTCACCGGAGCGGAGCGCGGCATGGGCCGTTCATGTGCCGACGCCCTCGTCGGCACCGTTGACGCAGTTGTGCTCGTCGATCGCGACGCCGATCTGCTCGCGACCGCCGGGCACGAGCTCGCCGCGACCGGAGCGAACATCGAGATCTTCGTCGCCGACGTGACCGACCGTGTGCGCCTCAGCGAGTTGGCAACGTTGGTCGATGGCCTCGGGGGGCTGCGTTCGGTGGCCCACGCCGCGGGCATCTCACCGACCATGGCCGACTGGCGGCCGATCTTCGCCGTCGATCTGGTGGGCTCGGCGTTGGTCCTCGATGTCCTCGCGCCCCTCGTGATCCCGGGAAGCGCGGCAGTGTGCTTCGCCTCGATGGCCTCACAGATCGTCGTACCTCACGGTGACGCGGCGGTGGACGCAGTGCTCGACGATCCGCTGCACCCAGACTTCCTCGAGCGCATCGCCGACGCGCTCGGCGAGCGGATCGTCGACACCGGCGTCGCCTATGGGTGGGCGAAACGAGGAGTGCAGCGGCTCACCCGCCGCGAGGCGGTTCGGTGGGGGAGAAGCGGTGGGCGGGTGTGCTCGGTGTCGCCCGGCGTCATCGACACCCCGCAAGGCCAGCAGGAGGCGGCGGCCCAACCAGCCATGGCGGCGTTGGTCGAGATGTCACCGGTGCAGCGGATGGGTCGAGCCGACGAGGTCACCTCCGTCGTCACGTTCCTGCTATCCGACCAGGCCACGTTCGTGACCGGCACCGACATCCTCGTCGACGGCGGCGCGTGCGCTGCGCTGCGATTGGACTGAGATGGCGGGATGAAACTGACCTGTGCGTTCGCGACCGGACCCGATACTCCGGACCATGTGGCCGTTGCCGAGTCGCTCGGCTACCAGCGGGCGTGGTTGTACGACTCGCCGGCGCTGTATCCGGATGTGTGGATGCAGCTCGCGTTGGCCGCGACTCGAACGTCGACGATCGGTCTGGGGCCTGGCGTGCTGGTCCCGAGCCTTCGTCACCCGGTCACCAATGCGGCCGCCATCACCACCCTGGAGCGTCTGGCCCCGGGGCGGGTTGCGGTGGCCATCGGTTCTGGGTTCACCGGTCGGCTCGTGTTGGGACAGCGCCCGATGCGGTGGTCGGACGTCGCCATCTACGTGCGCTGCGTTCGGAAGCTGCTCCGTGGCGAAGAGACCGAGTGGGACGGAAGGGTGGTCCGCATCGCCGACCGACCGGACCGCGACGTGCCGATCTGGATCGGAGCCGACGGACCCAAGGGGAACGCGGTTGCCGACGAGCTTGGCGACGGCGTCATCTGCGGTGGCGTCCCGAACACGGCCGCCGTCAAGGCAGGGCGGCCCCTCTCCGTGCTCGCGTTCGGCACGGTCCTGCAACCTGGTGAGGGACTGGAAAGCGATCGAGTGCGTGATGCGGCCGGCCACGCCATGGGCGTGATCCTCCACGGCGCCTACGAGCGTGGCGGAGCGGAGGCGGTCGATGGTCTTCCGGGAGGCACCGTCTGGCGCGAGGCCACCGAGGCGGTGCCCGAATCGGTGCGACATCTCGCCATCCACGAGGGGCACCTCACCCGGGCGAACGAGCGCGACGTCCTGGCTCTCGATGCCGGCGCGACTTCACTGCTCGGTCTGACCCTCACAGGTTCCCCGTCGGAGGTCGCGGGCAAGGTCGACGAGCTCGAAGCGGCGGGGATGACCGAGATCGCCTATCAGCCTGCCGGCCCCGACATCCCCGGAGAGCTCCGCACCTTTGCCGCGGCGCTCCTCGGTTAGCGGCTCCTCCCGGAGGCCGCCGTTTCGGCCGCCGCAGAATAAGATATACAATTCTGAGCCCTGTACCGCGCCGGGTGTTGATGGCGGCTCGTTGGTCATCTGACGAGCCCGCTCACCGCAAGGAGCGACCGGGAACCAAACCATCCGCGGTTGGCGTGGTCATGGCCGCCGTCGAGCGATGGCGGGAGGAACCGGATGTCAGCCGGCGTGAAGAACTGCATCCCGGCCTGCGCTGGCGCCCGGGTCGCAGCAAGGAATGCCTCGACGCCGGCGAGGCTCGGCTCGAGGCCCGGTGCTCGGGCCGCGAGCCGGGTGAGGTAGGCGCGGGCCGACGGCGACCCCGGGTCGAGCGGGAGTCCGACCGTGACCTGGGCAGCCGTCGGCGCGGCGACGAAGACCCGGTCGCTCAACAACCAGGGCGCGACGAGGACGCCGTGCGTCGGCGCCCACTCCGGTCGGGCCGCGGCGCCGACGTCGAGCGGCGCGCGCTCCCGGCCGGTCGCCACGACCACTGCGTCGGCGCGGGGCACCAGCTCGCCCGCAGCGATCGTGAGTGACGGTCGCAGGCCGGCACCGAACGCAGCGGCGCGCGCCGAGCCGTCACTCACGAGCACCACCGAACGCGATCCGGTCGAGTCGAGGAAGAGGCGATAGGCACCGCCCATCGTGGCCGCATCGGGTCCGTCGATCGGGATGGGTCGCCGCCCGGAGAGGGCGACGCCGACGGCCCGGTCCAGGTACTCCGCGGTCCCCGGGTCGTCGATCGCTGGTGGTGACGCCCCACCGCCTCGGGCGATCGGCACCGCGATCCGGACCTGGTGACCGCCGGCGAGTGCGACGGTGACACCGGACCAACCAGCAGGCAACCGCACGGCCGCAGCACTGCCGCGCGCGCCGGCGACCGGTCTCATCGCGAGTGACCGGCGACTGATCGACGCGGCGGCGAGCCGCTCATTCGTGACGGCGACCTGCACCAGGTTCAGGCCGGCGCGTGCCGGGGCGACGACCACCGTCACATCCGCGTCGCCGGCGCGCGCCGTCGCGACAACCGGGAGGCCGGTCGCCACCGGCGGTGCCGGGAGCACCGCCAACGCCGAGGCCAGGCCGAGCACCGCCACGAGCCCGCCAGCCTCGAGCCGCACAAGACGAACCGTGGGCTCCGCTCGCCGCACTTGCCGCCAGACCAGCGAACCCAACAACGCGGCAGCCGCGACGATGCCGACCTTCAGCACCAGCACGACGCCGTAGGCCGTCACGGGCGCTGACGGCGCGAGCCCGGGCGCGTGCCGGCGCACGTTCATGACGCCGGTCGCCATCGTGATCGCTCCGGTGCCGAGCGCCCAGGGTCCGAATCGGCGAGCGCCGGCGACGATGGCCTGGCGGTCGGGCCACGCCAGCGCGAGGTGCATCACGCCGCCCACCCAGACCGACGCGGCCGCCACGTGGGCGACTCCGAACGCTCCCAGAGCGCCGAGGCTCGGCGGTCGCGCCGACCACCCGATGACCACGGCCACGAGGGCGGCTGACACCAACCTGCGGTGCCGGCGGGTCGCAGCCACACGCGTCAGGTACGGCGCCACCGCGAGCCCGACCACCAGCGGCCCGAACACGAACAGCGCCGCCGTCGACAGCCACCGCCCGACGTCTGGGGCGGTGCCGGTATTGGCCGGATGCAAGGCATGCGCCGCCGCCGGCCCAGCCGTCACCACGACGAACGTGGTGGTGACGACCGGGCCGAGCCACCGCGAAGGCTTGGTCAACGCAGCGCAGCGTCGGGGACGACGAACAACTCCGAGTGCGGCTTGGCGTTGCCGGACGCGCCGTGCGGCCAGTCCGTGCGATTGAAGTCCACGCACGGCGTGCCTTCGTTCTCGTCGCGAAACGAGGTGTCGAGCGCCAACTTCCCGGCCGGGCTCAGCGAAAGCATGCAGACCTTGTGGTTGCCGTCGACGCCGGTTCGGGCGACGAAGTAGTTCGACACCGCGAGCCGCCGGATCGCGGTGGTCTCGCGGTAGCTGCCGTTGGTCTGCCGTTCGAAGTTGTCGGGGGATCCCCAGTGCGGCCCACCGCTGGTGCCGTCGGGAAGGCCATAGGCGCTGGCGACATTCGGGCAGTCCGGCTCGGCACCACCGTCGAAGACCTCCGAGATCTGGTCGATCGAGCACGTGGTCGACGTCCCAGCCGCGACGAGCTTCGAGATGTCGAGCACGTAGACCATCTTCGGCACGCCGGGATCCGACGAATCGAGGTCGCCCGGGTTGCGACCGATGACCGCGTGATAGAGGAAATGGTCGTCCGGGCTCGTCTGCACCCAGCCGCCGCCGTCACACCCGGCGCCCTCGGTGATGTGGGGGTTGAGCACCTTCGACGCGGTGCTGTCGTCGAACACCTCACGCCACACCGGCTTCGGCGCGGTGATGTCGGCGGTGTAGTAGATGACGCCGCCGCACATCGACGACGCGAACGCACCGCGATGCTGCGGCAGGTTGGTCACCGTCGTCTCCATGATCCCACGAGGCTCTTCGTGGCCGGGGTTGCGCTCCTTGCGCGGCCCGTCGGGCATCACCGACACGTTCACGAGCTTCGGCGAGTTCTCGTTGGTGATGTCGAAGATGCGGACGGTGTCGCGGAAGATGTTGGCGTCCTGCGGCTTGACCGGATCGAGCACGATGTTGCGGGGCTCGGCGTAGTCGCTGGCGACGAGACGCTTCAGGTCCTCGCGCACCTGGATCCCGTGCGGGTTGGCGCAGGTCGCCTGGCCGGGGATCGCGGGATAGTTCGGGCAGTTGGTCGGGTCCTCCGAGTCCGCCGACGCCGCCGGCACCTCGGAGAGCGTCTTGCCGTCGGGCCCGATGTGGACGATCGATCCGGGCGAGCCGCCGAACCCGTTGCTCAGGCGCGTCTGGCCGTCGGTGTACTGGCACGGGCCCGGTGCGTCGGCGCCGCCCATGTAGGTGCCGTACGCGGTGTGATCGGCGAGCGTCCAGTACGCGTCGGGAATGGAGCCGCACGGCGTGTCGGTGGGCTCGTTGATGCCCGACAGCGAGATCAGCGGCAGCTTGGCCACGTCGAACACATACGTCGTGTCGGAGTACAGGCCGCCGGCGAAGATCTTGTCGCCCTTGTGATACAGGTACTGCATGTGGTGGGGCTCGTTCTCCACCAGCGGACCGACGGTCGCGGTGTTCACCACCTTGCCGTAGCTCGGCGAGCTCGCGTCGGCGTCGATGACCGCCAAGAAGTCGGGTGACGGCGGGTCGTCGACGGCGTCCTGGTTGATGACCTTCACCGGGTTCACCTGGGCGTGGGTGCCCTGGATCGAAGCTCCGGTGCTGTCGGCGGCGTTGGCGTCACCGGCCCACACGATGAGGTACTCGTGGCCGGTACCGCCGGCGGCCGCCGGAGCCGGCGCCACCGCCGATGCCTGACTGGCGCCGGCGAAGCGGACGAGGTGGTTGGTCACCCAGTAGAGGCGCCCGTCGGTCCCGTGCACCGACGAGCGGACCACGTCGACCGCGCGCGCCTTGCCGGACTGCGCGACCGCGAGCAACGCCGCGACCAGGAATGGCAGGACGAGCACGGTGCGCCACCGCCTTGCCCCCAGCCGGCCTGCCGTTTCGGAATGCATCGCAATGTCTCCTATGTCGGTTGAGTTCAGGTTGTTGATCGGATTAGTCATATTTAGCTAGAGTGTCATGGCGATGGCAAGTGAAATGACGAGACGGGACCGGAGAATCGGCGTCGCCGTGGTCACACTGCTGCTGCTGGACTCGCTCGCCCTGTACCAGGTGGGCGTGCGGGCCCGGAGGCCGCCGTCGTTCCGGCGGGGCGGCGCGTTCGTGCGCGTGCTCTCGTCCCCGCCGGCGAGGGGTCACGGCCCCTTCGACCCGATCGCGACCGGCGATGCGCCGACCACCTCGTCGACGGCGGTGACCGAATCGGCGTCCTCGGCCGCGGCCGGGTCGACAGCTCCGACGCGACGCGGGTTGCCGCTCGCTCCGCCGGCACCGGCGCCCTCGACCGCGTGTCCGGCGCTCGGCACGTCGACATGGGCGGTGCAGGGCACCGAGAGCGCGACCGGCTTCGGCAGCCGCTCGTTCCCGCCGACCATGACGATGGTCACCCACGCCGGCGACGGGCCGGTCACCGACCAGGTCGTGGTCGACATCACCTACTCGTCCGACCACACCGAGCGTGAGGTGCTGTCCTGCCGACCCGACGGGCTGGCCTTCAGCTTCGAGGGTGGCCAGGTGCGCTTCGGACCTGTCGCGCAGACGAACCAAGGCGACTACCGGCCGCCGATGACGCAGGTTCCGTTGCCGCTCACGGCTGGCCTCGAGCGCACCGGCCGGTCCGATGCGCTCGACAGCAGCGGTGGGGTGCAACGGACCGAGGACTGGACGCTGCGGGTGCTCGGTCAGGAGACGCTGACGATCGGTGGCGCGCCCGTCGTCACGTGGAAGGTGCAGATCGATCGCAAGACGACCGCCAACTCGTCCCAGCAGGTCGATCGCTCCCGCACCTACTGGTACGACCCGGCCCGCCGATTTTGGGTGAAGTACACCGAGCGCATGCACGGCCAGCAGCACTACGGCGGTATCACGTTCACCTACGACAACGCGCTCACCGCGACCTTCCTGCGCTGAGTGGGGAATGCCGCCGTGCCGCGGCGCTTCTAGGAGGACGTATGACAACCGCGTCGACTGCCCGCAATCTGTCGACCCGCTCCGGCTGGGTGGACACCGTGTTTTCGTTCCCGAACCCGGTGAACGAGGTGTCGGCACGCCTGGTAGCCGGCGGGGTCGTCGTCCTGGCGATGGTCACGATCGTCTTCGACCAGCCGTGGCTGACGGCGGTGCTGGCCTATGGCTTCATCGCACGTGCCCTGACCGGGCCGACGCTGAGCCCGTTGGGGCAGTTGGTCACGCGGCTGATCACGCCGCGTCTGGGCCTCGCACCGAAGTACGTGGCCGGGCCGCCGAAGCGCTTCGCGCAGGGGGTCGGCGTGGTCTTCTCGGTCACCGCCGCGGTGTTGGCCCTGGGGTTCGGCTTGCGCGGGGCCGCGTATGTCGTACTCGGCTTGCTGGTGGTCGCGGCCACCCTCGAGTCGGTGTTCGCGTACTGCCTCGGGTGCAAGGTCTTCGCCCTGCTCATGAAGGCAGGGCTGGTTCCGGAAGACGTCTGCGAGCGGTGCAACAACATCGGCCTTGGGCTCCCACAGGGTGGTAGTGGATGACGAGATGTCGGTATGTCGGGATGCAACCCATGCACCTCAGCGGTCGGCGACGGCGTCGAAGGCCGGCGGGTAGACGACCCGTCCGCGTATCGATCGGTCGTAGTCACCAAGGACCCGGATCTGTGCGGCCTCCGGCGGCGCCCAAGCTGGCAGGTCAATCGTGATCCCGTGGGGAGCGGACGGCTCGAAGCCCAGTCGGCTGTAGTAGCGAGGGTCACCTTCGAGCACGACGAACGGAGCACCATTCCGTTCGCACCCCACGATCACCGCCTCGACCAGCGCGGAGCCGACGCCTTGGCGCTGGTGCGACGGCGACACCGCCAACGGTGAGAGATGGAAGATCCGGTGGCGCAGGCTGCCGTCGAGCAACTCGGTGAAGCTCACCATGACGTGGCCGATGACCTCGCCACGGGATTCGGCGACCAGCGAGAGCTCGGCGATGTACTCCGGAGATGAGCGGATGGCGTCAACCAGATCGGCTTCCGCCTTCGAGCCGAATGCAGCTGCGACGACAGCCGCGATCGCTTCTCGGTCCCCGGGGCGTTCCCTGCGGATCGTCACCCCTAATGCGTCGGCTGGTTGGTTCAATGGACGCGTAGTCTCGCCGCCTCGGCGGGGGACGGCACCCGATTTCGAGGAGTGCACACCGCCACCTACGAGTTCGGTTGCCGGGATCCGCACGTGAATCCGGGCGTCACGTGGTGACGCGCGTGCCGGCCCTTCGGGGCGTGGGCTAGGCCCGCGTCAGTTCGAGCACAGGAATGGTGCGGACTCCGGCGGTTTGGCGCGCATACTCGGCAAAGCCTTGGTCCGACGCGTCGTTCGCTTCGACGGCCGGCAACAGCCCCAGGGCCGCGTCCAGCGCGCCCACGTCGCGTTTGGCGGCGGCAGCCGACAGTGTCCGGTCGGCGCGTCGCGCCGCATCCGTGGTCAACAGCGCGGCCCGCTCGAAGAGCGCGGACGCGGCGAGGAGCCCTCCTCGTGACTTGGCTCGGTCAGCGGCGCGTTCGAGTTCAACGGCGATCTCATCGTCCTGCGTCACCGTCGCGTTCGCCAGGTGCCACACGCGCCGGTCCGGATCCACAATCGGGTCGGTGACCTCTGCGAGCGCGCGATGAACATCGAGCCGCTCACGCGTTGATGCCTCGCGATGGGCCGCGGCGCGCACCAATGGATGACGAAAACGAACCTTGACACCGAACTCGACGAGTCCCGAGGTCGCCGCGTCCCAGCCCAACCCGAGTCGCTCAGCCGCATGCCACAGCAGCGTGGGGTCGCCGAGCGGCTCGGCCGCGGCCAGGGTCAACAACAGGCGGGCGTCCCGCGGCAGCGACCGCAGCCTTCGCGCGAATCCGTCTTCGAGAGGCCCGAACGACGACAGCTGGCCCGGATCCGCCAACCCTTCGGCAAGTTCCGCGGTCGTCCACGCGCGCGGCAGCTCCAAAAGGGCCAGCGGGTTCCCGTGACTTTCGGCGAGGATGCGCTCGACCACCCGGGGATCGGTAGGGCCGGCTACGACCGAGCCGAGCAGAGCCGCCGCGTCGCCGTCACCGAGAGGCAGCAGTCGCAGCTCGGGCAGGCCGGCAAAGTCCCCGAACTCGGGAGCGTCCCGCGCCGCGATCAGAAACACGATCGGGTCAGCGAGCAGACGACGGGCGACGCACTCGATCGTCTGGACCGACACGCGGTCGAGCCATTGCGCGTCGTCCACGAGCCACAGCACGGGCTGCTGGTCGGCCAACTTGGCGAGAAGTTGGAGCACCGCCAGGCCGACCAAAAAGCGATCGGGAGGCGGCCCCGCGCTGAGCCCGAACGCTGTCGTCAGAGCGGTGTGCTGCGGCTCGGGCAGGAACGGTTCGCAGTCGACGAACGGTCGCCAGAGCTGTTGCAGCCCCGCATACGGGAGCTCCATCTCCGACTCGACGCCGGCAACGCGCGCCACGTAAAAGCCTTCTGCGTTGTCGGCCACAGAGTCGAGAAGGACCGACTTTCCGATCCCCGCCTCCCCGCGGACGACCAATACGCCGCTGCGGCTGTTGCGGGCGGCAGCCAGCAGCTCCCCCAGCGCCTCCAGCTCGGCTTCCCGCCCGACAAGTCCAGGCGCGCTCGCGTCCAACAGCTCGCCCACGGCCAGGGGATCTGCTGTGTTGGCCGGACTCACGTGACGGCCACGAGCGCGGCCACTCGGAGGGAGTTGATGTCGACCATTTGCATTCGGAACCTACAGCGATATACTTGCGTTGGCAAGCAAATGTAGGTGGGGACTCGGATTGCGTTCAGAAGCAAGTGACGGTTCTGGCATGGCGAAGGTTTTGCCGCTGAGCGCGTCGGAGGAAGTGATGTGGCGGGCACTCATGCGGATCGTCAAGACCTTGCCGCGCCACCTCGACAGTGACCTCGTCCGGTCGGCGGGCCTGACCGCGAGCGAATACACCATGCTCATGCATCTCTCCGAGGCGCCGAATCGCGAACTGCGAATGGCTGATCTTGCCGAAGCCACCGGCCTATCAGCGAGCAGGACAACGCGACTCGTGGGTGACCTCCAGTCGAGGGGCTTGGTGACCAAACGAGGCAGCGCTGCCGACGGGCGCAGCAACATCGCAAGGCTCACCGCGCCGGGGATGGCCAAGATGAAATCTGCGTGGCCGGCGCATCTCGCCAGCGTGCGGAAGCGGGTCTTTGACCACGTCGACGGTTCCGCCGTGCAACGAACCGCGCAAGTTCTCTCGGCCGTCGCGGCACAGCTCGAGGACAAGTAGGACGACGCGACGGCCCCGAACTCATCGCCCGACCTTTGCCAGAATGCTCGGTGTTGGTCCACCGACCTTGAGCCCGAGTGAACCCTGCCGCTGATCCGGCGTTGGGTGATACGGGGGCTGTGTCTTCGGGGATACGCGTCATGCGGCAGCGAGAGTTCGTGC
The DNA here is from genome assembly GCA_025463925.1 of Acidimicrobiales bacterium. GTDB lineage: Bacteria > Actinomycetota > Acidimicrobiia > Acidimicrobiales > AC-14 > RYN-50. The sequence continues at coordinate 11,003 of JAODBK010000007.1, read as the reverse complement.
GGGCGACGAGTCCTTCAGCCGATGGGCTGGGCAAGCGCAACGATGATCCCCTCGGGGCCTCGGACGTAGGCCATCCGCCAAGAGCCCTCGTACTCGCCGATTCCGCCCACCAACCCGTAGCCGGCGGACGTCGCCTGGTCGACGGCGGCGTCCAGGTCATGGACCTCGAACGCGACGCTTCGCAAGCCGACCTCGTTGGCCATGGCGGCCGGTGAGCCCGGCACGCAGCCAGGCTGGACGAAGCAGGAGAGCTCGACGCGAGTCCCGTTGTCCGGAGGCCGAAGCATCACGATTTCGGTTCTTGATCCCGGGATGCCGATGACGGTGTCGATGAACTCGCCCTCCACGAACGTCCTCCCCTCGATTTCCAGCCCCAACGCGACAAAGAACTGCGTCGCGGCATCGAGGTCGGCGACAGTGATGCCAACGTGGTCGAAACGGCGTACGTGTGACATGTCGTTTCCTCCGTGCTCGTGACCCCGGGATCGGGGACTCTCTCCGTAGGCGCCGACAGTGGCCGTTCGCGACCGGCGCCAGTGTCGTTGAGTGCGAAGCTCGCACTACGACCCCGCACACGTGCGATGACTTTCGCGATCGCTGGACGTCTGATCCACGAGACGCCATAGGGCAGGATGGCCGGGCCGCGGAAGGAGCTTCTTGTGGAGATCATCAATCTCGGCGAGGCCGACGGGCTGCCGCCAGTGGACTGGGTTGCTGTTGTCGACAAGCTCGAGTCGGGCTCGGCGCCGGCGCCAGACGCGATGAACTCTCGTACCACGCGGCTGTGCACCGTCAACGAGGACGGCAGCCCGCACGTAACCGCTGTGGGTGCGGTCTGGCTCGACGGTACGTTCTCGTTCCAGCATCGAGCGGCGCTCGGCGATCGTGACGTTGGGTACGGAGCCTGGCGGCCTGACTCGATTCCAATTCTGACGAGCCCGACCGGCGCGGATCCGGCGTTCCCGCGCCTTCAGGGCACTACTACTGCTCGGAGGCAGCATTGTCCCAAGTCCGTGTCCACAACTTCTCGATCTCCCTGGATGGGTTCGGGACCGGCGATGGCATCACGTTCGAGGCCCCGTTCGGTCACGCCGGGAAGCGCCTGCACGAGTGGATGTTCGCCACCCGATTCTGGCGCTCGATGGTCGACGAGTCAGGTGGCACCGTTGGTGTCGACCACTCGTTCGCCGAACGCCATGGCATCGGCATCGGTGCCGAGATCATGGGCCGGGGCAAGTTCGGCCCGCAGACCGGCGCCTGGACCGATGTCGGCACCGACGACGAGTGGCGCGGCTGGTGGGGGCCGAACCCGCCGTTCCACACGCCGGTGTTCGTGCTCACCCACCACCCGCGCCCGTCGATCCAGATGGAGGGCGGTACGACGTTTCACTTCGTCGACGCCCGACCGCAGGAGGCGCTCGACCTCGCCCGGGAGGCAGCCGGCGACCGCGACGTTCGCATCGGCGGTGGCCCGACGATCGTCCGCGATTTCCTGGCCGCCGGCCTCATCGACACGCTCCACGTCGTGCAGGTGCCGATCCTGCTCGGGCGCGGCGTTCGCCTGTGGGAGGGCGTCGAGGGCGTCGAGGAGCGCTACGACATCGAGGCGGTTTCGTCACCGAGCGGCGTCACCCACCTGACCTTCACACGTCGATGACCGGCTCCGGACGCACCTGTCGCCGGACGATTCGGCGCGGGCGAAGCGGTGCGCGGATCCGATGCTCGAGAGGGCTCAGTACTCGCCCTTGATCACGAAGTACGAGCCGCGAATCGTCCCGGCCAGCTTCGACTTCTGTCTCGCGAACTTGAACGCGCCGAGCTCGGCGGGGATCTCCATGCCGTCTGACAGCTTGAAGCCGACCGCTCGCTGCTTCGACTCGTCGAGCGGATACAGGACGTTGATCGAGAGCCCGTTCTCGTAGAACACGTAGGTCCATCGGATGTTCTCGACCTGGAAGGTCGTTGCCTCGAGCGGTGGCGAAGCGATGACGATGTCACGCTCCTCCTTGAGGATGCGGTGCACCCAGTCGATGGCCTTCTTGGCCTTGGCGGCCGGTTCGACCGTGAAGACGTGGTCGTACTTGTTCTTGAAATAGCGGGCCTCGTTCGCCCGCAGGCCTGCCAGTGCGGCCGCGACCGGCGACGACTCCAAGCCGACGGTGGAGACGTTGACGAAGTCCACGACGTAGCTCATATCGCGCGCCACAGTACGTCGCCGGAGCGTCCATCGATCGACCCGCCCCGATCGGGTTCGGCGCGCGGAATCATTAGCGCGTACGCTAAGTGTCGTGGCTGCGACGCACGTCGTTTCTCGGCGGGGGGCGCCTTCGCTCGATGAGGTCGCGACCGTGTTCGACGCGTTGTCGCACGAGGCGCGACGCCACATCGTGCAGTTGCTTGCGCACTACGGGCCGGAACTGTCGTCCGGATACCTGGCGAAGCGGTTCAGTCACAGTTGGCCGACCACGACGCGGCACCTTCGCGTCCTGGAAGCCGCCGGGATCGTCAGCGTTCGGCGTGACGGGCGGAACTGTGTCTATCGCCTGGAGCGCGATCACCTGCAGCGCGTCGTCAGTGGGTGGCTTGGGTTCCTCGAGACATCCGCCACGAACCAGATCTGGCGCTCTCCGGGCCGGCGTTCCGTCACGAAAGGATCCGCGTCATGAGTATCCCGAAGCTGTTCCGCGTCACCGTCGAAGTCGGCGACCTGGAGAGCGCGACCGAGCTGTATCGCGACCTGTTCGGTGGTGACGGCGAGCGTCATCGGGGCGCCCGGCACTACTTCGATTGCGGGGGCACGATCGTCGCGCTTCTCGACGTCTCCCAGGGCGGGCTGACGCCGACCCCCGGACCCAAGTCGCTGTATTTCGCCGTCGAGGACATCGAGGCGGTACACGAGCGGGCGAGCCGCCTCGGCGTTCTCGCTCCGTACCAGGTTCACGGCGAACCAGCGGCTGAGGTGATCGAGCGACCGTGGGGGGAACGGTCCTTCTACGTCGTGGACCCATGGGGGAACGACCTCTGCTTCTGCGAGGACGGCACGCTCTTCACGTAGTGGCACCCTGAGGCAGGGTCCGGCAGCATCCAACGGAGTCCGCGTGCAGCCAGAAATCGACGGATAAGGACGCGCAACCTGCGAAGGGCGGGTGTCCGGGGACGCGGGGCAGGATGATCGGCGACCGCCGAAGAGGGCGGATCGCTGTCAGCGCCCGGCTGCCGAGGACCCGAGCGGCGGCGGTCGCATGCTGGCGACACTCACCGGTTTCCGTCGCCACGGCGTAGCACAGTGTTCGGCGGGGAGAGGACGATCGGTTCGACAGTGATGAGCGGCGGGGTGTTCGCATAATGACCGCCCAGGACCACCCGTTGTTTCTACCCCGCCGGGCGCCCTGACTCGATGTCGGCGACCAGGTCCGATCGAAACGAGGCAATGCCCACGTGGCCTTCGAGATGTTGGTCGACGTGCACGGCGACGGCGAGCGCGGGGGCGAACCAGTCCGTCTCGTCGAGGGTCGACTCGATCTGGCCGTGGGTGACCGCGGTGAAGTGGAGGACCCACGCGCGGATCGTTGTGCCGTCGAGCGACACGGTCTGCTCGCCGGTGATTCTCCCGTTGACGTCGACGGTGACGTTGCCACAGTCGCCATGCCCGCTGAAGGCGCGCCCGGTCGCCGGTGGCCAGGGCGGCGCCGGGAGAGGCGGATCGAAGCGGCAGTCGATCGTGATCGTCTGGCCAGCGTTCGTCGCACGCACAACCTGGCGCGTCACGAAGATCCCCTCAGCGCGAAAGAGAAAGGTGGTGTCGTCGGGCTGGCCGCGGGGGTCGACGAACCGGTGGAACCCCTGGGTGCCATCGGCCGCCACCTGGTCCACCCGCAGCGTGCCTTCGGTCGGCTCGGGTGAGGTCTGCCCGCCGAACGTCGAGCTGCCCGACTGGCGGTAGCGGTACGTGCCGGCACGCGCGGGCGATGGACTGGACCCGGCCGTCGGGCCGTTCGTCGACACGGATGGTGGCGCTGACAGTGAACCGCGCGCCGACGTAGTCGTCGACCGACCGTTCGACTGCACCGTTGTCGACGTGGGTGGGGTGGCGGTCGCGATCGCCGCGGCGGTCGATGACGAGTCCGAGGGAACCCTGGGGTGCACCGCCTTGCTGCCGGCGCCACCGCCGCAGGCACTGAGGACCGCGAGCGCGATCGCGGCGGCCGTCGCGCTACTCGTAGCGGATCGCATCGACGACCTCCAGGCGCGCGGTGCGCCACGCCGGCCACGCGGCCGCGGCGATGACGAGCACCACTGCGATGGCGCCGTATTCGGCGCATGCCGCCAGCGCGAGCCGGAACGGGGGCTGCAGGCCGAAGAGGATGCCGCCCGACTCCTCGATGGCGACGGTCATCATCGTGCCGGCGACCGCGCCGAGGAGCGATCCGAGCACGCCGACGGTGGCGCCTTCGGCGAGTGTCATGCGGGCCAGCTCGCGCGGGCCCATGCCGATGGCGGCGAGCACGCCCTGCTCCCGTCGGCGTTGCACGCCGACCAGCAGCAGTGTCGATGCCGTCGCCAGGAACGCGACCGCGAGCAGCGCCTTCTGCAGCGAGCGAAACGGCGCGATGAACGTGTCGATCTCGTGGGAGAGGATCGTCACGTACTCGGACTGGTCGTACACACGAAGGTGGGGATCGAGGGCGGCGGCGCGGATACGACGGGCGAGCTCGATGGCGGTGACGCCAGGCGCGGGTCGGGCCCAGAGCTGGGTCGGTGGCTGCGGCCCCCAGGCGCGGGCCAGCACGTCGGGCGCGACGACCACGCCACGGCCGAAGTTGTCCGGGTCCTGCCACACACCACCGACGCGCAACGAGACGAACCCGTTGGGCGTCTCGAGCCGGAGGATCGAACCGACGCGGAGGTGGCGCTCGCGCGCCAGGCCGGCGCCGACCATCGCCTCCCCACGGTCGATCACCGCGCCGGGAGGCCCGCCGAGGAACACCGGGAAGGCCAAGGCCGCGTTCTCATACGACACGACCGGGACGCGCCTGCGGCGGGTGCTGCCGATCATCACGAAGGTGTCGTGGTCGATGCCGCTGACGCCCGGGACACGCGCGATCGCCGCTTCGAGCGAGGGCGGCACCTTGGCGTCGATGCCGACGCTGTTGTTGACCGACAGCGTCGACACGAACACCCGCCCGTTCGCCATCTCCCCGAGCGACTGCGAGATGCCGTCGTGGATCGCGGGCACGGACGCGGCCAGCCCGAAGCCGACGCCCACTGCGACCGCGACCGCGCCGGTCATGATGGCGACCCGTCTCGGGTCGCGGGCCAGGTTGCCGATCACAACGCCGATCGCGCCGGTCCGCCGGGCCGCGAGCGGCTGGGCGGCGTGGAGGAGGACGGCGGCCCAGGCACCTGCGGCGATGAACGCGAACAGCGTGACCGCGGTGATCCCGACCGTCGCGGTTGGCGGCTGCCACCGTTCCAGTGCACCGTTGCGCTGCGCGAGCCACGTCGCGGCGAGCCCGGCAACGGCGATCGCCGTATACACCAGGGCTCGGCCGACGTGGCGTGCCGGCCGACCGTCGGTGACCGCCGACCGCTGGTGGAGCTCGGCGGCGACGTCGATGCGCGCCGCGCGCCGGGCTGGGCCCAAGGCCGCAACCACCGCCGTTCCCAGACCGAGGGCGATGCTCAGCGCGACGACGAATCCACCGGCGTGCACCCCGATGACGATGCCGGTGGCCCGCTGGGTGATCCGCGAGACGCCGCCGACCAGGGGGTGGGCCAGGGCGATGCCGCCGAGCGCGCCCAACACGCCGCCGGCCACGCCGAGGATCCCGGCTTCGAGGAGGGCACCACCGATCACCATCGCCGGTGTCGCGCCGAGCGCCGACGTCACCGCCAGCTCACGCCGTCGCTCTTCGAGTGACAGCGCGACCGCGCTGCCGATCAGCACCGCGCCCACCCCGAGGCCGATGATCCCGAACATCGCGAAGAACCCGGCGAGGAGATCGCCGACGCGTGCTTCGGGCACCGGCTGTGTCGCCCCGAGCACGGTGTTCCAGGGGCCGATGGCCCCGGCGATCCGCAACTTCAGCGCCGCCACCGGGGTGCCCTTCGTTGGCACGACGTAGATGGCGTCGATGCGGCCGGAGCGCGCGAACAGCCGTTGCGCCTGGGGCAGCGGAAAGATGACGAGCCGCCCGTCGTTGGCGCCGTCGAGTTGGGGGACCGCTATCGCGGTCGCGAGCGAGATCGCGCCGACGTCGGTGCGGATCTTGGCGTTGGGCCCGAGCCGGCGCAGGAGAGCCGGCGCGACGAATGGTGGGTCGGAGTCGTGGGCTGAGTTGACCGCCTCGCTGGTGCAGCCGACGTTGCCGACGATCCGCTCGACCGAGCAGTCGACGCCGATCGTGACCACGTTGACCTCGCGGGCCCGGTCCCCGCCCGCGACCGTCACCGTCTGGACTACCGGAATGGTGCTCTCGACGCCGGCCACGGCCCGCACGCGGTCGACGACCGCCGGGTCGAGGCCGCCGTGATTGGTGGCGCCCTCGACTCGCAGGGGTGTCGGGCCGGCGAGCTGGCGCCCCAAGCGCGAGAGAGAATGGTCGATGCTCTGGCGCTCGACCACGACCGCCGAGGCGAGCGTGACGCCGGCGCCGACGGCGAGGATCGCGAGCACGGAGCGCATCGGTTGGCGCCGCACGTTGCGGAGGTTCAGGACGCGCAGAACCCACATCACGAGCACACTCGCCCGTCCTGCAGCGCGAGCACGCGGTCAGTGCGCACCGCGACGCGGTCGTCATGGGTCACGACGACCAGGGCGGCGGCGACCGCGGCCACCTGCTCTAGCAGCAGGTCGAGCACCGCGGCGCCGTTGGCGGAGTCGAGGTTGCCCGTGGGCTCGTCGGCCAGTACCAGCGCCGGCCGGGTGACGACGGCGCGCGCCACTGCAGCGCGCTGCATCTCGCCGCCTGAGAGCTCGGCCGGACGGTGGTCGGCCCGAGCGGTCAGGCCAACGCGCACCAGCACCTCCGCGACTGCATCGGTGGATGGCGCGCCGTCGAGCTTGAGGGGCAGGGCCACGTTCTCCGCGACCGACAGTCCCGGGAGCAGGTGGAACGACTGGAACACGAAGCCAACGTGGCGCCGCCGCAGCCGGGCCCGCTCGGTCCCGCCGGCCGCGGCCAGGTCGACGCCGCCAACGACGACACGACCGGCGTCGGGTTGGTCGAGCCCGCCGGCGACGTGCAGCAGGGTCGACTTGCCCGAACCGCTGGGCCCGGTGACCGCGACGGACTCGCCGGCGGCCAGGGTGAGATCCACGGCATCGAGCGCGACGACCCGCTCGGCACCCCGGAGGTAGTGGCGGGACACGCCCTCTAGGAGCAGGGCCGGCCCGACCTGAGGGGGCGCGGCATTCGTCGAGACTGTGGCAGCGATCGTCATGGTGTCCCCAGTCATGCGTGCATCGGGCCTGTTCAGCGACTATAAATATGAGTGACTACCAATGCAAGAGACTATTCACCGCCATGACCAAAGGCACCTGCCGGCATGTTGAAGTTCGTGCTACTCGGGCTGCTGGCCGGCGAGCCGCGGCACGGCTACGACCTGAAGGGGGTCTTCGAGCAGCTGCTCGGCGGCACCTGGCCGCTCAACATCGCCCAGGTGTACACCGCGCTCGGCAAGCTCGAAGGCGAGGGCCTGATCACCTGCGAGGTGGTGCCGCAGGGCAACGTGCCCGATCGCAAGGTGTACTCACTGACGCCGGTGGGGCGCGAGGAGCTCGACGCGTGGATGTCGGAGCCGGCCGAGGGACCGGTGCGGCTGCGCGACGAGCTGTTCATGAAAGTCCTCGTGCAGGTGTCGATCGAAGGCGGCGACCCCCTCGGCCTGATCGCTCGCCAGCGCCAAGCGTCGATGCGCGCGCTGGCGCGACTCGGTCGGGCCCAGGCCGAGGCCGGGCTCGAGGCGGCGACGTCGTTGTTGCTCGAGGGCGCGGCGCTGCGGATCGAAGCCGACCTGAAATGGCTCGAACGTTGCGAGGAACGACTGAGGGAGCGCGGATGAACGATGACACCGCGGTCGCCGCGGTCGAGCTGTCGGGCGTGGTCAAGACCTACGGCGACGAAGCCGACGCCGACGCGGTGAACGCGGTGCGAGGCATCGACCTGTCGATCGCGGTCGGCGAGTTCGTCGCGGTGGTCGGCCCGAGCGGGTCGGGGAAGTCCACCCTGCTGCACTTGATCGGCGCGCTCGACGCGCCGACGGCGGGGGAGGTCCGCGTCGAGGGCACACCACTGTCGTCGCTCGACCGCCAGGGCCGGGCCCACCTGCGCAGCCGGCGCATCGGGTTCGTCTTCCAGCTCTACAACCTCCTGCCGAGCCTGACGGTGGAGGAGAACGTGTCATTGCCGGCCCGCATCGCCGGTGACTGGACGGCGGAACGCCGAGCCCGCGTCGACGACCTCCTCGACGCCGTCGGGCTCACCGCCAAGCGCACGCGTTGGCCGGCCCAGCTGTCGGGCGGCGAGCAACAGCGGGTCGCCGTGGCTCGCGCCCTGGTGATGCGGCCCGCGGTAGTGCTGGCCGACGAGCCGACCGGCAACCTCGACTCCGAGGCCGGACGTGACGTCATGGCGGTCATCAATCGCGCGCACGCCGAGGGTCAGACGATCGTCATGGTGACGCACGACCTGCGCATCGCGGCCCAGGCGGCCCGCGTGATCACGCTGCGCGACGGCGTCGTCGTCGACGACGCCCGCATGGCGTCGGAAGGGACGTCGAAGATCGCTCGCATGGTGGCCCTCGGCGACGACTGCGTCGACTGAGACTCGAGGGTTGTGGGGTAGAGCGACCAGGGAGCCAGCCACCGTCGCTACTTCCTGTCATCACTGGCACAACCCGGATGGCACCGAGCCGCACTCACCCAACCGCTGGACCTCGATACGACATGTCGTTGGCCGTCACGATGGTCGGCGTGAGCTTGATCATCCTTGTCGTCGGTAGATCGAGCGAGGCAAGAAAGCCCGGATCCCAGCTGTTCTCCTCCTCGCCGAGATAGCGCCGGAACTTCCGCTTGGCGCGGTCCGCATCGAGGGGTACCAGCTCGGCGGTGCCTCGGGCGGTGACCGCGATCACCTCGCCGGACGCCAGGTTGCACTCGTCGACCAGCACGACCACTGGCTCGCCGGCCAGCACTGACTTCACGAGACGGTTGCTCGTATCGGTGACCCACCAAAACGAGCCGTCTTCCCAGATGTACCAGACCGGCCGCAGCGTCGGTCCGGCGGTCGCGACCCTCGCAACCAGGGGGCGCGAGAGGAAGGCGTCGATGTCGACCGGGTCCTCGTGCACGCAGGAATCATGGCGGACTGGCGGCGCGCAAACGGCAACACTTCTCGGTCGGCGATCTTGGGCTCGGGACGGTGGCTGCCTCCTCAGCGTCCTCAGCGAGAGGTGAGCCCGTTCTTGGCAGCGAATGGGTCCCATGTGGGGTCCTTGTGCCAGCTCAACACCGTCAGTGAGGGCGGTGGCGAGCGCCTCTCCATGTAGGCGCGCGATCAGCGCCAACGCCATGTCCATGCCGGCCGCGACACCGGATGATGTCCACCTGTTGCGGTCCTCGACCCATCGAGCTTCCGGCACCCATTCGACGCGAGGACCTTGGTCGCGCGCCCAAGAGAACGCGCGCTTGTTGGACGTGGCGCGATAGTCGTCGAGTAGGCCCGCGGATGCGAGCACAACCGACCGGGTGCACACCGAAGGCACGTATTCGGCGGCCGACGCCCAGCCAGCGAGCCACGTTCGAAAGTCGCCGTCCTCCACCAGCCGGCGTGTGCCGATCCCACCAGGGACCAGAACGAGGTCGCATGGTGGTGCGTCGCGATAGGCGCGGTCTACGACCGCACGGGGACCTTGAGCGCTCTGAACGGCGTCGGCTTGCCCTCGAACCCCGGCATGCCACACTCCGAGGTCGTCACCTCATTGCCATGGGCGGATCACCGATGCGGGTGATCGGTGCCGGCTTCGGCCGGACCGGGACGCTGTCGTTGAAGCGCGCCCTCGAAGACCTCGGGTTCGGCCCGACGTACCACATGCAAGAGGCGATGCGGCGTCCTTCCCACATCGAAAGATGGCTTCGGTACGCCCGCACCGGCGAGGTGGACTGGGACGAGCTGTTCGCGGGGTTCGGCTCGGGCGTCGACTACCCGGTCAGCTGCGTGTGGGAGGAGCTGGCGTCGCACTATCCCGACGCGAAGGTCCTGTTGACCATCCGAGATCCGCAGCAGTGGTGGGCGAGCACCGTGTCGACGATCTACCGGTTCCGCACGGCGTTCCGGCATGGATGTTGCGACTGGTGCCCGTGACACAAGCGTGGGGAGATGACCGATCGATTGGTGTGGGACGGCAGCTTCGGCGGGCGGTTCGCCGATCGCGACCATGCGGTCGCGGTCTTCGAGCAACACATCGAGCACGTGCGCGCGACTTGCCCGCCCGAGCGGCTCCTGGTGTTCGACGTCGCGGACGGTTGGGAGCCACTGTGCACGTTCCTCGATGTGCCCGTCCCCCTGCACCCGTTCCCTCGCCTTAACGACGCGAAGGTGACGCGGCGCGTCATTACCGCGGTGCGGTGGGGAACTCGGGCAGCGCCGATCGTCGCCGCCTCAGCCGCCGCCGGAGGCCTGGTGGTTCGCAGGCGAACAAAGAGACCCGACGCATGAGCACGACCGCGGGCACCGGGTAAGGGGTTGCTGTCGAACGAGCGCTGGGCGATCGGGCGAGGGAATGGCGGAGTATCGAACATAAGTTCGACAGGCGGCTGCGGTCAGGGCGGCGCCCGCTCTTCGGCGTTGCGCCGCCGGTTGTGCGCCGCGCACAGGCAGCGGCCGTTGGCCTGGGTGGTGAGCCCGCCCCGGCTCCACGGCACGATGTGGTCGATCTGACAGTCCTCGGCGGCCACGTCACAGCCACTCGGGTGGGTGCAGGTGCGGTCGCGCACCTCGATG
>JAODBK010000068.1 GCA_025463925.1 Acidimicrobiales bacterium | reverse complement strand
CGCCTGGCGCGCGGTTCGCCGGGTGGGCCTCGGCCGGCTCGACGCCGCCGCCGGCGCGGTCGTGGCCGCGGTCGCGACGCTGCTCGCGGTCTGGTTGGTCGCGAGCATCGCGGCGCGGATCCCGGTTCCCGGGATCACCGCCGAGATCCAGACCTCGGCGATCCTCCGAGCGCTCGACGATCACCTGCCGGCGCCGCCGCAGCTGTTCTCCCGACTCAGCCGCCTGCTCGACCCGCTCGGCTTTCCCGATGTCTTCGCGCAGTTCGAGCCCACGCCGTCGCCGTCGCTCCCGCTTCCGGCCGACGCGGTGGTGCGGGCCGCGGTCGCGGCCGCCGGCAGATCGACGGTGAAGATCGAGGGCAGTGGCTGCGGCGGCATCTCCGAGGGTTCCGGGTTCGTCGTCGCGCCCGACCTGGTGGTGACGAACGCGCACGTCGTCGCCGGGATCAGGCGTCCGCTGGTGATCGACAAGGACGGCGTCCATCGCACGTCAACCGTCCTGTTCGACCCGAAGCTCGATGTCGCGGTGCTGCGCACGCCGGGCGTCAAGGACCCGCCGCTGCAACTGCTGCCGCGCACCGTCGCGCGAGGCACCGAGGCCGCGGTGCTGGGTTACCCGGGCGGTGGTCCGTTCCAGGCCAAGCCGGCGGTGGTGCTGTCGGAGGCGCCCGCGGTGGGCCGCGACATCTACGGCCGCGGCATCACGACACGCGACATCTACCAGCTGCGGGCCGAGGTACGCCCCGGCAACTCCGGTGGACCGCTCGTACGGTCGGATGGGTTCGTCGTCGGCGTGGTGTTCGCCCGCTCGTCATTGAATCCGGACCTCGGCTTCGCGTTGACGTCGGTCGACGTCCGCGACCGCGTCACCCAAGCCGAGGCCCGCCGAGGGACGGTGACCACGGGCTCGTGCGCGGCGTGACAATCGCCGTGCAGGGCGGCCGCGCTGCGGGGTAGTCCCCGAGGCATGAGTCGACCGGCCGAGACGGACAAGGTGCGGCGCTGGCACGGCGTCGTCGCCAATGCCAACGACCTCGAGGAGCGGCGCGTCTGGGTGGTCTGGGGGCTCGCGGCGCCGCCGGAGCACGCCGCCGAGCCCGAGCGGTACCCGCCCGGCGACGCCGCCAACGACATCGCCATCGAGATCGCGAGCGAGAACGACCCCGACTTCGCCGAAGCCGACGACGACCACCGGTGGATCATGCTGGTGGAGGGCGACGAGGACGACGTCGACGCGTGGGTCGGCACCCACCCGATTGCCAGTGGCTACACGAGCTACCTGATTCCCGATCGCCCGCCGGCGAAGACCACCCCGCTCGACGACATCTGACGCTCACGGGGGCAGATCGCCGATGCGGCAGGGGATGTCCTCGTTCTCGTCCACGTAGTAGCTCGCGCAGACGCGGTGGTAACCGTCGGCGATCGTCAACGGCCGACCGCGCGCCATGTCGCCGCGTACGACGAGCACCGGCGAGAGCTTCCGTCCGTCCTCGACCTTCGCGAGGTCCTTGGCGACGTGGAAGTTGTCGGCCGGCAACAGCGGCAGCTGGCTGGTGCGCAGCAGATCCTTCGCCTTGTGGCTCTCGATGGGCGCCTTCCGGATCGCCGCCACGAGCGCGGTCGCCAGCATCGGCGAGAGGATGAGGCTGAGGCAGTCGTGCGCCGCGGGGTAGTCGTGCTCGTCCGGCTCCGACTTCCAGCTCGTCCTCTGTTCCGGCTCGGGTCGCGCTTTCGCCTTTGCCTTGGTCGCCGCCATGCCAGTCCGATACCCGAGGCTCGTGGTCGTCTGACAGATCGGCCCGATTTGGCGCCCTCGGTAGGATTCGAACCTACGCACCCGGCTCCGGAGGCCGATGCTCTATCCCCTGAGCTACGAGGGCAGGGGGAACGATCGTATCGGACAAGTAGGATGCCGCAATGCCCGCCGTCACCGTCCTGGTGGTCGATGACGACCCGGTGATCGTGCAGCTGCTGCGGGTCAACTTCGAGCTCGAGGGCTACAAGGTCGCGACGGCCGGCAACGGTGAAGAGGCGCTCACCGCGGTGAAAAAGAAGCGGCCCGACATCGTGGTGAGCGACATCATGATGCCCAAGATGGACGGGTTGCAGTTCGTGAAGGAGTTGCAGGCCGACGCCAAGTTGGCCGGCCTGCCGGTGATCCTGCTGTCGGCGAAGGCGCAGTCGGCCGACGTGACGCGGGGCATCGAGCTGGGGGCCGCTGACTACGTCACCAAGCCCTTCGACCCGCTCGAGCTGATCGAGCGGGTCACTGCCGTCCTGGCCAAGTCGCGATAGGCACGGACCCGTGATCCGAGACGATCTCACCGACGCGCTGCGCGCCGCCCTGGCGGCGCTCGAGGTCTCACCGATGCCGGACGCGGTGATGCTGGAGCGGCCGGCCAAGCGCGAGCACGGCGACTGGTCGTCCAACGTGGCGCTGGCATCGGCCAAGGCCGCCGGCTGGAAGAACCCGCGCGAGCTGGCGACCGCGATCGCCGGCTGGCTCAGCGATCCGGCCCACCTGCCGCCGCACGTCGCGTCGGTCGAGGTCGCCGGTCCCGGCTTCGTGAACTTCCGGCTGCACGACACCTGGCTGCACGCCGTCCTGTCGGCGGTCGTTGCAGGTGGCGTCGAGCACTATGCGCGGCACGACGTCGGCGGCGGCCAGAAGGTCAACGTCGAGTTCGTGAGCGCGAACCCGACCGGTCCGCTGCATGCCGGCCACGGCCGGTGGGCGGCGTACGGTGACGCCCTGTGCCGCGTGCTCGAACGCACCGGCTACCAACCGCATCGCGAGTTCTACCTCAACGATCGCGGCGTGCAGATGCAGCTCTTCGCCGAGTCGCTGGCTGCCCGCGCTCGCGGTGAGGAGCCGCCGGAGGGCGGGTACCAGGGCGAGTACATCACCGAGTGGGCGGCCGAGATGCCCGACGGCGCCGACCCGCTGGAGTGGGGCTACGAGCGGGTGAAGCTCGACGTGCGCGAGACGCTCGAACGCATGGGCGTCCACTTCGACACCTGGTTCAGCGAGCGGTCACTGATCGAGTCCGGCGCCATGGACGACACGCTGCGCGAGCTGCGGGCGCGGGGCGCGGCGTACGACGCCGACGGCGCGGTCTGGCTCCGCACGACCGACTATGGCGACGACAAGGACCGGGTGCTGGTGAAGTCGGACGGCGAGCCGACCTACTTGTTGCCGGACATCGCGTACCACCGCAGCAAGTTCGCCCGCGGCTTCCCGTTGGTGATCGACGTCTGGGGCGCCGACCACCACGGCTACGTGGCCCGCATGAAGATGGCGATCCAGGCGCTGGGGCACGACCCGGCGGACCTCGAGGTCATCCTCGGGCAGCTGGTCAGCTTGGTGAAGGGCGGCGAGCCGGTCCGGCTGTCGAAGCGGGCCGGCGACATCGTCACGCTGTCGGACGTCATCGACGAGGTCGGGCCCGACGCGGCGCGGCTCACGTTCCTGTTGCAGTCGATCGACACCCGCCAGACGATCGACCTCGACGTTGTCGCCAGCGAGTCGATGGAGAACCCGGTGCACTACGTGCGCTACGCGCACGCCCGCATCAAGTCGATCGAGCGGGTCGCCGAGGAGCGCGGTGTCGCCCGTCGCGATCTCGGCGCGGTCGACCTGGCGCGCCTCACTCACGAGCGCGAGCTCGACGTGCTGCGCTCGCTGTCGGAGCTGCCCGACGTCGTGCTCGACGCGCGGCGCGACCGCGGGCCGCACAAGGTGACGACGTGGGTGCGCGAGCTGGCCGGGCGGTTCCACGGCTTCTACCACGACTGCTACGTGATGGGTGAGGGCGTGGACGACGACCTCACCCAGGCGCGGCTGTGGCTGGTCGAGGCGGCGCGCGTCGGGCTGGCCATCGGTCTCGACCTGCTCGGCGTCGAAGCACCCGAGCGGATGTAGTCGTGGCCGGCCCGCTCCCGCGCAACGTGCTCCCCGACTCCGCCGTCGTCGACGGTGCCGGCCGCCTGTCGGTCGGCGGTCGTGATCTCGTCGAGCTGGCCGACGAGCTCGGCACGCCGCTGTTCGTCTACGACGAGGCGCACCTGCGGGCGCGAGCCCGTGAGGCCGTCGCGGCGTTCGGCGACGGCGTGGCGTACGCGTCGAAGGCGTTCCTCTGCAAGGCGATGGCCGCGTTGGCCCACGAGGAAGGCATGTGGATCGATGTGGCCACCGGCGGCGAGCTCGCGGTCGCGCTGGCCGCGGGAGTGCCGGCGGGCCGGCTGGTGTTGCACGGCAACAACAAGTCGGTCGCCGAGCTGCAGGCGGCCGTCGACGCCGGGATCGGGCGCCTCGTCGTCGACTCGTTCGACGAGCTGGACCGCATCGACGCCATCGGGCCCACTCAGCCCGTGCCGGCCTACATCCGGGTGACGCCCGGCGTGGAGGCCCACACCCACGAGTACGTGATGACCGGTCAGGTCGATTCCAAGTTCGGGTTCGGTCTCGCCAGTGGTGACGCCGCCGCCGCGGTCCAACGAGCGCGGAAGTCGACCGCGCTCGATGTCGTCGGGGTGCACGCCCACATCGGCAGCCAGATCTTCCTCCTGCACAGCTTCGAGAAGGAGATCGAGGCGCTGGCCCAGTTCGTGCGCGACGCCGGCGTGCGCGAGCTCTGCATCGGTGGCGGGCTCGGCGTGGCGTACGTCGAGGGTGAGTCGGCGCCGACGATCACGGAGTGGGCCGAGACGGTGATCGGTGCCTGCCGGGCCGCCGGTGTCGATGCCAAGGTCACCGCCGAGCCCGGGCGCGCCATCGCGGCCACCGCCGGTTTGACGCTGTACCGCGTCGGCACGATCAAGGAGATCCCCGGCGTCCGGACGTACCTGTCGGTCGACGGCGGCATGAGCGACAACCCCAGGCCGGTGCTGTACGGCAGCGGCTACGAGGCGTTCCTGCCCCGAGCCACGGCTGCCGATCGGCCCCGAGGGGTGAGCGTCGTCGGCAAGCACTGCGAGTCGGGGGACATGGTGGTGCGCGACGCGGCGGTCCCGGCCGACGTGGCCGTGGGCGACGTCCTCTGCACGCCGGTCACCGGCGCCTACGGGCACTCGATGGCGTCCAACTACAACAAGGTGCCGCGCCCGGCGGTCGTCTTCGTGCGGGAGGGCGAGGCCCGCGTCGTCGTCCGGCGCGAGAACCACGACGACCTGCTCAGGCTCGACTTGTAGCCTTCGAAGGATGTCGTCGGTCGTGCGAATCGGGCTCCTGGGGTGCGGCAACGTGGGTGGCGCGCTCGTGGGCCTGATCGACGAGCAGCGCGACGCCATCGCGGCCCGCACCGGGCTCGAGCTGCACGTCACGCGTGTGGCGGTGCGCAACCTGACCAAGGAGCGCGACGTCGTGCTGCCGGATGGCGTGCTCACCCACGACGCCGCCGCGATCGTCGACGACGCCGACGTCGACGTCGTCGTCGAGGTGATCGGCGGGATCGAGCCGGCCCGCGCGCTGGTGCTCGCCGCGCTCGAGGCCAAGAAGCCGGTCGTCACCGGCAACAAGGAGCTGCTCGCCAACGTGGGCGCCGAGCTGTTCGAGGCGGCCGAGAAGGCCGGCGTCGACCTCCTGTTCGAGGCGTCGGTCGGTGGTGGCATCCCGCTGATCCGGCCCCTGCGCGAGAGCCTGGCCGGCGACCGCATCCGGCGGTTCATGGGGATCGTCAACGGCACGACCAACTACATCCTCACCCGCATGACCGAGGCCGGCGCGACGTACGCCGACGCGCTGGCCGAAGCCCAAGGCCTCGGGTTCGCCGAGCGCGATCCCACGGCCGACGTCGAAGGCTTCGACGCCAGCGCCAAGGCGGCGATCCTCGCCAGCATCGCGTTCGGCGCGAGCGTCGTGGCCGGCGACGTCTACCGCGAAGGCATCTCGGCGGTGACCGCGGCCGACATCGCGTTCGCCGACCGGCTCGGCTTCGTCGTGAAGCTCCTCGCGGTGGGCGAGGCGGTCGACGGCGAGGTCGCGGTGCGCGTCCACCCGGCGATGATCCCGAAGGACCATCCGCTGGCGTCGGTGCGCGAGTCGTTCAACGCGGTGTTCATCGAAGGAGCCGCGGTCGGCGAGCTGATGCTCTACGGCCGCGGCGCCGGCGGGCGGCCGACCGCCAGCGCGGTGCTCGGCGACCTCATCGACGCGTCGCTCAACCTTCGGCGGGGGAGCGCGGCCGGCGTCGGCCACCTGCCGCGCGCCAAGGTCCGCGCCATCGACGAGCTGCGTTCGCAGTACTACCTCAACGTCGAGGTGTACGACCGTCCCGGTGTGCTGGCTGCGGTCGCCGGCGTGTTCGGGGATCACGGCGTCTCGATCCGGTCGATGGAGCAGGAGGGCCTGGGCGACGAGGCGCGGCTCGTCTTCATCACCCACACCGCGACCGAGCGCGACGTCCAAGCGACGATCCACGACCTGCGCGGCCTCGACGTCGTCGACCGCGTGGGCTCGATGCTCCGCGTCATCGGGCAGGAGTGACCGTCGGAGGACCCGCCTGGCGCGGGGTCATCGAGGAGTACCGGGAGTTCCTCCCGGTCGGCGCCGGCACGCCGGTCGTGACGCTGTACGAGGGCGGCACGCCGCTGCTGCCCGCGCCGCGCCTGTCCGAGCGCGTCGGGGCCGAGGTCTGGCTGAAGTTCGAGGGGCTCAACCCGACGGGCTCGTTCAAGGACCGCGGGATGACGATGGCGATCTCCAAGGCAGTGGAGGAGGGCGCCAAGGCCGTCGTGTGCGCGTCCACCGGCAACACGTCGGCCAGCGCGGCCGCGTACGCGTCGCGCGCCGGGCTCACCTGCGCGGTGCTCATCCCCGAGGGCTACATCGCGCTCGGCAAGCTGGCGCAAGCGCTGATCCACGGCGCGCGCGTGTTGCAGGTGCGCGGCAACTTCGACGACGCCCTCGAGATCGTGCGCGAGCTCGGCGAGAAGGCGCCGATCACCGTGGTCAACTCGGTCAACCCGTATCGCATCGAGGGCCAGAAGACGGCGGCGTTCGAGATCGTCGACGTGCTCGGGCGGGCGCCCGACGTCCACTGCGTCCCGGTCGGCAATGCCGGCAACATCACGGCGTACTGGAAGGGCTACCGCGAGTACCAGGACGCCGGTCGACTGTCGACGTTGCCGGCGATGACCGGGTTCCAGGCCGCGGGCGCGGCACCGATCGTCGAAGGCCACCCGATCGAGAACCCCGAGACCATCGCGACCGCGATCCGGATCGGCAAGCCGGCGTCGTGGTACGGCGCGACCGCGGCGGCGGCGGAGAGCGGCGGCGGCATCCACGCCGTCACCGACGAGGAGATCCTCGACGCGTACCGCTTCCTGGCCGCGACCGAGTCGGTGTTCTGCGAGCCGGCCAGCGCGGCGTCGGTCGCCGGCCTGATCAAGGTCGGCGCCCCGGCCGGTTCGACGGTGGTGTGCACGCTCACCGGCCACGGGTTGAAGGACCCCGACCGCGCCATCGCCGAGATCGCGGTGCCCTCACCCGTCGCCGCCGACCTCGACGCCATCCGCGCCGAGCTCGGCATCTGACCCCCCTCCGTTCAGAGAGCGGTGAGGATGTCGGCCAGGGCGGCGGGGCGCGACAGGAACGGGGAGTGGCCGCCGGGCAGCTCGACCAGGTCCATGCCGCGCTCGCTCGCCAGCGCCCGCTGGAAGGCGTAGGTGAGGGTCCGGTCTTCGCGACAGGCGATGTAGGTCTGCGGCACCGACGGCCACGCGTCGACCGGCAACGGATCGGCGACGACCTTCCACGCCTGCGGGCGCAGCACCGACACCGCCCACGCGGCGATGTCCGGTGGGCAGTCGTGGTAGAAGACCTCGGCCGCGAGATCGTCCGGCATCGACGCGGTGCCGTCGCCGTTGTCGACGCCGGCGGTCGCCATCACCGGGTTGATGGCGTCGGGGTGGCGGGCCAGCACGTCGCCGCCCGTCCCGCCGGGCTCGCTGAGCATCGCCGCGAGGAACACCAGGCGCCGCACCGGCCGCCGGTCGGCGACCAGCGGGATGGTGAGCCCGCCCATCGAATGGCCGAGCAGGGTCACCTCGTTGCCGGCGCCCTTCAGCGCGGTGATCACCGTGTCGGCGTACTCGTTGACCCCGGCGGCCGGATCGGGCGCCGGCAGGTCCATCGCAATCGCGTCGTGACCGCGCGCCTCCAGCTCCGGGATCAGCAGGTCCCAGCACGCGCCACCGTGATACGCCCCGTGCACCAACGCGAAAGTCGCCACGAGGGAGCAGCGTACGATCTGCGGCCGTGAAGTACGTCGTCTGCGTCCCCGATGGTGCCTCCGACGAGCCGGTCGACGCGCTCGGCGGCCGCACGCCACTCGAGGCCGCGGCCATGCCGGTGCTGTCCGAGCTGGCGGCGCGGGGCCAGGTCGGCCGGGCGGCGACCATCCCGAAGGGCCACCCCCCGGGAAGCGACGTCGGCAACCTCTCGATCCTCGGGTACGACCCGGCCAGGTACCACACCGGCCGGGCGCCGATCGAGGCCGCGGCCCTCGGCATCGAGCTGCGGGCCGACCAGGTCGCGTACCGCTGCAACCTCTCGACCGTCGACGACGACACCATGGTCGACTTCGCCGGTGGCCACCCGTCCACCGAAGACGCGGCGCGCGTGATCGCGGCGCTCGACGCCGAGCTCGGCCGGCCCGGCGAGGTCGAGTTCCATCCCGGCGTGCAGTACCGCCACATCCTCGTCGTCCCGGAGGACTGGATCGACGCCGAGTGCACGCCGCCGCACGACCTCACCGGGCAGCGCGTCGTGTGGCCCACCGGCGCGGCGGCGCCGAAGCTCCGCGAGCTGATGGACGCGTCGCGCGCGGTCGTCCCGCGCTTCGGCCTGGCGGCGAACCAGATCTGGCTGTGGGGCCAGGGCCGGCGGCCGACGCTGCCGTCGTTCCGCGACACCTACGGTCTCGAAGCCGAGCTGGTGTCGGCGGTCGACCTGGTGCGCGGCCTCGGCGCGCTCACCGGCATCAAGGCGGTCGACGTGCCGGGGATCACCGGTTGGTACGACACCAACTACGAGGGCAAGCGCGACGCGTGCCTGCAGTCGTTGCGCGACGGCGCCGACCTGTTCCTCGTGCATGTCGAGGCCAGCGACGAGGCCGGCCACGCCGGCGACGTCGGCGCCAAGGTCGAGGCGCTCGAGAACTGGGACCGCCGCATCCTCGGTCCCTTGGTGGAGGGCCTCGACGACATCGGGCGGTGGCGGATGTTGCTCCTGCCCGACCACCCGACGCCGCTGCGCATCCGCACCCACACCGACGATCCGGTGCCGTACCTGCTCGTCGACTCGACGCTCGACGGTCCGGGTGGCCGTTACACCGAGCGCGGCGTCGCCGGCGCGCCCGTCGAGCCGGGCCACACACTGATGGGCCGGCTCACGAATAGCGCGTGACGTACCCGCGCTGGCGGAACACCGCCAGCATGTGGGTGACGAACGCGATCGCGACGACGCCGAGCGCGACCGCCGTCACGGCCGCCAAGCCGACCTGGTCCCACGGCATGGCCTTGCCGTCGACCAGCGCGCGGGCGGCCGCGAACGCGTGCGTCGTGGGCAACGACTGCGCGAGGGGCCGCAGGATGCGCGGCAGCGCCTTCACCGGGTAGAAGACGCCCGACAGCGGCATGACGACGAAGAGGATGCCCCACGCCAGCGCCTCGGCGCCCGAGCCGAAGCGCAGCACCAGCCCGATCACGAACAGCGCGATCACCCAACCGACGGCGAGGAGGATCGCCGCGATCGGGATGACGCCCCAGCCCATCCGCCCGGCGTCGAACGCGAAGAAGCCGAACGCCGCGAGCGTCACCACCGCGACACCCATCGCCAGCTTCACCATGCCGAACAGCGCGACACCGGCGGCGTACTCGATCTCGCGCAGTGGCGTGACCATCAAGTTGAGCAGGTTGCGCGACCACGTCTCCTCGAGCAGCCCGGTCGCGAGGCCGATCTGGCTCTGGTACACGACGTGCCAGAGCAGGATGCCGGACAGCAGGTACGCGGCAGCGGCCCGCCCCGTCGTGGTGTGGCCCTGCGCGACGAAGACGCCGAGGCTGCCGAACAGCAGCACGTCGACCAGCGGCCAGATCGTCACGTCGAACAACCGGTGCGGGCTGCGCAGCAGCACGTAGTAGTGGCGCCGCGCGATGGCGCGGATCCGCAACCAGGACGTCGCCACGTCGCTCATGCCGGCCGGTCCGTCTGTTCAGCGCCGAGGACCTCGTGCACCTGGTGGCGCTCGCCGGCGAGATGGAGGAACACGCCTTCGAGGTCGCCCCGGCCGAACCGGGCTGCGACCTCCGCCGGCGTCCCGTCGGCGACGATCCGTCCCTGCGACACGAACACCACGCGCCGGCAGAGCCGCTCCACTTCGAGCATGTCGTGGCTCGTGACGAGCAGCGAGATGCCGTCGTCGCGGCAGAGCTCCTGCAGACCGGTGCGGACGCGCAGGGCGACGTCCGGGTCGAGCGACGCCGTCGGTTCATCGAGCACCAGCAGGCGGGGCCGGTGCAACACCGCCTTCACGATGCCGACGAGCGTGCGTTGTCCCGACGACAGCTCGGTGCAGTGCCGCGTCGCCAGATGGCCGATGCGGAAGCGCTCGAGCCCGGCGTCGATCAGGGGCTTGGGCTTGGCGATGCCGTACAACTGGGCGAACATCGTGAGCAGCTCGTTGACGCGCATGCGCTCCGGCAGTGGGAGATAGCCGGCGGCGAAGCCGATGTGCTCCATGGCGCGGCTGCGGCCTTGGGGCAGGCGGTGCCCGCACACCTCGATCGAGCCGGCGTCGGGCGTGATCGCGCCGAGCAACATCAGCAGTGTCGTCGTCTTGCCGGCGCCGTTGGGCCCGAGCAGCCCGGTGGTGTCGCCGGGCCGCATCGTGAGGCTCACGTCGCTCACCGCCTCGACCCCGCGGAAGCGCTTCACCAGCCCCTCGGCCCGCAGCACCACCGTGTCATCCACGGTGGACCAGCCTGGCACGCCGGTCGCCCGCCGGCCTCGTGGTTTTCGCCTCCCCGCGAGCGCGGATTCCGCGCTCCCAGGGAGGCAAAAGCCATAATGCCGGCGGTGCGCATCCTCGCCCTGGTCGACGGCGAGCACCACCCGCCGGTCGTGCGAGCCGCGCTCGCCGCCTTGCCGTCGCGCTACGCCGGCGCGCAGGTCGCGGCCGCGCTCATGCTCGGCGGCACCGAGAAGCTGCGAGGCGATCGCATGCCCGACTACGGGCCCGGCATCCCGCTGGTGGGGGTCATCGGCGACCCGGTCGCGTCGCTGGCCGACGTCATCGCGACCCATGCCATCGACCTGGTCGTCGACCTCTCCGACCAACCGGTGCTCGACGCCCGCAGCCGGATGCGACTGGCCGCGCACGCCTTGGCGGCCGGTGTGCCGTACGCCGGCGCCGACTTCCGTTTCGACCCGCCGCCACGACCGCGCGTCGCCACCAAGCCGACGGTCGCGGTGATCGCGACCGGCAAGCGCGCCGGCAAGACCGCGGTCACCGGCGAGCTGGCCCGCTTGTTGCGCGACCGTGGCCCGGCGCCGATCGTCGTGACGATGGGACGGGGCGGCCCGGCCGAGCCCGAGCTGATCGACCCGGCGACGGCCGACCTCTCGCCGGCGGCCCTCGTGGCGCTGGCCGCGACCGGCCGGCACGCCGCGTCCGACCACTTCGAGGACGCGGTGACCGCCGGCGTCGTCACCGTCGGGACCCGCCGGTGCGGCGGCGGGATGGCCGGCGCCCCGATGGACTCGACCTTCACCGCGGGCGTCGAGCTGGCGAACGCTCGCTCCGAGCCGCTCATGCTCCTGGAGGGCAGCGGGGCCGCGGTGCCACCCGTCCATGCCGACGCCACGGTGTGCCTGGTGCCCGACACCGACGACCCGGAACTGCTCACCGGCTACCTGGGCGCCTACCGGGTATTGCTGAGTGACCTCGTTGTGATTACCATGGTGGGGGCATCGTCCGCCGTCTCCGGCGATCGTGCTTCGCCAGCAGGCCTTCTGCTGGAGGGGGGCGTCCGGGGGGTGGCACCTGGGGTCAAGGTGGCGCACGTCGTGCTCCGACCCTTCCCCCTCGAGCCGATCTCCGGTCGTCGTGTCTTCTATGCCACCACGGCGCCAGCTTCCGCCAGAGCCGACTTGGTGGAGCACCTGGAAGGCACGCACGGCGGCAGAGTCGTCGGCGTCTCCCACCATCTTGCCGATCGCCAAAAGCTGGCGGCGGACCTCGAGCTGGCGGGTGAGGCCGAGATCCTGCTGGTCGAGCTGAAGGCGGCGGCGGTGGATCTCGCGGCGAGCGTCGCAGTCGCCCGGGGCATGTCAGTGGTGTTCTGCGACAACAGGGTCCACTCGGTGGGCGGCGACGGCGCCTTCCCCGAGCTGGCTCTACTCACGGCCGACCTGGCCGTCCAACGGCACTCATGACCAAACCCACAACCACGCGACACATCGTCATCACCGACCAGGAGTACGAGCTTCCGTATTCCAAGGGTTTGATGGCGTCGGCCATCATGGCCACCGGACTGGCGCCGGCGCGCGCCTTCCACGTGGCCGAGGTGATCGAGGCGCGCCTCACCGAGTCGGGCCGCACCTCGATCGGGCGGGCCGACCTCACCGATGTCGCCCTCGACGTCCTGCGGGACGAGGTCGGCGCCCGCTACGCCGAGTCGTTCGCCAAGTGGCAGATGGTGAACCGGCTGCAGCTCCCGCTGGTGATCCTGCTCGGCGGGGCCACCGGCGTCGGCAAGTCGACGATCGCGACGATGCTCGCGGCGCGGCTCGGGATCACCCGGGTCATCCCCACCGACGCCATCCGCGAAGTGATGCGGGCGGCGTTCACCGAGGAGATCTACCCGACGCTGCACACGTCGAGCTTCGACGCCGCCCGCCTCGTCCGGGTGCCGCTGCCCCGCAGCGCCGACCCGGTGATCATCGGGTTCCGGGAACAAGTCTCGGCGGTGGCTGTTGGCATCAACGCGTTGGTGCAGCGTGCCGTCGCCGAGGGCACCGACCTCATCGTCGAAGGCGCCCACGTCGTCCCCGGGTTCATCGATCCGAAGCGGTTCCACGGCGAAGCCGTCGTCGTCCCGATGGTGGTCACCGTCGACGACGAGGAGCTGCACCGCAGCCACTTCGTGCTGCGGGTCCACGAAGCCCGGAACCGCCCGCCGGAGCGGTACCTCGACTTCTTCGACAACATCCGCAACGTCCAGAAGTACGTGAAGTCGCTCGCCCTGCAGCACGGCGTGCCGATCGTCCCGTCCTACAACCTCGACGCCACCCTCTCCCAGGTCATCGACCTGGTCGTGGGCCAGGCGATCGAAGCCGTTCCCTCCCAACCACGAGCGAGGCAGTAATGAGCACCGACAACCCAGCACTCGAGCGTTCCGTGCTGGAACGCAAGGACCGCGAAGAACTGGCCGCCATCGCCGAGGCGATGGGCACCAAGCCGGCGTCGCGCGCGTCCAAGGCCACCATCATCAACGCCATCCTGCGCGAGGCCGGGATCGAGTCGGGTGACGACCAGCCGAAGCGCTCCCGCGCGAAGGCCGCCGACAAGGCCGACGCGCCCGCGGTCGACGCGTCGTCGTCGAACGGCAGCGACGCCCCGGCGCCGGCCGCGCCCGCAGTGGCCACCGAGACCCCGGCGCCGGCCGCGGTCGCGTCCGCCAACGGCGAGGGACAGTCGGCGACCCCGACGGTCGAGCGCCCGGCCGACGGCGGCGGACAGGGCGGCGGCGGACAGGGCGGCGGCGGCCAGCAGCAGAACCGCGGCCAGCAGCAGACGCGCGACCGCGACAACCGCGGCAACCGCCAGGGCGGCGGACAGGGCGGCGGCGGACAGGGCAGCGGCGGGCAGGGCGGTGGCGGGCAGGGCGGGTTCGACGCCGAGCCCGGCAACCGCCGCAGCCGACGCCGGCGAGGCCGGGACCGCGAGCGCGGCGGACAGGGTGGTGGTGGCGGCGGCGAGCGCGAGTTCCAGGGCCAGGGCGGCGCCGAGCAGCCGTACACCGGCGAGCTGATCCCAGCCGAGGGCCTGCTCGACCTGCGCGACGAGGGCTACGGCTTCCTTCGCGCCGGCGGCTACACGCCGGGCCAACGCGACGTCTACGTCTCGCTCAGCCAGGCGCGGCGCTTCGCGCTCCGCAAGGGTGACGTCATCGTCGGCGCCAACCGCCCGGCGAACAGCAACGAGAAGTACCCGGCGCTGGTGCGCATCGACACCGTCAACGGCATGACGCCCGACGACGCCCGCAACCGTCCCCGGTTCGAGGACCTCACCCCGCTGTTCCCGGACGAGCGCCTGCGGCTCGAGGTGCCCGGCGACACCGCCAACATGGTCGCCCGCATCGTCGACCTCATCTCGCCGATCGGCAAGGGCCAGCGCGGCCTGATCGTCTCGCCCCCGAAGGCCGGCAAGACGACGGTGCTGAAGCAGATCGCGCATTCGATCGAGGCCAACAACCCGGACGTCCACCTCATCGTGCTGCTCGTCGACGAGCGGCCCGAGGAGGTCACCGACATGCGGCGCTCGGTCAAGGGCGAGGTCGTGGCGTCCACGTTCGATCGACCGTCGGACGAGCACACCCAGATCGCGGAGCTCGTGATCGAGCGGGCCCGCCGGCTCGTCGAGATGGGCCGAGACGTGGTGATCGTGCTGGACGGCATCACCCGCCTGGCCCGGGCCTACAACCTGGCGCAGCCGGCCAGCGGACGGATCATGTCCGGTGGCGTCGACTCCGGAGCGCTCTACCCGCCGAAGAAGTTCTTCGGATCGGCCCGGAATATCGAAGAGGGCGGATCGTTGACGATCCTCGCCACCGCCCTCGTCGAAACGGGTTCCAAGATGGACGAAGTGATCTTCGAGGAGTTCAAGGGCACCGGCAACATGGAGCTGCGGCTCGACCGGAAGCTGTCCGAGCGCCGGATCTATCCGGCGATCGAGGTCAACGCCAGCTCGACGCGCCACGAGGAGCTGCTCTTCGAGCGCAACCAGCTGCAGCAGGTCTGGAAGCTCCGTCGGGTGCTCAACGCCTTGGCCGCCGACGGCTCGGGCGCCCCGGGCCTGGAGCTGCTCATGGACAAGATCAAGACCACCAATTCCAACGACGAGTTCCTCGCCGAGATCGCCAAGGCGCCCGTCCCGGGCGGTGCCTAGACCGCCGCTTCCCTGCCACACTGGAGACGCCATGAAGACCGACATCCATCCCGAGTACGTCACCGCCAACGTGCGGTGCTCGTGCGGAAACACCTTCACCACCCGCTCGACCCAGCCCGAGCTCCACGTCGAGCTCTGCAACGAGTGCCACCCGTTCTTCACCGGCAAGCAGAAGACGGTCGACACCGCCGGTCGCATCGACCGCTTCGAGCGCCGGTACGGCAGCCGGGCCAAGGCCAAGAAGAAGGCGTAGCCACACCCGTGGCCGAGCAGCGTTACGTCGGCGGCCAAGCCGTCATCGAAGGCGTGATGATGCGCGGCGAGCGGACATGGGCCGTCGCGGTGCGGCGGCCCGACGGCGGCATCGAGGTCGCCGTCAACGACACTCCCGGCTGGAGCGACCGCTGGTCGAAGGTCCCGCTGGCGCGGGGCGTCGTGACGCTGGCCGAGTCGTTGAGCCTCGGCATGAAGGCGCTCTCGTTCGCGGCCGCGGCGTCGTCGGACGAGGAGGAGAAGCCCGGCAAGGGCGAGATGGCGGGCGGGATCGTCCTGGCGCTGGTGCTGTTCGTCGGCCTGTTCATCCTCGCCCCGGCGCTGTTGGCGCGGGCCAGCGGGTTCCGCGGATCGATCGCGTTCAACGCGTTCGAGGGCGCCATCCGCATCGCGCTGTTCCTCGGCTACATCATCGCCATCGGCCGGGTGCCCGACATCCGCCGGGTGTTCGAGTACCACGGTGCGGAGCACAAGGCGATCGCCGCGTACGAGAACGGCGTGGAGCTGACGACCGCGAACGCGCAGCGGTTCACCACCGAGCACGTGCGGTGCGGCACCAACTTCCTGCTCACCGTCATGGTGCTGACGATCGTCTGCTACTCGGTGTTCGGCCGACCCGGCCTGGCCCTCCTGCTGCTGAGCCGGGCGGTGTTGATCCCGGTCATCGCCGGCCTGGCGTACGAGCTGATCCGCCTGGCGGCGCGCAACATGCATCGGCGCTGGGTCCGCACGTTGATGCGACCGGGCCTGCTGTTGCAGCGGCTCACCACTCGCGAGCCGTCGGACGATGAGGTCGAGGTCGCGCTCACCGCGCTGCGGGCCGCGCTCACCGCCGAGCAACTGGCCGAGGTGGAGGCCCGTACCGCGGCGTGACGCGGATCACGGCCGACCAGATGGTCGACCGTGATCCTGTGGGCCTCGGCGGCGAGCGGAGGAGGGCGAGTTGTCAGTCGTGCCCGCTGCCGTGGCCGGACTCGTCGCCACTGGTGTGGTCGGGCGCGTCGGTACTGTGCTCGTCGACCTCGGTCGTCGTCGGACCGGCGACGGTGGAAGCGGTCTCGTCGTCGTGATCGACCTCGGCGGCGTCGTTCTCGTGCTCGGCCCCGTCGGCCGACTCGTTGTCGTTGGCCTCGGGGGCCTCGGTGGCCTCGTCGCTCACGGTCGCCGGCTTGGTCGGCTTCAGGGTCGACGTCGTCTGATCCACCGTGGTGGTCGTGTGCTCGGCGGTCGTGGCCTCCTCGGTCTTCGACGCCTCGGTGGTCGTGCTGTCAACGGCGTCGGCGGCCACGCTCGCCGGCCGCAACGTCGGCTTGTCGCTGCCGCCGTGGGCCACCGCCGCGGTCGCGGCCGCCCCGAGACCGACGGTGAGGGCCGCCCCTGCGACGAACATGCGGTTTCTCAACATCCAGGCTCCTTGGTGGGTGCGGGGTTCGGTTGAGGTATCGCCGGGTCGGCGGCGGTGTCACACGTCAGTCGGTTCCGGCACGCCGCCGCCCCGGCCGCTCTGGCCATCGGGTGTCGACGTGGTCGTGTGGTCGTCACCCGAGTGCTCGGTGGTCGACGGCCCGTCGGGAACAGTGGTGGCCGAGCCACCGTCGCGGCCGGAAGGATCTCCACCGCCGTGATCGTCGATCGTCGTGGTCGGCGCCACGACCGGCGGCCGGGCCGGCGCCGGCGAGCCGGCGCCACCAGCCCCGCTCGATCCCGTGCGCGACGCCGGCGGGGCCACCGCAGCCGGGGTGCCGGATTCGCCGGCCAGCGGGTGCTTCGAGACCGCGTCGGCCTGCGCAAACAGCCGGGCGCTGTCGATGGCGACCTTGTCGGTGTCACCGTGGTCGAGCTTGGCCAAAGCCTCCCGCAGGTCGGCCGCCGCCTTCGCCACCGCGTCCGGGTCGCGGCCGGCCAGCGCGGCGCGGAGGCGGGCCTCGGATGCATGGACCGCATCGAGCGCCGAGTTGTCGAGGTCGAGCCCGACCACGCCGGCGACGACCTTCACCGGCCCGGGCAGGCGGTGCCGGCCGATCACGGCGGCGGCGCCGCCGGCCACCAGGACGATCGCGGCCGCGGCCGCGAGCATCGGCCGGGTGCCGGCGAACCGGCGCCGGCCCGGGAAGGTGACGACCGATCCGGTGCCGCCGGCCAGCGCGTCGCGCAGCGCGGCCAGCTCGGCCGGCGACGGCTCGGCGTCAGGCGCGCGCAGCGACCGTCCGAGGGCGTCGAGCAGCTCGTCGTTGTTCACGAGGCGCCGTCCAACAGGCCCCGGAGGCGGCCGAGCGCGCGGTTCTGAGCCATGCGGATCGCGCCGGGCCGCTTGCCGAGCACCCGCCCGACCTCGTCGGCCGACAGCCCGGCCACCACGCGCAGCTCGAGCAGCTCCTGGTCGGCCGGGGCGAGTCGCTCGAACGCGGCGCGCACGGCGCGGGCCTCCTCGTCGCCGAGCACGTGGTCGAGCGGGCCAGGTTCGTCCGACGGGCGGGTGAGCAGGGCGCGGTCGGCGTCGGCCATCGTCGGCGCCCGGCCGGCGGACCGCTGGGCGTCGAGCACCACGTGCCGGAGGATCCCGAACAGCCAGCCCTCGAACCCCGCGCCCTGCCACACGAACCGGTCGACACCGGACACCGCCCGCACCATGGTCTCGCTCACCGCTTCCACCGCAGCGTCGCCGGCGAGCCGGCGCCGGGCGTAGGCCAGGAGCCGGGGGTAGGCGAGCCGGTAGAGGTGCTCCCAGGCGTCGTCGTCACCGGTCTGGGCGCGCTCGGCGAGCGCGGCGACGTCGGGAGGCGGCAACACACTCGCGCGGTATCGATCGGTGGAGGCCACCGTCACACCTATCGACCGCCGCCCGGGTTCGGATGAAGCCGCCGGTACCCTTTTCCGGTGCTCGAACGGTTGGCCGGCTTGGAGGAGGAGTACGAGGACACCCTCCGGCGCCTCAGCGATCCCAAGCTGTTCGGTGACCAACGGGCGGCGCGAGACGTGTCTCGGCGGCAGAAGCAGCTCGAGCCGGTGGTCGACGCGTACCGCCAGTACGTGGCGGCGCTGGGCGACCTCGAGGCGGCGCGTGAGCTGGGCATGCGCGACGAGGCCGACGAGGCCGAAGCCCGCATGGCCGAGTTGGAGGAGCAGCTCGAGGTGCTCCTGTTGCCGAGCGACCCGAACGACGACAAGAACGTGATCGTAGAGATCCGCGGCGCCGAGGGCGGCGAGGAGGCCAACCTGTTCGCGCGCGACCTCTTCGAGATGTACCAGCGCTACGCCGAGCGGATGCACTGGAAGAGCGAGGTGTTGGGCGTCGACCACTCCGACATGGGCGGCTTCAACGAGGTCGTGTTCCTCGTCAAGGGCGACGGCGTGTGGAGCCACATGAAGCACGAGGGCGGGCCGCATCGCGTGCAGCGGGTGCCGGTGACCGAGAGCCAGGGTCGCATCCACACGTCTTCGGCCACCGTCACGGTGTTGCCCGAGGCCGAAGAGGTCGACGTGCACATCGATCCCAACGACCTGAAGATCGACGTCTACCGCTCGACGGGACCGGGCGGGCAGTCGGTGAACACCACCGACTCCGCGGTGCGCATCACCCACGTGCCGACGGGCATCGTCGTCGCGATGCAGGACGAGAAGAGCCAGATCCAGAACCGGGCCAAGGCCCTGCAGGTGCTACGGGCCCGGCTGCTGAAGGCCGAGCAGGACCGGCAAGCGGCCGAGCTGTCGGCCGAGCGTCGCAGCCAGGTCGGGGGCGGCGGTCGCTCGGAGAAGATCCGCACGTACAACTACAAGGAGAACCGCGTCACCGATCACCGCATCGGCAAGACGTCGTACAACCTCGATCGAGTGCTGGCCGGCGACCTCGACGAGTTCGCCGAGGCGCTGATGGCCGACGAACGGGCCCGCCAGCTCCGAGGTGACTGAGACGCCGGCGGTGTGGCGCGACCTGCTGGCCCGCGCCGATGCCCGGGTGCCGCACCGCGAAGCGGTCTGGCTGGTCGAGCGGGCGTCGGGCCGCGAGGGCGCCGAGTTGCTGGCCGATCTCGACGAACCGGTGCCGGGCCGGGTGGTGCCGTTCTTCGACGACATGCTCGACCGCCGGGTCGCGGGCGAGCCGCTGCAGTACGTGCTCGGCCAGTGGTCGTTCCGCCGGCTCGACATCATGGTCGACCGTCGGGTGCTCATCCCGCGGCCGGAGACCGAGCAGGTCGTCGACGTCGCACTGGGCGAGCTGACGCGGCTGGCGGCCGAGCGGGTGACGGTCGCCGACCTCGGCACCGGCTCGGGGGTGATCGCGCTGTCGATCGCGCTCGAGGTGCCGGGCGCGACGGTGTTCGCCACCGACCGCTCGCCGGACGCGCTGGCGGTGGCTCGGGCCAACCTCACCGGGCTCGGGATGCGCGGCGCGTCGCGGGTGCGGATGTTCGAAGGCGAGTGGTTCGACGCGCTGCCGGGTGAGCATCGCGGCGGGCTCGACCTCGTCGTCACCAACCCGCCGTATGTCGCCGCCGGCGAGGACCTGCCGAAGGAGGTCGCGGCGTGGGAGCCGGCCGAAGCACTGATCGCCGGCCCGACCGGCCTCGAGGCGATCGAGCGCATCGTGACGGAAGCGCCGGCCTGGCTGGCCCGGCCGGGCGCGCTGGTCGCCGAGTTGGCACCACATCAGGCCGATGCGGCACTGGCGATGGCGCGCGCCGCCGGCTTCGACGACGCACGCGTGGAGCCGGATCTCAGCGGTCGCCCGCGCGCATTGGTGGGCCGCTTCGGCTGACGGTCGCGCGGGTACCGTTGCGCGCATGCCCGTGATGCCGGCGACGTCGCTCGACGAGGCCGCCGCGGCGCTGTCCGCCGGGCACCCGATCGGCATCCCGACCGACACCGTGTACGGCTTGGCCGCGCTGGTCGGCGAGCCGGGCGCGACCGACCGGATCTTCGCCGCGAAGGCGCGCTCGCGCGACGTCGCGCTGCCGGTGCTGGTCGCCGACGCCGCGCAAGCGCGGGCGCTCGCGACCGCGCTCACCGAGTGCGCGTCGACGCTGATGTCGTCGTTCTGGCCGGGCGCGCTCACGCTGGTCGTGCCGCGCGATCCCGGCCTGCAGGCCGACCTCGGCGACGACGAGATGACGGTCGGGGTCCGGTGCCCCGACCACCCGGTGCCGCTCGCGTTGTGCCGCCGGCTCGGCCCGCTGGCGACGACGTCGGCCAACCGCCACGGCGAGCCCACTCCGGCCACGGCAGCCGGTGTGGCCGAGGTGTTCGGCGACGCCGTCCCGCTGGTGCTCGACGCCGGCCGGTGCGACGGCTCGCCGTCCACCGTCGTCGACTGCACCGGCGTGGAGCCCAAGCTCCTCCGCGAGGGCCGCATCCCCTGGGCCGTCGTCCTCGCCGCGTTGTCGTAGGGCTTTTCCGGTCACGAATGTCGGCCGGGCCGCCATTCGTGACCGCAGAACCGCTCAGCTGAAGCGGAGTTCGCCGTCGTGCGCCATTGTGGCGGCGCGGCCAACGAACTCCTCGGCGCACATGGCGCGCATCGCGCCGGCGTCGTGCACCGTGCCGCAGGCGCGGCGGCCGTCGTCGAGCCGGGCCATCACCAGGCCGACCGCGGGCGAGCCGTCGCGCTCGTGCATCACGGTGTAGGCGTCGACGGTGACCGGGCCGACCCATTCGGTCACGACGTCGCGGCGCGGCAGCGCGTCGACCGCGGCCTGCACCGATGTGGCGCGGAACGGCTGCAGCGGTGGCTCGGTGGCGTACAACCCGACGGCGTGCTTGGTCAGGTACCAGCCGACCGCGGTGACCAGCCCGAGCGCGCCGGGGTCGGCCCGCAGCGCGCCGGTCATGGCCGCCAACGAATGGGTGACGTAGTTGTTCGCCGGCCCGCCGGCGAAGCCCAGGCCGCCGGTGACCGTCAGCGGCCGGTCGGCGTCGTCGATCGGCAGGCCGAGCTCGGCGGCCGCGATCTGCACGGCCGACGGGAAGCACGAGTACAGGTCGACCGGACCGACGTCGTCGATCGACCGGTCGACGAGGTCCAGCGCGGCGCGGCCGGCCAGCCGGATCGCCGGCGACCGGTGGAGCTCGTCGCGCTCGCTGACGAACCAGTGGTCGTGAGCCTCGGCCGACGACCACGGGAACACCCAACGATCGCGTGGCACACCTGCCGATTCGGCCGCGGCCACCGAGCAGATGATCAGCGCCGCCGCCTGATCGGTGTCGATGTTGGCGTTCATCAGCTTCGGGTACGGGAACCCGATCATCCGGTTGTCGGGCCCGACCGTCGTGATCTCCTCGGCGGTGCGAGCGATCGGCGACCAGGCGTACGGGTTGGTCGCGGCGACGCGCGAGAAGCGCGACCACAGCTCACCCAGGAACCGCTGGTGCTCCTCGACCGACCGGCCGGACGCGGCGCGCTGCGCGGTCTCGAACATCGGGTACACCTGCGTCGGCAGCGCGATGCCGCGACTCATCTCGGCGTCGTTGTTGGCCGGCCGCTCGATGCCGATCACCGCCGATGGCTCGGCCGACGGGTCCTGCTGCGGCCAGTCGAGCCACGCCTTCACCTTCCGGGCCTTCCACCGGGTCGCGACGGCCTCGGCCCCGCACACCAGCGCGACGTCGAGCTCACCGCGCCCGATCGCCAGCGCGGCGTGGGCGACGAGCATCTGCGGGCTGTTGCCGCCGACGGTGGAGACGACGGTCTGGCGGGGCGACGCGCCGATGTGCCCGGCGACCGCGGCGCCGGGGTCGCCGTAGTGCCACGAGACCAGCGCCGGCACGAGGATCGAGTCGGCTCGCTTCAGCAGGTCGACACCCGACGGGGCACCGCTGTCATCGGCCGCCCGCGCCAGCGCCTCGGCCATCATCGCCGCCGGCTCGGGCGTCGCCGCCGGGTCGTCGACCCGGCGCGAGAGCTGCCCGACGCCCACGATCACCGGCGTCCTGCCGTCGAGGGCCACGGCCAAGGAGCTAACTACACTCGGCGGATCGACGTCCTCTTCGTCTGCACCGGCAACATCTGCCGCTCGCCCATGGCCGAAGGCCTGCTGCGACACCGGCTCGACGCGCTGGGCGTCGGCGCCCGCGTGCACTCGGCCGGCCTGCTCTTCACCGATCGGGCGGCGAGTCCAGAAGCGGTCGAGGTCATGGCCGCTCAGGGAATCGACATCGCCGGCCATCGCAGCACCAAGATCGCGACCGACCTCGTGGCGACCGCCGATCTCGTCATCGGCTTGACCCGGGAGCACGTCCGCGAGGTCGCCCTCCTCGCGCCCGACGCGCTGGCCAAGACGTTCACCCTGAAGGAGCTGGTCCGTCGGGGCCAGGCCTTCGGTCCCCGCGCCGCCGGTGAGCCGCTGCCGTCGTGGCTCGCCGCGATCGCGGCCGACCGCGACCGGGTCGACATCCTCGGCTCGTCCGACGTCGACGACGTCGACGATCCGATCGGCCGCCCGCGCCGCGTCTACGAGGGGACACGGGCCGAGCTCGCCGGCCTCGTCGAGCGCCTCGTTGCGCTGGTGTTCGCGGCCGACGTGGACGAAGCGCCGGCGCGGGAGTCCGCGTGATGCGCGTCGCCATCGGCTCCGACCACGCCGGCTTCGAGCTGAAGCAGCACCTGATCGCCACGCTGGCCGAGCTCGGTCACGACGTCGACGATCTCGGCACCCATTCCACCGAACCGGTCGACTACCCCGAGTACTGCGCAGCCGTGGCGCGAGCGGTCGTCAAAGGCGAGGCGGACCGCGGCATCGTGCTGGGCGGCAGCGGCCAGGGCGAGCAGATCGCGGCCAACAAGGTCCGCGGCGCGCGGGCGGCGTTGTGCCATGACCTCTACACCGCCCGGCTCTCGCGGCAGCACAACGACGCCAACGTCCTGTCGATGGGTGGCCGCATCGTGGCCTTCGAGCTGGCCGACGAGATCCTGAACGTGTGGTTGGCGACCGCGTTCGAGGGCGGACGCCACGTCCGGCGGCTGGAGCTGATCGCCGAATTGGAGGAGCAGTTCTGATGCAGCAGATGCCGCGCGACGACGAGGTGTTCGCCATCATCGGCCGCGAGGTCGAGCGGCAGAACACGACGATCCAGCTCATCGCGTCCGAGAACTTCGCCTCGCGCCAGGTGCTCGAAGCGACCGGGTCGGTCCTCACCAACAAGTACTCGGAGGGCTACCCGGGCAAGCGGTACTACGGCGGCAACCAGGTGATCGACGAGGTCGAGGAACTGGCCCGCCGGCGGGTGTGCGACCTCTTCGGCGCCGAGCACGCCAACGTACAGCCCCACTCGGGCGCCAACGCCAACATGGCGGCGTACTTCGCGCTGCTCGAGCCGGGCGACACCGTGCTCGGGATGAAGCTCGACCAGGGCGGCCACCTCACCCACGGCTCGCCGGTGAACGCCAGCGGCAAGCTGTACCACTTCGTCAGCTACGGCGTGACCGAGAGCGACGAGCGCATCGACTTCGACGCGCTGCATCAGGTGGCGTCGCAGGAGCGGCCCAAGCTGATCGTCGCCGGCGCCACCGCGTACCCGCGCATCATCGACCCCGAGCCCTTCCGGTCCATCGCCGACGACGTCGGCGCACTGTTCCTGTTCGACGCCGCCCACGTGGCCGGGCTGATCGCCGGCGGCGTGCATCCCAACCCGGTGCCGTTCGCCGACGTCGTCACCTTCACCACCCACAAGACGCTGCGAGGGCCGCGCGGCGGCTGCATCCTCACCCGCGCCGACCTGGCCGAGGCGATCGACAAGGCGGTGTTCCCCGGGTTCCAGGGCGGCCCGCTCGACCACGTCATCGCGGCCAAGGCCGTCGCCTTCCACGAGGCGGCCCAGCCGGAGTTCGCGGACTACGCCGCGGCCATCGTGCGCAACGCCGCCGCGCTGGCCGAGGCGCTCGTCGGCGAGGGCTTCCGGCTGGTGTCCGGTGGCACCGACAACCACCTGATGCTGGTGGACCTCCGCACCTTCGACCCGGAGCTGTCCGGCAAGAAGGCGCGCCTGGCGCTCGACCGGGCCGGCATCAGCCTCAACGAGAACACCGTGCCCGACGACCCCCGCCCGCCGTACATCGCCAGCGGGCTGCGCATCGGCACCCCCGCGGTCACCACCGCCGGCATGGGCCCGGCGGAGATGGCGACGATCGCGGCGTTGATCGGCCGCGTGCTGCGCAACCGCGACGACGACGCCGAGCTGGCGGCCGTCCGCGACGACGCCGCGACCCTCTGCTCGAAGTTCACCCCGTACCCGGACCTGGCCTAGCCGGCACACGTGTACCTGGGCTACGGGATCGTCTTCGCCGTCGCCGCGCTCGCCACGTTCGCGACCACGCCGATCGTCCGCCGCGTCGCCATCCGGTTCGGCGCCGTCGTGCACCCGGACGAGCGGCGCGTCCACGACCGGCCGACACCGACGCTCGGCGGCGGCGCCATGTTCATCGGCTTCCTCGCCGCGATGGGGGTCGCCTGGGCGCTGCCGGGTCGGCACGGGTTCAGCGCGGTGTTCACCGGGTCGACCGAGCCGCTCGGCGTGGTGCTGGCCGCCGGCATCATCTGCTCGGTCGGCTTGCTCGACGACATCCGCGACGTGTCGCCGCCGGCCAAGCTGGCCGGGCAGGTGCTGGCCGGCAGCGTGCTGTCGTTGGCCGGCGTCACCATGCTGTTCTTCCGCGTCCCGTTCGCCGACTTCGTGGTGCTGTCGCCCGACCTGGCGCCCCTCATCACCGTGCTGTGGGTGGTCGGCATGGCGAACGCGATCAACCTGATCGACGGGCTCGACGGTCTGGCGGCCGGCATCGTGGCGATCGCGGCCGGCGCCTTCTTCCTGTACTCGATCCAGCTGAGCCACGCCGGCCTCATCGAGGACTACAACATCGGCCCGCTGATCGCGGCGATCACGTGCGGGATCTGCGTCGGCTTCCTGCCGCACAACTTCACCCCGGCGAAGATCTTCATGGGCGACGCCGGCGCCATGCTGCTCGGGGTGCTCATGGCGTCGAGCACGCTGGTGGTCGGTGGGCGGACGGCTGACCAGTTCAGCGGGCAGACGTACTTCTTCTTCGCCCCGCTGATCATCCCGTTCTTCATCCTCGGCGTGCCGATCCTCGACACCGCGTTCGCGATCATCCGCCGGGCGCTGCGCCGCAGCGCGCTGTCGGAGGCGGACAAGGAGCACCTCCACCATCGCCTCATGCGGCTGGGCCACGGGCAGCGCCGCTCGGTCCTGATCCTGTGGGCCTGGACGGCGGTGCTGTCGGCCATCGTGCTGTACCCGACGTACACCAACAAGGGGAACGCGGTGGTGCCCGGTCTCGTCGCCGGGCTCGGGATCGCGCTCTACACGTACCTGCGGCCCGGCGCGCGCCGCGCCGCCAAGCTGGCCGCGGTGGAGGACCCCCCGCCCGAAGGCGTGGTCGTCCTGCCCCACCGGCGACCGCCGGCGACCGGCGCATGAGTCGCGCCGGGTTCCTCGCCGTGTTCGTCGCCGGCGGAGTCGCCGGCGGAGGGCCGACCCCTGGCCGCTCGGCGGGCTAGGTTCCCGGCGGCGAAATTTGCGGGTCCTTTCGGCGGTCCCGTAGATTGCGCTTTCGTTCACAAGCTCGCGGGCCGAGCGATCGAGGGGAACTCAGGGTGGAGTTGCGCGACCGGCGCGAGATGTACAGGGGCTTCGGCGACGGGTTGGCCCGGGCGTTCGAGATCGCGCTGACCCCGGCCATCTTCGGCGCCGGCGGCTGGGCCCTCGACCGGTGGCTGGGCACGACGCCGCTCTTCATCATCGTCACCGTCCTGACCGCGGTCGTCGGCCTGGCGGTGCGGGCGTACTACACCTACCTGGCCGAGATGGCCGTCCACGACGCCGACGCGCCATGGAGCCGGGCCGGGAAGCCGGGGCCGGCATGACGGCGCGCCAGCGCAAGGGCGCGGCGACGATCATCCCGCCCGAGACCACCGAGTGGCGGACGTTCCGCGACGAGCCGGGCGGCCCGAGCCTGCGCGACCCCGTCGGCGGTGAGGCGGTCGAGTTGCAGGTGGCGCGCGACATGGCCCGCCGCGCCCTTCCGGTGCTCCCGGTCCTGGTTGCCGTGTCGGCCGCGATCTGGGGCGTGCCCGGCGCGCTGTCGTGCCTCTTCGCGGTCGGCATCGTGCTGGCCAACTTCGCCCTGTCGGCGTTCATCCTCATGCGGTCGGCGCGCATCTCGCTGGCCGTGATGATGGGCGCCGCCCTGTTCGGGTACATCGGCCGGCTGGTGCTGATCACCGTCGCCGTCCTGCTCGTGCACGGCCAGTGGTGGGTCGCCATCGTGCCGCTCGGGCTGACGCTGGTGATCACCCACCTCGGCCTGCTGCTGTGGGAGACGAAGCACGTCTCCGTCTCGCTCGCCTACCCCGGTCTCAAGCCGCAGATGAAAGGACGTTGAGCGTTGCATGTGATCGGCTCGCTCGTCTTCCCGCCCATCGGCCACCTGGTCCAGTGGAAGGGCATCCTCTTCAAGGGAACGCCCTTCGAGGTCAACAAGACCGTGCTGATCATGTGGGCCAGCGTCGCGATCGTCTTCGGGGTCTTCCGGACCGCGTCGCGCCGGGCCAGCCTGGTGCCGACGGGCGTGCAGAACCTGGCCGAGGCAACCGTCGACTTCGTCCAGAACGGCATCATCCTGCAGACCATCGGCGAGGAGGGACTCCACTTCACGCCGTTCCTGCTGGCGCTCTTCTCGTTCATCCTCGTCGGCAACATCTTCGAGATCATCCCGCTCGTGCAGTTCCCGGCCAACGCCCGCATGGCATTCCCGATGTTCGGGGCGCTGATGGTGTGGGCCATCTACAACTATCTGGGCGTCAAGGAGCACGGCTTCATCGGCTACCTCAAGCACGCGACGGTGCCGCCGGGCGTCCCGAAGGCCATGCTGCCCCTCGTCGTCCTGATCGAGGTCGTCTCGAAGTTCCTGCTCCAGCCCTTCTCGCTGGCGGTCCGGCTCTTCGCCAACGAGTTGGCCGGCCACCTGCTGCTGGTGACGTTCGCGGTGCTGTCCACCACGTTGCTCACCGCGCACACCGCGTTCTTGAAGCCCATCACCGTCCTGCCGGCCGTCATGCTCATCGCCCTCACCGGCTTCGAGCTGCTCGTCGCGGTGTTGCAGGCGTTCATCTTCACCATCCTGACCGGCGTGTACATCGCGGCGGCCACGAGTCACGAGCACTAGGAGGCAGTCGCTTGTTGTCCCTACTCGCAGCCAGCAACGTCACGATCAACGCCCAGGAGATCCTCAAGGGTCTCGGGGCCGTCGGCGCCGGCATCGGCTACGGCGCGGCCGCGGTCGGGCCGGGCATCGGCATCGGCATCGTCGTCGGCAACGCCATCACGGCGATGGCGCGGCAGCCCGAGGCGGCCGGCATGGTCCGCACGACGATGTTCCTCGGCATCGCCTTCACCGAGGCGCTCGCGCTGATCGGCTTCGTCGTCTTCATCCTTCTCAAGTTCACCTAAGGAGCGCCGTGCGAACGAGAGTCCTGCTCTCCGGCGGGGCGGTGGTCGCAGTGACCCTCCTCGGCGTGCCGGGGGTGGCCCACGCGGCCGCGAAGTCCGACGAGATCAGCAAGTGCCTGGAGGAGAAGCAGGCTGCCCACCAGACCGACTACAGCACGTGCCAGAAGGCGCCCAACCCGATCCTGCCGGCGACGAGCGAGATCATCTGGGGCGCCATCTCGTTCGTGGTGCTGTTCTTCCTCCTGGCCAAGTTCGCGTGGCCGGGCCTCAAGAAGGCGCTCGACGCGCGGGCCGACAAGATCCGCGAGAGCCTCGACGAGGCCGAGCGGGCGAGGACCGAGGCGGAGACGGTGCTCGAGGACTACCAGCGCCAGGTGGCCGACGCCAAGAGCGAGGCGGCGCGCATCATCGAGGAGGCGCGGCAGACCGCCGACAACCTTCGCCAGGACCTGCGCCGGCAGGCCGAGGCGGAGGTCGCCGAGCTCAAGCAGCGCGCCCAGGAGGACATCCAGGCCCAGGTCGACCGGGCGATGGCCGACCTTCGCAGCCAGGTCGGCGAGCTGGCGATCGAGCTGGCCGAGAAGGTCGTCGAGCGCAACCTCGACCACGCCACGCAGATGGCGCTCATCGACAGCTTCATCAGCCAGGTCGGGAGCCCGAGTGCCTGATCGCGTCGACGCGTACGCCTCGGCGATCTTCGAGGTCGCCAAAGCCGAGGGCAGCCTCGACGAGGTGGCCGACGAGCTGTTCCGGTTCACCCGGATCTTCGAGTCGAACGACGAGCTCCGGAACGCGCTCACCGACCAGGCGCTCCCGCCCGAGAAGCGCCAGGCCATCGTCGAGGATCTCCTCGGCGGT
Source organism: Acidimicrobiales bacterium (assembly GCA_025463925.1). GTDB lineage: Bacteria > Actinomycetota > Acidimicrobiia > Acidimicrobiales > AC-14 > RYN-50. Next base: position 24,633 of record JAODBK010000068.1, on the reverse strand, counting down.
CGGGCGCTCCCGCTGACCACCAGCCTGATCAGCTTCGTCGTCGCCGCCGGACGCGGCCGTGATCTGCCGAAGATCGTCGACCAGCTGGTCGAGCGGGCCGCGGCCGAGCGCGAGCACGTCGTCGCCGAGGTGCGGGCGGCGGTCGAGCTCACCCCCGAGCAGCGCCAACGGCTCGAGCAGGCGTTGTCGACCAACCTCAAGAAAGACGTCGAGGTCAAGGTCATCGTCGACCCGAGCGTCCTCGGCGGCGTCGTCGCGCGCGTGGGCGACACCGTCATCGACGGCTCCATCCGCCACCGTCTCGATCAGCTCAAGGAGTCGCTCTAGTGCCTGAGCTCACCATCAAGACCGACGACATCGCGGCCGTCCTCCGCAAGCACCTCGAGGGCTTCAAGCCCACCATCGACAAGCGCCAGGTCGGCCGGATCGTGGAGGTCGGCGACGGGATCGCGCGCGTCGCCGGGCTGCCCGAGGCGTCCGTGAACGAGCTGCTCGAGTTCGAGGGCGGGGTCCTCGGCATCGCGTTGAACCTCGACGAGGAGACGATCGGCGCCGTCATCCTCGGCGACGTCGAGCACATCGAGGAAGGCCAGTCGGCCCGGGCCACCGGGCGCATCCTCTCGATCCCGGTCGGCGACAGCCTGCTCGGCCGCGTGGTGAACCCGCTGGGCGAGCCCATCGACGGGCGCGGCCCGGTGTCGCAGGACAACATCCGCCGCATCGAGATCCAGGCCCCGGGCGTCATCGACCGCCAGCCGGTGAAGGAGCCGATGCAGACCGGCATCAAGGTCATCGACGCCATGACGCCGATCGGCCGCGGGCAGCGCGAGCTGATCATCGGCGACCGCAAGACGGGCAAGACGTCGATCGCGATCGACACGATCATCAACCAGCGCGGCCTCGGCGTGAAGTGCATCTACGTCGCCATCGGCCAGAAGGCGTCCACCGTCGCCGAGATCGTCACCCGGCTCGAGGCGGCCGGGGCGCTCGAATACACCGTCGTCGTCAACTCGCCCGCGTCCGACCCGAGCCCGTTCAAGTACCTCGCGCCGTACGCCGGCTGCGCCATGGGCCAGCACTGGATGGAGAACGGCGAGGCGGCCCTCATCATCTACGACGACCTCTCCAAGCAGGCCGAGGCCTACCGGCAGATGTCGCTGCTGCTGCGCCGGCCGCCGGGTCGCGAGGCCTACCCCGGCGACGTCTTCTACCTGCACAGCCGTCTGCTCGAGCGCTCGGCGAAGTTGTCGGATCGGCTCAAGGCCGGATCGCTCACCGCGCTCCCGGTGATCGAGACGAAGGCCGGCGACATCTCGGCGTACATCCCGACCAACGTGATCTAGATCACCGACGGCCAGATCTTCCTCGACCTCGACCTGTTCAACTCCGACGTCCGGCCGGCGATGAACGTCGGCACGTCGGTCTCACGAGTCGGCGGCAACGCGCAGATCAAGGCGATGAAGCAGGTCGCCGGCGGCATGAAGCTCGACCTGGCCAACTTCCGCGAGCTCGAGGCGTTCGCCGCCTTCGGCTCCGAGCTGGACAAGAGCAGCCAGGCGGTCATCGACCGCGGCCGCCGGCTGGTCGAGCTGCTCAAGCAGCCGAACGGCCACCCGATGAACGTGGCCGACCAGGTCGTGTCGATCTTCTCCGGCACCAGTGGCTACCTCGACGATCTCGACGTCGCCGACGTCCGCCGCTTCGAGGCCGGCCTGCTCGAGGACGTGCACGCCCGCGCCCCGCAGATCCTCGACACCATCCGGTCGGGCGCCAACCTGCCGGAACCCGAGCTGCGGGCCGCGATCGAGTCGTTCAAGGAGCGCTTCCAGAGGTCGGAGAAGAAGTCCACCGCCGAGGGGGCGTAGCGGCACGTGGCGGGTGGCAAGGAGCGCGTTCTCAAGCGCCGGATCAAGAGCGTCGAGTCGACGAAGAAGATCACGCGCGCCATGGAGCTGATCGCGGCGTCGCGGATCGTCAAGGCGCAACAGCGCGTCGCCGCCGCCCGCCCGTACTCCGAGCGCATCACCGAGGTCATTCACAACCTGGCCGCCGCGGGCGCCGGCTCGTCGTCGCCGCTGCTCAACCCGCGTGACGAGGTGCGCACCGCCGGCTTCGTGGTCGTGACCGCCGACCGCGGTCTGGCCGGCGGGTACAACTCATCGGTCATCCGCACCGCCGAGCGGGCGCTGCAGAACGAGGTGGCCGCCGGACGTGACTACAGCCTGGTGCTGCTCGGCAAGAAGGCGCAGAGCTACTTCCGCTTCCGCGGGTACCGCGTCGACGCCGCGTTCAGCGGGTTCTCGGAGCAGCCGTCGTACGAGGACGCTCGCGTCGTCGCCGCCGAGGTCATGCGCCGCTACGAAGAGGGCCTGGTCGACCGGGTGGATCTCGTCTACACCCGCTTCTTCTCCGTCGGCACGCAGCGCGTCGAGTCGCGCCAGTTCGTGCCGCTCGACGTCGCCGCGGTCACCGACGCGCCCGCCGAGGGCCCGAAGGCCGACTACGAGTTCGAGCCGTCGCCCGACGGCATCCTCGAGCAGCTCCTGCCGCGCTACGTCGAGGCCCGCCTGTTCGCGGCGATGCTCGACGCCGCGGCGTCGGAGCACGCGGCGCGCCAGCGGGCGATGAAGTCGGCCACCGACAACGCCCAAGAGCTGATCAAGGCGCTGACCCGCGTCATGAACCGGGCCCGCCAAGAGTCCATCACCACCGAGATCATGGAGATCGTCGGCGGCGCCGAAGCGCTGGCGGCCGCCGCCACCGCCACGGCCACGGAGTAGGAGTAGGAGTCGCACCCATGACCATGACCGCCGAGCCCCAGAGCAAGGTCGACAAGCACAAGGACGGGCGCATCGTCGCCATCGTCGGGCCCGTCGTCGACGTCGAGTTCCCGCCGGACGATCTCCCCGAGATCAACTGGGCGCTGCAGTTCGACATCGACGTGGAAGGCGAGGTCACCACCGTCGTCGCGGAAGTGGCGCAGCACATCGGTGACTTCCGGGTGCGGGCCATCGCCATGAAGCCCACCGACGGCCTCCGCCGCGGCACGCCCGTCCGCAACACCGGCCGGGGCATCTCGGTGCCCGTCGGCAGCGGCACCCTGGGCCACGTGTTCAACGTCATCGGCGAGCCGCTCGACACCGGCGGTCAGCCGGTCACCGAGGGCATCGACGATTACTGGCAGATCCACCGCCCGGCGCCGGCGTTCGACACCCTCGACCCGCAGACGCGCATGTTCGAGACCGGGCTCAAGGTCGTCGACCTGCTCGAGCCCTACGTGGTCGGCGGCAAGATCGGCCTGTTCGGCGGCGCGGGCGTCGGCAAGACCGTCCTGATCCTCGAGATGATCACGCGCGTCGCCAAGCAGCACGGCGGTGTGTCGGTGTTCGCCGGGGTGGGCGAGCGCACCCGCGAGGGCAACGACCTCTGGCTCGAGATGCAGGAGTCCGGCGTGCTCGAGCGCTGCGCGCTGGTGTACGGCCAGATGGACGAGCCGCCCGGCGTGCGTCTGCGCGTCGCGCTGTCGGCGCTGACGATGGCCGAGTACTTCCGCGACGTGCAGAACCAGGACGTGCTGTTCTTCGTCGACAACATCTTCCGCTTCACCCAGGCCGGTTCGGAGGTGTCGACGCTGCTCGGCCGCATGCCGTCGGCGGTGGGCTACCAGCCGACGCTGGCCGACGAGATGGGCGAGCTGCAGGAGCGCATCACATCGGTGAAGGGCCGCTCGATCACGTCGGTGCAGGCGGTGTACGTGCCCGCCGACGACTACACCGACCCGGCCCCGTTCACCGCGTTCACCCACTTCGACGCGACCACCAACCTCTCGCGCGACGTGTTCGCCAAGGGCATCTTCCCGGCGGTCGACCCGCTGGCCTCGACGTCGCGGATCCTGCAGGCCGACATCGTCGGCGAGCGCCACTACGACGTCGCCCGCCGCGTCATCCAGATCCTGCAGCGCTACAACGAGCTGCAGGACATCATCGCCATTCTCGGCATCGACGAGCTGTCCGAGGAGGACAAGGTCCTCGTCGGCCGGGCCCGCAAGGTCGAGAAGTTCCTCGGCCAGCCGATGTACGCCGCCGAGCCGTTCACCGGTCAGCCCGGGACCTTTGTCCCCGTCACCGAGACGGTCGACGCGTTCGAGAAGCTCGTCAACGGCGAGTTCGACGACGTGCCCGAGCAGGCGTTCGTCGCGGTCGGCGGCGTCGAGGACCTGATGACGAGGGCCCGGTCGATGACGGGCGAGGACGCGGAGTAGCGCGTCGTGGCCCTGCAGGTCGAGCTGGTCTCACCGGAGCGCATCCTCTACACCGGTCAGGCCGAGATGGTCATCTGCCGGACGGTCGGTGGCGGCGACATCGCGTTCCTCACCGGGCACGCGCCGTTCATCGGCGCGCTCGAGATCCACGAGGTGCGGATCAAGCTGGTCGACGGCGGCGAGGAGAAGGTCGCGGTCCACGGCGGGTTCGTCGAGGTGTCGCACGACGTCGTCACCATCCTCTCCGACGTCGCCGAGCTGGCCGGCCAGATCGACGTCGAGCGGGCCCGCCGGGCCAAGGAGACGGCCGAGCACGACCTGCGCGAGACCCATGACGCCGACACCGAAGCCGCCCTCCGCCGCGCCACCCTCCGCCTCGACCTCGCCAGCTGACCCCCCTCCGGGGGGGGCCGTTCTTTTCCGGGTACCGGCTCATGGCCGCTGGTTGGCGGGTGCTCCGCTTCACCTGGAACGACATCCGCCACGCGCCCGATGTCGTGGTCGCCGAGCTCCTGGCCGCACTGTCCGCGGGCAGCCACGTTCGTGTCGCAGGTTGAATACCGTTTGCGTGCCTGAATCCGGAAAAGAACGGAAGGGGGTGGGTGGCTGATGCCGCGGGTCCGGTTGGGGGTGGTGCTGCTCGTGCCGCCGCGGGTGGCGGCGGAGATCGACGGGTTGCGGCGGGCGGTCGGTGACGGCGCGCTCGGCACGGTGCCGCCGCACGTGACGCTGGTACCGCCGGTCAACGTGCGGGACGAGCGGCTGCTCGACGCGGTGGAGGTGCTGCGGTCCGCCGCGGCCGCGCACCGCCCGCTGACGGTGCGCTTGGGACCGGTCGCCACGTTCGCGCCGGCCAGCCCGGTGCTCTACCTCACGGTCGACGACGGCGACGACGGCCGCCGCCTCACGGCGCTGCGCGACGCGGTGTTCGTCGACCCGCTGCACCGGAAGGTCGACTGGCCCTTCGTGCCGCACGTGACCCTGGCCGACGAGGCATCGCCCGAACGACTCGCGGCGGCGATGGTCGCGCTGGCCGACTACCGCGCCGAGATCACCGTCGACCACGTGCACCTCATGCAGGAGCAGCCCGACCACGCGTGGACGCCGATCGCCGACGCCGAGCTCGGCACCGGCCCGGTGGTGCGCAACCGCGGGTCGGGCGCGTTGCAGCTCGAGCTGACGACCACGAAGGAGCGCGATCCCGAGACCCGCGCGTTCGAGGAACGGGAGTGGTCGGCGTACGACCAGTCCGAGTTGGGCCGGGGCATCGAGTGGTTCGAGGACCCGTTCGTCATCACCGCCCGCCGCGAAGGTCGGGTGGCCGGGGTGGGGCGTGGGTGGACCGCGGGTGGGGTCGCGTACCTCGCCGGGCTGATCGTCGCCGCCGAGCACCGGGGTGAGGGCGTCGGCGCGCACCTCCTCGCGGCGTTCACCAGCCTGGCCGCGGAACGGGGTTGCCGGCGGCTCGCGCTGCGGACGTTCGCCGGCGGCCCGGCCCACGCGTTCTACCGGGCCCACGGATGGGTCGACGAAGCGGTGTTCGAACCGTGGGTGTTCGGACGCGGCTTCGTGCAGCTGCGCCGCGACCTGGCTTAGCCCAGATCGAAGGCGGCGAACTCGCGCAACTTGGTGAGCTGGTGGCGGGCGTCGATGCGCCGCACCGTGCCGGACTTCGACCGCATCACCAGCGATTGCGACGTCGCGCCCCGCGGGTCGTGGTGGACGCCGCGAAGCAGCTCGCCGTCGGTGACGCCGGTGGCCGCGAAGAAGCAGTTCTCGCCGCCGACCAGGCGGTCGGTGGTGAGGATCTCGTCGAGGTCGTAGCCGGCGGCGATCGCGGCCGCCCGCTCGTCGTCGTTGCGCGGCCAGAGGCGCGCCTGGATCTCGCCGCCCATGCACTTGAGCGCGGCGGCCGCGATCACGCCCTCCGGTGTGCCGCCGATGCCGAGCAGGATGTCGGCCTCGAAATCGGGCCACGCGGTGGTGATCGCGCCCAGCACGTCGCCGTCGGGGATCAGTCGGGTGCGGGCGCCGGCGGCGCGCACCTCGGCGACGAGGTCGGCGTGGCGGTCGCGGTCGAGGATCACGACGGTGACCTCCTCGACCGGCTTGCCCAACGCCTTCGCGACGGCCTGCAGGTTGTCGGTCGCCGACTGGTCGAGCGAGACCCTCCCCGCCGCTTCCGGCCCGACCGCGATCTTCTCCATGTAGAAGCACGGCCCGGGGTCGAACATCGTGCCGCGCTCGCTCATCGCGATCACGGACACCGCGTTGGCCCGGCCGGTGGACGTCGCCGTCGTGCCGTCGATCGGGTCGACCGCGATGTCGACCTCGGGCGGCGTCCCGTCGCCGATCTGCTCGCCGTTGTACAGCATCGGCGCCTCGTCCTTCTCGCCCTCGCCGATGACCACCACGCCGTCCATGGCGACGGTCTGGAGGATCACCCGCATGGCCTCGACCGCGGCGCCGTCGGCCGTCTCCTTCTGGCCTCGCCCGACCCACACCGACGCGGCCATCGCGGCCGCCTCGGTGACCCGCACCAGCTCCATGGCCAGATTTCGGTCCGGTGCCTGCTTCGCCGCACTCATGGCCGGGGACCATAGCGGCCGCTGGGGAGCCGGAAAGTTGCCGGCGAACGTCATGGCCGGCGCGCGTGATACTGGAGTGATGGCGCCCCGAGACCCATGGCGTGAGGCCTTCGAGCGGGCCCCGACGCGCGACGCCGACTTCGAGACGATGTCGGGCGTGCCGTTGGCCCCGGTCTACGGGCCGGAGGACGCCGAGCACCCCGGTGTGTGGCCGTACACCCGCGGCCCGCACGCGTCCATGTACCGCTCGAAGCTCTGGACGATGCGGATGTTCGCCGGCTTCGGCACCGCTGATGACACCAACGGCCGCTTCCGCGAGATCCTCGCCGTCGGCGGTGACGGCCTCTCCACCGCGTTCGATCTTCCGACGTTGATGGGTCGCGACTCCGACGACCCGCACGCCGCCGGCGAGGTCGGCCGCTGCGGCGTCGCCGTCGACACCCTCGCCGACGTCGAGGATCTGTTCGCGGGCATCGACCTCGGCCAGGTCACCACGTCGATGACGATCAACTCGCCGGCCGCGGTGTTGTTGGCCATGTACGTCGCCACCGCCGAGAAGGCGGGCACGCCCCGCGCCCGGCTCGGCGGGACGATCCAGAACGACATCCTGAAGGAGTACCAGGCGCAGAAGGAGTTCATCTTCCCGCCGCGGCCGAGCATGCGCATCGTCACCGACATGATCCGGTTCTGCGCGGCCGAGATGCCGAAGTGGCACCCGGTGTCGATCTCGGGTTACCACATCCGCGAAGCCGGCTCGACGGCCGCGCAGGAGCTGGCCTTCACGCTGGCCAACGGGTTCGCGTACGTCGAGGCGGCGTCGGCCACCGGCATGGCGGTCGACGAGTTCGCCCCGCGACTCAGCTTCTTCTTCAACGCCCACATCGACTTCTTCGAGGAGATCGCCAAGTACCGCGCCGCTCGCCGCATCTGGGCCCGCTGGTTGCGCGACCGCTACCACGCCACCAGTGAACGCTCGATGCAGCTCCGGTTCCACACGCAGACCGCCGGTGTGTCGCTCACCGCGCAGCAGCCCGAGGTCAACATCGTCCGCACCGCGATCGAGGCGCTGGCCGGCGTGCTCGGCGGCACCCAGAGCCTGCACACCAACTCGATGGACGAGGTGCTGGCGCTGCCCACCGAACGGGCGGTGCGCATCGCGTTGCGCACCCAGCAGGTGATCGCCCACGAGACCGGCGTGCCGTCGGTCGCCGACCCGCTCGGCGGCAGCTGGTTCGTCGAGGAGCTGACCGACGAGATGGAGCGGCAGGCCGAGGCGGTGTTCGCCCACCTCGACGAGCTCGGCGAGGGCTCCATGCTGCAGGGTGTCTACGCCGGCATCGACAACGGCTACTTCCAGGGCGAGATCGCGGAAGCGGCATACCAGCTGGAGAAGAAGATCAACTCGGGTCGCCGCATCGTGGTCGGAGTCAACCGCTTCACCGAGAGCGACGACGAGCCGCTCGAAGTCCTCCTCATCGGACCCGACGTGGAGGAGCGGCAGTTGAAGCGGCTGACCAACGTGCGGCACGACCGCAACGCCGACGCCGTCGACGCCGCCCTCGACCGCGTGCGTGACACCGCGGCCGGTGCCGACGCCAACCTGATGCCGCCGATCCTCGAGGCGGTGCACAACTACGCGACGGTCGGCGAGGTCTGCAACGCGCTGGCCGACGTCTTCGGGCGCTGGGTCGAGGACCCGGTCCTGTGACGGAGCCGCGCGTCACCGCGGCGATGGTGGCGCGCGGCCGTTCGCTCGGCGAGCCCCGACTGTCGCCCGATGGCAGCCGCGTGGCGTTCGTCTCGGTGCTCGACGGGCGGGCCGCGATCGTCGTCGTGCCGGTGGGTGGCGGCGCCGAACTGGTCGTCACCGCCGAGCCGGCGCCGCCGGCGGTCGGCGCGTACGACGGCGGGGTGTTCGACTGGTGCCCCGACGGCGGCGCGCTGGTGCACGCCGCCGTCGACGGCGGGCTCCACCTCGTGTCGATCGAGGGCGGGCCCAGCCGGCCGGTGGCGGGCACGGTGTCCACCCTCGGTCCGGCGGCCGCGCCGGCGGTGTCGCCCGACGGCACCCGCGTGGCGTACACCGTCGACGCCCATCACGTCGCGGTGGCGTCGCTCCGACCGGACGGTCCCTGGCCGGTGCGGCTCTCGGCGACCGCGGACTTCTGCTTCGACCCGGCGTGGTCGCCCGACGGACGCGCGGTCGCGTGGCACGAGTGGGACGTGCCCGACATGCCGTGGGACGGCGGGCGCATCGTGCTGGCGACGGTCGCCGACGACAACCGCACGGTGGTCGCCGGTGGCCGGGACGTGGCCGTGCAGCAGCCGCGGTTCTCGCCGGACGGCGGGTCACTGGCGTTCCTCTGCGACGCCGACGGTTGGTTGAACCTCTGGGCCGCCGACGGGGCCGCCGGCGCCGGTCACGGCGAGCCGCGACCGCTGCTGAAGGAGCCGTTCGAGCACGGCGACCCGCCATGGGGCGAGGGTCGCCGGTCGTTCGCGTGGTCGCCGGACGGATCACGCGTCGCGCTGGCGCGCAACGAAGGTGGCTTCGGGCGGCTCGTGGTGTTCGACGTCGACCGCGGTGACGTGCGCGACGTCGGCAAGGGCGTGCACGGGGGACTGTCGTGGGTCGGCGACACCCTCGTCGCCATCCGCAGCGGCGCCCGCACGCCGACGCAACTCGTCGCATACGACATGCGCGGGGACGAACCTGGGCGCACCGTCTTGGCGCGCGGCGCGGTGGCCGGGTTCGAGTCGGCGGGGCTCACCGAGCCCGAGCTGGTGGAGTGGCCGGCCCCGCCGGTCGAGGGCCTCGATCTGTCCGACGCCGGTCCGGTCGTTCACGGCCGCCTCTACCGCCCGGCGCAATCCGCCACCGGCAGCGAGCTGCCGCCGTTGATCGTGTCGATCCACGGCGGCCCGACGAGCCAGACCACCGTCGCGTTGAGCGGCCGCATCGCGTACTGGCTCGACCGCGGGTGGGCGGTGCTCGTGCCCGACTACCGCGGCTCCTCGGGATGGGGCCGGGCGTACGCGCAGGCGCTCCGCGGCGCGTGGGGGGTCGTCGACACCGAGGACGTCGCCGCCGGGATGCGGGCCGCGGCCGCGCGCGGGTGGTGCGACCCGAGCCGCATGGTGCCGATGGGTGGGTCGGCCGGCGGCTTCACCGTGTTGAACCTCCTCGCGCACCATCCCGATCTGTGCGCGGCCGGCGTCGACCTCTACGGCGTCACCGACCTGTTCGACCTGGCGGAGACGACCCATCGCTTCGAGGCGCACTATCTCGACACCATCGTCGGCCCATTGCCGGAAGCGGCCGACCGCTATCGGGCCAACTCGCCGATCACCGTCGCCGATCGCATCACCGCGCCGCTGCTCATCCTCCAGGGCACCGAGGACAAGGCGGTGCCGGCCGCTCAGAGCCGCGCCATCGCCGAGCGGCTGCAACAGCTCGGGCGCACCGTCGAGCTGCAGTTGTACGACGGCGAAGGCCACGGCTGGCGGAAGGTGGACACCGTGATGGACGAGCTGGCCCGCGTGGAGGCGTTCCTGCGCCGCCACGTCCTGACGAGACTCCGATGAACTGGAACCCCCTGGCGAGCGAGCAATGAACGAGGATGCCGACGAGATCGTGTTCGACCTGGGCGAGTGGGACGCCGGTCGGCGGTTGCTGCTGAACGGCGCCCTCGACCAGGCCGGCATCGGCCACGTGTGGGAGGCCGCCGATCTCGTGATCGCGGCGGAGGACGAGGAAGCCGTCGAAGCATTGATCGACGAGTTCGACGATGCCGAGCCGCTCGAGTTGGACGACGACGACGATGGCGGCGAGCCGGTCAGCGAAGAGGACGAGGCGGCGGCCCAGAAGGCGATGGGTGACCTGTTCGTCGCCGCCGACCGCCTCGTCGGGTCGCCGTGGGACGGCGGAGTCGGCGACGACTTCGCCAACGCGGCCGGCGACGTCGCCGAGCTGCCGCCCCCGTTCGGCATCGACCCCGCGCTCTGGGCGCAGGTGGCCGAGCTGGCGGGAAGCCTCACCGAGCAGTTGGACGCCGACGCCGACGGCGACGTGGTCGCGTCGGACGCGCGCATGTTGCGCGAGCTGCTCCGGAAATACGTCTAACCGGTCTGCGCCGGATACCGTTCAGCGATGGTGCTGGCCGAGCTCGAGATCCGGCATTCGCGGGCGGTGGCACCCACCCGGCGGGTGGCCCTGGGCGAGCACTGGCTCCCCACCGACCCGGCGCCCGGGTTCGGCGGCATCCTCCTCGCCGGCGTCGTGGCCGCGCACGTCAACCTGGTCGACGACGAGACCTTCGGCGAGCTCCTGGCTCTCGTCCACGACCTGGAGCACGGGATGCGCATCGCGCAGCCGCGCCTCCGCCACCGGTTCCAGACCGACATCGTCGGGCTCGATCGCAGCCGGCACACCCTGCGGGGTGACGGCGAGCGGCTGACGTTCGAGTTCGACGACCACGCCGGCCCGGTGCCGCAGATCCTCGGCGCGGTCTACGCGGCATCGCAGGTCGGATGGTCGGCCCGGCCGGCGGTCTTCGGCGTCCTCCGCAAGGGACTGCGGTGGGTCGGCCCGATCGGGCCGGACCTGGCCGAGTACCTCGTCGACCCCACCGCGGGCCGCAGCGCGCCGTGGCGGACGTTCCCGACCGACGCCCGCTGGGCGCTGAAGATCCTGGGCTTCGCGCTCGACACCGACCCCGCGGACCAGGAGGTGCGCAAGCGGTTCCGCCGGCTCATTCGCGACGCCCATCCCGATCATGGCGGCCGGAGCGAGGGCGCCGGCCAGCGGATCCTCGAGCTCACCGAAGCCCGGCGCATCCTCCTTGGCGCGTAAGCCCGAGCCCGACCGGGCGGCGCTGGTGACACCGGGCGCCGGCGCCGGGCGCGACCATCCGTCGCTCGTCGCGATCGAGAAGGCGCTCGGCCGCCACGGCGTCCCCGTCGAGCGCATGGATTTTCCGTACCGGATCGCGGGCCGGAAGGCGCCCGACAAGCCCGCGGCCCTCGTCGCCGCGGTCGCCGAGGGTGCCGCCGCGCTGGCGGCGCGCACGGGGCTCACGCCCGAACGCATCGTGCTCGGCGGCCGGTCGATGGGCGGCCGCATGTGCTCGATGGCGGTGGCCGAGGGGGCGGTGCCGGGCGCGCTCGGCCTGGCGCTGGTGAGCTACCCGCTGCACCCGCCCGGCCATCCCGAGAAGTCGCGCACCGACCACTTGGCCGCGATCGACGTGCCGTGCCTGTTCGTGTCGGGCACGCGTGACGCGTTCGGGACGCCGGACGAGCTGGCGGCGGCGAGCGCGCTCGTCGCCGGACCGGTGACCCACGCGTGGATCGACGGCGGCGACCACGGGCTGCGCCGTGGCGACGACGAGGTGGCGTCGATCGTCAGCGAGTGGGTGCTGGGCCTCGACTGATCACTCGATGATCACTCGATGCGGTCCTCGGGGTTGATCTGCTCGAGCTCGAGGCCGGCGGTCTCGGGGAACCGCCGGATCACGATGAGCGCGTACAGCATCGGGCCGATCGCGACCACGGTCATGGCCGGGCCGATGCTCCCGAACCCGTCGGCCATCGCACCCACGGCGACGAGGCCCACCACGCTCCCGGCGAGCGACACGATGGTGATGATGCCGTTGGCCCGGCCGCGCAGCGCGGTGGGGAAGAGCTCCGGGCCGTACACCGCGAGCGCCGGCACGGCGAGGCCGCCGACGATCGAGCTGGCGACGCCGATGAGCCACAGGCCCGAACCGCTCATGAAGAAGAACACCACGGACAACGCGGTGCCCACGACCAGCGAGAACGCGCCGATCCGGCGCCGCCCCCGGGTGTCGGCCCACCGGCCGCCGACGACGACGCCGATGACGCCTGGGGTTCCGGTGCCCAACGTCAGCAGGCCGATGGCCCCGCCCGAGTAGTGGCGCTCGTGCTTCAAGAAGCGGTTGGTGAACTGCGAGCTGGGCGCCACGAACAGGTTGGCGAGGAACATCGTGCCGGCGATGAGCCACAGGCGCCGGGCGTGCGCGCCCATCGAGGGGCGCTCGGCGTGCGGCGCGACGAACCGTCGCGACTCCGGGAGGCGCCGGGCGATGTCGCGCGCGATCGGGAGGGCGAGGAGCGGGATGACGTACAGCAGGCGCCACGCGCGCGGATCGACGTCGGCGAGCCGCAGGAACAGCACGCAGATGCCGGTGCCGAGGGCGGCGGCCAACGCGAGGAGGCTCGTGCCGTAGGCGCGCGACCCCGCCGGCAGCTCCTCGGCGGCGACGATGAAGCCGACGACGAGGAGCGCGGTCGCGAAGCCGCGGGCGAGGATCTGGCTCGCGGTGAGCCACGCCAGTGAGGGCGCGAACGCGCCGGTGACGGCGAGCACGCAGCCCGCGACGAGCGTGCCGATGAGCACGACCCGTCGACCCTTGCGGTCGGCCACCGACACGAGCACGAGCGCGAGCAGGCCACCCACCCGCACGACGCCACCGGCGATCCCCTGCGCCGAGTTGCCGGCGTGGAACTCGTCGCCCGCGAACGCGACGGTCTGGGTGAACAGCGAATTGAGGTAGCCGAACACGACCGCGATCGCCGCCAGCGTCCCGAGCGCCGACGCGGCGCGGGCGTCGAACTGTTCGGGTGGCGCCCACCACGGTTGGCGCCCCGGCGGCCCGGGGTGCTTGAACCACCACCACACCAAAGGCGTGAAGAGAAAGGAGAAGTAGGGGACCGCCAGCGAGAAGTCGATGTGCTCGACGATCTCGCCGTCCTCGACGGAGACGGTGCGCTGGTAGCGGTTCATCGGCCCGCGCTCGGCCTCGAACCGGCCGGGGCCGGTACGCCGCTCGTCGACGAACCCGGTGCGCGGCGCGTCGGCGACCGCCGAGGCCTCAGGCGTCGAGGGAGTGCGGGTGACGACGTGGGCCACGGCGTGCAACATACTGACGGGGTGCCCGAGCGCATCATCGTCCGACCGACCGGCCCCCTCTCGGGCCGCGTCACCATCGGCGGCGCCAAGAACTCGGTCCTGAAGCTGATGGCGGCCAGCCTCCTGGTCCGCGGTGACGTGACGATCCGGAACGTCCCGCGCATCGTCGACGTCGAGATCATGAGCGACCTGCTGGTGTCGATGGGGGTCGACGTCCGCCGGCCGCACGACCACGAGCTCGCCATCCACGTGCCGGACGACATCGTCCCCGAGGCGCCGTACGAGCTGGTCGAGCGCATGCGGGCGTCGATCGTCGTGCTCGGTCCGCTGCTGTCGCGCTTCGGCCGGGCGCGCGTGGCGCTCCCCGGCGGTGACGACTTCGGTCCGCGGCCGATCGACATGCACCTCCGCGGGCTGGAGGCGATGGGCGCGACCTTCGAGAACGCCCACGGATACATCGAGGCCCGGGCCGACCAGCTGCTGGGCGCGCGGGTGATGCTCGAGTTCCCGAGCGTCGGCGCGACCGAGAACCTTCTCATGGCGGCCGTCCGGGCCAAGGGCACGACGGTGATCGACAACGCCGCCCGCGAGCCCGAGATCGCCGACCTGGCGTCGTACCTCACGCGGATGGGCGCCCACATCGTCGGCGCCGGTTCGTCGACGATCGAGATCGAAGGCGTCGAGGAGCTGCAACCGGTCGACCACACCGCGGTGCCGGACCGCATCGAGGCGACGACGTTCCTCGCCGCGGTCGGCGTGGCCGGGGGCGAGGCGACCCTTGTCGGCGCCCGCCCCGAGCACATGGACATGGTCAGCCAGAAGTTCGGCGACATGGGTGTGCGCACGTCGCCGTGCGGCGAAGGTCTCTGGGTGTCACGGCCGCCCGACCAGCCGCTGCGCTCGGTCGACGTGGCCACGTTGCCGTACCCGGGCATCGCCACCGACTACAAGCCGCTGTTCGTCGCGCTGCTCGCGCTGGCCGACGGTGTCGGCATCGTCACCGAGAACCTGTTCGCCGGCCGCTTCCGTTACGTCGACGAGCTCGTGCGCATGGGCGCCGACATCCGCACCGAGGGCCACCACGCCGTCGTGCGCGGCGTGCCGCGCCTCTCGGGCGCGCCGGTGCGGGCGCCCGACATCCGGGCCGGCGCGGCCCTCGTCGTCGCGGCCCTCGGAGCGGAGGGCGAGACGGTGGTCACCGACGCGTGGCACATCGCGCGCGGCTACGAGGACTTCGCCGGCAAGTTGCGCGGGCTCGGCGCCGACGTCACCTGCGAGCACACCGGCTGAGATCCGCGGTTGGGCGGCGGCGTCAGTTGCGGGATGCCTGGAACTCGTCAGGGCTGAGGTAGTGCGGGTTCTCGAGCACGAGACCACCGAGCATCAGCTTCTTGTGCGTCTTCATCAGGTCGACGAGGAAGGCACCGCCGAACATCGTGAGGTCGTAGAGGCACAGGATGATCTGCGGGTACCGGATCACGAACCGATTGAGGTCGGACTCGTACTCGATCAAGGCTTCGGTCGGAGGCGTGCCTTCGAACGCCCATGCGCCCTCGCCGGCGATGCGCGCCAGCGAGCCGGCGTTGGTCGCCCCCGTGACGAACGTCTCGTAGAAGTCGAGCATCGCGTCCTTGGAGAACGCGCCGCCGCGGAGGTAGGTCTCGGTCGACGGTTCGACGGTGAGTTGCGCCGACTCCAGACAGGCGTCGACACCATCCATCAGCTCGCGCAGCTTGTCGGCGACGTCGGCCGTGCCGGTGGCGTGGGTGACGCAGAGGCAGATGTCGCCGGCGTCGAGTCCCGCCCGAAGGAACGGCATGAGGATCCCGTCGCGGCCGGCGACGCCGTTGTAGAGGCCGCAGACGTGGTCGCCGGGTTCGAGGTCCAGACCCGGGATCCCTACCGCCTGTGCGGGCACGCCGGCGATGCTACTTGCGGTTCTGCCGAAATGGGCCAGGGGAGGTCGGTAACCTCCGACCGTGGCCCGCCGCCGCGATCCCGCCGAGCTCACCGACGCCGCGCTGGCGGGCGACCGCGGCGCGATGGCCCGCTTGATCTCCCTGGTCGAAGAGGGTGGCGAGCCGGCGCGCACCGTCGGTCGCTCGATGTTCCCGCTCGCCGGCAAGGCGTACACGGTCGGCATCACGGGCCCTCCGGGTGCCGGCAAGTCGACGCTCACCGACCGCCTGATCGGGCGCATCCGGAAGGACGGCGACGCGGTGGGTGTGCTCGCCGTCGATCCCACATCGCCGTTCAGCGGCGGCGCGTTGCTCGGCGACCGCGTGCGCATGCAGGACCATGCCACCGATCCCAACGTCTTCATCCGGTCGATGGCGACGCGTGGCCACCTCGGTGGGCTGGCGCTGGCCACCCGCGAGGCGATCCGCGTGCTGGACGCGTGCGGCATCCCTTGGGTGCTGGTCGAGACGGTCGGCGTCGGCCAGGTCGAGATCGAGATCGCCGGGACGAGCGACACCACCGTCGTCGTGCTGACACCGGGCGCGGGTGACAGCGTGCAGGCCAACAAGGCCGGTCTGCTCGAGGTCGCCGACCTGTTCGTCATCAACAAGTCCGACCGGCCCGGCACGCAGGACCTCGAGCGCGACCTGGCGTTCATGCTGCACCTGTCGGATCGCGGCGACGGCGCGTGGCAGCCGCCGATCGTCCGCGCCGTCGCGTCCACCGGCGAGGGCACCGACCAGGTGTGGGAGGCGATCCTCGAGCACCGCCGCCATCTCGAGAGCGACGGCCGTCTCGTGGCCCGGCGCCAGGAGCGCCTGCGCCGGGAGGTCGCGGCGATCGTCGCCCGGCGGTTGGAGCGGCGCGCCGTCGACGCCTGCCAGGGCGCGGCCTACGAGCGCCTGCTCGGCGACGTGACCGGCCACCTGCTCGACCCGTGGGCGGCGGCGGCCGAGATCGTCGAGTCGCTCGCCGGATAGGTTCGCCGGATGGCCCTCGTGGAAGTGGACCGGCGGGACGACGGCGTGGCGGTCGTCCGGCTCGACAACCCGCCCGCCAACGCGCTGTCGACCGCGCTGCTCGCCGAGCTGGCGGAAGCGGCCCGGTCGCTCACCGCCGAGCCGCCGGGCGCGGTCGTCGTGGTCGGGAGCGAGCGGATCTTCGCCGCGGGCGCCGACATCGGCGAGTTCGGTGGTCCCGACGAGGCCCGCAAGGTCGCGGCCCACTTCCGCGCCGCGCTCGACGGCATCGCGGCCATCCCGCGCGCGGTGATCGCCGCCATCACGGGCTACGCGCTCGGTGGCGGCTGCGAGCTCGCGCTGGCGTGCGACCTCCGCGTCGCCGGGGACACCGCCAAGCTCGGGCAACCCGAGGTGGTGCTCGGCGTCATCCCCGGCGGCGGCGGCACCCAGCGGCTGCCGCGTCTGATCGGCCCGGCGCGCGCCAAGGACATGATCCTGTCCGGCCGGCAGGTTGCCGCCGACGAGGCACTGCGGATCGGACTCGTCGACCGCGTGGTGCCGGCGGCGCAGGTGCTCGACGAGGCGCGGTCGTGGGCCGCCGAGCTCGCCCGCGGCCCGGTCGCGGGCCACGGCCTGGCCAAGAACGCGATCGACCGCGGGCTCGACGGCCCGATGGCGGACGGCCTCGACCTCGAGATCGACAGCTTCGTCCAGGCCTTCGCCACCGAGGACGCCCGGACCGGCGTCGAAGCCTTCCGGGCGAAGACCAAGCCGACGTTCCGCGGCCGCTGACGGGTCAGGCCCAGGCGACGCGGCCGAGCTCGGCCCAGGTGAAGAGGTCCTCGTGGTGCGGCACCACGCGGACGGTGAAGCCGTAGCGGCCGGCGTGGTCGAGCTCGAGCGAGCCCTCGTAGCGGTAGTGGCCGTGGTCGTCGGCCAGGCCGACCAGCCGCATCGGCGTCACCGACGTGTCCTGGAGCTCGTCGTTGGGGCCGACGACGCCGTGGACCAATTGGGCCGCGATGTCCTCGGCGGTCAGGCCCTTCAACTCGATGATCACCGACACGGTGCGCTTGGTGCCGAGGTCGGCGGCCGACGCGTCGCTGTCGATCGACTGCACGCGCACGCCATCCCAGCCGTCGCGAACGCGGGCCTTCCACCGCGCCAACGAGCGGGCCCGCGCCCCACCGGACTCGCTGAGGCGGTCGGCCCGGCCGGCCGTCGGCTCGTACAACGCCTCGACGTAGTCGCGGACCATGCGCGACGCGCTGACCTGCGGGCCGAGTGACTTGAGCGACGACTTCACCCGGCCGACCCACTGGCGGGGCACCGGTCCCTGCAGCCGCGAATAGAAGAGCGGGACGACGTGGCGCTCGAGCAGGTCGAACAGGCTCGACGCCTCCACCTCGTCGCGGCGGTCGAGGTCCTCGTACGTCTCGGCCGACGAGATCGCCCAGCCGTTCTCCCCGTCGAACATCTCGTCCCACCACCCGTCGCGGATCGACAGGTTGAGGGCGCCGTTCAGCGCCGCCTTCTCGCCGCTCGTGCCGCACGCCTCGAGCGGGCGGCGCGGGTTGTTGAGCCAGACGTCGGAACCCTGCAGCAGGGTGCGGGCGACGGCGATGTCGTAGTCCTCGACGAACGCGATGCGGTGCCGGATGTCGAGCTGCCGAGAGAACGCGACGATCTGGCGGATCATCTCCTTGCCGACGTCGTCGGCCGGGTGCGCCTTGCCGGCGAACACCACCTGGATCGGACGGTCGGCCGACAGGAGCAGCGCCTTCAGCCGGTCCGGTTGCGAGAGCAGCAACGTCGCCCGCTTGTACGACGCGAACCGGCGGGCGAACCCGATCGTCAGCGTGCGCGGGTCGAACACCTCCTCGGTCCACCCGACGTCGGCCTCGGACGTGCCGCGCGCCAATGACGATTCGCGCAGCCGCCGGCGCACGAACTCGACGAGCCGCTCCCGACCCTGCTCGCGCGCGCGCCACACCTCGTCGTCGCGCGCCTCGGTGATGCGGGCCCACCGGTCCGTCCCGGCCTCGTGCCACTCCGGCAGCACGTAACTGTCCAGCAGGTCGCCCATCTCCGACGACACCCAGGTGCGGGCGTGCACGCCGTTGGTGATCGAGCCGATCGGCACCTCGTCGACCGGCACGCCGGGCCAGAGTGATTGGAACATGCGCCGGCTGACCTCGCCGTGCAGCTTCGACACGCCGTTCGACATGCCGGCGAGGCGCAGTCCCATCACCGCCATGTTGAAGGGCGCGTCGGGCGCGTCGGCGGGTTCGTGGCCGAGCTCCATCAATGTGTCGAGCGGGACCCGGCACTCGTCGCACCAGCTCTTGAAGTAGCGCTCGATCAGCGCGCGCGGGAAGCGGTCGATGCCTGCCGGGACCGGCGTGTGGGTGGTGAAGACGGTGGCGGATCGCACCGCCTCGACCGCCTCCTCGAACGACAGCCCGTCGCCCACGATGGCCTGGCGGATTCGCTCGAGGCCGAGGAACCCGGCGTGGCCCTCGTTGGTGTGGAACACCTGTGTCGGCTCGCCGATCGCGGCGAGGGCCCGCACGCCGCCGACGCCGAGCAGGATCTCCTGCCGGATCCGGTGCTCGGCCTCGCCGCCATAGAGCCGGTCGGTGACCATGCGCCCGTCCGGGTCGTTCTCGTCGATGTCGGCGTCGAGGAGGAAGAGCCGCACGCGACCGACCTGGGCCCGCCAGATCTGCGCCGCCAACTGCCGGCCGGCGAGGTCGACGTGGACGCGCGCGCCCTCGACCGGATCGAGGGCCATCGCGTGCGGGTCGAGGGTGACGTAACGCTCCTGCTGCCAGCCGTCGTGGTTGAGCTCCTGGCGGAAGTAGCCCTGCCGGTAGAAGAGCCCGATGCCGACCAGTGGGACGCCGAGCCCGCTCGCCGCCTTGAGGTGATCGCCGGCGAGCACGCCGAGGCCGCCGGAGTACTGCGGCAGCGCCTCGGCGATGCCGAACTCGGGCGAGAAGTAGGCGACCGAGCGGAGCGGCGTCTCGTCGCGGTTCTGGAACCACCGCGGGCTCGTGAGGTACCGGTCGAGATCGTTGTGGACCTCCATCAGGAACGTCATGAACGCGGTGTCCTGCGACAGCTCCTCCAGCCGGTCGCGGCCGACGAACCCGAGCAGCCGCATCGGATCGTGGCCGGTGACCTCCCACTCGTCGGGCCCGACCCACCGGAACAGGTCGCGGGTCCGGCTGTCCCACGACCAGCGGAGGTTCATCGCCAGCTCCTGCAGTGGGGCCAACGACTCCGGCAGGCGGGCCCGCACGGTGAAGCTCCGGAACGCCCTCACGGCCGCTCACGCTAAACGACGCAGCGTCGAGGTTTTCGCGGGCGGCGCGAAGTGGTAGCCCTAGACAGGTGATCGGCCGCCTGGTGATCGACGATGTCCGGCCGCGGACCCCCGAGGGCTTCCCGGCCAAGGCGGCGGTCGGCCATCCCGTCTCGGTGTCGGCGACGGTCTTTCGTGACGGTCACGACCTCCTCGGCGCCCGGGTGCGCTGGCGGGCGGTGGCCGCCGACGACGGCAAGTGGCAGTCGGCGCCCCTGATGCTGACCAACGCAGGCGTCGATCATTGGACCGGCACCTTCGAACCGGTGGCGCTCGGTGTGCACGAGTTCGTCGTCGAGGCCTGGTCGGACCGGTACGCGACATGGCGCCACGACGTCACGGTCAAACGGGCCGCCGGCCAGGACGTCGACGTCGAGCTCGAAGAGGGGGCCCGCCTGATCGAGCGGATGGCGAACGAGCTGCCGGCCGCCGACCGCGGCCCGCTCATCGCCGCCGCGGCCGCGCTGCGCGACGCCGACGCGCCGTTGGGCCAACGCATGGAGGCCGGGTTCGACGACGAGGTCGCGGCGCTCTTGGCCGGCGTGCCCGACCCGATCGACCTCACCGGCAGCGAGCTGTTGCCGTTGTGGGTCGACCGCGAGCGGGCGCTCGTGAGCGCGTGGTACGAGCTCTTCCCGCGTTCGCACGGCGGATTCGCGGGCGCCGCCGGCCGCCTGGCGGCGGTGGCCGAGATGGGGTTCGACGTCGTCTACCTGCCGCCGATCCACCCGATCGGCACGACGGCGCGCAAGGGCCGCAACAACACCCTGACGCCCGCGCCCGAGGACCCCGGCAGCCCATGGGCGATCGGCGCCGCGGGCGGCGGCCACACCGCGGTCGACCCGGGCCTCGGCAGCGTCGACGACTTCGACGCGTTCGTCGCCGGCGCGCAGCAACTCGGCCTCGAGGTCGCGCTCGACTACGCGCTCCAGTGCTCGCCCGATCATCCGTGGGTGAAGGAGCATCCCGAGTGGTTCCACCACCGGCCCGACGGCTCGATCAAGTACGCCGAGAACCCGCCCAAGAAGTACCAGGACATCTACCCGATCAACTTCTGGCCGCCGACCGAGGACGATCGCCGCGCGCTGTGGCGGGCGTGCAAGGAGATCCTCGATCACTGGATCGCTCACGGCGTGCGCATCTTCCGGGTGGACAACCCGCACACCAAGCCGATGGTGTTCTGGGCCTGGCTGCTCGAGTCGGTGCAGCGCGAGCATCCCGAAGTCCTCTTCCTCGCCGAGGCGTTCACCCGGCCGCCGGTGATGGCCAAGCTGGCCGAGGTCGGGTTCAGCCAGAGCTACACGTACTTCACGTGGCGCACGACGAAGGCCGACATCGTCGAGTACGTCGAGGAGATCAGCCACGCGCCGGCCGCCGACTACATGCGGCCGAACTTCTGGCCGAACACCCCCGACATCCTCAGCGGGCCGCTGCGCGACGGTCCGCCGGCGGCGTTCCGACTGCGCCTGTTGCTGGCGGCGCTGACCGTGCCGAGCTACGGCATCTACAGCGGATTCGAGCTGTGCGAGAACGTGCCGATGTCAGACACCAACGAGGAGTACTTCGAGTCCGAGAAGTACGAGATCAAGGACCGCGACTTCGATCGGCCGGACTCACTGGCGCCGTTCATCACGCAGGTCAACGCCATCCGCCGGCAGCATCCGGCCTTCTGCGAGCTCGGCAACATCGTGTTCCACCACACCGGCAACGACGCCCTGCTCGTCTGGTCGAGGCGCAGCCCGGACGGCAGTGACACCGCGCTCGTGGTGGCCAACCTCGACCCGTGGCACGCGCAGGAGGACGTCCTCGGCCTCGATCTCGGCGCGCTCGGCATCCCGGCCGACGCCTCCTTCGAGGTACGCGACGAGCTGACCGGCGCGGCCTTCGTCTGGCAGGGCCCGTCGCCGTACGTGCGGCTCGACCCGGCGGTCGAGCCGGGCCACGTGTTCGCCGTCCGGGTGCTATGACCCTCCCGATGGAGGTCGACACCCGCTGGTTCCAGCGCGCCGTCTTCTACGAGGTGCTCGTCCGCGGCTTCAACGACGCCAACGACGACGGCACCGGCGACCTGCAGGGTCTCACCCAGAAGCTCGACTACCTCGAGTGGCTCGGCATCGACTGCATCTGGTTGCTGCCCTTCTACCAGTCGCCGCTGCGCGACGGCGGGTACGACATCAGCGACTTCTGGACCGTGCTGCCGGCGTACGGCGACCTGGGCGACGCGGTGAAGCTGGTGGAGGAGGCCCACCGCCGCGGCATCCGGATCGTCGCCGACATGGTGATGAACCACACCAGCGACGCCCACCCGTGGTTCCAGGAGAGCCGCCAGGACGCGACCAACCCGAAGGCCGACTGGTATGTCTGGTCGGACGACGACAAGCGCTGGTCCGACGCGCGCATCATCTTCATCGACACCGAGAAGTCGAACTGGACGTGGGACCCACTCCGCCAGCAGTACTACTGGCACCGGTTCTTCAGCCACCAGCCGGACCTCAACTACGACAACCCCGAGGTCCAGCAGACGATGCTCGACGTCGTCCGCTTCTGGCTCGACATCGGGCTCGACGGCTTCCGGCTCGACGCCGTCCCGTACCTCTTCGAACGCGATGGCACCACCGGCGAGAACCTCCCGGAGACGCACGACTACCTCAAGCGTCTCCGGAAGGAGGTCGACGCGACCCACCCGGGGAAGGTGCTGCTGGCCGAGGCGAACCAGTGGCCGGCCGACGTCGTCGACTACTTCGGCAACGGCGACGAGTGCCACATGTGCTTCCACTTCCCGCTCATGCCGCGCATGTTCATGGCGCTGCGGCGCGAGCAGCGGTATCCGATCACCGAGATCCTGGCCCAGACGCCCGAGATCCCCGACGGCTGCCAGTGGGGCATCTTCCTGCGCAACCACGACGAGCTGACGCTCGAGATGGTGAACGACGAGGAGCGGGACTACATGTACACCGAGTACGCCAAGGACCCGCGCATGAAGCGGAATCTCGGCATCGGCCGGCGGCTCGCCCCGCTGCTCGACA
This sequence comes from Acidimicrobiales bacterium, assembly GCA_025463925.1. Classification (GTDB taxonomy): domain Bacteria; phylum Actinomycetota; class Acidimicrobiia; order Acidimicrobiales; family AC-14; genus RYN-50. Next base: position 1,539 of record JAODBK010000068.1, on the reverse strand, counting down.
ACGACCGCGACGTCATCGAGCTGTTCCACGCGCTGCTGCTCAGCCTTCCGGGCAGCCCGATCCTCTACTACGGCGACGAGATCGCCATGGGCGACAACGTCTTCCTCGGCGACCGCGACGGCGTCCGCACGCCGATGCAGTGGTCGAGCGACCGCAACGGCGGCTTCTCGCGCGCGGACTTCGCCCAGCTCTACGCCCCGGCGCAGATGGACCCCGTGTACGGCTACCAGGCCGTCAACGTCGAGGCGGCCCTGCGGACGCCCACGTCGCTGCTGCGCTGGATGCGGCGCTTCATCGCGCTGCGCAAGGAGCACCCCGTCTTCGGCATGGGGACCTACGAGCCGCTCGAGCCGTCCAACCCGAAGATCTTCGCGCACGTCCGCCGCTACGAGGACGACGTCGTCCTCTGCGTCCACAACCTCGCCCGGTCCGCGCAGTTCGTGGAACTCGACCTGCGGGAATGGGAAGGTCGGTACCCGGAGGAGATGTTCGGGCGGACGCGCTTCCCCCGGATCGGCGAGCTGCCGTACCTCCTGACCCTCGCGCCGCGCGGGTTCTACTGGTTCATCCTCCGGGAGGACGATGCTCAAGATTGACGCCAACAACCTCACCGCCTGGCTCGTCGAGCAGCGGTGGTTCGCGTCCAAGCAGCGCGAGCTCAGCGGCGTCAACCTGCTCGAGGTCCAGAACCTGCGGGAGGGCACGCCGCCGCTGACCCTCGCGCTCGAGGAGGCGCGCTTCTCCGCCGGCACCCACTAGCTCTACCAGCTCCTGCTCACGACCCGGGAGGACACCAGGCGCGCGCCGCCCGACGGCGAGGAGGGGGCGATCGTCTCGGCCGACGGCTGGACGCTCTACGACGCCATGGACGAGCCCGAGCTCGTCGGCGAGCTCGCGGCGCTGCTGCAGCGCGGCGCCTCGGTGCAGGGCGAGCGCGGCACCACGAGCTTCCACTGGGTCGAGGACGCGCCGACGGTCCGCCCGCACCCGGACGCGCACCCGATCGGCGTGGAGCAGTCCAACTCCTCGCTGGTCCTCGACGACCGGCTGATCCTCAAGGCCTTCCGCCGGCTGGAGCCCGGCGACAACCCCGAGCTCGAGATGCTGCGGTTCCTGACCGCCCAGGGCTTCCCGAACATCGCCGCGCTCGCCGGCTGGTACGAGTACTCGGGCGAGCTCATGGACGCGACGCTCGGTGTGGTTCAGGAGTACGTCGCGGGCGCGCAGGACGGCTGGGACCTCGCCGTGAACGGGCTGGCGACCGGGGGCGACGACCCCGAGCTGTTCGCCCAGCTGCGCGAGCTCGGCGCCGTCACCGGCGAGCTGCACCGGGTGCTCGGCTCCGCCGCCAGCGACCCGGACTTCGCGCCCGAGGATCCGGGCGACGAGACGCTGTCGCTGCTGACGGCGACGATCGACGAGGAGATCGAGCGCCTGTTCCTCGAGCTGCCTTCCGACGACGCGTCCCTCGCGCCGATCGCCGGCCGCGGCGAGGAGGTCCGCGACCGCCTGCAGCTCATGTCCCACGTCGGCGTGGGC